>NZ_PTRL01000001.1:0-896395 GCF_002966005.1 Escherichia sp. MOD1-EC5433 | reverse complement strand
AATTAAACTTCGTAATGAATTACGTGTTCACTCTTGAGACTTGGTATTCATTTATCGTCCGAGGACGTTAAGAATCCGTATCTTCGAGTGCCCACACAGATTGTCTGATAAATTGTTAAAGAGCAGTTGCGACGCGGCTTTCAGCTCACTGTCGCGAGGTGGCGTATATTACGCTTTCCTCTTTCAGAGTCAAGCATTTATTTTTGCTTTTCTCTGCCAGGATTCTCAGGAGAATCCCGCTGACCCGGCGGCTTGTCTGCCGTTGTTCCGTGTCAGTGGTGGCGCATTATAGGGAGTTATTCCGGCCTGACAAGCGAAAAATATAAAAACTTTATCGTTCGCTCATTTTTCAGGCAAAACATCTTAAATATAGTCTTTTCCGTCTAACTTATAGACAAAAACGAGCCCCGAAGAGCTCGTTTTATCATTACTGGACGGCGACAATCCGGTCTTCATTAACTTCCAGGCGGATCACTTTACCCGGAACCAATTCACCAGACAGTATTTGCTGTGCCAGCGGGTTTTCGATTTGCTGCTGGATAGCACGTTTCAGAGGACGTGCACCATAGACCGGATCGTAACCGTTCTCGCTCAGCAGTTTCAGCGCCTCGTCAGAAATGTGGATTTCATAACCACGTTCTTCCAGACGTTTGTACAGACGTTTCAACTGAATCTGCGCAATCGACGCAATGTGCTGTTCACCCAGCGGATGGAAGACCACCACTTCATCGATACGGTTAATAAACTCCGGACGGAAGTTATGGCTTACCACACCGAGCACCAGCTCTTTCATGTGTGCATAATCCAGTTCACCAAAGCGTTCCTGAATCAGATCGGAACCGAGGTTAGAGGTCATAATGACCACCGTATTGCGGAAGTCGACCGTTCTTCCCTGCCCGTCAGTCAGACGCCCATCATCCAGTACCTGCAACAGAATGTTGAAGACATCCGGATGCGCTTTTTCCACTTCATCCAGCAGGATGACGGAATACGGACGACGACGCACCGCTTCGGTCAGGTAGCCACCTTCTTCATAACCGACATATCCCGGAGGCGCACCAACCAGACGAGACACCGAATGTTTCTCCATAAACTCGGACATATCGATACGAACCATCGCCTCGTCGCTATCGAACATAAAGTTCGCCAGCGCCTTACAAAGTTCAGTTTTACCCACACCAGTTGGGCCGAGGAACAGGAATGAACCAATCGGGCGATTTGGATCGGCAAGCCCCGCACGACTACGACGAATCGCGTTAGATACCGCATCAACCGCTTCATTCTGACCAATAACGCGATGGTGCAGTTCTTGCTCCATACGTAGCAGTTTTTCGCGCTCACTTTCCATCATGCGAGAAACCGGAATCCCCGTCCAACGCGCCAGCACTTCAGCAATTTCGGCATCGGTCACTTTATTACGCAACAGACGCATAGTTTTGCCTTCGAGCTGCGTTGCGGCTTCCAGTTGCTTTTCCAGTTCCGGGATTTTGCCGTATTGCAGTTCAGACATCCGCGCCAGGTCACCCACACGGCGAGCCTGTTCAATGGCGATTTTCGCCTGCTCCAGTTCCGCTTTAATAGTCTGCGTACCAGAGAGCGATGCTTTCTCTGCTTTCCACTCTTCTTCTAACTCGGAGTACTGACGTTCTTTGTCGCTCAGTTCTTCGTTGAGCATATCCAGGCGTTTTTTACTGGCTTCATCAGACTCTTTCATTAACGCCTGTTGTTCCAGTTTGAGCTGGATGATACGACGATCGAGTCGGTCGAGTTCTTCCGGTTTTGAGTCTATCTGCATACGAATGCTGGATGCCGCTTCATCGATCAGGTCGATGGCTTTATCCGGCAACTGACGATCAGCAATGTAGCGATGAGACAACGTCGCCGCAGCAACAATTGCCGGGTCAGTAATTTGTACATGGTGGTGCAGTTCGTAACGTTCTTTCAGGCCACGCAGAATAGCAATGGTGTCTTCCACCGTTGGCTCGGCGACAAATACTTTCTGGAAGCGACGTTCCAGCGCAGCATCTTTTTCGATGTACTGGCGATATTCGTCCAGCGTCGTGGCACCCACGCAGTGCAGTTCACCACGAGCCAACGCCGGTTTCAGCATGTTCCCGGCGTCCATTGCGCCATCGGCTTTACCCGCGCCGACCATAGTATGTAATTCGTCGATAAACAGGATGACGTTGCCTTCCTGTTTAGCGAGATCGTTCAGTACGCCTTTTAAACGTTCTTCAAACTCACCGCGATATTTTGCCCCGGCCACCAGCGCGCCCATATCCAGTGCCAGTACGCGGCGGCCTTTCAGCCCTTCCGGCACTTCGCCATTGATAATACGCTGCGCCAGACCTTCAACGATGGCAGTCTTACCAACGCCTGGTTCACCAATCAGTACCGGGTTATTTTTAGTACGACGTTGCAGCACCTGAATGGTACGGCGAATTTCTTCATCACGACCAATCACCGGATCGAGTTTGCCCTGTTCGGCACGTTCGGTAAGGTCAATGGTGTATTTTTTCAAAGCCTGACGTTGGTCTTCGGCTCCTTGATCGTTCACGCTTTCACCTCCACGCATTTGTTCAATCGCTTGAGTAATGTTGGCGGTGGTCGCCCCTGCTGCTTTCAGGATGTCGGCCAGCGTGCCGCGAGACTCAAGTGCCGCCAGAACGAACAGTTCTGACGAAATAAAATTATCACCACGTTTTTGCGCCAGCTTGTCGCAAAGATTAAGAACGCGCACCAGATCCTGTGAAGGCTGGACATCGCCACCCGTACCTTCAACCTGCGGTAAACGATTTAATGCCTGATTGATATCTGTGCGCAACTGGCCAGCATTAATGCCAGCGGATGTTAATAAAGGGCTAACCGAACCCCCTTCCTGATTCAGCAGGGCGCTCATTAAATGAAGTGGTTCGATGAATTGGTTGTCGTGCCCGAGTGCAAGTGATTGGGCATCGGCAAGAGCAAGCTGGAATTTATTAGTAAGACGATCCAGACGCATAACTCCTCCCATAACGGATCAAAGTTGCTACTGGAGATTAAATGAGGTCATCCCTCAATTATTCAAGGTTATTGACCAGATTAATGTGAAAAGAAAATCACGCGTACCGGATCGTCTTGATTCTTTAGGTTATATCAGCCAAATGAAACTTGCCATACGACCCGTGGTCTTGTCGCGACGATAAGAGAAGAAAGTCTCATTTTCCGTGAATGTACAGCGGTCGCCGCCGAAAATTTGCTCAACACCAACGCTCGCCAGACGCTGGCGGGCAAGCTGATAAATATCCGCCAGATACTTATCACCATGCTGAATAAAAGCTGCACTCGCTTTGGCGTCTACTGCCATAAATGCCTCGCGAACTTCCGCCCCCACTTCAAACGCGCGTGGACCGATTGCTGGCCCTAACCAGGCGAGAATATTTTCTGGATTATCAGCAAAACAGGAAACCGTCTCTTCCAGCACCCCAGCACACAGCCCACGCCAACCAGCATGGGCTGCAGCCACTTCCGTTCCCGCACGATTACAAAACAGCACGGGCAGGCAGTCGGCAGTCATCACAGCACAAACCGTGCCGGGCGTGTTGCTATAAGAGGCATCCGCTCGTTTTGAAGCATAAGGTTCGCCAGTAAGCTTAAGCACATCTTTACCGTGCACCTGCTCAAGCCAAACCGGTTTTGAAGGCAAATTGCCCGCAGCAAAAAGCCGCTTGCGATTCTCCTCAACGTGATCCGGGTTATCGCCACAATGGGCGCCGAGGTTGAGCGAGTCGTAAGGCGGCAAGCTCACGCCGCCGATACGGGTAGAGCTACAAGCCGCAACACCTTTTGGCAGCGGCCACTGCGGGACAATCAGCTTACTCATAACCAGTCAACTTCATCCTTATGCTCTTCGAAATCGGCGCGCATCACCTCAATCAGCTCCACCATATCTTGTGGAATAGGCGCATGCCATTCCATTTCGATGCCGGAGATTGGGTGATAAAGACGCAGCATGGTTGCATGAAGCGCCTGGCGGTCAAACTTACGCAGCGTGGAGATAAATGCTTCCGAAGCCCCTTTTGGCGGACGCGGACGACCACCATAAACCGGATCGCCCACCAGCGGATGGGTGATATGCGCCATATGCACGCGGATCTGGTGCGTACGTCCAGTTTCCAGACGCAACCGCAGACGCGTGTGCACACGGAAGTGTTCCATGATGCGATAGTGAGTGACCGCCGGTTTGCCCATCGGATGTACCGCCATGTGAGTACGTTTGGTTGGGTGGCGACTGATTGGCTCATCCACCGTACCGCCAGCGGTCATATGACCAATTGCCACCGCTTCGTACTCACGAGTAATTTCACGCCTTTGCAAAGATTCGACTAAACGCGTCTGAGCCGGAACGGTTTTTGCCACAACCATCAGGCCAGTGGTGTCTTTATCCAGACGATGAACAATGCCCGCACGCGGAACATCAGCAATGGGCGGATAGTAATGAAGCAGCGCATTCAATACCGTGCCATCCGGGTTACCCGCACCAGGATGTACTACCAGGTCGCGTGGTTTATTAATGACGATGATGTCTTCGTCTTCATAGACGATATCCAGCGGGATATCCTGCGGTTCAAAACGTGCTTCTTCTTCAATCTCAGCGTTGATGGCAACCTGCTCGCCACCCAATACTTTTTCTTTCGGCTTATCACAAACTTTGCCGTTAACCAGCACGCGCTGGTCGAGGATCCATTCTTTTATCCGCGAACGTGAATAATCCGGGAACATTTCGGCCAAAGCCTGATCTAAGCGTTGTCCGAGTTGGTTTTCGGACACCGTTGCAGTGAGCTGTACTCGTTGTGCCATATATACTGCTTCTTCGTTTATCGTTGGGGTTTTACGGCTTTGCCGTTTAATATAGTGTGCTATTGTAGCTGGTCTTAACCGGGAGCAGGAACAGAGAATCTCCCGTATTACATTTTGAGGAAAGTCAAAACGTCATGACGCGCATGAAATATCTGGTGGCAGCCGCCACACTAAGCCTGTTTTTGGCGGGTTGCTCGGGGTCAAAGGAAGAAGTACCTGATAATCCGCCAAATGAAATTTACGCGACTGCACAACAAAAGCTGCAGGACGGTAACTGGAGACAGGCAATAACGCAACTGGAAGCGTTAGATAATCGCTATCCGTTTGGTCCGTATTCGCAGCAGGTGCAGTTGGATCTCATCTACGCCTACTATAAAAACGCCGATCTACCGCTAGCACAGGCTGCTATCGATCGTTTTATTCGCCTCAACCCGACTCATCCGAATATCGATTATGTCATGTACATGCGTGGCCTGACCAATATGGCGCTGGATGACAGTGCGCTGCAAGGGTTCTTTGGCGTTGACCGTAGCGATCGCGATCCTCAACATGCACGAGCTGCGTTTAGTGACTTTTCCAAACTGGTGCGCGGCTATCCGAACAGTCAGTACACCACCGATGCCACCAAACGTCTGGTATTCCTGAAAGATCGCCTGGCGAAATATGAATACTCCGTTGCCGAGTACTATACAGAACGTGGCGCATGGGTTGCCGTCGTTAACCGCGTAGAAGGCATGTTGCGCGACTACCCGGATACCCAGGCTACGCGTGATGCGCTGCCGCTGATGGAAAATGCATACCGTCAGATGCAGATGAATGCACAAGCTGAAAAAGTAGCAAAAATCATCGCCGCAAATAGCAGCAATACATAACAGAATTCTGAGACGCAAAACGGCAGCCCTTAAGCTGCCGTTTTTTTATTCTATAACAACCGTGACTGAAGCTATTTAGTCGCGACCGATCTCATCAAATATGGCTCGGTTTGAGACATTCCTCAAGTAAAAAAACACCTCTTCCTGCGATTTCTCACAAAAAAGCTTCGTTGACAAAAAGTGACAAAATTATGAGATTTCCATCACATATTTTGACATCAGGAACGGTATGCTGAATTCACCAAGACGGGAAGACAAGAGGTAAAATTTATGACAATGAACATTACCAGCAAACAAATGGAAATTACTCCGGCCATCCGCCAACATGTCGCAGACCGTCTCGCCAAACTGGAAAAATGGCAAACACATCTGATTAATCCACATATCATTCTGTCCAAAGAGCCACAAGGGTTCGTTGCTGACGCCACAATCAATACACCTAACGGCGTTCTGGTTGCCAGTGGTAAACATGAAGATATGTACACCGCAATTAACGAATTGATCAACAAGCTGGAACGGCAGCTCAATAAACTGCAGCACAAAGGCGAAGCACGTCGTGCCGCAACATCGGTGAAAGACGCCAACTTCGTCGAAGAAGTTGAAGAAGAGTAGTCCTTTATATTGAGTGTATCGCCAACGCGCCTTCGGGCGCGTTTTTTGTTGACAGCGTGAAAACAGTACAGGTACTGTACTGAAGTCGCTTAAGGAAACAAACATGAAACACACGCCGTTCTTCTTCGCATTCTTTTTTACCTTCCCCTGAATGGGAGGCGTTTCGTCGTGTGAAACAGAATGCGAAGACGAACAATAAGGCCTCCCAAACCGGGGGGCCTTTTTTATTGATAACAAAAAAGGCAACACTATGACATCGGAAAACCCATTACTGGCGCTGCGCGAGAAAATCAGCGCGCTGGATGAAAAATTACTGGCGTTACTGGCAGAGCGGCGCGAACTGGCCGTCGAGGTGGGAAAAGCCAAACTGCTCTCGCATCGCCCGGTACGTGATATTGATCGTGAACGCGATTTACTGGAAAGATTAATTACGCTCGGTAAAGCGCACCATCTGGACGCCCATTACATTACTCGCCTGTTCCAGCTCATCATTGAAGATTCCGTATTAACTCAGCAGGCACTGCTCCAGCAGCATCTCAATAAAATTAATCCACATTCAGCTCGTATTGCTTTTCTCGGCCCTAAAGGTTCCTATTCACACCTTGCCGCACGTCAGTACGCCGCCCGCCATTTCGAACAATTTATTGAAAGCGGTTGCGCAAAATTTGCCGATATTTTTAATCAGGTGGAAACGGGTCAGGCCGACTATGCCGTTGTACCTATTGAAAATACCAGCTCAGGTGCCATAAACGACGTTTACGATCTACTGCAACATACCAGCTTATCGATTGTCGGCGAGATGACGCTGACCATCGACCACTGCCTGCTGGTTTCTGGTACTACAGATTTATCAACCATCACTACAGTCTACAGCCATCCACAGCCGTTCCAGCAATGCAGTAAATTTCTTAATCGTTACCCGCACTGGAAGATTGAATATACCGAAAGTACGTCTGCGGCGATGGAAAAGGTTGCACAGGCAAAATCACCGCATGTTGCTGCACTGGGGAGCGAGGCAGGCGGCACTTTGTACGGTTTACAGGTACTGGAACGTATTGAGGCAAATCAGCGACAAAACTTCACCCGATTTGTGGTGCTGGCACGTAAAGCGATTAACGTGTCTGACCAGGTTCCGGCAAAAACCACGCTGTTAATGGCGACCGGACAACAAGCTGGTGCACTGGTAGAAGCGTTGCTGGTACTGCGTAACCACAATCTGATTATGACCCGTCTGGAATCACGCCCGATTCACGGTAATCCGTGGGAAGAGATGTTTTATCTGGATATTCAGGCCAATCTTGAATCAGCGGAAATGCAAAAAGCATTGAAAGAATTAGGTGAAATCACCCGTTCGATGAAGGTATTGGGCTGTTACCCAAGTGAGAACGTAGTGCCTGTTGATCCGGCGTGATGAAATCGTGCCGGGTGATGTCTCCCCCGGCACAAGATGACTACTGGCGACTGTCGTTCGCCTGACGCAATAACACGCGGCTTTCACTCTGAAAACGTTGCGCATAATCGCCAAACCAGTTTTCCACCTTGCGGAAACTGTCGATAAACGCCTGCTTGTCCCCTTTCTCCAGCAGCTCAATTGCCTCGCCAAAACGCTTATAGTAACGCTTGATCAACGCCAGATTACGTTCCGACGACATAATAATATCAGCATATAGTTGCGGATCCTGAGCAAACAGTCGCCCGACCATCGCCAGCTCAAGGCGGTAAATGGGCGAAGAGAGCGCCAGAAGTTGCTCAAGCTGAACATTTTCTTCTGCCAGGTGCAGGCCATAAGCAAAAGTGGCAAAGTGGCGCAGTGCCTGAATAAACGCCATATTCTGATCGTGTTCGACGGCGCTAATCCGATGCAGCCTCGCACCCCAGACCTGAATTTGCTCCAGGAACCATTGATATGCTTCCGGCTGGCGTCCATCGCACCAGACCACCACCTGCTTCGCCAGACTGCCGCTGTCCGGGCCGAACATCGGGTGAAGCCCCAGCACCGGGCCATCATGCGCCGCCAGCATGGCCTGTAACGGTCCATTTTTCACCGATGCCAGATCGACCAGAATACAGTCTTGCGGTAAACGTGGTAATTTGGCGATGACCTGTTCGGTCACATGAATAGGCACACTGACAATCACCATTCCGGCATCGGCAACAATATCAGCCGCTCGTTCCCAGTCATGTTGCTCCAGAATCCGCACCTGATAACCCGAGAGGGTCAGCATCTTCTCGAACAAGCGCCCCATCTGACCGCCACCGCCGACGATAACCACCGGACGCAACGTAGGACAAAGCGTTTTAAACCCTTTGTCGTTCTCACTGGAGTAGGATTCACGCATAACCCGACGCAGGATATCTTCAATCAGATCCGGCGGCACGCCGAGGGCCTCCGCCTCAGCGCGCCGCGAGGCCAGCATTGATGCCTCGCGCTCCGGAACATAAATAGGCAGTCCAAAGCGACTTTTCACCTCGCCCACTTCAGCAACCAGTTCCAGACGCTTCGCTAATAAATTCAGCAGCTCTTTATCGACTTCATCAATTTGATCGCGTAACGCGATCAACTCAGCAACCATAATAAACCTCTTAAGCCACGCGTGCCGTCAGCTGCCCGTTCAGATCCTGATGAATCTCACGCAGCAAGGCATCGGTCATTTCCCAGCTAATGCAGGCATCGGTTACGGATACACCGTATTTCATTTCGCTGCGCGGTTGCTCGGAAGACTGATTGCCCTCGTGGATGTTACTTTCGATCATCAGACCAATAATTGAACGATTGCCATCTTTAATCTGGGCAACCACGGACTCTGCCACCGCAGGCTGACGGCGATAATCTTTATTGGAATTACCGTGACTGCAATCTACCATCAGAGACGGACGCAGTCCCGCCTGTTCCATCTCTTTTTCACATTGCGCGACATCTGCAGGGCTGTAGTTCGGCGCTTTACCGCCACGCAGGATCACATGTCCGTCCGGATTCCCCTGAGTTTGTAGCAACGCAACCTGCCCTGCCTGGTTAATACCAACAAAACGGTGTGGCTGAGCGGCAGCGCGCATGGCGTTAATTGCCGTTGCCAGACTGCCGTCGGTGCCGTTTTTAAAACCAACCGGCATAGATAGCCCGGATGCCATTTCACGGTGCGTTTGCGATTCCGTGGTACGAGCGCCAATTGCCGACCAGCTAAACAGATCGCCCAGGTATTGCGGGCTATTTGGATCTAACGCTTCTGTCGCCAGCGGCAGCCCCATGCTCACCAGTTCAAGCAGCAATTTACGCGCGATTTGCAGGCCGGCTTCTACGTCAAAAGAGCCATCCATATGAGGATCGTTAATTAACCCTTTCCAGCCGATGGTAGTACGGGGTTTTTCAAAATAGACGCGCATCACCAGATAGAGGCTATCGCTGACCTCTGCGGCAAGAGCTTTAAATCGACGAGCATATTCCAGAGCGGTTTCAGGATCATGAATGGAGCAAGGCCCACAAACTACCAACAGACGAGGATCGCGCCCGGCGATAATATCTGAAATAGTTTTACGCGAATCAGCAATCTGGGCTTCTTGATGCTGGCTTAATGGAAAAGCTGCCTTCAACTGTTCCGGGGTCATCAGAACCTGTTCGTCGGTAATGTGTACGTTATTCAGCGCGTCTTTTTTCATGATGGCGATCCTGTTTATGCTCGTTTGCGATAGTCAATCCTCAGCGAGGATGACGTAACGATAACACAACAAGTAAAGATTTCAATCCATATTTCGTAAACATTACTTTACACATGCAATTTTAATAAGCTAAAAGCCTCAAAATTCGTATAAATAAATTTACACCCTCATTAAAAACAATCCGCTATGCTTTGAAAAAGGAGAGAAAATGATGAAAAAATTTATCGGTCCCTTGTTGGCTTTAGTGGTTTGTGGTTGCCAGATTGATCCTTATACTCACGCGCCAAACTTAACCAGCACCGACTGGTATGATGTTGGTATGGAAGATGCAATATCAGGTATTGCCATAAAAGATCGCGATACATTTAGCGATTCACAGGCTGATCGGGAGGTATACCTTAAAGGATATGCCGAAGGACAAAAGAAAACCTGCCAAACCGACTTTACTTATGCCCGAGGGCTTTCCGGTAAAAGTTTCCCTGCCAGCTGCAACAATGTTGAAAATGCCAACCAACTACATGAAGTATGGCAAAAAGGAGCAGAGGAAAATGCCAGCACGATGCGATTAAATTAACCGGAGCGCCATCAACAAATTAATCATAAGATTTAACTCATTAAAACTTTAATTCTCATCGTGATGACGCCCGCATAAAAGAATGATATTTTAATAAGTATTCTGAAAAAATTATCGATGCATTTCGAGCGACGGTGGTGAGGATCCCTGAATGCGTTTTTCTCACCGGCTGTTTTTACTGCTGATTTCCCTCCTGCCGAGCGCACCATTACTTGCTCAGGAAACCACTGACGCTGCGAAAAATGTGCGCCTGATGGTTTCCGGTATTGTCAGCTACACTCGCTGGCCAGCGTTATCTGGCCCGCCAAAGCTATGTATTTTTTCATCTTCACGTTTTAGTACCGCCCTGCAAGATAATGGCGCGACTTCTTTACCTTATCTGCCCGTCATCATTCACAGCAAACAAGAAGCACTGATTTCAGACTGCAATGGTTTTTATTTTGGCAACGAATCACCGACATTCCAGATGGAATTAATCAAACAATATCCGTCTAAGGCGTTATTATTAATTGCCGAACAAAATGCAGAGTGCATTATTGGCAGCGCCTTTTGTCTGATCATCAACAATAATGATGTCAGATTTGCCGTAAACCTGGATGCCTTATCGCGTAGTGGTGTAAAGGTCAACCCGGATGTCTTAATGCTCGCTCGGAAGAAAAAAGATGGATAACGATAATTCTCTTAATAAGCGACCAACGTTTAAAAGAGCATTACGCAACATCAGCATGACCAGCATCTTTATCACCATGACGCTGATCTGGCTGCTGCTTTCCGTGACGTCGGTACTGACCCTGAAACAATATACGCAAAAAAATCTGGCGCTCACCGCAGCAACCATGACTTATAGTCTGGAAGCAGCGGTCGTTTTTGCCGATGGTCCGGCAGCGACAGAAACCCTGGCCGCGCTGGGGCAGCAAGGTCAATTTTCAACCGCTGAAGTACGTGATAATCAGCAAAATATCATTGCATCCTGGCACTACACAGCCAGAGAACCGGGAGATAGATTCAGTAATTTCATTAGCCACTGGCTCTTTCCCGCACCGGTAATTCAGCCCATTCGCCACAATGGAAAAATCATCGGCGAAGTCCATTTAACCGCTCGCGACAGTTCAATCAGCCATTTCATCTGGTTTTCACTCGCTGTGCTTACCGGTTGTATTCTGCTGGCATCAGGCATTGCAATCACCCTCACCCGCCATTTGCATAACGGACTGGTGGAGGCGCTAAAAAACATTACTGATGTAGTTCATGATGTGCGATCTAACCGCAATTTTTCCCGACGAGTTTCGGAAGAGCGTATCGAAGAATTTCACCGCTTTGCTCTCGACTTCAATAGTCTGCTGGATGAAATGGAAGAGTGGCAGCTTCGTTTACAGGCAAAAAATGCGCAACTCTTACGTACTGCCCTGCATGATCCGTTAACCGGCCTGGCTAACCGCGCAGCATTTCGCAACTGCATCAATACGTTAATGAGTGATTCTACCGTTCGGGAAACCTCAGCCTTACTTTTTCTTGATGGCGATAATTTTAAATATATCAATGACACATGGGGTCACGCGACGGGCGATCAGGTCTTGATCGAGATAGCAACACGGTTAATGGAATTTAGCGGGAAACGGCATCAAGCGTACCGTATAGGAGGCGATGAGTTCGCCATGATTCTGTATGGCGTACTGTCAGAATATGAAGTACAGCGTATCTGTACAGCTCTCACACAAACCTTTCATCGCCCATTCGATCTCCATAACGGTCACCAGACCAGTATGACCTTAAGTATTGGATACGCTCTGACTCGCGAACACGCTTCTGCGGAAAAATTACAAGAGCTTGCCGATCGTAATATGTATCAGGCCAAACATCAGCGCGCCGAAAAGCTGGTGAAATAACAAGGAAATATCTACATGATAAAGCAACTGGTAGCACCTCTGGTTTTCTCCACTCTGATACTGGCTGGTTGCCAGACTCCACAAGGCAAATTCACCCCAGAGCAAGTCGCTGCTATGCAGTCTTATGGTTTTACTGAATCTGCAGGTGACTGGTCGCTTGGCTTATCCGACACTATTTTGTTTGCTAAAAATGACTACAAACTGCTTCCGGAAAGTCAGCAACAAATCCAGACCATGGCGGCAAAACTGACCTCTACCGGGCTAACACACGCCCGTATGGATGGTCACACCGATAACTATGGTGAAGATAGCTACAACGAAGCCTTATCACTGAAGCGAGCGAATGTCGTCGCCGATGCCTGGGCTGAGGGTGGGCAAATTCCGCGCAGTAATCTCACTACTCAGGGTTTAGGGAAAAAATATCCTATTGCAAGTAACAAGACAGCACAGGGTCGCGCTGAGAACCGTCGCGTCGCTGTGGTGATTAGTGCACCGTAAACGCAATTTCAATAGATAAAAAAAGGGCCAGCCAATTGGCCAGCCCTTCTTAACAGGATGTCGCTTAAGCGAAATCTTAGTTGAGGCGCTCTTTGATACGAGCAGCCTTACCAGTACGCTCACGCAGGTAGTACAGTTTAGCTTTACGAACAGCACCACGACGTTTGACAGAAATGCTGTCAACTACCGGAGAGTGAGTCTGGAAGACACGCTCAACGCCTTCGCCGTTGGAAATTTTACGAACAGTGAATGCAGAGTGCAGACCGCGGTTACGAATAGCGATAACCACGCCCTCGAATGCCTGCAGACGTTTTTTGGAACCTTCAACAACCCATACTTTCACTTCCACGGTATCACCCGGACGGAAGGAAGGTACGTCCTGCTTCATCTGCTCTTGTTCAAGTTGCTTAATAATGTTGCTCATAATTTAATCTCTTATCCTGGGTAAACTGATATTTCGGGGGCTTACGCCATCCCATCATGTTTATGTTGCTGTTGTGCGTGTTCCGCTTTGAACTCCGCCAGCAACCTTGCTTGCTCTTCAGTCAGAGCCAGGTTTTCCAGAAGTTCAGGTCTTCTAAGCCAGGTACGACCCAGCGACTGTTTCAAACGCCAGCGACGTATCTCGGCATGGTTGCCCGACAGTAACACTGACGGAACTTCCATCCCTTCTAACACCTCAGGCCGCGTATAGTGCGGGCAATCCAGCAATCCTTCAGCAAAGGAATCTTCCGTTGCTGATGCTTCGTGACCCAGTACGCCCGGAATAAACCGGGAAACGGAGTCAATCAGCGTCATTGCTGGTAACTCACCACCGCTGAGAACGTAATCGCCGATTGACCATTCTTCGTCAATTTCGGTTTGGATCACGCGCTCATCTATACCTTCGTAGCGACCGCACACCAGAATCAATTTTTGATTCGTTGCCAGTTCGCTGACGCCCGCTTGATCAAGCTTGCGCCCCTGCGGTGACAGATAGATCACCTTAGCGCCTTCACCCGCCGCGCTTTTTGCTGCATGAATGGCGTCCCGTAAAGGTTGCACCATCATTAACATCCCCGGTCCGCCGCCGTAAGGACGATCGTCCACGGTACGGTGCCGGTCATGCGTGAAGTCACGTGGACTCCAGCTCTGGATGCTCAGCAGGCCATTTTTCACTGCCCGGCCAGTTACCCCGTAATCGGTAATTGCGCGGAACATTTCAGGAAACAGGCTAATTATGCCAATCCACATAGCGCCGTCTTTTACCGTTTATCCGGTGGTTTAAAAACCAGGATCCCAATCTACTTCGATTGAACGAGTAGTGAGATCGACTTTCTTGATAACCTGCCCATCGAGGAACGGTACGAGACGTTCCTTGATACCAAACGCATCTTTCAGGTTTGCCTTAATGACGAGAACGTCATTAGATCCGGTTTCCATCATGTCGACGACTTTACCGAGATCGTAGCCTTCAGTGGTCACTACCTGGCAGCCCATCAGGTCTTTCCAGTAGTAGTCGCCCTCTTCAAGCTGAGGCAGCTGCGATGAATCCACGACAATCTCACAATTCGTCAGCAGGTTCGCCGCATCACGATCGTCAACGCCTTTCAGCTTGATGATCATATCCTGATTGTGGTGCTTCCAGCTTTCCAGCTGGACTTGCTGCCACTGACCCGCCTTCTGGATAAACCAGGGCTGATAGTCAAAAATGCTTTCGGCGTCTTCGGTGGAAGAAAACACTCTGAGCCACCCACGAATACCGTAAGACGAACCCATTTTTCCCAAAACGATGGGATCAACAGGTGCTTGCGCGGTGAGTTGTTTGCTCATCATGACCACCGTGACAGATTAAGCTGCTTTGTTTACTTCTTTGATCAGCGCAGCAACGCGATCAGAAATAGTTGCGCCCTGGCCAACCCAGTGAGCGATGCGATCCAGATCCAGGCGGGTGCCTTCTTCTTTTTCGCTAGCGATTGGATTGAAGAAACCAACGCGCTCGATGAAGCGACCGTTGCGTGCATTACGGCTGTCAGCGACAACAACCTGGTAGAACGGACGCTTTTTAGCGCCGTGACGTGCTAAACGAATAGTTACCATAACATCCTCTTGTGTGAATAAAACAACCGGACCCCATCGAGGAACGGAGTCCGGTGTCATATTAAAAGCCCGAAAATTTTACTCATTTTTGCAGAAATTGCAATCAACAGTTGCTAACTCTGCTGTAAAAGGCCGTCGGCGGTGCAGCCAGTTTGGTGCCGGAGTGCGCGCAGTCACCGGAGCGTACACGCAGTACATGAGGATGACGAGCACACCCCGGTGCAAAAATGGCAAACAAGCCAGGCCGATTAGCGACCAGGAAACCCCGGCGGCATCATACCCTTCATGCTTCTCATCATCTTCGCCATTCCGCCCTTCTTCATTTTCTTCATCATGCGCTGCATGTCGTCGAACTGCTTCAGAAGACGGTTAACGTCCTGTACCTGCATACCGCAACCGGCAGCGATACGGCGTTTACGCGAACCTTTGATGATTTCTGGCTTAGCGCGCTCTTTCATCGTCATCGAGTTGATGATGGCTTCCATACGCACCAGCACTTTATCGTCCATTTGCGATTTCACGTTATCCGGGATCTGCCCCATACCCGGCAGTTTGCCCATCAGGCTGGCCATGCCGCCCATATTTTTCATCTGGCGCAGCTGCTCAAGGAAATCGTTAAGATCGAAGCCGTCGCCTTTTTTCAGCTTGCTGGCTAATTTCTCTGCCTGCGCGCGGTCAACTTTGCTTTCGATATCTTCGATCAGCGAAAGAACATCGCCCATGCCGAGAATACGCGACGCGATGCGGTCCGGATGGAACGGCTCCAGCGCCTCTGTTTTCTCGCCAACACCGAGGAACTTGATAGGCTTGCCGGTAATATGGCGAATAGAAAGCGCCGCACCGCCACGCGCATCGCCGTCCACTTTGGTCAACACTACGCCGGTAAGCGGTAACGCTTCATTGAATGCTTTCGCCGTATTGGCGGCATCCTGACCGGTCATGGCATCAACCACAAACAGGGTTTCAACCGGGTTAATCGACGCGTGGACTTGTTTGATCTCGTCCATCATCGCTTCGTCAACGTGCAGACGACCGGCGGTATCCACCAGCAGCACGTCGTAGAATTTCAGCTTAGCTTCTTTCAGCGCCGCGTTAACGATATCAACCGGCTTCTGACCAACATCTGAAGGGAAGAAATCGACGCCTACCTGTTCAGCCAGCGTCTCAAGCTGTTTGATTGCCGCCGGGCGATAAACGTCGGCAGAAACCACCAGCACTTTCTTCTTGTGCTTCTCGCGCAGGAACTTACCGAGTTTACCCACGCTGGTTGTTTTACCGGCACCTTGCAGGCCCGCCATCAGCACCACCGCAGGCGGTTGCGCAGCCAGGTTCAGGGTCTGGTTCTCTTCGCCCATCGCCGCAACCAACTCGTTACGGACGATTTTGACGAACTCCTGCCCCGGCGTCAGGCTTTTATTAACTTCATGACCAACCGCTTTCTCTTTTACGCGATTGATAAACTCACGCACTACCGGCAGAGCGACGTCCGCCTCCAGCAGCGCCATGCGCACTTCGCGCAGCGTATCTTTAACGTTGTCTTCAGTAAGGCGTCCACGGCCACTGATATTGCGCAGCGTGCGCGACAAACGATCGGTTAAATTATCAAACATTGTCTCTCGCCTGGGGTGGAAACGGTTGGCCGCAATCGCGACACATCATCTGTATTTTGCCGCAGTATAACATGAAGGCGTCTTTGTTGTTATGCAACGGTTGGAGCAGCGTTCACCTGACGCTATACTGCTTTTCTTTCTCATTGCTCAAACTGTCGACATCACTATGCCCGTTTTTGCTCTGCTCGCGCTCGTCGCCTACTCCGTCAGTCTCGCGCTGATTGTTCCCGGTCTGCTGCAAAAAAACGGCGGCTGGCGGCGAATGGCTATTATTTCTGCGGTCATCGCGCTGGTCTGCCACGCTATCGCTCTTGAAGCCCGCATTTTGCCAAGCGGCGATAGCGGACAAAACCTTAGCCTGTTGAATGTCGGTTCGCTGGTCAGCCTGATGATTTGTACGGTAATGACCATCGTGGCCTCACGTAACCGTGGTTGGCTGCTGTTGCCGATTGTTTATGCCTTTGCGCTCATCAATCTGGCGCTGGCGACCTTCATGCCCAATGAATACATCACCCATCTGGAAGCGACGCCAGGAATGCTGGTGCACATTGGCTTATCGCTCTTTTCCTATGCCACGCTGATTATTGCGGCCCTGTACGCGTTGCAACTGGCATGGATTGATTACCAACTGAAGAACAAGAAGCTGGCGTTTAATCAGGAAATGCCTCCGCTGATGAGTATTGAGCGTAAAATGTTCCACATCACGCAAATTGGCGTGGTGCTGTTAACGCTCACTCTTTGTACCGGCCTGTTCTACATGCACAACTTATTTAGCATGGAAAATATCGACAAGGCTGTGCTCTCTATCGTGGCGTGGTTTGTCTATATTGTGCTGCTGTGGGGGCATTATCATGAAGGATGGCGTGGACGCCGCGTCGTCTGGTTTAACGTCGCGGGTGCGGTCATTCTGACACTGGCCTACTTCGGCAGCCGAATTGTCCAGCAGTTAATCAGCTAAACCAGAAAAGGAGTTTCCCCTGGAACACATATCTACTACCACGTTGATCATAATTCTGATCATCATGGTGGTCATTTCAGCCTATTTTTCCGGCTCCGAAACCGGAATGATGACACTCAACCGCTATCGCCTGCGGCACATGGCGAAGCAGGGTAATCGTTCGGCTAAACGGGTCGAAAAATTACTGCGCAAACCAGACCGCCTGATAAGCCTGGTATTAATCGGCAATAACCTGGTCAATATTCTCGCTTCCGCACTGGGCACCATTGTCGGGATGCGTTTGTATGGCGATGCAGGTGTAGCAATTGCGACCGGCGTGCTGACCTTCGTGGTGCTGGTTTTTGCCGAAGTATTGCCGAAAACTATCGCCGCGCTGTACCCGGAAAAAGTCGCCTATCCGAGTAGTTTTCTGTTAGCACCGCTGCAAATTTTGATGATGCCGCTGGTATGGTTACTGAACGCTATCACCCGCATGTTAATGCGCATGATGGGCATCAAAACTGATATCGTGGTCAGCGGCTCTTTAAGCAAAGAAGAGTTGCGTACCATTGTGCACGAATCACGTTCACAAATTTCTCGCCGCAATCAGGATATGCTGCTGTCGGTACTCGATCTGGAAAAAATGACCGTCGATGACATCATGGTGCCGCGCAGTGAAATTATCGGCATCGATATCAACGATGACTGGAAATCGATTCTCCGCCAGCTCTCCCACTCTCCTCACGGGCGCATAGTGCTGTACCGCGACTCGCTGGACGACGCCATCAGCATGTTGCGTGTGCGTGAAGCCTGGCGGCTCATGTCGGAGAAAAAAGAGTTCACCAAAGAAACCATGCTACGCGCTGCGGACGAAATCTATTTTGTGCCGGAAGGCACGCCGCTCAGTACGCAATTAGTTAAATTTCAACGCAATAAAAAGAAAGTCGGCCTGGTCGTCAACGAATACGGCGATATTCAGGGACTGGTGACGGTTGAAGATATTCTGGAAGAGATTGTCGGTGATTTCACCACGTCGATGTCGCCAACGCTTGCTGAAGAAGTGACGCCGCAAAACGACGGTTCGGTGATTATTGATGGCACAGCCAACGTGCGAGAAATCAACAAAGCCTTTAACTGGCATCTGCCAGAAGATGATGCTCGCACGGTTAATGGCGTCATTCTTGAGGCACTGGAAGAGATTCCTGTCGCAGGCACTCGCGTGCGTATTGGCGAGTACGATATCGATATTCTCGACGTACAGGACAATATGATTAAGCAGGTAAAAGTTTTTCCTGTGAAACCGCTGCGCGAGAGTGTGGCGGAGTAACGAAAACGGCCCAGCATTCACATGCCGGGCCGTAATTTATTACGAAAACATTAATTAAGCTTTTGCTTTCGCTACAGTAACCATCGCCGCGCGAATCGTACGACCGTTCAGCGTATAACCTTTCTGCATAATGCCCAGTACGTTACCCGGCGCAACGTCGTCAGATTCCACCATTGCGATAGCCTGATGCACGTTCGGATCCAGCGGTACATTCGTTTCGGCAATCACATCAACGCCAAACTTACGTACTACATCCAGCATCGACTTCAGCGTCAGCTCAATACCTTCAACCATCGCAGACATATCCGGGTTAGCTTTATCAGCCACTTCCAGCGCGCGATCCAGACTATCAATCACCGGCAGCAATTCGTTGATGAATTTTTCCAGCGCGAATTTATGCGCTTTTTCGATATCCAGTTCAGTACGACGACGCAGGTTTTCCATTTCCGCTTTTACGCGCAAAATGCCATCACGTTCACGGGTCTGGGCCTCAGCCAACTGAGCTTCGAGATTCGCAATTTTTTCATCGCGCGGATCCACCTGCTCAGCAGAAGCGTCTGGCTCAACTGCCTCAATCTCTTCGTGCTGATCCATGATAATTTCTTCCGGGGCTTGCCCCTCAGGCGTTTTCTGTTCTTTACTACTCATGAATTTCTCCGCGTTTTTTTCGCATTCATCTCGCTAACTTCGCTTATTATGGGGATCAGTTTCAGGGTTTCAAGGGAAGCACTCACATTGTCATCAATCTTCGCAACAAGGACCTCGGAAAAATGAATAATCATTTCAAGTGTATTGGCATTGTGGGACACCCACGGCACCCTACTGCATTGACAACACATGAAATGCTCTACCGCTGGCTGTGCACAAAAGGTTACGAGGTCATCGTCGAGCAGCAAATCGCTCACGAACTACAACTGAAGAATGTGAAAACTGGCACGCTCGCGGAGATTGGGCAACTGGCTGATCTCGCGGTAGTCGTTGGTGGCGACGGTAATATGCTGGGCGCAGCGCGCACACTCGCGCGCTACGACATTAAAGTCATCGGCATCAACCGTGGTAACCTGGGTTTCCTGACCGACCTTGATCCCGATAACGCCCAGCAACAATTAGCCGATGTGCTGGAAGGTCATTACATCAGCGAGAAACGTTTTTTGCTGGAAGCGCAGGTCTGCCAGCAAGATTGCCAGAAACGCATCAGCACCGCGATTAATGAAGTGGTACTACATCCTGGCAAAGTGGCGCATATGATTGAGTTCGAAGTGTACATCGACGAGATCTTTGCGTTTTCTCAGCGTTCCGATGGACTGATTATTTCGACGCCTACAGGCTCTACCGCCTATTCTCTGTCGGCGGGTGGCCCGATTCTGACACCCTCTCTGGATGCGATTACCCTGGTGCCCATGTTCCCGCATACGCTGTCAGCGCGACCACTGGTCATAAACAGCAGCAGCACGATCCGCCTGCGTTTTTCGCATCGCCGTAACGACCTGGAAATCAGTTGCGACAGTCAAATAGCACTGCCGATTCAGGAAGGTGAAGATGTCCTGATTCGGCGCTGTGATTACCATCTGAATCTGATTCATCCGAAAGATTACAGCTATTTCAACACATTAAGTACCAAGCTCGGCTGGTCAAAAAAATTATTCTAATTTTACGCCAGCCTCTTTACTGTATATAAAACCAGTTTATACTGTACACAATAACAGTAATGGTTTTTCATACAGGAAAACAACTATGTTGGCACAACTGACCATCAGCAACTTTGCTATCGTTCGTGAGCTTGAGATTGATTTTCACAGCGGCATGACCGTAATAACCGGCGAGACCGGCGCGGGTAAATCTATTGCGATAGATGCTCTCGGCCTGTGTCTCGGTGGTCGTGCTGAAGCCGACATGGTGCGTACCGGCGCTGCCCGCGCTGATCTGTGCGCCCGTTTTTCACTGAAAGATACGCCCGCAGCACTGCGCTGGCTGGAAGAAAACCAACTGGAAGATGGCCACGAATGCCTGCTTCGTCGCGTTATCAGTAGCGATGGCCGTTCCCGTGGTTTTATCAACGGTACGGCTGTTCCGCTGTCTCAGCTACGCGAACTGGGTCAATTGCTGATTCAGATCCATGGTCAACACGCTCATCAGTTACTCACCAAACCCGAGCATCAGAAATTCCTGCTTGATGGCTACGCCAATGAAACGTCTCTGCTCCAGGAAATGACCGCGCGTTATCAGTTGTGGCATCAAAGCTGCCGTGACCTCGCGCATCATCAACAACTAAGTCAGGAACGCGCCGCCCGTGCTGAACTACTGCAATACCAATTAAAAGAACTGAACGAATTTAATCCGCAGCCCGGCGAGTTTGAACAAATCGACGAAGAGTACAAACGTCTGGCTAACAGCGGTCAATTGCTTACGACCAGCCAGAATGCACTGGCATTAATGGCCGACGGTGAAGATGCGAACCTACAAAGTCAGCTTTACACTGCAAAACAACTGGTCAGCGAATTGATTGGTATGGACAGCAAACTGTCCAGCGTACTTGATATGCTGGAAGAGGCCACTATTCAGATTGCCGAAGCCAGTGACGAATTACGCCACTACTGCGATCGTCTGGATCTCGACCCTAACCGCTTGTTTGAACTTGAACAGCGTATCTCAAAGCAGATTTCGCTGGCACGTAAACACCACGTCAGCCCGGAGGCATTGCCGCAATATTATCAGTCACTTCTGGAAGAACAGCAGCAACTTGACGATCAGGCCGACTCGCAAGAAACGCTCGCGTTGGCGGTAACGAAACATCATCAGCAGGCGCTGGAAACGGCGCGCGCATTACACCTGCAACGCCAGCACTATGCAACTGAGCTGGCACACCTGATCACCGACAGTATGCAGGCGCTGTCCATGCCGCATGGACAGTTTACGATTGATGTTAAATTTGACGAACATCACCTGGGCGCTGACGGTGCTGATCGTATTGAGTTTCGGGTAACCACCAACCCAGGTCAGCCGATGCAGCCCATTGCCAAAGTCGCCTCCGGTGGTGAATTGTCCCGTATCGCACTGGCAATTCAGGTCATCACCGCGCGTAAAATGGAAACCCCGGCGCTTATTTTCGATGAAGTGGATGTGGGGATTAGCGGTCCGACAGCGGCAGTTGTCGGCAAACTGCTACGTCAGCTTGGTGAATCAACCCAGGTGATGTGTGTTACCCACCTGCCACAAGTTGCAGGATGCGGTCATCAACACTATTTTGTCAGCAAAGACACCGATGGTGCTATGACCGAAACGCATATGCAATCCCTGGATAAAAAGGCGCGGTTACAAGAGCTGGCACGCCTGCTTGGCGGCAGTGAAGTCACACGCAACACGCTGGCAAACGCGAAAGAACTACTGGCAGCGTAAACTTTTTTACCGCTTCACGGTCAGAGTAGACAGCAAAACGCCGTAAGACCGGAAAGCAAAAGGTTTTAAAGTGATGAAAGGTCTATTATCATCGGCATATTACAGATGAGCCACGTACTGCTCGGGCCCGAAAAGGAATCAAATCATTATGCGCTGTAAAACGCTGACTGCTGCCGCAGCAGTACTATTGATGTTGACCGCAGGCTGTTCCACTCTGGAGCGAGTGGTTTACCGTCCTGACATCAACCAGGGGAACTATCTGACTGCTAACGACGTGTCCAAAATACGCGTTGGCATGACGCAACAACAAGTTGCGTACGCATTGGGTACACCGCTGATGTCCGATCCATTTGGTACAAATACCTGGTTCTATGTCTTCCGCCAGCAACCAGGCCATGAAGGTGTAACGCAGCAAACTCTGACGCTGACCTTTAACAGCAGCGGTGTGTTGACCAATATTGATAACAAACCTGCGCTGAGTGGCAACGAATAAAACTTGCTGTTTATAGCGATTAAAAAAGGTGCTCAGTGAGCACCTTTTTTCTGCCTGCTATTTATTCGCCGATTTCTCTGCGCGCTGTCTACGAAGCTCTTTCGGATCGGCAATCAGAGGTCGATAAATCTCTACACGATCGCCATCGCGCACGATATCGCTCAGTTTTGCCGGACGACTGTAAATGCCGACTTTATTTTTAGTTAAATCGATATCTGTACGCAATTCCAGCAAACCACTTGCGCGAATTGCCTCTTCAACCGTCGCGCCCTCCTGCAATGTTACACGCTGCAAATACTGCTTCTCTGGTAACGCGTAAGCTACCTCTACAGCAATTTTACCTGGCACTATAAACCTCTTTTGCTCGCACGGTGAAAGCCTGCACCATATTAGCCGCCAGCTCTTTAAACACGCGACCGAAGGCGAGTTCAATCAACTTATTAGTAAACTCAAAGTCGAGATGAAACTCGATACGGCACGCTTCCGGACTCAACGGTGTAAACTTCCAGCCGCCGATCAATTTCTTGAACGGCCCATCAACCAGATTCATCAGAATACTTTGGTTACTGGTCAACTGGTTGCGGGTAGTAAACGTTTTGCTGATCCCAGCCTTAGAGACATCTACCGCAGCGGTCATCTGTCCAGGAGTGGACTCCAGAATCCGACTTCCAGTACAACCTGGCAAAAACTGAGGATAAGACTGAACGTCATTCACTAACTGATACATTTGCTCCGCGCTGTAGGGAACGAGTGCGGTCCGGCTAATTTGAGGCATAACAAATTCCATCAACAAAAATCCAACAAATAATATCATTTATCCTGCTGTAAAAAAAACGCTATCCCGGCGCTGGGTAACATCGTGTTCATGCTAAGATAGAGCCTTGTCCCCCGCAGGATTGATATGGGGTATTTTCGATTTCAGATTACCGATGATTCACGACGCTTATGACGAAGAAAAAAGCACATAAACCTGGTTCAGCGACCATCGCGCTTAACAAGCGCGCCCGTCACGAATACTTTATTGAAGAAGAGTTCGAAGCGGGACTTGCCCTGCAAGGCTGGGAAGTTAAATCCCTGCGCGCAGGAAAAGCCAATATTAGTGACAGCTATGTCCTTCTGCGCGACGGTGAAGCGTTCCTGTTTGGCGCAAATATCACGCCGATGGCAGTGGCTTCCACACATGTGGTGTGCGATCCTACTCGTACCCGCAAGTTACTTCTCAACCAGCGCGAACTGGACTCATTATATGGTCGCGTCAATCGTGAAGGCTATACCGTAGTGGCGCTCTCTCTGTACTGGAAAAATGCCTGGTGCAAAGTGAAAATCGGCGTCGCGAAAGGTAAGAAACAGCACGATAAACGTTCCGACATCAAAGAACGTGAATGGCAGGTTGATAAAGCGCGTATCATGAAAAACGCTCACCGTTAAACCTGCATCACATATACTGACCAGTTCCTCACCGCGCCTCCCCTCTCCGGTGGCGCGAATGCACATCTTATCGGCTATCA
Organism: Escherichia sp. MOD1-EC5433; assembly: GCF_002966005.1. Lineage (NCBI taxonomy): Bacteria > Pseudomonadati > Pseudomonadota > Gammaproteobacteria > Enterobacterales > Enterobacteriaceae > Escherichia > Escherichia sp. MOD1-EC5433. Next base: position 872,110 of record NZ_PTRL01000001.1, on the reverse strand, counting down.
TATTTGATACAGATGTCGTCATCCCTTTGCTTAATCGAATAAAAATCATGCCAGGCGGGCGCTAAATCCTGAACGATAACGCCATTGGGGCTGGTCATGACGCTCACAAATCTGGTATACTCGCCATTACACATTGGGGCTGATTCTGGATTCGACGGGATTTGCGAAACCCAAGGTGCATGCCGAGGGGCGGTTGGCCTCGTAAAAAGCCGCAAAAAATAGTCGCAAACGACGAAAACTACGCTTTAGCAGCTTAATAACCTGCTTAGAGCCCTCTCTCCCTAGCCTCCGCTCTTAGGACGGGGATCAAGAGAGGTCAAACCCAAAAGAGATCGCGTGGAAGCCCTGCCTGGGGTTGAAGCGTTAAAACTTAATCAGGCTAGTTTGTTAGTGGCGTGTCCGTCCGCAGCTGGCAAGCGAATGTAAAGACAGACTAAGCATGTAGTGCCGAGGATGTAGGAATTTCGGACGCGGGTTCAACTCCCGCCAGCTCCACCAAATAAATCAAGGGGTTACGTGAAAGCGTAGCCCCTTTTTCTTTGGTTGTAGCGGCAAAATGACGACGGATTTAACGACCCCGTATTACTCTTCTGTTTTACAATCACAGTCTTCCTTCTCCTTTTTCAATAGAGAGAAAACCATCGCCAATGTAACAAATATCTGGCTGTATTCTCTGTGCCCCGTACTGAATTGCATTAATACATTCCTGACTTAAATCCGAATTTTTTAGCCCATTGAAGGTACTCACCAAACCAAATGTTAACTATTTGTTGTTTTCGATCACAATAAGAAAACAATATGTCACTTTTGTGCGCATTTTTCAGAAATGTAGATATTTTTAGATTATGGCTACGAAATGAGCATCGCCATGTCACCCTACATCTCATAAGAGGATCGCTTCTGATGAATGCACTGACCGCCGTACACACAAACGCTGTCGATTCAGGCCAGGACTATAGCGGATTCACCCTCACCCCGTCGGCGCAATCCCCGCGTCTTCTGGAACTCACCTTCACCGAACAGACGACCAAACAGTTCCTCGAACAGGTTGCCGAATGGCCCGTGCAGGCGCTGGAGTACAAATCTTTCCTGCGTTTCCGTGTGGGCAAAATTCTTGACGACTTGTGTGCAAATCAGCTGCAACCACTGCTGTTGAAGACGCTACTAAACCGTGCTGAAGGTGCACTGCTAATCAACGCCGTGGGTGTCGATGATGTGAAGCAGGCGGACGAGATGGTGAAGCTGGCAACGGCGGTGGCGCATCTGATTGGCCGTTCCAATTTCGATGCCATGAGCGGTCAGTATTACGCGCGTTTTGTGGTGAAAAATGTCGATAACTCAGACAGCTATCTGCGTCAACCACACCGTGTGATGGAACTGCACAACGACGGCACCTACGTCGAAGAGATCACCGACTATGTGCTGATGATGAAAATCGACGAGCAGAACATGCAGGGCGGAAACTCGCTGCTGCTGCATCTCGATGACTGGGAACATCTGGACCACTATTTCCGCCATCCGCTGGCGCGTCGCCCGATGCGCTTTGCCGCACCGCCGAGTAAAAACGTCAGTAAAGATGTCTTCCATCCTGTGTTCGACGTCGATCAGCAGGGTCGCCCGGTGATGCGCTATATCGACCAGTTCGTCCAGCCAAAAGATTTTGAAGAAGGCGTGTGGTTGAGCGAGCTTTCGGACGCCATTGAAACCAGCAAAGGCATCCTGTCTGTGCCGGTTCCCGTTGGCAAATTCCTGTTGATTAACAATCTGTTCTGGCTGCACGGTCGCGACCGCTTTACCGCACATCCGGATCTGCGTCGTGAACTGATGCGCCAGCGCGGCTATTTCGCTTACGCCACTAACCACTACCAGACGCATCAGTAAACGCAAAGGAATTGAGCGGATGTATGATTTTGTGATTATTGGCGGCGGCATCATCGGCATGTCGACCGCCATGCAACTGATTGATGTCTATCCGGACGCTCGCATTGCGTTGCTGGAAAAAGAGCCCGGCCCGGCCTGTCACCAGACGGGCCACAATAGCGGCGTGATCCATGCCGGGGTCTATTACACGCCCGGCAGCCTGAAGGCGCAGTTTTGCCTGGCGGGGAACCGCGCCACCAAAGCCTTTTGCGATCAAAACGACATCCGCTACGACAACTGCGGCAAGATGCTGGTCGCCACATCCGCACTCGAAATGGAGCGGATGCGCGCGTTATGGGAACGCACAGCGGCGAACGGGATTGAACGCGAGTGGTTAAACGCCGACGAGCTGCGCGAGCGTGAACCGAATATCACCGGGCTCGGCGGTATTTTTGTGCCGTCCAGCGGCATTGTCAGCTACCGCGACGTCACGGCAGCGATGGCAAAAATCTTCCAGGCCAGAGGCGGCGAGATTATTTATAACGCCGAAGTTAGCGGCCTCAGTGAGCATAAAAACGGCGTGGTTGTCCGCACCCGTCAGGGCGGCGAGTATGAAGCGTCGACGCTGATTAGCTGTTCTGGCCTGATGGCTGACCGGCTGGTGAAAATGCTCGGGCTTGAACCCGGCTTTATCATCTGCCCGTTCCGTGGCGAGTATTTCCGCCTTGCGCCGGAGCATAACCAGATTGTTAACCACCTGATTTACCCCATTCCCGACCCCGCGATGCCATTTTTGGGCGTGCATCTCACCCGCATGATCGATGGCAGCGTGACCGTCGGGCCAAACGCGGTGCTGGCTTTCAAACGTGAAGGCTATCGCAAGCGCGACTTCTCATTTAGCGACACGCTGGAGATTTTAGGCTCGTCGGGGATTCGCCGGGTGCTGCAAAACCATCTACGCTCAGGATTGGGCGAGATGAAAAACTCGCTGTGCAAAAGCGGCTATCTGCGGCTGGTGCAAAAGTATTGTCCCCGGCTTTCGCTAAGCGATCTCCAGCCCTGGCCCGCCGGTGTGCGGGCGCAGGCGGTATCACCGGATGGCAAGCTGATTGACGATTTTCTGTTTGTCACCACCCCGCGCACGATCCACACCTGCAATGCGCCCTCCCCGGCAGCGACATCAGCAATTCCTATTGGTGCGCATATTGTCAGCAAGGTACAAACGCTGTTGGCAAGCCAGAGTAACCCCGGACGCACGCTGCGAGCGGCACGTAGTGTGGATGCCTTACACGCCGCATTTAATCAATAACCTTTGAAAACAGGACGTAACAATGAAACTTAACGACAGTAACTTATTCCGCCAGCAGGCGTTGATTAACGGGGAATGGCTGGACGCCAACAATGGTGAAGTCATCGACGTCACCAATCCGGCGAACGGCGACAAGCTGGGTAGCGTGCCAAAAATGGGCGCGGAGGAAACCCGCGCCGCTATCGACGCCGCCAACCGCGCCCTGCCCGCCTGGCGTGCGCTCACCGCTAAAGAACGCGCCACCATTCTGCGCAACTGGTTCAATTTAATGATGGAGCATCAGGACGATTTAGCGCGTCTGATGACCCTCGAACAGGGCAAACCGCTGGCTGAAGCGAAAGGCGAAATCAGCTACGCCGCCTCCTTTATTGAATGGTTTGCCGAAGAAGGCAAACGCATTTATGGCGACACCATTCCCGGTCATCAGGCCGATAAGCGCCTGATTGTGATCAAGCAGCCGATTGGCGTGACCGCCGCCATTACCCCGTGGAACTTCCCGGCGGCGATGATTACCCGTAAAGCCGGCCCGGCGCTGGCGGCAGGCTGCACCATGGTGCTGAAACCTGCGAGTCAGACGCCGTTCTCTGCGCTGGCGCTGGCGGAGCTGGCGATCCGCGCGGGCGTTCCAGCTGGCGTATTTAACGTCGTCACTGGCTCGGCGGGAGCGGTCGGTAACGAACTGACCAGCAATCCGCTGGTGCGTAAGCTGTCGTTTACCGGCTCGACCGAAATTGGCCGCCAGTTGATGGAACAGTGCGCAAAAGACATCAAAAAAGTGTCGCTGGAGCTGGGCGGCAACGCACCGTTTATCGTCTTTGACGATGCCGATCTCGACAAAGCCGTGGAAGGCGCGCTGGCCTCAAAATTCCGCAACGCCGGGCAAACCTGCGTCTGCGCCAACCGTTTATACGTGCAGGACAGCGTGTATGACCGCTTTGCTGAAAAATTACAGCAGGCGGTGAGCAAACTGCATATCGGCGACGGGCTGGAGAAAGGCGTCACCATCGGGCCGCTGATCGATGAAAAAGCGGTAGCAAAAGTGGAAGAGCATATTGCCGATGCGCTGGAGAAAGGCGCGCGCGTGGTTTGCGGCGGTAAAGCGCACGAGCGCGGCGGCAACTTCTTCCAGCCGACCATTCTGGTGGACGTTCCGGCCAACGCCAAAGTGTCGAAAGAAGAGACGTTCGGCCCCCTCGCCCCGCTGTTCCGCTTTAAAGATGAAGCCGATGTGATTGCGCAGGCCAATGACACCGAGTTTGGTCTTGCCGCCTATTTCTACGCCCGTGATTTAAGCCGCGTCTTCCGCGTCGGCGAGGCGCTGGAGTACGGCATCGTCGGCATCAATACCGGCATTATTTCCAATGAAGTGGCCCCGTTCGGCGGTATCAAAGCCTCGGGACTGGGTCGTGAAGGATCGAAGTATGGCATCGAAGATTACTTAGAAATCAAATATATGTGTATCGGTCTTTAACTGGAGAACGCGAATGAGCAGCAATAAAGAGTTAATGCAGCGCCGCAGTCAGGCAGTTCCTCGTGGCGTTGGGCAAATTCACCCAATTTTCGCTGATCGTGCGGAAAACTGCCGGGTGTGGGACGTTGAAGGCCGTGAGTATCTTGATTTCGCGGGCGGGATTGCGGTGCTCAACACCGGGCACCTGCATCCGAAAGTGGTTGCGGCGGTAGAAGCGCAACTAAAAAAACTGTCACACACCTGCTTCCAGGTGCTGGCTTACGAGCCGTATCTGGAGCTGTGCGAAATAATGAATCAGAAGGTGCCGGGCGATTTCGCCAAAAAAACGTTGCTGGTGACGACTGGTTCCGAAGCGGTGGAGAACGCGGTGAAAATCGCCCGCGCCGCCACCAAACGCAGCGGCACCATCGCCTTTAGCGGCGCTTACCACGGGCGCACGCACTACACGCTGGCGCTGACCGGCAAGGTGAATCCGTACTCTGCGGGTATGGGGCTGATGCCGGGCCATGTTTATCGCGCGCTTTACCCTTGCCCGTTGCATGGCATCAGTGAAGACGATGCTATCGCCAGTATCCACCGAATTTTTAAAAATGACGCTGCGCCGGAAGATATCGCTGCCATCGTGATTGAGCCGGTTCAGGGCGAAGGCGGTTTCTACGCCGCGACGCCAGCCTTTATGCAACGTTTACGCGCACTGTGTGACGAGCACGGAATCATGCTGATTGCCGATGAAGTGCAGAGCGGCGCGGGGCGTACCGGCACGCTGTTTGCGATGGAGCAGATGGGCGTGGCACCGGATCTTACCACCTTTGCGAAATCGATCGCGGGCGGCTTCCCGCTGGCGGGCGTCACCGGGCGCGCTGAAGTGATGGATGCTGTCGCACCGGGCGGCCTGGGCGGCACCTATGCGGGTAACCCGATAGCCTGCGTGGCGGCGCTGGAAGTGTTGAAGGTGTTTGAGCAGGAAAATCTACTGCAAAAAGCCAATGACCTGGGCCAGAAGCTGAAAGACGGATTGTTGGCAATCGCCGAAAAATACCCGGAGATCGGCGATGTTCGCGGTCTGGGAGCGATGATCGCCATCGAGCTGTTTGAAAATGGCGATCACAGCAAGCCGGACGCCAAACTCACCGCCGAGATCGTGGCGCGCGCCCGTGACAAAGGCCTGATTCTTCTCTCCTGCGGCCCGTATTACAACGTGCTGCGCATCCTTGTACCGCTCACCATTGAAGATGCTCAGATTCGTCAGGGTCTGGAGATCATCGCTCAGTGTTTTGATGAGGCGAAGCAATAGCACCGCACCCATGCCGGAGGCGACGCTGCGCGTCTTGTCCGGCCCACGGGAATCCAGGTCGGATAAGGCGTTTACGTCGCATCCGACAATCTGTACGTGAACAGGAATAAATCTATGTCGGCCGGATAAGGCGGAGCCGCTCTCCGGCAAAAAGAATTAATAACAATTAAACGCGTGACCCGACGCGGGAAATGTCGGGGCGCTCTCCCAAGTGACACACTTTCGAGAGGATTCAGGATGGGGCAATCATCGCAACCACATGAGCTAGGCGGCGGGCTGAAATCACGCCACGTCACCATGTTGTCTATTGCCGGTGTTATCGGCGCAAGTCTGTTTGTCGGTTCGAGCGTCGCTATCGCCGAAGCGGGTCCGGCGGTCTTACTGGCCTATCTGTTCGCCGGATTACTGGTGGTTATGATTATGCGGATGCTGGCGGAAATGGCGGTCGCCACGCCCGACACCGGTTCGTTTTCCACCTATGCCGACAAAGCCATTGGCCGCTGGGCGGGCTATACCATCGGCTGGCTGTACTGGTGGTTTTGGGTACTGGTCATTCCGCTGGAAGCCAACATCGCCGCCATGATCCTGCACTCGTGGGTTCCCGGCATTCCCATCTGGTTATTTTCTCTGGTCATCACCCTCGCCTTAACCGGCAGTAATTTATTAAGCGTTAAAAACTACGGTGAATTTGAATTCTGGCTGGCGATATGCAAAGTGATTGCCATTCTGGCGTTTATTTTCCTTGGAGCTGTAGCAATTAGCGGTTTTTACCCTTATGCCGAAGTGAGCGGTATTTCAAGATTGTGGGATAGCGGCGGCTTTATGCCGAACGGCTTTGGCGCCGTATTAAGCGCGATGCTGATCACCATGTTCTCGTTTATGGGCGCGGAAATTGTCACCATTGCCGCAGCAGAATCCGACACGCCGGATAAACATATTGTCCGCGCCACCAACTCGGTTATCTGGCGTATCTCCATTTTCTATTTGTGTTCTATTTTTGTCGTCGTGGCACTCATACCGTGGAATATGCCAGGACTGAAAACCGTGGGTTCCTACCGTTCCGTGCTGGAGCTGCTGAATATTCCACATGCAAAATTCATTATGGATTGCGTTATTTTGCTGTCGGTAACCAGCTGCCTGAACTCGGCGCTGTATACCGCGTCAAGGATGCTCTACTCCTTAAGCCGTCGCGGGGATGCGCCAGCGGTAATGGGTAAAATCAACCGTAGCAAAACCCCGTACGTGGCAGTATTACTCTCGACCGGCGCGGCGTTTTTAACGGTGGTAGTGAACTATTACGCGCCTGCGAAAGTGTTTAAATTTCTGATCGACAGCTCCGGTGCTATTGCCCTGCTGGTTTATTTAGTCATCGCCGTTTCGCAATTACGGATGCGTAAAATCCTGCTGGCGGAAGGCGGCGAAATTCGCCTGCGCATGTGGCTTTATCCGTGGCTCACCTGGCTGGTGATTGGCTTTATTACCTTTGTATTGGTGGTGATGTTATTCCGCCCGGCGCAACAACTCGAGGTAATTTCCACCGGCTTATTAGCGATAGGGATTATCTGTACCGTGCCAATTATGGCACGCTGGAAAAAGCTGATATTGTGGCAAAAAACACCCGTTCATAATACGCGCTGATAATGTTCAGGAGTCACACCATGACCATTACGTCTCTGGATGGCTACCGCTGGTTGAAAAACGATATTATTCGCGGCAATTTTCAGCCGGATGAAAAATTACGGATGAGTTCGCTAACGTCGCGTTATGCACTCGGCGTCGGGCCGTTGCGGGAAGCCCTTTCGCAACTGGTGGCGGAACGGCTGGTCACGGTGGTAAATCAAAAAGGGTATCGGGTGGCGTCTATGTCAGAGCAAGAACTGCTCGATATTTTCGACGCCCGCGCCAATATGGAAGCGATGCTGGTGAGTCTGGCAATTGCCCGTGGCAGCGATGAGTGGGAGGCTGACGTTCTCGCGAAGGCACACTTGCTCGGTAAACTTGAAGCCTCTGACGCCAGCGAGAAAATGCTTGATGAGTGGGATCAGCGCCATCAGGCATTTCATACTGCGATTGTGGCGGGCTGCGGTTCCCACTATTTACTGCAAATGCGCGAGCGTTTGTTTGATCTGGCGGCGCGCTATCGGTTCATCTGGCTGCGGCAAACGGTGCTTTCTGTAGAAATGCTGGAAGATAAACACGATCAGCACCAGACCCTGACTGCGGCGGTGCTGGCGCGAGATACGGCGCGCGCCAGTGAGTTAATGCGCCAGCATTTACTGACGCCAATTCCGATTATCCAGCAGGCGATGGCTGGCAATTAACTACTCTTCAGGAATACGCAACACCTGCCCCGGATAAATTTTATCCGGGCTTTTCAGCATCGGTTTATTCGCTTCGAAGATTTTATTGTAGAGATTGGCGTTACCGTAGACCTGTTTGGAAATGGCACTCAGGGTGTCGCCAGACTTAACAGTATAAAACTGGCTGGCAGTGGCTGGCGTCGCCGTTTTTACCTGATCATCAACACTGGCAATACCGGAAATATTCCCCACTGCAACAAGGATTTTTTCCTTCGCTTCCTGACTTAAGCCGTCACCTGTAACCGTCGCTTTACCATCGACAATCTGAATATTCACTTTATCGGCATCAGGTATACCGGTTTTGTTCAGATGTTCCTGCACCTTCTTCGCCTGATCGTCTTTATCATGCTGACCAGTAACCGCGTCCCAGAGCTTTTCTCCGGCATCTTTCACAAAATTGAACAGACCCATAATTACCTCATTCGTTAACGGAAACACTCAGAAAGTGTAGCAGAGGAACGCGGCGCGTTAACGCCGCAGGATGAGCACAGGATCAATCGCGGGTTTGCACCCAGAAAGCGTGAATTAAACCAGGGATATAGCCAAGAAGTGTCAGCAAAATATTAATAATAAATGCCCAACCAAATCCTTTCCCCAGCAGCACGCCGAGCGGTGGCAAAATGATGGTGATGACGATTCTCCAGAACCCCATATTTCCTCCCTATAAGAAAATTAATCATTGTTTAAAAAGAGATTTTATCTCTTAAGCATAGTAATTTTAGCGGAGTCTGCCCGTTTCAGCCTATGCTTTTACCCTCATTTACGCTGCTGACGCTGGTATACGTTGCATTTTTAGTTTAGAGTTTACTTAATTTAGAAAACACTTAAATAAATATGACTGAACTAGCCCAACTACAGGCCAGCGCCGAACAGGCTGCGGCCTTACTGAAAGCAATGAGTCACCCCAAACGGTTGCTGATTCTGTGCATGATTTGCGGTTCCCCCGGCACCAGCGCCGGTGAACTGGCGCGTATTACCGGACTGAGTGCCTCTGCAACGTCACAGCATCTGGCACGGATGCGTGACGAAGGGCTTATCGACAGCCAACGGGATGCCCAACGCATTCTTTATTTCATTAAAAATGAGGCGGTAAATGCCATTATCGCCACCCTGAAAAACGTCTATTATCCGTAAGGAGTAGCAATGGCTTTAACAACAATTTCACCGCATGATGCACAAGAATTAATCTCACGCGGTGCAAAGTTAATCGATATTCGCGATGCCGATGAATATCTTCGTGAACATATTCCTGAAGCGGATCTGGCACCATTATCCGTGCTGGAACAGGCTGGTCTTCCGGAAAAATTACGTAGAGAACAAATTATATTCCACTGTCAGGCTGGAAAACGCACCAGTAATAATGCACAAAAATTAGCAGCGATTGCCGCCCCCGCAGAGATATTTTTACTGGAAGGCGGAATTGATAGCTGGAAAAAAGCGGGATTGCCGGTAGCCGAAAATAAATCACAGCCTTTACCATTAATGCGTCAGGTACAGATCACAGCTGGTGGCTTAATATTAATCGGCGTCGTATTGGGTTATGCCGTGAATAGCGCGTTCTTTTTATTAAGCGGCTTTGTCGGTGCGGGATTAATATTTGCGGGTATCAGCGGTTTTTGCGGGATGGCAAGGTTGTTAGATAAGATGCCGTGGAATCAGCGAACGTAAGAAGCGACGCCGGACGCGCCATAGTGGCGGCATCCGGCAGCAGTCATTAGATCAGGAAATCGTCGAGAGATTTACCTTCAGCCAGTGCCTGAGCGATCGGTTTCGGTGTACGACCCTGACCGGTCCAGGTTTTGACTTCACCATTAAAATCGGTGAATTGATATTTCGCCGGACGCGGCTGGCGTTTTTTACCTGCACGCGGTGCAGCAGAATTATTACCGAATAACTCTTCCGGGTTAATTCCGTCAGCCTTCATCAGCTCCAGCCAGGTGCTAATTTTCTCCTGGCGCTCTGCCAGTTCACGCTGCTGCTGTTCTTCTTCTTCACGTCTTTCTTTAGTGACAACCCTGAATTTTTCGAGCATTTCTTCAAGAACGTCAATGGAGAATTCGCGAGCCATCGCACGGAGGGTGCGAATGTTATTTAAACTTTGTAACATTACGGACATAATAAAGAAAACCTTTTAACGCCAAAACAAAAAAAGTATTTCGTCGCGTAGTGTAAGCGATCACTTATTATATTTCCACAAAATTTAATCTATTTACAGTCGCGTGCGATATTATTTCAACCGTTATTTCCAGACAAATTAATAATTATTTTCAGTTTATATATTAGCCATTTGGCTTATCATTCCAGACATTTGCGAATAATCGGGTGCTCTCTGCGCCATCATCACCGAATGTAGATTAAAGACAAGTGAATAAAAATGCATAAACAAAGAATAAAACAAATTTTCAGCAACTGAAGTTTTATGCTGACATTAGTGGCTTCAGGTCATTAAAAATGCTAAATGAGCTCAACCCCCTACTTAAGCCGGATTGTCTACGCTTTATAGCGTTAACATCTCTTAACCTCCCCACCAGCACAGTTCAAAATAACCACGTAATGATATGATTTTAAATAAAATTATTCATGGAGGCATTTAAAAATCCATAATGTATAAAAAATACGCCATTGCGGAACATTTTATCTACAAAAACAAAATAAATAAAAATTTTTCACTAATTGATTACTGACAACCAGCAATATACGCTATGCAAAAATGAAACAGGCAGTCTAAAGCACTGCTTCCATTTCCATTCATATCCGATTTCGCTTTTATTAAGGAGCATTAACATGTTCTCACCGCAGTCACGCTTGCGTCATGCAGTTGCAGACACGTTCGCGATGGTTGTTTATTGTACTGTCGTGAACATGTGTATTGAAGTTTTCCTCTCCGGGATGAGCTTCGAACAGTCTTTTTATTCCAGGCTGGTGGCCGTTCCGGTGAATATCTTAATTGCATGGCCATATGGCATGTACCGCGATCTGTTTATGCGCGCGGCACGCAAAATTAGCCACTCTGGTTGGACAAAAAATCTGGCTGATATTCTGGCTTATGTGACGTTCCAGTCACCGGTGTATATGGCGATCTTATTAGTGGTAGGCGCAGACTGGCACCAGATTATGGCTGCGGTCAGTTCAAACATCGTTGTTTCGATGCTGATGGGGGCGGTCTATGGCTACTTCCTTGATTACTGTCGCCGCTTGTTCAAAGTGAGCAGCTACCAGCAGGTAAAAGCCTGACCCTTCTTTTCGCGACTGGCATCGCCAGTCGCGTCTTTAACTGGCTTCGCCAAATAAGCCATGCAAATAACGTTCAAGCGCAACACGCGAACTAAAGCCATGCGGGATACCGTAATGCTCATGACGTTCACCCGCTAAATAGAGCGGAAATTGCTGGTAATGATCGCAAGTTTTAATATCGGAAGCAGGTTCAGCCAGTGTGGAACTACGTTCTTTTAATGTTGGATGAATTATCAGTGCGGTACGTCCCATTCTCGCTTCGCGGTTAACATAGACATAATGTTCCCCACGGAGGTAACCGTATGCTTTCTGGGTTACTACATCGACAGTAAAACCGACTTTCTCAAGTACGCGCGCCACCTCGTCTGGTCGTAAATACATATTTTATCCTCGTTATTATCTACTGCGCGCCTACCTTACCTGATTGCGCATTCCCAACGCTTTCAGAAAAGTCCATAAAGCCGCGATGAATCTCTGTTAAGAAAATTATGGTCTACACTGAAAATTACATCGAATTCTAATGGGGGATCATATGTTTAACAGACCGAACCGCAACGACGTCGATGATGGCGTGCAGGATATTCAGAATGATGTCAATCAATTAGCCGACAGTCTCGAATCTGTATTGAGGTCCTGGGGCAGCGACGCAAAAGGTGAAGCCGAAGCCGCACGCAGTAAAGCTCAGGCTCTACTGAAAGAAACCAGAGCGCGGATGCATGGTCGTACTCGCGTCCAGCAAGCCGCGCGCGATGCAGTTGGCTGCGCAGATTCTTTTGTTCGTGAAAGACCCTGGTGTAGCGTGGGTACAGCAGCTGCGGTAGGTATTTTTATCGGCGCGCTGTTAAGCATACGCAAATCGTAATGCAACAATGATAATAAATACGCGTCTTTGACCCCGAAGCCTGACTTCGGGGTTTTTAACTTAAGGCACCGCGTAATTGTTGTGCCACCTGCTGCGCCATGCTTTCGCTAACGATATTGGTAAACGAGAGAAGCAATCCTCCTTCCCCACTTGAGCAGATACGCCAGTCGCTAAGTGCCTGTACCGCAAGGCCAGCAGCATTGGCTTTACGCGCGTGGACAATATCGTCGCCCACCATGCTGATAACCATCTGGATGCCCCCTTTTTGTGGCACAACCTGGAATCCTTGTTGCGTAAGCGCCTGCTCAATCCACTGCCTACGCTGAGCATAGTGCTGACGCATTTTCTTCAGATGCCGCCAGAAATGCCCCTCGCGAAGAAAGTCTGCCAGTGTGTTCTGCCATAGAACAGGCACTGCACATGGCTCCCGTGACGCCTGTTGGCGGAATTGTGCAATCTGCTCCACCGGCACCACCAGCCACGCACAGCGCAATGCAGGAAATAGCGATTTGCTGAATGTTCCGGCATAAATCACCCGCTGCGGCGCGTCGAGGCTTTTCAGTGCCGGTAATGGCTTACCGTGATAACGGAATTCACTGTCGTAATCGTCTTCAATAATCCACGCCTGCGCACGCTCTGCCCACGCCAACACCTGATGCCTGCGCGCCAGAGAGAGCGCAACACCGAGCGGGCTTTGATGCGCAGGAGTTATCAGAGCAAAACGTGCATCAGGATAATTTTGCATTCCGCTTGCGACATCCAGTCCGTTGTCATCAACAGGCACAGGTAAAATTTCCACACCGTGGCGATTAACAATCGGGCGAATCAGCGGAAAACCAGGATCTTCCATCCACATCCCGTCTCCCGGTTTCGCCAGCGCGTACAGAATTAAGGCCATTGAGGCTGCATAACCGTGAGTGATAAAGATCTGTTCTGGCTGGCATTCAATCCCGCGTGAGACGCGTAAATAATCAACAATTGCCTCGCGCAACACCACTTCACCACAGACATCGCCTAACGCCAAATCAAAGCGCGTCTGGGTACGAAGGCGACGCCCCATCACCCGCGCCCACAGCTCACGCGGAAAGAGATCGAGTGCGGGTAATCCCATCTGGAATGGCAGCGGTTGCTGGCTTTCACCGGCAAAGGCAAGCACATCCACAGCGGATTGTTGGGGATGTATCTGCTCACTGACAAAGGTGCCTGCCTGCCCTCGTCGAACCAGCCATCCCTGCGCCACCAGCTCAGCATAAGCATTTTCGACAGTGGATCGGGACACGCCCAGCTCCTGTGACCAGGTACGACTGGAAGGTAGCCTTGCGCCGGGTTTCAGTTCCCCTTGCTCAATAGCCGTTTTTAACTGACGTGCGATATCCTGATAGCGCGGCATATGGTCTGCTTTTTTAGGTAATTTATGGCTCTCTTTAGCAGTCCATTATAGTGCTACATTGCGGGCGTTAATAAGAGGAGAAACTGTATGACTACATTACGTCAGCCTTACTACGAACTTAGCCCGGCAGTGTATAGCGCGCTGGTGCAGGCCAAAACGGCGCTGGAAAATAGTGCGCTGGATACCACACTGATGGAGTTAGTTTATTTGCGCGTCTCGCAAATCAACGGCTGCGCATTTTGTCTGGAGATGCACAGTAAAGCATTACGTAAATCCGGTGTGCCACAGCACAAGCTGGACGCTCTTGCAGGCTGGCGGGTGAGCCATCATTTTGACGATCGCGAGCGGGCGGCGCTGGCATGGGCGGAATCGGTGACCGATATTGCCCGAAGCCATGCAGAAGACGACGTTTATCAACCTTTGCTTGAATATTTCAGCGCAGCAGAAATCAGCGACCTGACTTTTGCCATCGGACTGATGAATTGCTTTAACCGCCTGGCCGTTTCCATGCGGATGTAATTTCCTGATGCCGGGTAATCACCCGGCTATAGAACACAAAACCCCCTACCCCGTTGAGCCACTCAACGGTGGTGAGATTTATCGAAATTTCCCATATCTTGTATGGTTGAATCTTTTTTCAACTACATCTAGTATCCCTGTATCAACAGAGAGACAACCCGACGCGTATCATCGCGCCGTATCTTCATTTTAAGCGGAAATACGAATCATGCGCATTACTATTTACACTCGTAACGATTGCGTTCAGTGCCACGCCACCAAACGGGCGATGGAAAACCGGGGCTTTGATTTTGAAATGATTAATGTCGATCGCGTTCCTGAAGCGGCGGAAGCGTTGCGTGCTCAGGGCTTTCGTCAGTTGCCGGTTGTGATTGCAGGCGATCTTAGCTGGTCTGGTTTTCGCCCGGACATGATCAATCGTCTGCATCCAGCGCCACACGCGGCCAGTGCATGAGCCAGCTCGTCTACTTCTCCAGCAGCTCCGAAAATACGCAGCGTTTTATCGAACGTTTAGGGCTGCCCGCCGTGCGCATTCCACTCAATGAGCGGGAACGGATTCAGGTAGACGAGCCTTACATCCTGATCGTGCCCTCTTACGGCGGTGGCGGTACGGCTGGCGCTGTGCCACGACAGGTGATTCGCTTTTTAAACGACGAGCATAACCGGGCGTTGCTTCGCGGCGTTATTGCTTCGGGTAATCGCAACTTTAGTGAGGCATATGGTCGCGCCGGAGATGTAATTGCCCGGAAATGCGGTGTGCCGTGGCTGTACCGCTTTGAACTCATGGGTACGCAAAGCGATATCGAAAACGTTCGTAAAGGAGTAACAGAATTTTGGCAACGACAACCGCAGAATGCCTGACGCAGGAAACGATGGATTACCACGCTCTGAATGCGATGCTTAACCTTTACGATAGCGCAGGCCGCATTCAGTTCGATAAAGACAGCCAGGCCGTTGACGCCTTTATAGCGACGCATGTGCGTCCGAACAGTGTGACCTTCAGTAGCCAGCAGCAGCGCCTGAACTGGCTGATCAACGAAGGTTACTATGATGAAAGCGTCCTTAATCGCTACTCTCGCGACTTTATCATTACGCTGTTTGCCCACGCGCACGCCAGCGGTTTTCGTTTCCAGACATTCCTCGGGGCATGGAAGTTTTACACCAGCTATACGTTGAAGACATTCGATGGCAAGCGTTATCTGGAAGATTTTGCCGATCGAGTAACGATGGTGGCGCTGACACTGGCACAAGGCGATGAAACACTGGCGACGCAACTGACTGATGAGATGCTGTCTGGACGTTTTCAGCCTGCCACGCCAACATTCCTCAACTGCGGTAAACAGCAGCGCGGCGAACTGGTTTCCTGTTTTCTGCTGCGTATTGAAGACAATATGGAGTCGATTGGTCGGGCGGTAAATTCCGCACTGCAACTGTCAAAACGCGGCGGCGGTGTGGCTTTTTTGCTGTCGAATCTGCGGGAAGCGGGCGCGCCAATTAAACGTATTGAAAATCAATCTTCTGGCGTGATTCCGGTGATGAAAATGCTGGAAGACGCATTTTCCTATGCCAATCAGCTCGGCGCTCGTCAGGGAGCTGGGGCTGTATATCTGCACGCGCATCATCCCGATATTCTGCGTTTTCTCGACACGAAACGGGAAAATGCCGACGAGAAAATCCGCATTAAAACGCTGTCGCTGGGCGTGGTGATCCCGGATATCACCTTCCATCTGGCGAAAGAGAATGCGCAGATGGCACTGTTTTCGCCTTATGACGTTGAGCGGGTTTACGGCAAGCCGTTTGCCGATATTGCCATCAGCGAACACTATGACGAACTGGTTGCCGACGAACGCATCCGCAAAAAATATATCAATGCGCGTGATTTCTTCCTGCGGCTGGCGGAGATCCAGTTTGAATCCGGCTATCCCTACATCATGTATGAAGACACGGTTAACCGTGCTAACCCTATTGCCGGACGCATAAATATGAGCAATCTTTGCTCAGAGATTTTGCAGGTTAACAGCGCCTCAGAGTATGACGAGAATCTCGACTATGCGCGCACAGGCCATGATATTTCCTGCAATTTAGGTTCGTTGAATATTGCCCACACCATGGATTCCCCCGACTTTGCCCGCACGGTAGAAACAGCCGTGCGCGGTCTGACGGCGGTGTCAGATATGAGTCATATCCGCAGCGTGCCGTCTATTGAGGCCGGAAATGCCGCCTCACACGCCATCGGGCTGGGGCAGATGAATTTACACGGTTATCTGGCGCGGGAAGGCATCGCCTATGGTTCACCGGAAGCTCTGGATTTCACCAATCTCTATTTCTACACCATCACCTGGCACGCCCTGCGTACTTCAATGTTGCTGGCGCGCGAACGCGGTGAAACCTTCGCCGGGTTCAAACAGTCACGCTATGCTAGTGGTGAATATTTTAGCCAATATCTGCAAGGGAACTGGCAGCCGAAAACGGCGAAAGTTGGCGAACTGTTTACCCGTAGCGGTATTACGCTACCTACCCGTGAGATGTGGGCGCAGCTGCGCGACGACGTGATGCGCTACGGCATCTACAACCAGAACCTCCAGGCGGTGCCACCAACCGGTTCTATCTCTTATATCAACCATGCCACATCGAGTATTCATCCGATTGTGGCGAAAGTAGAGATCCGCAAAGAGGGCAAAACAGGACGCGTTTACTACCCTGCCCCGTTTATGACTAACGAGAATCTGGCGCTGTATCAGGACGCTTACGAAATCGGCGCGGAAAAGATTATCGACACCTACGCCGAAGCGACACGCCATGTCGATCAGGGGCTGTCGCTGACGCTGTTTTTCCCCGATACCGCCACAACCCGCGATATCAACAAAGCGCAGATTTACGCCTGGCGTAAGGGAATCAAAACGCTCTATTACATTCGCCTGCGTCAGATGGCGCTGGAAGGTACTGAAATTGAAGGCTGCGTCTCCTGCGCGCTCTAAGGATTGCTTATGAAACTCTCACGTATCAGCGCCATCAACTGGAACAAGATTACTGATGATAAAGATCTGGAGGTGTGGAATCGCCTGACCAGTAATTTCTGGCTACCGGAAAAAGTGCCGCTGTCGAACGATATCCCCGCCTGGCAGACATTAAGCGCCGTAGAGCAACAACTGACGATGCGTGTTTTTACTGGCCTGACGCTGCTCGACACGCTGCAAAATGTTATCGGCGCACCCTCGCTGATGCCCGATGCGCTCACGCCCCATGAAGAGGCGGTATTATCGAATATCAGCTTTATGGAAGCGGTTCATGCCCGTTCTTACAGTTCGATTTTCTCGACGCTGTGCCAGACAAAAGATGTCGATGCCGCCTACGCCTGGAGTGAAGAAAACGCGCCGTTGCAGCGAAAAGCACAGATTATTCAGCAACATTATCGCGGCGATAATCCGCTGAAAAAGAAAATCGCCAGTGTCTTTCTGGAATCATTTTTGTTCTACTCCGGCTTCTGGCTGCCGATGTATTTTTCCAGTCGCGGTAAGCTGACCAATACCGCCGACCTGATCCGTCTGATTATCCGCGATGAAGCAGTGCACGGTTATTACATCGGTTATAAATATCAGAAAAGCCTGGAAAAGATCTCCCAGGCACAATGCGAAGAGTTAAAGAGTTTTGCCTTCGATTTGTTGCTGGAACTCTACGACAACGAACTGCAATACACCGATGAGCTGTACGCCGAAACCCCGTGGGCTGACGATGTAAAAGCGTTTCTCTGCTACAACGCTAATAAAGCATTAATGAATCTGGGGTACGAACCGCTTTTCCCGGCAGAAATGGCGGAAGTGAATCCGGCAATCCTCGCCGCGCTTTCGCCGAATGCCGATGAAAATCACGATTTCTTTTCCGGTTCTGGCTCCTCTTATGTGATGGGAAAAGCGGTCGAAACAGAAGACGAAGACTGGAATTTCTGACACGGTTATTTTAAAAAATATCATCAACCACAGCAGGGAAATAATTTCCATTAAGTAGCTTTTTATCACACAAATATTTTGTGGTGATCTACACTGAGACTCTGTTGCATTATTCGCCTGAAACTACAATATTCAGGCGTTTTTCCGCTATCTATAACAAAAAATATCAACTTTTCTCGATTTGCTCTCAGCCCTTATATCACGGGAAATTCCGGCAATTTGCTCACGTCAATATTCATGCCACATTTGCCCTCAGGGGTTGCCTCAGATTCTCAGTATGTTAGGGTAGAAAAAAGTGACTATTTCCATCGGGTAATATATCGACATAAACAAATAACAGGAATCTTTCTATTGCATGGCAATTAAATTAGAAATTAAAAATCTTTATAAAATATTTGGGGAGCATCCACAGAGAGCTTTCAAATATATCGAACAAGGACTTTCAAAAGAACAAATTCTGGAAAAAACAGGGCTATCGCTTGGCGTAAAAGACGCCAGTCTGGCCATTGAAGAAGGCGAGATATTTGTCATCATGGGATTATCCGGTTCGGGTAAATCCACAATGGTACGCCTTCTCAATCGCCTGATTGAACCCACCCGTGGACAAGTACTGATTGACGGTGTGGATATTGCCAAAATATCCGACGCCGAACTCCGTGAGGTGCGCAGAAAAAAGATTGCGATGGTCTTCCAGTCCTTTGCCTTAATGCCACATATGACCGTGCTGGACAATACTGCATTCGGTATGGAATTGGCCGGAATTAACGCCGAAGAACGCCGGGAAAAAGCCATTGATGCACTGCGTCAGGTCGGGCTGGAAAATTATGCCCACAGCTACCCGGACGAACTCTCTGGCGGGATGCGTCAACGTGTCGGATTAGCTCGCGCATTAGCCATCAATCCGGATATTTTATTAATGGACGAAGCCTTCTCGGCGCTCGACCCACTAATTCGCACCGAGATGCAGGATGAGCTGGTAAAATTACAGGCGAAACATCAGCGCACCATTGTATTTATTTCTCACGATCTCGACGAAGCTATGCGTATTGGCGACAGAATTGCCATTATGCAAAATGGTGAAGTCGTTCAGGTCGGAACACCGGATGAAATTCTCAATAATCCGGCGAATGATTATGTCCGTACCTTCTTCCGTGGTGTTGATATTAGCCAGGTGTTCAGCGCAAAAGATATTGCCCGCCGCAGCCCTAATGGCTTAATTCGTAAAACACCCGGCTTCGGCCCGCGTTCGGCACTGAAATTATTGCAGGATGAAGACCGCGAATATGGTTACGTCATCGAACGCGGTAATAAGTTTGTCGGCGCAGTGTCTATCGACTCGTTAAAAGCAGCATTAACACAGCAGCAAGGTCTTGATGCGGCGCTGATTGATGCGCCGTTAGCGGTCGATGCGCAAACGCCTCTTAGCGAATTGCTCTCTCATGTCGGACAGGCGCCCTGTGCGGTGCCCGTGGTCGACGAGGACCAACAGTATGTCGGCATCATTTCGAAAGGAATGTTGCTGCGCGCTTTAGATCGTGAGGGGGTAAATAATGGCTGATCAAAATAATCCGTGGGATACCACGCCAGCGGCAGACAGCGCCGCACAATCCGCAGATGCCTGGGGTACACCGGCTGCGGCACCGACTGACGGCGGCGGCGCTGACTGGCTGACCAGTACGCCTGCGCCAAACGTCGAGCATTTTAATATTCTCGATCCGTTCCATAAGACGCTGATCCCGCTCGACAGTTGGGTAACCGAAGGGATCGACTGGGTGGTTACCCATTTCCGTCCCCTTTTCCAGGGCGTGCGTGTTCCGGTGGATTACATCCTCAACGGTTTCCAGCAACTGCTGCTGGGTATGCCCGCACCTGTGGCGATTATCGTTTTCGCTCTCATCGCCTGGCAGATTTCCGGCGTCGGTATGGGCGTTGCGGCATTAGTTTCACTGATTGCTATCGGCGCGATTGGCGCATGGTCGCAAGCAATGGTCACCCTGGCGCTGGTATTAACTGCCCTGCTGTTCTGTATCGTCATTGGTCTGCCGCTGGGGATCTGGCTGGCGAGAAGTCCGCGAGCAGCGAAAATAATCCGTCCACTGCTTGATGCCATGCAGACCACGCCAGCGTTTGTTTATCTGGTGCCAATCGTCATGCTGTTTGGTATCGGTAACGTGCCGGGCGTGGTGGTGACGATCATCTTTGCTCTGCCGCCGATTATCCGTCTGACCATTCTGGGGATTAACCAGGTTCCGGCGGATCTGATTGAAGCCTCGCGCTCATTCGGTGCCAGCCCGCGCCAGATGCTGTTCAAAGTTCAGTTACCGCTGGCGATGCCGACCATTATGGCGGGCGTTAACCAGACGCTGATGCTGGCCCTTTCTATGGTGGTCATTGCCTCGATGATTGCCGTCGGCGGGCTGGGTCAGATGGTACTTCGCGGTATCGGTCGTCTGGATATGGGGCTTGCCACCGTTGGCGGCGTCGGGATTGTGATCCTCGCCATTATCCTCGATCGCCTGACGCAGGCCGTTGGGCGCGACTCACGCAGTCGCGGCAACCGACGCTGGTACACCACTGGCCCTGTTGGTCTGCTGACCCGCCCATTCATTAAGTAACTCTGCACTTGCCCGGTGACGCCGGGCATTATCACCCTGCCAAAAAAAGGAATAACAATGCGACATAGCGTACTTTTTGCGACAGCGTTTGCCACGCTTATCTCTACACAAACTTTTGCTGCCGATCTGCCGGGCAAAGGCATTACCGTTAATCCGGTTCAGAGCACCATCACAGAAGAAACTTTCCAGACGTTATTGGTCAGCCGTGCACTGGAGAAATTAGGTTATACCGTCAATAAACCCAGCGAAGTGGATTACAACGTTGGCTACACCTCGCTTGCTTCCGGCGATGCGACCTTTACCGCAGTGAACTGGACGCCGCTGCATGACAACATGTACGAAGCTGCCGGTGGCGATAAGAAATTTTATCGTGAAGGGGTATTTGTTAACGGCGCGGCGCAGGGTTACCTGATCGATAAGAAAACCGCCGACCAGTACAAAATCACCAACATCGCACAATTGAAAGATCCGAAGATCGCCAAACTGTTTGATACCAACGGCGATGGCAAAGCGGATTTAACCGGTTGTAACCCCGGCTGGGGCTGCGAAGGTGCCATTAATCACCAGCTTGCTGCGTATGAACTGACCAACACCGTAACGCATAATCAGGGTAACTATGCGGCGATGATGGCCGACACCATCAGTCGTTACAAAGAGGGCAAGCCGGTGTTTTACTACACCTGGACGCCGTACTGGGTGAGTAACGAACTGAAGCCGGGCAAAGATGTCGTCTGGTTGCAGGTGCCGTTCTCCGCACTGCCGGGCGATAAAAACGCCGATACCAAACTGCCGAATGGCGCGAATTACGGCTTCCCGGTCAGCACCATGCATATCGTTGCCAACAAAGCCTGGGCTGAGAAAAACCCGGCGGCAGCGAAACTGTTTGCCATTATGCAGTTACCGGTTGCGGACATTAACGCCCAGAACGCCATTATGCATGACGGCAAGGCCTCAGAAGGCGATATTCAGGGTCACGTTGATGGCTGGATCAAAGCCCACCAGCAGCAGTTCGATGGCTGGGTAAATGAGGCGCTGGCAGCGCAGAAGTAATTTTTATTCGGGCGGATAAGGCGTTTTCGCCGCATCCGCCTTCTGTGCACAATGCCTGATGCGACGCTGGCGTCGTCTTATCATGCCTACAAATCACACCGCACATTTCAACAATCAATCTTTCACCCCACATCCATAAACATCCGCTATTATTGCTTTTCAGACTAATCATCACCTGATAAACAACAATAATGACTAAACCCAATCACGAGCTTAGCCCGGCGCTGATCGTGCTGATGTCGATCGCCACCGGTCTGGCGGTCGCCAGCAACTATTACGCCCAGCCATTGCTCGACACCATCGCGCGTAACTTTTCCCTTTCTGCCAGTTTGGCGGGCTTTATTGTCACCGCCGCGCAGCTAGGTTATGCCGCCGGTCTGCTATTTCTAGTTCCACTGGGTGATATGTTTGAACGCCGCAGGCTGATCGTCTCAATGACCTTACTGGCAGCCGGTGGCATGTTAATCACTGCCAGCAGTCAGTCACTGGCGATGATGATCCTCGGTACGGCATTAACCGGTTTATTCTCGGTCGTGGCACAAATTCTGGTTCCGCTGGCGGCAACACTGGCCTCACCGGAAAAACGCGGCAAGGTGGTTGGCACTATTATGAGCGGCCTGCTACTGGGCATTTTGCTGGCGCGTACCGTTGCCGGGTTGCTGGCAAATCTCGGCGGCTGGCGCACCGTTTTCTGGGTCGCAGCAGTATTAATGGCGCTAATGGCGCTGGCGTTGTGGCGCGGCCTGCCGCAGATGAAATCTGAGACGCACCTCAACTACCCACAGTTGCTTGGTTCCGTTTTCAGCATGTTTATCAGCGATAAGATCCTGCGCACCCGCGCGGTGCTGGGCTGCCTGACCTTTGCTAACTTCAGCATTCTGTGGACATCAATGGCCTTTTTGCTTGCCGCACCGCCTTTTAACTACAGCGATGGAACGATTGGTCTGTTTGGCCTTGCAGGAGCCGCTGGGGCGCTGGGCGCACGTCCGGCAGGTGGTTTTGCCGATAAGGGTCAATCGCACCTGACAACAACTTTCGGCCTACTGCTGCTGTTGCTCTCATGGCTGGCGATCTGGTTTGGTCACACTTCCGTGCTGGCGCTGATTATCGGCATCCTGGTGCTGGATCTCACCGTACAGGGCGTGCATATCACCAATCAAACCGTGATTTATCGTATTTATCCTGATGCACGTAATCGTCTGACCGCAGGCTATATGACCAGTTACTTTATTGGCGGTGCCGCCGGTTCACTGATTTCGGCCTCTGCCTGGCAACATGCCGGTTGGGCTGGCGTTTGCCTGGCTGGTGCGACGATTGCCCTGGTTAATCTGTTAGTCTGGTGGCGAGGTTTTCATCGTCAGGAAGCCGCTATTTAGACAATCAGCAACCGTTTTCGTGGCTTTACACTTATAAGGGTGTTAAGAAGCCCATCAGTCTGATAAGGTTAAGATATTCATTCAGTCTATTTATAATTTTAACAGTCGTTAAGCGTACACTCTATGGTAAGCCCTACTCCTCTGCCTGCTTCTGGTTCGGCGACCTTCATGGAAGGATGCAAAGACAGTTTACCGATTGTTATTAGTTATATTCCGGTGGCCTTTGCTTTCGGTCTGAATGCGACCCGTCTGGGATTTTCTCCTCTCGAAAGCGTTTTTTTCTCCTGCATCATTTATGCAGGCGCGAGTCAGTTCGTCATTACCACGATGCTGGCAGCCGGGAGTAGTTTGTGGGTCGCGGCGCTGACCGTCATGGCAATGGATGTTCGCCATATCCTGTATGGTCCATTGTTGCGTAGCCGCATTGTTCAGCGTCTGCAAAAATCGAAAACTGCATTGTGGGCGTTTGGCCTGACGGATGAAGTTTTTGCCGCAGCAACGGCAAAGCTGGTACGCAATAATCGCCGCTGGAGCGAGAACTGGATGATTGGCATTGCCTTCAGTTCATGGTCATCGTGGGTATTTGGTACGGTTATAGGGGCATTCTCCGGCAGCGGTTTGCTGCAAGGTTATCCAGCCGTTGAAGCAGCATTAGGCTTTATGCTACCGGCGCTCTTTATGAGTTTTCTGCTCGCCTCTTTCCAGCGCAAACAATCCCTTTGCGTTACCGCAGCGTTAATCGGCGCCCTTGCGGGCGTAACGCTATTTTCTATCCCCGTCGCCATTCTGGCAGGCATTGTCTGTGGCTGCCTCACTGCGCTAATTCAGGCATTCTGGCAAGGAGCGCCCGATGAGCTATGAGGTTCTGCTGCTTGGGTTACTGGTTGGCGCGGTTAATTACTGCTTTCGCTATTTGCCGCTCCGCCTGCGTGTGGGTAATGCCCGCCCAACCAAACGTGGTGCGGTGGGTATTTTGCTCGACACCATTGGCATAGCCTCGATTTGTGCTCTGCTGGTTGTCTCTACCGCACCAGAAGTGATGCACGATACACGCCGTTTCGTGCCCACGCTGGTCGGCTTTGCGGTACTGGGTGCCAGTTTCTATAAAACACGCAGCATTATCGTCCCGACACTGCTAAGTGCGCTGGCCTACGGGCTCGCCTGGAAAGTGATGGCGATTATATAACCCACAAGAATCATTTTTCTAAAACAATACATTTACTTTATTTGTCACTGTCGTTACTATATCGGCTGAAATTAATGAGGTCATACCCAAATGGATAGTTCGTTTACGCCCATTGAACAAATGCTAAAATTTCGCGCCAGCCGCCACGAAGATTTTCCTTACCAGGAAATCCTTCTGACCCGTCTTTGTATGCATATGCAGAGCAAGCTGCTGGAGAACCGCAATAAAATGCTGAAGGCTCAGGGGATTAACGAGACGTTGTTTATGGCGTTGATTACGCTGGAGTCTCAGGAAAACCACAGTATTCAGCCTTCTGAATTAAGTTGTGCTCTTGGATCATCCCGTACCAATGCGACGCGTATTGCCGATGAACTGGAAAAACGCGGTTGGATCGAGCGTCGTGAAAGCGATAACGATCGCCGCTGTCTGCATCTGCAATTAACGGAAAAAGGTCACGAGTTTTTGCGCGAGGTTTTACCGCCGCAGCATAACTGCCTGCATCAACTCTGGTCCGCGCTCAGCACTAGCGAAAAAGATCAGCTTGAGCAAATCACCCGCAAGTTGCTCTCCCGTCTCGACCAGATGGAACAAGACGGCATGGTCCTCGAAGCGACGAGCTAACGCGTCATCTCGCTCAAAAATCCAGATTTATAAAAGAAAAACTGACCGGCCAGCATCGCAACGTGCTGGCCTTTTTGGCAAGCAGGTCGGCTCAGCCGATGAGTTAAGAAGATCGTGGAGAACAATATGAGCGCAAATGCGGAGACTCAAAACCCGCAGCAACCGGTAAAGAAGAGCGGCAAACGTAAGCGTCTGCTCCTCCTTCTCACCTTGCTCTTTATCATTATTGCCGTAGCGATAGGAATTTATTGGTTTTTGGTACTGCGTCATTTTGAAGAGACCGATGACGCATACGTGGCAGGGAATCAGATTCAAATTATGTCTCAGGTGTCAGGCAGCGTGACGAAAGTCTGGGCCGATAACACCGATTTTGTAAAAGAAGGCGATGTGCTGGTCACTCTCGACCCGACTGATGCTCGCCAGGCGTTTGAAAAAGCCAAAACTGCACTGGCTTCCAGCGTTCGTCAAACCCACCAGCTGATGATTAACAGCAAGCAGTTGCAGGCAAATATTGAGGTGCAGAAAATCGCCCTCGCTAAAGCACAGAGCGACTACAACCGCCGTGTGCCGCTGGGCAATGCCAACCTGATTGGTCGCGAAGAACTGCAACACGCCCGCGACGCCGTCACCAGCGCCCAGGCGCAACTGGATGTCGCCATTCAACAATACAATGCCAATCAGGCGATGATTCTGGGAACTAAACTGGAAGATCAGCCTGCCGTGCAACAGGCCGCAACTGAAGTACGTAATGCTTGGCTGGCGCTGGAACGTACCCGTATTGTCAGTCCGATGACCGGTTATGTCTCCCGCCGAGCCGTACAGCCTGGTGCGCAAATTAGCCCAACAACGCCGCTGATGGCGGTCGTTCCGGCGACCAATATGTGGGTGGATGCCAACTTTAAAGAGACGCAGATTGCCAATATGCGCATCGGTCAGCCGGTCACTATTACCACTGATATTTACGGCGATGATGTGAAATACACCGGTAAAGTGGTCGGTCTGGATATGGGTACGGGTAGCGCGTTCTCGCTGCTTCCGGCGCAAAACGCCACCGGTAACTGGATCAAAGTCGTTCAGCGTCTGCCTGTTCGTATTGAACTGGATCAGAAACAGCTGGAGCAATACCCGCTGCGTATCGGTTTGTCCACGCTGGTGAGCGTCAATACCACTAACCGTGACGGTCAGGTACTGGCAAACAAAGTACGTTCTACGCCGGTAGCGGTAAGCACTGCGCGTGAAATCAGCCTGGCACCTGTCAATAAACTGATCGACGACATCGTAAAAGCTAACGCTGGCTAATCCAGAGGTGCGTGTGATGCAACAGCAAAAACCGCTGGAAGGCGCGCAACTGGTCATTATGACCATTGCGCTGTCACTGGCGACATTCATGCAGGTGCTGGACTCCACCATTGCTAACGTGGCGATCCCTACTATCGCCGGAAACCTGGGCTCATCGCTCAGCCAGGGAACGTGGGTGATCACCTCCTTCGGGGTGGCAAACGCCATCTCGATCCCCCTTACCGGCTGGCTGGCAAAGCGCGTCGGGGAAGTGAAGCTGTTCCTCTGGTCAACCATCGCCTTTGCTATTGCTTCGTGGGCGTGTGGTGTCTCCAGCAGCCTGAATATGCTGATCTTCTTCCGCGTGATTCAGGGGATTGTCGCCGGGCCGTTAATCCCGCTTTCGCAAAGTCTATTACTGAATAACTACCCGCCTGCCAAACGCTCGATCGCGCTGGCGTTGTGGTCGATGACGGTAATTGTCGCGCCAATTTGCGGCCCAATCCTCGGCGGTTATATCAGTGACAATTACCACTGGGGCTGGATATTCTTCATCAACGTGCCAATTGGCGTGGCGGTGGTGTTGATGACACTGCAAACCCTGCGCGGACGCGAAACCCGCACAGAAAGGCGGCGAATTGATGCTGTGGGGCTGGCACTGCTGGTGATTGGTATCGGCAGTCTGCAGATTATGCTCGACCGGGGTAAAGAGCTGGACTGGTTCTCATCACAGGAAATTATCGTCCTCACCGTGGTGGCAGTGGTGGCTATCAGCTTCCTCATTGTCTGGGAGCTGACCGACGATAACCCGATAGTCGATCTCTCGCTGTTTAAGTCGCGCAACTTCACCATCGGCTGCTTGTGTATCAGCCTCGCGTATATGCTCTACTTCGGCGCTATTGTTCTGTTGCCGCAGTTGTTGCAGGAGGTATACGGCTACACGGCAACCTGGGCAGGGCTGGCGTCTGCGCCGGTAGGGATTATTCCGGTGATCCTGTCGCCGATTATTGGTCGTTTTGCGCATAAACTGGATATGCGTCGGCTGGTAACCTTCAGCTTTATTATGTATGCCGTTTGCTTTTACTGGCGTGCTTATACTTTTGAACCGGGTATGGATTTTGGTGCGTCGGCCTGGCCGCAGTTTATCCAGGGCTTCGCGGTGGCCTGCTTCTTTATGCCGCTGACCACCATTACGCTCTCTGGTTTGCCACCGGAACGACTGGCAGCGGCGTCGAGTCTCTCCAACTTTACGCGAACGCTGGCGGGTTCTATCGGCACGTCCATTACGACGACTATGTGGACTAACCGCGAGTCGCTGCACCATGCGCAGTTGACCGAATCAGTGAACCCATATAATCCGAACGCCCAGGCGATGTACCATCAACTGGAAGGACTGGGAATGACGCAACAGCAGGCTTCCGGCTGGATTGCCCAGCAGATCACTAATCAGGGGCTGATTATTTCCGCCAATGAGATCTTCTGGATGTCAGCCGGAATATTCCTCGTCCTGCTGGGGCTGGTGTGGTTTGCCAGGCCGCCATTTGGTGCAGGTGGTGGCGGAGGCGGTGCGCACTGATGTTGTCAAAGGGAGCTGCGGCTCCCTTTTTATTTGCTCATTCTGCAAACGGTTGTTTTATCCACTCAATCGGTGTATCTTCTCGCCGCCTCACACTCTTCCATTCACCATTAACCGGTTCTGAACATTCGTTCAGGTTGTTAATTCTCTTTTCCCTTCGCCCTCGCTTTCGCGGGTGATACTTACATTTTTCTTTTAACCCCAAAACTCGCACCCTCGCGGGCGTACATTTATTACACACCAAATAATGGATTATTATGAATACCCAACGTAAATACGGGAGAACCTGGCACTACCCTTTCTCCCCTGGCACCACCAGCGATGACCGCATTAACGCCAGTTACTGGCAAGATATGCAGGCAATTTCGCAACTGGTACATACTGAAAAACTCGACGGCGAAAATAACTGTCTTAATCGCTTCGGCGTGTTTGCCCGTTCCCATGCAGCCCCTACGGAATCGGCATGGAGCTATAAGATTCGCCAACGCTGGCAACTACTGAAAAACGATCTCGGCGATCTGGAGTTGTTTGGCGAAAATCTTTATGCCGTTCACTCCATTGAATACCGGGCACTGGAGCAGGATTTTTATCTGTTTGCCGTTCGCTGTCAGGACATGTGGTTAAGCTGGGAAGAAGTTCAGTTTTACGCCGCCTTGTTTGATTTTCCCTGCGTCCCGGAAATTTCCGGCCCGCAGCCGGGAAAAGATGAAAAAAGCTGGCAACATGATTTTCTGGCGCTGACCTGTGAGCGCGGCGCGTTCGATCCCTGGGATACGCAAACCGGGCAACCCTGTACGCTGGAAGGCATTGTCAGCCGAAATCGCGACGCATTTTCCGTTGCCGATTTTCCCCATAATGTATTCAAGTACGTGCGCAAAAATCATGTCAAAACCAGCGAACACTGGAAGCGCCACTGGCGTCGGGCGCGGATGGCCCATGAGTTCGCTTATGGAGAACAGTCATGATTTGGCGACTTACCGACGATAAACGCTGGTCGACACTTCGCCAGCGTTTTAGCTGGGTTGAGGAGATGCATCACACGCCGCAAGACCCGGAGCATCATGGCGAAGGTGACGTTGGCGTGCATACCGAAATGGTGCTTAACGCGCTCGTTGCTCTGCCAGAATTCCAGCAACTCCCCGCTCAACAGCAGGAAGTTTTATGGGCGGCGGCGTTATTGCATGATGTTGAAAAGCGCAGCACTACCGTTCAGGAAAACGGACGTATTCAGTCGCCTGGTCATGCTCGTCGGGGCGAACTGACGGCCCGACAAATTTTATGGCGCGATATCCCCACGCCATTTGTGCTGCGCGAGCAAATCGTTGCACTGGTGCGTCTGCATGGGTTACCGCTATGGTTACTGGAACGTCCGGAACCGGAGCGTTTACTGCTCACTGCTGCGATGCGCGTCGACACGCGTCTGCTCGCCCTGCTTGCCCGTGCCGATCTGCTTGGTCGTCATTGCCCTGATAAGCAGTCAATGCTGGAACGCATCGATCTGTTCGAGCTGTTTTGCCATGAGCAACAATGCTGGGGAAAAGCGCGCCCATTCGTTTCTGATTCCGCACGCTGGCATTACCTGACCCATGAACAAAGTTCTCCCGATTTTGTTCCCTGGGAGGCTGAACATTTTGAAGTTACTTTGCTGTGTGGCTTACCGGGAATGGGCAAAGATCGCTATATCAGTGAACAGTGCCAGGGAATGGATGTTATCAGCCTTGATGACATGCGGCGGCGAATCAATGCCAGCCCGGACGACAAAACCGCCACCGGGCGTATTGTGCAACAGGCAAAAGAAGAGGCGCGCGTTTTTTTACGCCAGAAAAAGCCGTTCATCTGGAATGCGACGAACATTACCCGCCAGCTGCGTAGCCAGCTTATCAGTCTGTTTACGGATTACGATGCGAGAGTCAGGATTGTCTATCTGGAAGTGCCGTGGTCGCAATGGAAGCAGCAAAATGCCAGACGCGAGTATGCCGTTCCTGAAGCGGTGGTGATGCGGATGGCCTCAAGGCTGGAAGTTCCACAACCTGATGAAGCGCATAGCGTGGAATATCGGGTGACTGACAGGTAGAAAGCCGGAGAATTAAACACCTGCCCGATACGTTTATCGTATCGGGCAGATTTACATTGCCTGAGAAGAGAATACTTTTGCACTTTTCTTAATGAGGAAATGTTTAATCTTATTATTTACGTGCATATAACCTATGCTTGGAAACCAGACTTACATTATTTTTTGATAATAATCCTGGTGTTTTTTATATCTAAAAAGATGTGCAAACAATAAACATGCAATTAATCAGTTACTGTTACTAACCCCGCAAAATTCCGAAAAAACATCTTATTGATTTCCTTTGCTTTTTCTTTGCTCATTTTTTATGCCTTAAGACATTTAAAAATTTCCGCTAAGTAAAATTATGCACCTTATTTTCACCCTAATGCCTAAACCATCAAAACAAATTAATATCAAATTAATCACAAATTAAACTGATTTATAATTATTGGCCTCACACACTACCCTTCATTTACAGAACAGCAACCTGATTCAGCGGCCTTAAAATCTAATTTTTTACGTAGTTACTGTGGATTCGCTATTTATCTTAAAATAAATCATAAGGATGAAAATTAACTTTATGAATATCAGACAGCATCCCTTGTCCACGCTGGCAATAGCTATTTCAACTGTGCTATCAATACCAATTTCTCAGGCATGGACACCACCAACCACTATCAACAGCGATGTGACAATCAATAATAATGATGTCGTAACCTTATCTTCATCAGAAAATAACTCACCAG
Source organism: Escherichia sp. MOD1-EC5433 (assembly GCF_002966005.1). Classification (NCBI taxonomy): domain Bacteria; kingdom Pseudomonadati; phylum Pseudomonadota; class Gammaproteobacteria; order Enterobacterales; family Enterobacteriaceae; genus Escherichia; species Escherichia sp. MOD1-EC5433. Next base: position 841,363 of record NZ_PTRL01000001.1, on the reverse strand, counting down.
TATGGGATCAATTTCGTTATCTTAATGTTGGAACAACAAGTGAAGGAACGTTGAATATAGATGGGCGGGATCTGACTACTTCTAAAATCGTCATAGGTAATGCGACGTCAGGGACAATAAAATTAGAAAATAACTCTCATCTGACACTTAGCCATGCGTCGCCTAACCAACGTGATATTTATTTAGGAACCAATGGCGGCTCAGGAACCTTAATGGTCCTTAGCGGCAGTACTATCACTGATTTAAATGAATTCAGAATTGGTGAATTTAATTACCAGGCGCAGGGACAGGTCGTTATTGACGGTGAGGGTTCATCCGTTGCCGCACGGTATGTGATGGTAGGCGATCAGGGGACGGGTAAACTCGAAATCACTCATGGCGGTCATCTTACCTCATCGGTTGATATGATCATTGGCTTTAATGGAAATATGGAGAATTTTCAGGGAACGGGATACGGCGAAACCCTGGTTGATGGTGACAATTCTTCATTAGCCGTGAATGAGTTTATCTCCCTTGGGGGATTGGGCTCATTGCTGAACGATGCAAAAGGTATTCTTACCGTTAGTAATAATGCCACGGTCAGCGCGAATCAATTTATCTGGCTTGGAATGGACGAAACCAGCACCGGTATTCTAAACATTGGTGGAGCGCAGGGAGAAGCCGAACAGAAAGCGGGAACAATCAAGACACCGATTATCCATATGGGAAGCGATGTCGGGGATAGTACCGCCCAGATTAATTTCAACCATTCCAGCGAAGATTTTATCCTGGCGGCAGATATCGTTGGCAAAGGCGAGGTTAACCAGGCGGGTTCCGGAGTCACTACTTTAACTGGCGCAAATACTTATTCTGGTCAAACAAATATTAGTAAAGGCACCCTGCGCGCCGGTATCAACGATACCTTTAGCCCGAACTCCAGTTATGCCGTCTCCAGTGGAGGAAATATCGATTTAGACGGTTTTTCACAAACCTTAAATGCGCTGGATTTGGCAGGTACGGCAACGCTATCGTCCTCAAAAAATGGCAACAATTTGACGCCTGCCACACTCACCATCAATGGCAATTACACCGCTAATAACGGTTTATTAGTTATGCGTACCGAACTCGGCGATGATAATTCCGCGACCGATAAATTAATTGTAAAAGGCAACACGTCTGGTCATACCCGTGTGAGTGTTCACAATGCCGGTGGTCAGGGCGCCGATACGCTTGAAGGTATCCGCATTGTTGAAATAACGGGGGCATCAGAGGGTACGTTTAGTAAAGAAGGCCGTATTGTTGCCGGAGCCTATGATTATAACGTGACGAAAAGTGACGATCAGAACTGGTACTTAACCAGTGAAACCCCACTTATACCACCTGTTGACCCTGTAATTCCCGATACACCTTCACCTTACACGCCTTCGCCTTACACACCCGCTTCACCTGAACCGCAGCCGGAAAGAAAGCATCAGTATCGCCCGGAGATTGGCAGCTATGTGGCCAATATTCAGGCGGCAAATACCCTGTTTAATACCCGACTGCATGACCGTCTGGGAGAAACACAATACACCGACCTGCTGACCGGCGAGCAGAAAGTGACCAGTCTGTGGTTACGTAACATTGGCGGACATAACCGCTTTAAAGATCGCTCGGATGAACTGAACACCCAGAGCAACCGTTATGTTCTGCAACTTGGCGGCGATATTGCGCAATGGAGCAGTAATGCTCTCGATCGCTGGCATCTCGGCCTGATGGCTGGCTATGCCAACAGTAAGAGTCACACACATTCCAACCTGACCGGGTACAACTCACGCGGGCAAATCGACGGCTACAGTGTTGGCGTGTATGGCACCTGGTACGCTAACGAAGCAGATAAAACAGGGACTTATGTTGATAGCTGGTTGCTCTATAACTGGTTTGATAACACCGTCTCCGGCGAGTATCTGCCCAGTGAAAAATATCACTCTGACGGTATCACCGCCGCTATTGAAGCGGGTTATACCTTCCGTCTTGGTGAAAGCGCAGATACCCGCACCAGCTACTGGTTGCAGCCCAAAATGCAACTGACGTGGATGGATGTGAAAGCAGACAATCATACTGAAGACAATGGCACTCTGGTTGAGGACAGCACCGAAGGTAACCTGCAAACGCGTCTGGGGGTGAAAGCGTACCTGCAAGGTCATAATGCTATTGATGATCATAAAGCGCGTTCCTTCCAGCCTTTCGTGGAAACCAACTGGATTTATAACTCCCGCAATTACAGCGTGAAGATGGATGGCATCAGCGATGAAATCATCGGCACGCGTAACATCGGCGAGTTAAAAGTTGGGGTGGAAGGTCAGCTTAATCCGCGTCTGCAACTGTGGGGCAACGTCGCCCAGCAGTTGGGGGACAATGGTTACAGCGATACCCAGGGAATGCTGGGCATGAAATATCTCTTTTAATGCCACTTTGCCGCCCGTCACGTACGGGTGGCGCACTCCCCGCATCAACCTGATAAGCGTAGCACATCAGGCAAGCCGGACAGTGATATCACCGCCCGGCTTCTTCTGCTTAAACGGACTAGATGTGCAGTTCCTGCAACTTCTCTTTCGGCAGCGCCAGCTCCTCGTTGCTGTTGATACGCACATCGCGTTCCAGAATTTTACGTGCAATATCTTGAGCTTCCTGCAACGAGTGCATCTGGAAAGTACCGCACTGGTAGACATTCAGTTCCGGGATCTGATTTTGATCCTTCACTTTCAGCACATCTTCCATTGCCGACTTCCAGGCATCAGCAACACGTTGCTCATCTGGCGTACCAATCAGACTCATATAGAAACCGGTGCGGCAACCCATTGGTGAGATATCAATAATCTCAACGCCGTTGCCGTTAAGATGGTTGCGCATAAAACCAGCAAACAGATGCTCCAGGGTATGGATACCTTTTTCCGGCATTACTTCTTTGTTCGGCACGCAGAAACGCAGATCGAACACGGTGATTGCATCGCCATGCGGGGTGTTCATTGTTTTCGCCACCCGAACTGCAGGCGCTTCCATCCGGGTATGATCGACTGTGAAGCTATCTAACAACGGCATTTAGCCACCTCCGGTAATTTTTTTTAAAATATTCTGAACTCTTTGTTCCCAGGCGAGTCTGAGTATATGAAAGACGCGCATTTGTTATCATCATCCCTGAATTCAGAGATGAAATTTTGGCCACTCACGAGTGGCCTTTTTCTTTTCTGTCAGCTGTGTTTTTCCAGCCACACCTTGAACGACTCGGTATCTGCGGCTTCCATTTCCTGCTGACGGCGTTTAGACGCTTCGCGCTCGGCAATAAAATCGTCTTCACGCAGAATTTCCAGCGGCTCTTCACGTAACAAATTGCGATAAGCCTCACCGAACGCTTTGCCAGTTCCGCCAATGCCAGTATCAATCATAGACCGTAAGATACGGGCGGAGAAAGTCAGATCGGGATTATCAAAGCAGGCCACCAGTTCATCACACACTTTCTGATACGCTTCGCCGCCGTTAATGCTGTCCAGCGTTTGCGCGACGCGCTTCAGATCGCGGAACAGATCTTTGCCCACCTGCGGCAACGGGAATTGCGCAGTTTCACAGCCAATTCCCAGCGTCAGCCCCGGCTTACGTCCTTCGAGGATCACCCGGTTCCAGTTGACGCGTGTACAGGCAAGTTCACTACTGCTCATTTCCGGCGCATCAGCCAGCGCACACCAGACCATAAACAGGTCGAGGAAACGCACCTGCTGTTCATCAACACCAATCGGCGAGAATGGGTTGATATCCAGCGAACGCACTTCGATATATTCAATGCCGCCGCGTAACAGCGCATCAGAAGGCGACTCGCCGCTGCGAGTAACGCGTTTCGGACGAATCGGCGCATACAGCTCGTTTTCAATCTGCAGCACGTTGCTGTTGATTTGCAGCCGCTTGCCGTCTTTCTCAAGACCAATCTTCGCGTACTCTTCCGACGGCGTTTTAATTGCCCGCTTCAGACCCGCTACATACTCGTAGAGATCATTAAAAGTAATACCAAGATTACTTTGCGATTTATTGGTATAGCCCAGATCGCTCAAGCGTAGCGATGTCGCATACGGCAGGTAATACATGCCGCATTCGGTTTTCTCAAACGGCAGCGACGTCGGTTTACCTTGCAGGAAAGAAGAACAAATTGCCGGAGAAGCACCAAACAGGTACGGGATCACCCAACCGAAGCGATAGTAGTTACGAATAGCGCGGAAGTAGCCCGCAGAGATTTTCTCTTTGGCGTCAGCGCCCGAGATATCACCACACTGCGCCTGCCAGAATGCCATTGGTAACGAGAAGTTGTAGTGTACGCCGGAGATGGTTTGCATCAGCGCGCCATAGCGATTTTTCAGCCCTTCACGGTACAGCGTTTTAAAGCGCCCTGTATTGGACGTTCCATACTGCGCCAGTTCGATATCCTGACCTTCCGCGATGTAACATGGCATACTTAACGGCCACATCCGCTCATCGCCAATATTACGCGCGGTATAGCGATGCAAATCGCGCATAAAGGTCAACATATGCTCAATATCGCCATCGACCGGCGTAATGAACTCCAGCAACGCTTCGGCAAAATCGGTGGTGATCCATTTATGCGTCAGTGCGGAACCTAATGCTTCAGGATGACCGGTTGTTGCCAGAGTGCCATCTGGGTTAACACGCAAAGTTTCGCGCTCAAGACCACGCTGTATCCCCTTTAATGCCTGAGGATGTTTTTCCAGCCAGGCCAGCGCCTGTGATACGTCCGGGATCAAATTGACCTCCCGCCTGTCAAAATCGTTTTAATTAGCATAACTGTAATGGTGGCCATGTGTGCAGGCCTACAATTAGTGCCACCACATCATGCCCTGAACGGTGGCTGCTGCAACCGCAACATAGCGCAACGCTTTACCAAGGCACAAAAAAAAGATTACTGGTCCCCACGAGATGCGCATCCATCCCGCTAACAGACACAGTAAGTCGCCAATCACTGGCATCCAGCTTAATAAGAGTGTGACTGCGCCATAGCGTTTCAGCCAGCCAATGGCTTTTTCTTGCCAGCGCGATGTTTTGCGCGATGGAAAGAAACGCCCAAGGATAACGTTAGTTAACCCTCCAAGGCTATTACCCATTGTTGCTGTTAATACTAAAACCCAGGGATGACTCACCCCAGAAAGTAACATTGCGACCAGCATAACTTCCGAATTGCCGGGTAATAGTGTAGCGCTGAGAAAACTACTGGCAAACAACGAGAAGAGCGACAGCGACTCACTCACAGCAAGCGAACATCCACGGCGTCCATCCCTGCGGCGCGAGCGGCCTGTATACCAAAATCGGCATCTTCAAAGACAACGCAATGCGTTGGTTGCACGCCCATACGCTGCGCACACAGCAAAAACGTGTCTGGTGCAGGTTTATGGTGTTTGACGTGATCGGCAGCAATGACTACATCGAAATAACGACGTAATCCGAGGTGCGTTAGCAGCGCCTCAGCGATGGCGCTTTCACTCCCCGTACCGACAGCCATTGGGCGACGACCGTGCCAGCTTTTCACCACTTCAACAAGGGGAAGCGGTTCGACGCTATCGAGCAACATGCTTCTTACGGCATCGGTTTTCTCGCGGGCTAATGCATGGGGATCGAGATCGGCCTGATTCAGCTCAATGATCGCCTGGGCTATACGCCAGGTGGGCGAGCCATTAAGCGCAATCATGGCCTGTACATCGTACTGAAGACCGTAGCGTCCTAATACTTCACGCCACGCTTTACGGTGCGTGGGTTCTGTATCCAGGATTGTGCCATCCATATCAAAAATTAAACCTGCATAACGCTCGTACATTGTCTTCTCGCAAGTCGAAAAATATGACGCTACTTTAGCGTAATTGCTTGATTTTGTCGCCGATGCGAAGGGGAAGATTATTCAGGATATGGATAAAATAGTTATTTAGAAATGAGATGTTTTTGGAGGAAATTTTTGGAGAAGATGGTGCATCCGGGAGGATGACTCACTGACGTTCGCCCTTCGGGCCGTTGCTGGCGCAACGTTATCCTCCCTGCTGCCTGCGGTTAATACCGCTATCTCTTCGATACCTTCATTGCTGAAGGTTACGGAGAATATGGTGCATCCGGGAGGATTCGAACCTCCGACCGCTCGGTTCGTAGCCGAGTACTCTATCCAGCTGAGCTACGGATGCATCGGGAAAATTTATTTTACTGCTGATATTGATACCGCTGCTAAAGCCATATCAAATAAGAAATGGTGCATCCGGGAGGATTCGAACCTCCGACCGCTCGGTTCGTAGCCGAGTACTCTATCCAGCTGAGCTACGGATGCATCGGGAAATTTATTTTACTGCTGATATTGATATCGCTACGAAAGCTATATCAAGTAAGAGATGGTGCATCCGGGAGGATTCGAACCTCCGACCGCTCGGTTCGTAGCCGAGTACTCTATCCAGCTGAGCTACGGATGCATCGGGAAACTTACTTTACTGCAGATTTTTTGATATCGCTACTAAAGCCATATCAAGTAAGAGATGGTGCATCCGGGAGGATTCGAACCTCCGACCGCTCGGTTCGTAGCCGAGTACTCTATCCAGCTGAGCTACGGATGCAAATGGCGGTGAGGCGGGGATTCGAACCCCGGATGCAGCTTTTGACCGCATACTCCCTTAGCAGGGGAGCGCCTTCAGCCTCTCGGCCACCTCACCACACGCCTCTTACGAGTGCTTCGAAGAACTTGTTTATCGCTCATCGTCGCTGCGTGGCGCACATATTACTTTCTGAGACTTATAAGTCAAACAATTTTTCCCACACTTTTATCGTTTGCACACTTCACGCTCAATTAGACTGTAAAAACGTCAAAAAGAGTGTTTTATCAACAGAAAAAATGGCCTATGACAGGCAGGCGTGATGCAGAAAAATGGATGTTAACGTTGAATGAACGGGAGTAACGCGAAAAGAAAATGAAGTGAAGGAGAGATTTTGAGGGTGCGTCTCACCGTTAAAGATGAGACGCGGAAAGATTAGTAACTGGACTGCTGGGATTTTTCAGCCTGGATACGCTGGTAGATCTCTTCACGGTGAACAGAAACTTCCTTCGGGGCATTTACGCCAATACGTACCTGGTTGCCCTTTACCCCTAAAACTGTCACGGTGACCTCATCCCCAATCATGAGGGTCTCACCAACTCGACGAGTCAGAATCAGCATTCTTTGCTCCTTGAAAGATTAAAAGAGTCGGGTCTCTCTGTATCCCGGCATTATCCATCATATAACGCCAAAAAGTAAGCAATGACAAACACATTACATGTAAGCAGTCATGGCATTACATTCTGTTAAACCTAAGTTTAGCCGATATACACAACTTCAACCTGACTTTATCGTTGTCGATAGCGTTGATGCGAATGCCGTGGAGCAAGTCCACGGCATTGCCTGACGCTAATATTATTGCAATTTCGCGCTGACCCAGCCTTTCACACTGGCTAACGCTGCAGGTAAGGCCGCAGCATCCGTACCACCGGCTTGCGCCATGTCAGGACGTCCACCACCCTTGCCGCCCACCTGCTGAGCGACCATACCAATCAGTTCCCCTGCTTTCACACGATCTGTGACGTCCTTAGATACGCCTGCAATCAGAGAAACCTTACCTTCGGCTATCGTTGCCAGCACGATAATTGTCGACCCCAGCTGATTTTTTAAATCGTCAACCATGGTACGCAACATCTTCGGCTCAACACCGTTAAGCTCGCTAACCAACAGCTTAACACCATTAACATCAATTGCCTTACTGGAAAGATTTGCACTCTCCTGCGCGGCAGCCTGTTCTTTAAGCTGTTGTAGCTCTTTTTCCAACTGACGCGTACGTTCCAGTACTGAACGAACTTTATCAGCCAGATTATTGCTATCGCCTTTCAGCAGATGCGCAACTTCGCTTAAGCGATCGCTGTCTGCATGAACGGTGGCAATAGCACCTTCTCCGGTTACAGCTTCGATACGACGAACGCCCGCAGCAGTACCCGATTCAGAGATAATACGGAACAGACCGATATCACCGGTGCGGCTGGCGTGAGTACCGCCACACAGCTCTGTGGAGAAATCGCCCATGCTCAGTACACGTACACGTTCATCATACTTCTCGCCAAATAGCGCCATCGCGCCTTTCGCTTTCGCAGCCTCGAGATCCATGATGTTGGTTTCGATCGGCAAGTTACGACGAATTTGTGCGTTAACCAGATCCTCAACGGCACGAATTTCCTCTGGTTTCATCGCTTCATTATGTGAGAAGTCGAAACGCAGCACTTTGTCGTTAACCAGAGAACCTTTCTGCGATACATGAGTACCCAGAATCTGGCGCAGCGCAGCATGCATCAAGTGCGTTGCGGAGTGATTCAGACGAATACGAGCACGGCGCGCTTCATCAACATCGGCCTGCACCGCGTCGCCCACTTTCAGAGAACCCGCAGCAAGTTTACCGATGTGGCCAATCGCCTGGCCGTATTTCTGCGTATCTTCTACCGCAAAGGAGAAGTTTGCGCCTTTCAGTTCGCCTTTATCGCCAACCTGACCGCCAGATTCTGCATAGAATGGCGTTTGATCCAGCACGACTACCGCTTCCTGGCCTGCATTGATGGCATCAACCGCTTTACCATCAACAAACAGCGCGGTCACTTTGCCGTTCAGTTCCAGATGGTCATAGCCTTTAAATTCAGATGCACTGTCAACACGGATCATTGCGTTGTAATCAGCACCAAAGCCGCTGGCTTCGCGCGCACGACGACGCTGCTCTTCCATTGCTGCTTCAAAGCCAGCTTCGTCAACTTTGATGTTGCGCTCACGACAAACGTCAGCCGTCAGGTCAACCGGGAAGCCGTAAGTGTCGTACAAACGGAAAGCGGTTTCGCCATCCAGCGTATCGCCAGAAAGTTTCGCCAGCTCTTCATCCAGCAGCGCCAGACCGCGCTCCAGAGTACGCGCAAACTGCTCTTCTTCAGTTTTCAGCACCTGCTCAACCTGAGCCTGTTGGCGTTTCAGGTCTTCACCCGCAGAGCCCATGACCTCGATCAGTGGCCCCACCAGCTTGTAGAAGAAGGTTTCTTTCGCGCCCAGCATATTGCCGTGACGCACCGCGCGACGAATGATACGACGCAGTACATAACCACGGTTTTCGTTGGACGGCATTACGCCATCCGCTATCAGGAACGCACAAGAACGAATGTGGTCAGCGATTACGCGCAGCGATTTATTGCTTAGATCGGTCGCGCCAGTGACTTTTGCTACCGCCTGGATCAGCGTGCGGAACAGGTCGATGTCATAGTTAGAGTTAACGTGTTGCAGTACCGCAGCAATACGCTCCAGACCCATACCGGTATCTACAGACGGCTTCGGCAGCGGTTCCATCGTGCCATCAGCCTGACGGTTGAACTGCATGAAGACGATGTTCCAGATCTCAATGTACCGGTCGCCGTCTTCTTCCGGACTTCCCGGAGGGCCACCCCAAATGTGATCACCGTGATCGTAGAAAATTTCTGTGCACGGGCCGCACGGGCCGGTGTCACCCATCTGCCAAAAGTTGTCAGACGCGTATGGCGCACCTTTGTTATCACCGATGCGAATAATACGTTCACGCGGGATACCAACTTCTTTTTCCCAGATTTCGTAGGCTTCGTCGTCGCTTTCATAGACGGTAACCCACAGACGCTCTTTCGGCAGAGCAAACCATTTTTCGCTGGTCAGTAATTCCCATGCAAACTGAATGGCATCGTGTTTGAAATAGTCGCCGAAGCTGAAGTTGCCCAGCATCTCGAAGAAGGTATGGTGACGCGCGGTGTAACCGACGTTTTCCAGGTCGTTGTGTTTACCCCCCGCACGCACGCAGCGTTGGGAGGTGGTAGCGCGGGAATAATTACGCTTGTCGAGCCCAAGGAACACATCCTTGAACTGGTTCATCCCGGCGTTGGTAAACAACAAAGTTGGGTCGTTATGGGGAACCAGGGAGCTGCTGGCAACTACCTGATGTCCCTTACTATGGAAAAAGTCGAGAAACGCCTGACGGATCTCAGCGGTGCTCTTGCTCATAATTATCCTGAAATCAAGCTAACGAAATATCGCCACCAGCAGCAGCAAGTTAATAACTGCTGGGCTGGTAACTGAAAAGTGGGAATAAGATAAGTTTTCTTGACTGGGAAGTAAAATACCGTATGCGTTCAGTCGGCAAAATTTCGCCAAATCTCCTGGATATCTTCCATCAGATAGCCACGATAGAGCAGAAAACGCTGGATCTTAACTTTTTCTGAAAAGACTGTTGGCAGTGGTTCGCCATATTTTCGCGTAGCCTGATCGCGCGCCAGTTCGCACCAGTCGATGTCACATTCACGCATCGCTTTTTCTGTGGCCTCTCGGGAGATACCTTTCTGGTTCAGTTCCTGACGAATACGCGCTGGTCCATAACCTTTACGGCTACGGCTGGCGATAAAGCGCGCAACAAATCGGCTGTCATCGAGATAGCCATGTTCATGGCACCAGGCAATAACACGTTCATAATCCTCTGCCGTGGCATCAATCTCTTCCGGGCCATTTTTGCCCATAATCGGTGCTGCGAGTTTACGTCGCAATTCTTGCTCGCTGTGATCGCGTACCGCCAGAATGCGTACCGCACGATCCAACAGGCGAGCATATGCCGGACGACGGGATGTTGATTCTGTCATGGCATATCCTTAAAACTTAAAAAGCAAAAGGGTCGCAAATGCGACCCTTTTGCTGACAAACAGGTTTAATAGTCAATGAGTGGCAGGATTTCCCCGCAGGCCCTGCTACTCAGAGGATCGAGGTGAGAGTAATTTTTCACGCCAGTGCTGGCCTGTTCCCCTCACCCTAACCCTCTCCCCAAAGGGGCGAGGGGACCGTCCGTGCACACATTATCTATTATCATCAATAACTAACGATTAAAAATCTTCGTTAGTTTCTGCTACGCCTTCGCTGTCATCAACAGAGAAATCCGGCGTTGAGTTCGGGTTGCTCAGCAGCAGCTCACGCACTTTCTTCTCGATCTCTTTCGCGGTTTCCGGGTTGTCTTTCAGCCATGCAGTTGCATTCGCTTTACCCTGGCCGATTTTCTCGCCTTTGTAGCTGTACCATGCACCCGCTTTCTCGATCAGCTTCTCTTTCACGCCCAGATCAACCAGCTCGCCGTAGAAGTTAATACCTTCGCCGTAGAGGATCTGGAATTCAGCCTGTTTAAATGGCGCAGCGATTTTGTTCTTCACCACTTTCACGCGGGTTTCGCTACCCACCACGTTTTCGCCCTCTTTCACCGCGCCGATACGACGGATATCAAGACGAACAGAGGCGTAGAATTTCAGCGCGTTACCACCGGTTGTGGTTTCCGGGTTACCGAACATCACACCAATTTTCATACGGATCTGGTTGATGAAGATCAGCAGCGTGTTGGACTGTTTCAGGTTACCCGCCAGCTTACGCATCGCCTGGCTCATCATACGTGCCGCAAGGCCCATATGAGAGTCGCCGATTTCGCCTTCGATTTCCGCTTTCGGCGTCAGTGCCGCAACGGAGTCAACGACGATAACGTCTACGGCGCCAGAACGCGCCAGGGCGTCACAGATTTCCAGTGCCTGCTCGCCGGTGTCCGGCTGAGAGCACAACAGGTTATCGATATCGACACCCAGTTTACGTGCGTAGACCGGGTCCAGCGCGTGTTCAGCATCGATAAACGCACAAGTTTTACCTTCGCGCTGCGCAGCGGCAATAACCTGCAGCGTCAGTGTCGTTTTACCGGAAGATTCCGGTCCGTAGATTTCGACAATACGCCCCATCGGCAGACCGCCTGCCCCGAGCGCGATATCCAGTGAAAGCGAACCGGTAGAGATGGTTTCCACATCCATAGAACGGTCTTCACCCAGGCGCATGATGGAGCCTTTACCAAATTGTTTCTCAATCTGGCCCAGTGCTGCCGCCAACGCTTTCTGTTTGTTTTCGTCGATAGCCATTTTTACTCCTGTCATGCCGGGTATTACCGGATAGTCAATATATTCTGTTGAAGCAATTATACTGTATGCTCATACAGTATCAAGTGTTTTGTAGAAATTGTTGCCACAACGTCTGCAATGCATAAGCCGTCGCCTTCCGACGCACCGCATCACGGTCACCGCTGAAGCATTCCCGGCGGGTAATACCTTCGCCGCTGGCTGAAGCAAAAGCAAACCAGACAGTGCCAACTGGCTTCTCTTCGCTGCCGCCATCCGGCCCGGCGATACCGCTGATAGAAACGGCATAATCGGCACGAGCCGCTTTCAGGGCGCCAATCGCCATTTCCACCACGACGGGTTCACTCACCGCGCCATGCTGCACCAGCGTCTCATCTCGCACGCCGATCATCTGCGATTTGGCCTCGTTACTGTAGGTGACAAATCCGCGTTCAAACCAGGCGGAACTGCCAGCAATATCAGTAATAACTTTCGCTACCCAGCCACCGGTACAAGACTCAGCGGTTGTTACGATTGCACCACGGGCTTTCAGCGCCTGCCCTACCTGTCCGCTTAATTGCATCAGTTCACTGTCAGTCATCACAACCTCTGTCAGTCAGATATTTATGCCGGACAAGATAGCACTTTCCCGTAAAAGATGGGGACGAGCGATTCATTTTACGAGTCGCATTCCGAAATAAGACTGTTACGACCAACCAGTAAAGAAAAAAGGCTACCATGCCGCGTTCGCATTGATATGTATTCACAGGGAGAGAAAAGTAATGGCAACAAAGAAAACGGATAACACCCCACAAAACGTACTCAAACAGACCACGCAAATGCGTATGTGGGTCACCATTGGCGGCGTCAGCGCCCTGGTTGCAGTGGTATGTAAGATTTTATCTTCCGGCTATCTTGAACCTTTCGATTTTGGTCAGGCTGCGTTAGGCGTTGTCTGCCTGGGATATACAGTGTCGCTGTCTAAGAAAATCAAACAATTACGTCAGCAATCTCTTTCGAATAAACAGTAAGATAGCAGAGGGAGGTTTAACCCCCCTCTTGCAAATAGTTACTGCACGCGCGCCAGCGCCACGGCTTGTCCTAACTGCCAGACCGCCATTGCGTAATGGGTGCTGTGGTTATAACGGGTAATGGTGTAGAAGTTCGGCAGACCGTACCAGTACTGATAACCTGTTCCAACATCCAGACGCAGCAAACTGGCCTGCTGATGATTGCCCAGTGGCTGCTGTGGCGTCAGCCCTGCCGCTGCAAGTTGTGAAATGCTGTACTTGGTTTTGAAGCCATTTGGCAACCCCGGAGCCTGACCATTTGCCATTACAGCGACCTGATCGCCTTTCACCCAGCCATGCGCTTTGAAATAGTTCGCCACGCTGCCAATGGCATCAACCGGGTCCCACAGGTTGATATGCCCGTCGCCGCTGAAATCCACGGCGTATTGTTTGTAAGACGATGGCATAAACTGACCGTAGCCCATTGCACCGGCAAAGGAACCTTTCAGATTGAGCGGATCGTCCTGCTCATCGCGCGCCATTAGCAGGAAGGTTTCCAGTTCACCTGAGAAATACTCCGCGCGGCGCGGGTAGTTAAATGACAGCGTCGCCAACGCATCGAGGATGCGAGTTTTACCCATCACGCGTCCCCAGCGGGTTTCAACGCCGATAATCCCGACGATAATTTCCGGCGGTACGCCATACACCTGCCACGCGCGATTCAGCGCATCTTCATACTGGTTCCAGAAAACCACGCCGTTCTGCACGTTATCCGGAGTAATAAATTTTTTGCGATAACGCAGCCATGCGCCGTTCGGGCCAGATGGCGGCTTCACCGATGTGGTTGGTGCCTGGTTATCCATCAGCCGCAGTACCGAATCCAGACGTTTCGCCTGGGAGAGGATTTCCTGCAACTGCTGACGATTGAAGCCGTGTTTGTTCACCATTTTGTCGATGAACTGCTGCGCATTCGGATTGTTAGCGAAGTCACCGCCCATCTGCATCACATTGTGCTGCGGCTCAAGCAGGAAGCCGCCGGACGGCGTTCCGGTGGTCGTTTCAGTCTCAGTAGGTTTTGGCTTGCTGCTACAGGCGGCAAGCAACACAAAAAGGGGAAGCAATGTTACATAACGACGCTTGAACATGAGGAGTCCATTTAACAGATTCAACCAGGGGCAAGTATGGTAAAGCATCCCGCCCCGCACAAGGAAGCGGTAGTCACTGCCCAATACGGACTTTACATAACACAAATCACCTTCCTCACCATCCTTTCAACTAAACTTTCAAATTAAAATATTTATCTTTCATTTTGCGATCAAAATAACACTTTTAAATCTTTCAATCTGATTAGATTGTGTTGCCGTTTGGTAATAAAACAATAAATTTCAAAGGAGAGAACAATGATAGAAACCATTACTCATGGCGCAGAGTGGTTCATCGGGCTGTTCCAGAAAGGTGGAGAGGTGTTTACCGGGATGGTGACCGGCATTCTTCCGCTGTTGATAAGCCTGCTGGTAATCATGAACGCACTGATTAATTTTATCGGGCAGCACCGCATTGAACGATTTGCTCAACGTTGCGCCGGCAATCCTGTTTCCCGTTACCTGCTATTACCGTGTATTGGCACGTTTGTTTTTTGTAACCCGATGACCTTAAGTCTGGGGCGTTTTATGCCGGAAAAGTTCAAACCCAGCTATTACGCGGCGGCTTCTTATAGCTGCCACTCAATGAACGGTCTCTTCCCTCATATCAACCCCGGCGAACTGTTTGTTTATCTGGGAATTGCCAGCGGTCTGACGACGCTGAATCTGCCACTTGGCCCACTGGCAGTGAGCTACCTGCTGGTTGGTCTGGTTACGAACTTCTTCCGTGGCTGGGTGACCGACCTGACCACCGCCATTTTCGAGAGAAAGATGGGCATTCAACTTGAACAGAAAGTTCACCTGGCTGGAGCAACATCATGACGCGTATTCAGATCGAAAAAGGCACTGGTGGCTGGGGTGGCCCGCTTGAACTGGAAGCCACGCCAGGTAAAAAAATCGTCTATATCACCGCCGGAACCCGGCCAGCAATTGTCGACAAACTGGCACAGCTTACTGGCTGGCAGGCTATCGACGGCTTTAAAGAAGGTGAACCAGCGGAAGCGGAAATCGGCGTTGCAGTAATCGACTGCGGCGGCACACTGCGCTGCGGCATCTATCCAAAACGGCGTATTCCCACCATTAATATCCACTCGACGGGCAAGTCCGGTCCGCTGGCGCAGTACATCGTGGAAGATATTTATGTCTCTGGCGTGAAAGAAGAAAATATTACTGTGGTCGGCGCTGAAACTCCGCAACCCTCTTCCGTAGGCCGTGACTACGATGCCAGCAAGAAAATCACCGAACAAAGCGATGGTTTACTGGCGAAAGTGGGAATGGGCATGGGGTCTGCCGTTGCCGTGCTGTTTCAGTCCGGGCGCGACACTATCGACACCGTATTAAAAACCATTCTGCCGTTTATGGCGTTCGTCTCGGCGCTCATCGGCATCATTATGGCCTCCGGCCTTGGAGACTGGATTGCCCACGGTCTTGCTCCGCTGGCGAGCCATCCACTGGGGCTGGTAATGCTGGCGCTCATCTGCTCCTTCCCGCTGCTTTCACCTTTCCTCGGCCCAGGCGCCGTTATTGCGCAGGTTATCGGCGTATTGATTGGTGTGCAGATTGGTCTCGGCAATATTCCGCCGCATCTGGCTTTACCGGCGCTGTTTGCCATCAACGCGCAGGCGGCCTGCGACTTTATCCCGGTCGGTTTATCGCTGGCGGAAGCCCGTCAGGACACGGTTCGCGTCGGGGTTCCTTCTGTACTGGTGAGCCGCTTTTTGACCGGCGCACCAACTGTACTGATCGCCTGGTTTGTCTCCGGTTTTATCTATCAATAGAGGCTGAAACATGACCGTTATTTATCAGACCACCATCACCCGTATCGGCGCGAGCGCCACTGACGCCTTCAGCGACCAGATGCTCATCACCTTTCGTGAAGGCGCACCTGCGGATCTCGAAGAGTATTGCTTCATCCATTGCCACGGCGAATTGAAAGGAGAACTCCATCCCGGTTTGCAATTTTCTCTCGGGCAGCATCGCTATCCGGTGACCGCCGTTGGCAGCGTGGCGGAGAACAATCTTCGCGAACTGGGTCATGTCACCCTGCGCTTCGATGGTTTAAGCGAAGCGGAATTTCCGGGCACTGTCCATGTGGCAGGCCCTGTACCCGACGATATCGCGCCGGGATCGGTTTTGAAGTTTGAATCTGTTAAGGAGTAAAAAATGAATCAGGTTGCCGTTGTCATCGGTGGTGGGCAAACTCTGGGCGCGTTCCTGTGCCATGGTCTGGCTGCCGAGGGGTATCGTGTGGCAGTTGTCGATATTCAGAGCGACAAAGCCGCAAATGTGGCGCAAGAAATTAACGCCGAATATGGTGAGGGAACGGCGTACGGTTTTGGTGCTGACGCCACCAGCGAGCAGAGCGTTCTGGCGCTCTCTCGTGGGATAGATGAAATCTTTGGTCGCGTCGATTTACTGGTCTACAGCGCCGGAATTGCAAAAGCAGCGTTTATCAGCGATTTCCAGCTCGGCGATTTTGACCGTTCGCTACAGGTGAATCTGGTGGGCTATTTCCTGTGCGCGCGTGAATTTTCGCGTTTGATGATCCGCGACGGCATTCAGGGACGCATTATTCAGATCAACTCGAAATCCGGCAAGGTGGGCAGTAAACATAACTCTGGCTACAGCGCCGCGAAATTTGGTGGCGTAGGGCTGACTCAATCACTGGCGCTGGATCTGGCAGAGTACGGCATTACGGTGCATTCGCTGATGCTCGGTAACCTGCTGAAATCGCCGATGTTCCAGTCACTGTTGCCGCAATACGCCACCAAGCTGGGTATCAAACCGGACGAAGTCGAGCACTATTACATCGATAAAGTACCGCTCAAACGCGGCTGCGATTATCAGGATGTGCTGAATATGCTGCTGTTCTACGCCAGCCCCAAAGCGTCGTACTGCACCGGACAGTCGATCAATGTCACTGGCGGTCAGGTGATGTTCTGATCAACAGCGGAGATCCTTTTAGGATTTCAGACTGATGACAATGTTCAAAAAGGGTTCGGACGATCCCCTCGCCTCTTTGGGGTGAGGGGGAAAACCGTACCCACATTTAGGAGAAGTTATGGTATCAGCTCTCATCACCGTCGCCGTTATCGCCTGGTGTGCGCAACTGGCCTTAGGCGGCTGGCAAATTTCTCGTTTTAATCGAGCCTTCGACGCGCTCTGCCAGCAAGGGCGCGTCGGTGTAGGCCGTTCCAGTGGGCGCTTTAAGCCACGGGTCGTGGTCGCCATCGCCCTGGACGATCAGCAGCGCGTCACCGACACCTTGTTTATGAAAGGACTGACCGTTTTCGCCCGACCACAAAAAATTCCCGCAATTAAGGGTATGTATTCTGGTGATTTAAAGCCCGATGTGATCTTTCCCCATGATCCACTATCACAGAATGCTCTATCATTGGCGCTTAAACTGAAACGTAGATAATTTCGTTGTGAATGTTACTAGCTTGCGAAGTTATCATTTTGAAACCTAAATCAGGTAATCACGCCCATGAAACCTCGTCAGCGTCAGGCCGCCATTCTGGAGTATCTGCAAAAGCAGGGGAAATGCTCGGTTGAAGAATTGGCGCAATACTTTGACACCACAGGCACCACCATTCGCAAAGATCTGGTTATTCTGGAACATGCCGGAACCGTCATCCGAACCTATGGCGGCGTGGTGTTAAATAAAGAGGAATCCGATCCGCCTATCGATCATAAAACGCTCATCAACACCCATAAGAAAGAGCTGATTGCAGAAGCTGCCGTTAGTTTTATTCATGATGGCGATTCGATCATTCTCGATGCTGGCAGTACCGTGTTGCAGATGGTCCCCATGTTATCGCGCTTTAATAACATCACGGTGATGACCAACAGCCTGCATATCGTCAACGCGCTATCCGAACTGGATAACGAACAAACCATCCTGATGCCAGGCGGAACATTTCGCAAAAAATCGGCCTCATTTCACGGGCAACTGGCAGAGAATGCCTTCGAGCATTTCACCTTCGATAAATTATTTATGGGCACCGACGGCATCGATCTCAATGCGGGCGTAACCACGTTCAACGAGGTTTATACCGTCAGTAAGGCGATGTGTAATGCCGCGCGCGAAGTGATTTTGATGGCTGACTCATCGAAGTTTGGTCGTAAAAGCCCCAACGTAGTTTGCAGTCTTGAAAGCGTCGATAAACTGATTACCGACGCAGGTATCGATCCGGCGTTTCGTCAGGCGCTGGAAGAGAAAGGGATCGACGTGATCATAACCGGAGAAAGCAATGAGTGAAGCACTACTGAACGCGGGACGTCAGACGTTAATACTGGAGTTGCAGGAAGCAAGCCGTTTACCGGAACGTCTGGGCGATGATTTTGTTCGCGCCGCCAATATCATCCTGCACTGCGAAGGCAAAGTGGTGGTTTCGGGAATTGGCAAATCGGGCCACATTGGTAAGAAAATCGCCGCAACGCTTGCCAGTACCGGCACACCGGCTTTTTTTGTCCATCCCGCAGAAGCACTGCACGGCGATCTGGGGATGATTGAAAGCCGCGATGTGATGCTGTTTATCTCTTACTCCGGTGGCGCGAAGGAACTGGATCTGATTATTCCGCGTCTGGAAGACAAATCTATCGCCCTGCTGGCGATGACTGGCAAACCGACATCACCGCTGGGTCTGGCGGCGAAAGCGGTGCTGGATATTTCCGTAGAACGCGAAGCCTGCCCGATGCACCTTGCGCCGACCTCCAGCACCGTCAATACCCTGATGATGGGCGATGCGCTGGCGATGGCGGTCATGCAGGCGCGCGGATTTAATGAAGAAGATTTTGCCCGCTCCCACCCTGCCGGCGCGCTGGGCGCTCGCTTGCTGAACAAAGTGCATCATCTGATGCGCCGTGATGACGCCATCCCTCAGGTAGCGTTAACCGCCAGCGTGATGGACGCGATGCTGGAACTCAGCCGCACCGGTCTGGGGCTGGTGGCAGTATGTGACGCTCAACAACAGGTACAAGGCGTCTTTACTGACGGCGATTTACGTCGCTGGCTGGTTGGCGGCGGCGCACTCACCACGCCGGTGAATGAAGCGATGACGGCAGGCGGCACCACATTACAGGCACAAAGTCGCGCTATCGACGCCAAAGAAATCCTGATGAAGCGCAAAATCACCGCCGCACCGGTGGTGGATGAAAACGGCAAACTCACCGGCGCGATTAACCTGCAGGATTTCTATCAGGCCGGGATTATTTAATCCTTCAACCCCAGACGTTTCGCCAGCCGATGCAGGTTGGCGACGTCAGTTTCCAGCATCCGTGCGCAGGCAGCCCAGTTGTGATGATTTTGCACCAGTGCCTGGCGAATAGTTTCACGCTGGAACACTTCTGTCGCTTCACGCAGGTTTTGCTTAACAACGGGCACCGCTGCCACTTCTGGCGGCGGCACCGTCACTTCTGGAAAAGCAAAATGTTGCGCCTCGAGAATCACTTCATCGCCGCTGCGGGTCGCTCTCGCCAGCACCACCGCCCGATGAATAGCATGTTCCAGTTCACGCACGTTCCCCGGAAAACTATAGTGTTGCAATAAATTCCGTGCTCCGGCGCTTAATACCACGCGAGAAAGCCCCAGTCGCAGGCGGCACTGCTCGCAGAAATACCCCGCCAGCAGAATGACGTCATCGCCCCGCTCACGCAGCGGCGGCACCGAAAGCGGAAACACGCTCAGGCGGTGGAACAAGTCAGCGCGAAATCGCCCTGCCAGCACCTCTTCGCGTAAGTCGCGGTTAGTCGCCGCCAGCACGCGCACATCGACCCGCAAACTACGGTCATCGCCAACGCGCTGAATATCGCCATACTGCAACACCCTCAGCAGCTTGGCCTGCAATGCCAACGACAACTCGCCGATCTCATCCAGAAACAGCGTGCCGTTATCCGCCATTTCAAACTTCCCGCTGCGGTTACTGATAGCGCCAGTAAACGCTCCTTTCACATGCCCGAACAATTCACTTTCCGCCACACTTTCCGGCAGTGCGGCACAGTTGAGATAGACCAGCGGATTCACCGCACGTGGCGAGGCTTCATGAATCGCTTTCGCCACCAGCTCCTTACCGGTTCCCGTCTCACCGCTGATCAGGACGTTGAGATCGGAGGCCGCCACAATCTCAATCTCTTTTTTCAGTTGCGTCATGCCTGGGGACAAGCCAATCATCTGCATCTGTTTCACCGCTTCAAACGGCGCGGCATCGCCCGGCAGCATATTCTGGCTTTCCAGTTGTTCAATCAGTAACGCATTGCTTAACGCCCCCGCCGCCAGCGCGGCAATCAGCCGTAACTCTTCATCGCTGAAAACATCGAACTGATCGGGCTGCATCCCGTCGAGCGTCAGTGCGCCGATCAGGTTTTGTCCGGCAAACAACGGCAGGCCAACGCAGGCGTGAACCTTCAGACTCTCCTGACCAGGAATCAAACCGTCATAGGGATCGGGCAATTCGCTGTCTGCGGGAAAACGCACCACATCACCCGCGCGGGCAATCGCTTCCAGCCGTGGATGCCCTTCCAGCGCAAAACGCCTGCCGAGTACATCCTTCGCCAGCCCGTCGATGGCAAGCGGAATAAACTGCCGCGAGTCGTAACGTAGCAACGCAGACGCATCGCACTCCAGCACCTGACGCAGCGTGGTGATCAGGCGCTGAAAACGATCCTGATGACCAATCCCACGCTGCAATTCGATGGCGATATTCGCCAGCACATCAACGGAAAAACTCATCTTTGCCTCACTGTCAATTTGACTATAGATATTGTCATATCGACCATTTTATTGATAGTCATTTTGACTACTCACTAATGAGCACAAATAAATTTATATAGTAAAAACAATAAGATAAAAAACTGGCACGCAATCTGCAATTAACAAAACATCTTTTTAGAACACGCTGAATAAATTGAGGTTGCTATGTCTATTGTGGTGAAAAATAACATTCATTGGGTGGGTCAACGTGACTGGGAAGTGCGTGATTTTCACGGCACGGAATATAAAACGCTGCGCGGCAGCAGTTACAACAGCTACCTCATCCGCGAAGAAAAAAACGTGCTGATCGACACCGTCGACCATAAATTCAGCCGCGAATTTGTGCAGAACCTGCGTAATGAAATCGATCTGGCGGATATCGATTACATCGTGATTAACCATGCAGAAGAGGACCACGCTGGGGCGCTGACCGAACTGATGGCGCAAATTCCCGATACGCCGATCTACTGTACTGCCAACGCTATCGACTCGATAAATGGTCATCACCATCATCCGGAGTGGAATTTTAATGTGGTGAAAACTGGCGACACGCTGGATATCGGCAACGGCAAACAGCTCATTTTTGTCGAAACGCCAATGCTGCACTGGCCGGACAGCATGATGACTTACCTGACAGGCGACGCGGTGCTGTTCAGTAACGATGCTTTCGGTCAGCACTACTGCGACGAGCATCTGTTCAACGATGAAGTGGATCAGACCGAGCTTTTCGAGCAGTGCCAGCGTTACTACGCCAATATCCTGACGCCGTTCAGCCGCCTGGTAACGCCGAAAATCACCGAGATCCTCGGCTTTAACTTGCCGGTCGATATGATTGCTACCTCTCACGGTGTGGTGTGGCGCGATAACCCAACGCAGATTGTCGAGCTGTACCTGAAATGGGCGGCGGATTATCAGGAAGACAGAATAACCATTTTCTACGACACCATGTCGAATAACACCCGCATGATGGCTGACGCTATCGCCCAGGGGATCGCGGAAACCGACCCGCGCGTAGCGGTGAAAATTTTCAACGTCGCCCGTAGCGATAAAAACGAAATCCTGACCAATGTCTTCCGCTCAAAAGGTGTGCTGGTCGGTACTT
Source organism: Escherichia sp. MOD1-EC5433 (assembly GCF_002966005.1). Taxonomy (NCBI): domain Bacteria; kingdom Pseudomonadati; phylum Pseudomonadota; class Gammaproteobacteria; order Enterobacterales; family Enterobacteriaceae; genus Escherichia; species Escherichia sp. MOD1-EC5433. The sequence continues at coordinate 819,387 of NZ_PTRL01000001.1, read as the reverse complement.
CGACGATGAATAACGTGATGATGCCGAAAATCGCCGGGCTGGTGGAGGAGATGACCGGATTGCGCTTTCGTAATAAACGCGCCAGTGCTTTCGGCTCTCACGGCTGGAGCGGCGGTGCAGTGGATCGTCTTTCCACTCGCCTGCAGGATGCAGGTTTCGAAATGTCGCTTAGCCTGAAAGCCAAATGGCGACCGGATCAGGACGCTCTGGAGTTATGCCGTGAACACGGTCGTGAAATTGCCCGTCAATGGGCGCTTTCGCCGCTGCCGCAGAACACGGTGAATACGGTGGTTAAAGAAGAAACCTGTGCCACCACGACGGCTGACCTCGGCCCACGGATGCAGTGCAGCGTCTGCCAGTGGATTTACGATCCGGCAAAAGGCGAGCCAATGCAGGACGTTGCGCCAGGAACGCCGTGGAGTGAAGTCCCGGACAACTTCCTGTGCCCGGAATGTTCACTCGGCAAAGACGTCTTTGACGAACTGGCATCGGAGGCAAAATGAGCAACGGCATTGTGATCATTGGTTCGGGCTTCGCAGCCCGCCAACTGGTGAAAAATATTCGCAAACAGGACGCCAGTATTCCATTAACCCTGATTGCCGCCGACAGCATGGATGAGTACAACAAACCTGACCTCAGCCATGTGATCAGTCAGGGGCAACGTGCCGACGACCTTACCCGCCAGACGGCAGGTGAATTTGCCGAGCAGTTTAATCTGCGCCTGTTTCCGCAAACCTGGGTGACGGATATCGATGCCGAAGCCCATGTGGTGAAAAGCCAGAATAATCAGTGGCAATATGACAAGTTAGTGCTGGCAACCGGTGCCAGCGCCTTTGTCCCGCCGGTGCCCGGGCGTGAGTTAATGCTGACGTTAAATAGTCAGCAAGAGTATCGCGCCTGTGAAACACAACTGCGGGATGCCCGACGCGTGTTGATTGTTGGCGGTGGCTTGATTGGTAGCGAACTGGCGATGGATTTTTGTCGTGCAGGCAAAGCGGTCACGCTAATCGACAACGCTGCCAGTATTCTGGCATCGTTAATGCCACCGGAAGTAAGCAGCCGCTTGCAGCATCGGTTGACGGAGATGGGCGTTCATCTGCTGTTGAAATCTCAGTTGCAGGGGCTGGAAAAAACGGATTCTGGCATTCAGGCATCGCTGGACCGCCAGCGCAGCATCGAAGTGGATGCGGTAATTGCCGCCACCGGACTGCGCCCGGAAACCGCACTGGCACGACGCGCCGGGCTGACGATTAATCGCGGCGTTTGCGTCGATAGTTATCTGCAAACCAGTAATGCCGATATTTACGCGCTGGGCGATTGCGCGGAGATTAACGGTCAGGTATTGCCGTTCCTCCAGCCGATTCAACTTAGCGCGATGGTGCTGGCAAAAAATCTTCTCGGCAATAACACGCCGCTGAAACTACCGGCGATGTTGGTGAAAATCAAAACGCCGGAATTACCGCTGCATCTGGCAGGCGAAACCCAGCGTCAGGATTTACGCTGGCAGATTAATACCGAACGCCAGGGAATGGTGGCGCGCGGCGTTGACGATGCTGACCAGCTTCGCGCCTTTGTGGTCAGTGAGGATCGGATGAAAGAGGCATTTGGATTGTTGAAAACGTTGCCGGTGTAGGCATGGTTCTCTCCCTCGTCCTGGAAGGGCGAGAAAGTCATTGTGCGCACCAGTGTCAGCAGTTCCCCTCACCCTAACCCTCTCCCCAGTGGGGCGAGGGGACTGTTCGTGCTTTTTTTAAAATTCAGTTACGCCACATCCGCCACTATACCGCATTGCAGGATGTGCGCCGCAGCAATAACCCCCTGCCCCAGAGACAATCCGCCATCACCCGCCGGTAAACTCTGCGGAAAGAGCAACCTGAAATCAGCGAGATAATGCGCCAGACGTGCACGCAGCAAACGGTTATGAATAACCCCGCCGCTAAATACCAGCGTAGTGATACCACGCATCGTGGCCTGCTCACGCATCAACGCGGCAAAACCCTGCGCCAGCGCATCATGAAACGCCCACGCGCGTTGATTAACCGGTGCCTGCCAGTTCAGCCACTGCTGCCAGAAAGTGGCGAGATCCAGTTGATTGTCCACCAGCGGCATCGTCACCGGATGCGTCACTCCGTGGCACGAAGCCGCCAGCGCCTCCAGCGCACAAGCCGCTTCACCTTCATAACTTAACGTGACTGGCGCACAGCCCAGCGCCGCCGCTATAGCATCGAACAAACGCCCACACGATGACGCCAGCGGCGCATTGATTCCACGCTCAATGGCCCGCGCCAGCACGCTCCAGTTTTGCTGTTGCACACTTGCTGTTTCGGGATAATTCTGCCACTGCGGCACAAAGCGCAGGCACTGCGCCAGCAGGTTACGCCACGGCTGCTTTGCAGCCAAATCGCCCCCCGGAAGCGCCACCGCAGGCAAGCCGCCCAGGTGCTCACATTCGCGATAGTTCACCCGCAAGCACTCGCCGCCCCACAAAGCGCCGTTCTCCCCCATACCGATACCGTCGAGCGTCAAAGCAATGACATCACCGCTCTCCAGCGGCCAGTGATGTTCTGCCAGACACGCCGCCGCGTGAGCATGATGATGCAGCACCGTTTGCGTCGGCAGGTTCATCTCACGCGCCCACTGGCTGGAGACATAGCCCGGATGCGCGTCATGCACAACGTATTGCGGGGTGAAATCGTAGATGTTTTGCATCAGACGTAACGCTTCGCGCCATTGCATCTGGATGCCATCGTCACTTAAATCACCCAAATGTTGACTCAACACCGCTTGTTCACCACGCACCAGGCTGAAGGTATTTTTCAGATCCGCACCAAGACACAGTACAGGCGGAACATTTTTAAAGCCCGGAGGCAAAGCCAACGCGTCCGGCACATACCCCCGCGACCGGCGCAGCATTTCGCCGCTTTCGCGCACCACCGAATCATCCATCCGCTGCACGATATCGCGGTTATGTATCAAGAATCCGTCGGCAATGCCCTGCAAATCCGCCAGCGCCTGTTCATTGCTGATAGCCGGTGGTTTACCGCTCAGGTTGCCGGAGGTCATCACCAGCGGGCATTGCAGTTCCTGTAACAGCAAATGCTGGAGCGGGTTCGCAGGCAACATTACCCCGACTTCGTTAAGGCCTGGGGCGATATCATCACAAAGCTCAGGTACGTATTTTTTATCCACCAGCACAATCGGCGCGGCGGGCGTGGTAAGCAACTGGCGTGCAGCGTCTGGTAAGCCTTCTGCTGTTGGCAACATAACCGCCAGCGGTTTCGCCGGGCGATGTTTGCGCGCCCGCAGTGTCGCCACCGCGTTACTGTTACGTGCATCGCAGGCGAGATGAAATCCGCCAATCCCTTTGATGGCGACAATCTTGCCCGCTTTTAACTGTGCGATAGCCGCCTGTAACGCGGCCTCTTGTTCGGTATGTTCGCCATGACTTACCCATTCAAGATGCGGGCCACACTCCGGGCAGGCCACCGGCTGGGCGTGAAAGCGGCGATCGAGCGGATCGCGATATTCTTTGTCACAGGCCGGACACAGCGGAAACGCCGCCATCACGGTAAACGGGCGGTCATAGGGCATCGCGCGAATAATAGTGAAACGCGGGCCACAGTGAGTACAGTTGATAAACGGATAACGATAACGCCGCTCGTCCGTCGTATTCATTTCAGCAAGACACGCTGGGCAAGTGGCGGCATCGGGAACTATTTGCGTATTCATAGCGCCGCCTGTGCTCTGGCGGATAGTGAACTCAGTGGGCAGTTGTGACCAGATAAACGGCTCACGCTCGACGCTATCAATACGCGCCAGCGGCGGACAATGCAGATGCAATTGCGCAAGAAACGTTTCCGGGTCTTCCAGCAGTCGGACTTCTACGCCATCGCCGTCATTACAGACATCGCCGTGAAGATTTAATTGCTGCGCCAGCTGCCAGACAAACGGACGAAAACCGACGCCCTGCACTTTGCCACGAATACGCAGTTGGACACCGCAAGATGTGTTTTTTGCCATTGAGTTATTCCCGCCATCATGAATTGCGTAACCCGCCCTGCCGGACACGAGCGCGTCGCATCCGGCAGTCACAGGTCGGCGATATCGCCCGCCCCGTATTCTACGAATATTTTCGGGAATTCCTTTGATGCCAGAACAGTTCTGTAAGATTTTTAGAACATCAGCGCCGTGCGGCGACGTTTTTCTGCGCTCAGTTGTTCAAGTTTATTCCGATCGACACAAATCAGCGCATGGGTCGGGCAAGCCGCCATACACGCCGGGCCGTCTTCACGATGGTTGCACAGGTCGCATTTATTGGCTTCGGCTTTGTCTGCACGTACATTCAGCCCCGCACCGCTGTTGCGAATCACCGGACGTACCACCACTTCCATCGCGCCATACGGGCAAGCCACAACGCAGGTTTTGCAACCAATGCAACGTTCCTGCATCACATGAACAAACCCTTTATCACGGCTGATAGCACCATTCGGGCAGACGTTAGCGCACGGTGCATCTTCACACTGACGGCAAACCGTAGCAGTGGAAATGTTCACACCTTTAATGACATGGATTCGCGGTAAAAAAGTTTCCGGGGTCAGCGATGCACAGTCCTGATTTTCCTGATGAGAAACCACACACGCCACTTCACAGGTACGGCAACCAATACATTTACTCGCGTCAGCAATGATGAAACGGTTCATCAAATTCTCCAGCAATGACAGTTAATGCGCCGATACATTCACAAATCATGCCAGTTTTTAATTTACTGTTATTTAAGGAAATTAAATTCTGTAATGCAGAGAAAACGATGTCATCGACACAAGTGACGATGACATGTGATGACAATGTTTATCGCAAAAGAGCAATGAGGGAGTCGCGGCGGATCAGTTTTCCACTGAAAGTTTTCGGCGGTGAGAAATCCCCGCCATCGAGCATAAAAATAAGCCGTCCAATAATTTCCTGAATCATCTCAGTTACCGGAATTTTTACGCTGGAGAGCGCCGGAACGGTGTAGGGGGCAATAGCGATATCATCGAATCCGATAACTGACACCTGCTCTGGCACCGCTACGCCGCGCTCGTGTAACGCTTTCATCGCCCCTATCGCCATATCATCATTACTGGCGACTAACGCGCTAAATTTAGCCCCACGTTCGAGCAACGTTTCTACCCCTTCGGCTCCGCTGGCGGGCGTCCATTTACCGTTAGCGATAAGTTTTTCATTGAGCGCAATACCATGCTGCGCCAGCGCGTCTTTATATCCGGCAAGACGCTCAATGCTGGTGGGGGAATCCATCGAGCCGGTAAGGAAAGCAATCTCCTGATGTCCGGCGTTTATCAACTCTGCCACGGCGTTAAAGCTGGTCTGTTTATGATCGCACCAGACGCTATGGCTGCTGTTTTTGCGCAGGCGGCGATTGAGCACCATTATCGGCTGACTGTGGGCGTCAATGATGTCATCAATCTCATCCACGCTTAAAAAACGCGGGTAAATCATAATAGCGTCGCAGCGCAGATCCAGCAGATACTGAATCGCCTGGCGCTCTTCTTCGGCGCTGTGTTTACCATCAGCCAACAACAGTTGCCGCCCTTTCTCTTCCGCCATCCGCGCGGCATGAAACAGTAATTCACTAAAATAAATGCCGTGGTAAAGCGTGTTGGTCACTACCAGCCCCAGCGTCTGAGTACTCTTCGCCGACAGATTGCGCGCCAGCAAATTTGGGCGGTAACCGCTCTCTTCTACCGCCTGAAACACGCGATCTTTAGTCTCCTGGCTGACGTAGCCATTACCTGAAAGCACGCGGGAAACGGTCGCTTTTGAAACCCCGGCGCGCTTCGCCACTTCCAGCATTGTCGTCATTGTTTTCATCCCTTTACACGCAGTCATCGCAGTTTACTGCACCGTTGGCTGGTTGTCCTTGCGCAATCAGCGGGAAAAATATTCAGGTGACCGGTTTCACAAATATAAAAAATGAACAATCAACTCTCTTGCTTATTAAATGACAACTATTCATGATTTTGTGAAACCGGTTTCTTATTTCCGTTTCAGCATCGGCATTTTCCCGTCACGTCGACTGATAACAACTACCTCTACCCTACTGATAACAGGATAAAATCCGATGGCCAAAAATTATGCGGCGCTGGCGCGCTCGGTGATAGCGGCACTGGGCGGCGTTGATAACATCTCGGCGGTCACGCACTGTATGACGCGTTTGCGCTTTGTTATCAAAGACGACAAGCTTATCGACAGCCCGACGTTAAAAACCATCTCCGGCGTGCTCGGCGTGGTACGTAGTGACAACCAGTGCCAGGTGATTATCGGCAATACGGTTTCGCAGGCCTTTCAGGAAGTCGTCAGCTTGTTACCTGGAAATATGCAGCCCCCGCAGCCCGTGGGTAAACCAAAGCTCACGCTACGTCGCATTGGTGCCGGGATCCTCGATGCGCTGATCGGCACCATGTCACCGCTGATCCCGGCGATTATCGGCGGATCGATGGTCAAACTGCTGGCGATGATCCTCGAAATGAGCGGCGTGCTGACTAAAGGATCGCCGACCTTAACCATCCTGAATGTGATTGGTGACGGTGCTTTCTTCTTCCTGCCGCTGATGGTCGCGGCTTCTGCCGCCATCAAATTTAAAACCAATATGTCGCTGGCGATTGCCATCGCGGGTGTACTGGTACATCCGAGTTTCATTGAACTGATGGCGAAAGCGGCCCAGGGTGAACATGTCGAATTTGCCCTGATTCCGGTTACAGCGGTGAAATACACCTACACGGTGATCCCGGCGCTGGTGATGACCTGGTGCCTGTCATATATCGAACGCTGGGTGGACAGCATTACGCCGGCGGTGACGAAAAACTTCCTCAAGCCGATGCTGATTGTGTTGATTGCCGCACCGCTGGCAATCCTGCTGATTGGCCCGATTGGTATCTGGATCGGTAGCGCCATTTCGGCGCTGGTTTACACCATTCATGGTTATCTGGGCTGGCTTTCAGTCGCCATTATGGGCGCGCTGTGGCCGCTGCTGGTAATGACCGGGATGCACCGCGTCTTTACACCAACCATCATTCAGACCATTGCCGAAACCGGAAAAGAAGGGATGGTCATGCCGTCAGAAATCGGCGCTAACCTGTCGCTGGGCGGTTCATCGCTGGCGGTGGCGTGGAAAACGAAAAACCCGGAACTACGCCAGACGGCGCTGGCTGCGGCGGCATCAGCCATTATGGCGGGGATTTCCGAACCGGCGTTATACGGCGTGGCGATCCGTCTGAAACGTCCGCTTATCGCCAGTCTTATCAGCGGTTTTATTTGCGGCGCGGTTGCCGGTATGGCGGGGCTTGCCAGCCACTCAATGGCAGCGCCGGGGTTATTTACCAGCGTACAGTTCTTCGATCCGGCAAATCCAATGAGCATCGTCTGGGTGTTCGCCGTCATGGCACTGGCGGTCGTGCTGTCGTTTATCCTCACACTGTTGCTCGGCTTTGAGGATATCCCTGTTGAGGAAGCGGCTGCCGAGGCGCGAAAGCATCAGGGCGTACAACCGACCGTCGCCAAAGAAGTAAGTCTTAATTGAGGATGAAAATGTCTGTATTTCCGCAAGGTTTTTTATGGGGCGGCGCGCTTGCCGCCAACCAGTCTGAAGGCGCGTACCGTGAAGGCGGCAAAGGGCTGACCACGGTCGATATGATCCCGCACGGCGAGCATCGAATGGCGGTGAAACTGGGGCTGGAAAAACGTTTTCAGTTGCGCGATGACGAGTTTTATCCCAGCCATGAGGCGACGGATTTTTATCATCGTTATAAAGAAGATATCGCCCTGATGGCAGAGATGGGATTCAAGGTTTTCCGTACCTCAATAGCCTGGAGCCGCCTCTTTCCGCAGGGCGATGAGCTGACGCCCAACCAGCAAGGCATTGCTTTTTATCGTTCTGTCTTTGAAGAGTGTAAAAAGTACGGAATCGAACCGCTGGTCACGTTGTGTCACTTCGATGTGCCGATGCATCTGGTGACGGAATATGGCTCCTGGCGTAACCGTAAGCTGGTGAAGTTTTTCACTCGCTACGCCCGAACCTGTTTTGAAGCATTTGATGGCCTGGTGAAATACTGGCTAACCTTCAATGAAATCAACATTATGTTGCATAGCCCGTTCTCCGGCGCGGGTCTGGTGTTTGAAGAAGGGGAAAATCAGGATCAGGTGAAATATCAGGCTGCGCACCACCAGCTGGTTGCCAGTGCGTTAGCCACCAAAATCGCCCATGAGGTTAACCCGCAAAATCAGGTGGGCTGTATGCTGGCGGGCGGTAACTTCTACCCTTACAGTTGCAAGCCGGAAGATGTCTGGGCGGCGCTGGAGAAAGATCGGGAAAACCTGTTTTTTATCGATGTGCAGGCGCGGGGCGCGTATCCGGCTTACTCTGCCCGCGTATTCCGCGAAAAAGGGGTAACCATCGACAAAGCGCCTGGCGATGATGAGATCCTGAAAAATACCGTCGATTTTGTCTCCTTCAGCTATTACGCCTCGCGCTGCGCCTCGGCGGAGATGAACACCAACAACAGCAGTGCGGCGAACGTGGTGAAATCGCTGCGTAACCCGTATCTGCAAGTGAGCGACTGGGGCTGGGGTATTGATCCACTCGGTCTGCGCATCACCATGAACATGATGTACGACCGTTATCAGAAGCCGCTGTTTCTGGTGGAAAACGGCCTCGGCGCAAAAGATGAATTTGCTGCCAATGGTGAGATTAACGATGACTATCGCATCAGCTATCTACGCGAGCACATCCGCGCAATGGGCGAAGCGATTGCAGACGGCATTCCGCTGATGGGCTACACCACCTGGGGCTGTATTGATTTGGTTTCTGCCTCAACGGGTGAAATGAGCAAACGCTACGGTTTTGTCTATGTAGACCGTGACGATGCAGGTAACGGCACACTGGCGCGCACGCGTAAGAAATCGTTCTGGTGGTATAAAAAAGTGATTGCCAGTAACGGCGAAGATTTAGAGTAAGCAACCGTGCCGGATGCGGCGTGAACGCCTTATCCGGCCTACTCGTCGCACGAACTTTGTAGGCTCGATAAGCGCAGCGCATCGGGCAATTTAGCGTTTGCCATCAGTTCTGATTCATCCCATCAAGCACATCCCCCGTTATCAACAACGCTGCGTTAGCGCCAAATCTTCCGTTTGCGGGTCGCGTCCAGCGATGGGTTTGAGAACGAGTTTACGGTTGGGAGTATAAGTAAAACGCGTGAGTGCAGGATAGCTTAACTTGCCAAACCAGCCATGAACACGCTGCCATTTGGCCTCTTTTACCTGATACAAACTGGTTAGCCAGTAACCGGAATCAAACTGCATATCCAGCAGCTGCGTGTGACCATTGCCTTGCAAATCCAGCAAATCATCAACGCCAGTTTTGCTTGCGGTGTAGAATCCCCAGGGTTCAAAGACACAGGGACGACCTTCGCGTGTGAACGTCAACAGGATTAAATGTGCATAAGGAGCCAGACCATTACCGGCACTGGGTAACCAGATAACCAGATCCTGAATGCCGTTACGATCAAGATCGGCGCGATAGAGTTGCCCTTTGCCCGCTATGTTTGCCAGCATACCCACAGGCACTGTCCAGGATTTACCGGCGCGGTCTTTTGCGGTTAATTGCCAGTCATCCTCTTCATTTGGCATCTTCTCAAGCGTTACGCCAGCAACGCCCACTTTTCTAAAATGCCAGTTTTGCTCGGTATAATAAGGCATGGTCAGGAGAGGTTTCAGCGCCCGCTTTTGTGCGTATTCGCTGTCACTCATCGGCAGATACTCGGTAAAGCTGGTGGCCTGCGCAGGAAGCACTAAGCTCAATAAAAAAGCGCACATCCCTGTCCTGGTTTTCAATTCCCTGAATTCCTTAATGAAGAACTACTCTTCTTCCACCGCTAACTGCGCGAATCCGCCGTTCCCTTCCCAACCTTCCAGCCGTTGATAAACGGTTTCCACCGCGTCTTTAATCGGCTGGGTCATCGGGTAGTAAAAGCCGACGATATCCGGCTGGATGCCGAGGAAAATCACCTCACCAATGTCTTCTTTCAACTGATCGATAAGGTAGTTCAGCGGCATGTTATGGGTAGTCATCATAAACATCTCGGCGATATCATCCGGGTCGATGATGCGGATTTCGCCGGGGTTTAGCCCCATATCCGTGGCATCGACAATAAGCAGTCGTGTCGGGCGCAGTTCGCGGATAGCGACGATATCGTTTTCCGGTGCACTACCGCCGTCAATCACCACCCAGTTACCTTTCGGCGCGGCGGCGCACTTTTCCGCCAGCAGCGGACCTGCGCCATCATCGCCCATCATGCTATTGCCAACACAGAGTAAAACGTCAGTCACGCAGTCTCCTCACCATCAAATAGATGGCGTTTTCCTGATGAATATCATGCAGCATACTTAACAGCATTGTACTCCATTCCTTCTGCTGCGAAGTTTGCACAGCCCGGGCTTTATCGAATGCGTTGGCCAGCATCGGCACATGGTTAATGTCGATGACGATCTCACCATATTTCGGCACGCCCTCCATTTTGCGACGGGCTTCGCTGCCCGCCTCCAGAGTGGCAATCCATGCCAGATAGTCATCCCACGGGCAGGTGAGCGCCGCTTCCAGGCAATCGATAACCCCAAGGTGGTGACCAATCGCCAGGCTGTAATAGACCACCTGCTGCGCCTCGGCGGGCGTGGCATCGTTCTCATCAATAAATTTACGGCTCAGTTGACTGAACACCACCTTTTCACTCATCGGATACGCGCCTCTTCAACAACATGATTCAGATGGCTGACAATCTCGTTCAGACGCGGATCGTTTTCCGCTTCCAGCCAGCGTGCAACCTGCTCTTCACCCTGCCCTAATTGCGTCAGGAAATCATCGGCAATCTGGCGACCGTAACGGTAACCCGCCAGGCGGCGCGCTTCGCGATCCACTTTCACACGCAGCGGCTGAACCATATCCGGATGCAGAATCTCTGCCGGTTGCTCATCCAGTTCGCCTGGCTCACGGGCGTGGATTTTCTGCTCCAGCAGGCCGAGCGCCATTGCAAAACCGTACAGCGTGGCGGCTGGCGTTGGCGGGCAGCCAGGGATATAAACATCCACCGGGACGATTTTATCCGTACCGCCCCACACGCAGTAGAGGTCGTGGAAAATGCCGCCGCTGTTACCGCAGGCACCGTAGGAGATACAGATTTTAGGGTCCGGCGCGGACTGCCACGCACGCAGCGCAGGGGATCGCATTGCACGGGTGACCGCGCCGGTAAACAGTAAAATATCCGCATGACGCGGGGACGGAACGACTTTAATACCGAAGCGTTCTGCATCGAACAGCGGCGAAAGCGTGGCGAAAATTTCGATTTCGCAGCCGTTGCAGCCGCCGCAGTCCACGCGGTAAACGTAGGCAGAACGTTTGATTTTTTTCAGTAACGACGCCTTCATGCTGGCGATGGATTCATCCACCGTCATTGGGACCGGAATGCCGTTGGCGTCACGGGGGCCTAATAAATTGCTCATCAGATGGCCTCTTTCATATGGCGAGTCAGTTCAATACGGTCGGACGGCACCAGGCATTTCTGGCGCTTACATTCCGGGCAAGTCTCAAAGCTTTCGCGGTGGTTTTCCGCGCGGCTGTCACCGTTGTGCTTAAGCAGCGCAATGGCGTAGTCGATCTCTTTCTGTACGGCGAAAGGACGATTGCAGACGCGGCAGTTGCACAACGCGAAGCGGGACTGTTGCAGGAAGTCTTCTTTCTTCCACACCGCCAGTTCGTACTCTTGCGACAGTTTGATCGCCGCCGTCGGGCAAACTTCTTCGCAGCGTCCACAGAAGATGCAGCGCCCGAGATTGAACTGCCACGCCAGCTCACCGGTGGCGAGGTCAGTTTCAACCGTTAAGGCGTTTGACGGGCAGGCATTGACGCAGGCCGCACAGCCGATGCACTGCTGCGGGTTCTGCTCTGGCTTACCACGGAAGTTTTTATCAACCGCAATCGGCTCCAGCGGATAAGACGAGGTCGCCGTGCCGGTTTTGATGACTTTTTTGATAAAGGTAAACATGGCGATTCCTTATTTCAGCGGCGAGTTTTTACGCTCAATGCTGTAACGCTCGAGTTCTTTATACGGCACCACTTTGCTCTTCTTCTTACGCACATCGACCACGGTCATGCGGTCGGTACAGGAGTAGCAAGGGTCGAGGCTACCGATAATCAGCGGCGCATCAGAAACGGTGTTGCCGCGCAGCATGTAGCGCAGGGTCGGCCAGTTCGCGTAGGTCGCGGCACGGCAGCGCCAGCGGTACAGCTTCTGGTTGTCGCCGGTCATGCTCCAGTGGATATCATCGCCACGCGGCGCTTCGGCAAAGCCCAGCGCAAAACGGTGTGGAATGTAGGTGAATCCTTCCACCGCCAGCGGACCGCCTGGCAGGTTGTCCAGGCCGTAGTCAATCATATTGAGCGAGGTAAAGACTTCGTTGATACGCACTTTCAGGCGGGAAATAACGTCGCAGCCCTGCTCGCTGTGAACTTCCATCGGCAGCAGGCCATAACCAACAAACGGGTGATCGGCACGGGTATCACGAGCGTGGCCGCTGGCGCGAACCATCGGGCCAACGTTACTGAAATCGCGGGCGATTTCCGGGTCGAGGCGACCAATGCCGACGGTGCGCTGTTCCATGTTCGGTGTACTCAGCAGCACATCCACCAGCTCCTGTACTTCACGACGCATTTGCTGCGCCAGTTGACGGGTCTGGATCATGTCATCTTTCAGCAGATCGCGACGAATCCCGCCGATCAAGTTCAGACCGTAAGTTTTACGCGCCCCGGTGAGGATCTCCGCCATTTTCATGGAGGATTCGCGCACGCGGAAGAACTGCATAAAGCCGGAGTCAAAGCCGGTAAAGTGACAGGCGAGGCCGAGGTTGAGCAGATGCGAATGCAGGCGTTCCACCTCCAGCAGAATGGCGCGGATCATCTGCGCACGTTCTGGCACCTGAATACCCATCGCGTTTTCCACCGACGTGGTGTAGGCAGTGCTGTGAGCAAAGCCGCAGATCCCGCACACACGGTCAGAGAGGAAGGTCACTTCGTTGTAACCCATACGGGTTTCCGCCAGTTTTTCCATGCCGCGATGGACGTAGAACAGGCGGTAGTCGGCGTCGATAATATTTTCGCCATCGACGAACAGACGGAAGTGACCCGGTTCGTCAGAAGTGACATGCAGTGGACCAATCGGCACAACGTTGTTTTTCTTGTCGCCCAGTTCGTTGATGAACTCGTAGGTTTCAGCATCGGTGGTCGGTGCCGGACGCTGACGATAATCCATGCTGTCTTTACGCAGCGGATAAAGTTCATCCGGCCAGTCATCCGGCAGCACCAGACGACGCTCATCCGGCAGACCAACCGGAATCAAACCGTACATATCGCGCACTTCGCGCTCGCCCCACACCGCCGCCGGAACGCGCGGCGTCACGGACGGATACTCCGGTTTGTTGGCGTCAACTTCGACGCGAACCGTGATCCAACACTTGGTGCCCTTCTCCATCGACAGCACGTAGTAAACAGCGTAATGACCATTCAGTTTGCGTTCGTCGTTACCAAACAGTACCGACAGCCAGCCACCCTGCTTGTAGTAGAGGAACTCCACCACTTCCGGTAGATAGTTCACCTTTACGGTCACGGTCAGCTGATCTTTGGTCTGCCAGGCGTGATCCAGCACGACGCCCGGAAACGCCTCATTCAGCGCGGCGAGATAATGTTGACCTAATTTTTCTTCAGACATGCTCATACTCTCTTTAATCACGCCGCCAGCAAGGAGACGAACGCTAAAAATGCAAAGCCAAACCCAGCCCAGGTAATCCGCGGAGTAATATCAAGACGCAGACGGGCCATACTGTTTTCGAACAGCGCGATAACCAGGACGCCGACCACCAGTTTGACGATGGCAATCACCAGCGCCAGCACCAGCCCACCGACGGTGAAGGTTTCCATTTGTCCCCACGGAATAAACACCCCGACGAACATCTGCAACACCACCAGCTGTTTCAGGCTGATACCCCATTTCATGACGCCAAAGCCGCTGCCGCTATACTCAGAGAGCGGACCTTCCTGCAACTCCTGCTCGGCTTCCGCAAGGTCGAACGGCAGTTTGCCCATTTCGATAAAGGTGGCGAATGCGCAGGCACAGAGTGCCAGCACCAGCGGGATGCTCTGGCTCAGAGGCCAGTGATAAACGGTGTCGGTGATGTTGCTGATGTTGGTGGAACCGGCAACCTGCGCCGCAACCCACAGACCAAGCAGCAGCATCGGTTCGACCAGCACGCCAAGCATCGCTTCACGACTCGCGCCGATAGCGGTAAACGGGCTACCGGTATCCAGACCGGAAATGGCAAAGAAGAAACGCGCAATGGCGAAGAGATACAGCAAGGTGATCAAATCGCCCAGTTGCGGCAGCGGAGAACCGACGGTCACCACCGGCAGCGCAGTAGCGATAGTCAACATTACGCCCACCATCACATACGGCGTCAGGCGGAACACCCAGCCGGAGGCATCCGGGCCAACGCTCTGGCGACCCAGCAGTTTGATAATGTCGCGATACTCCTGCAACACGCCCGGCCCGCGACGGTTATGCAGACGGGCGCGCGCCACGCGGGTAATACCGGAGAGCAGCGGCGCAACGGCAAATAACACCAGCGCCTGAATTAACGGATATAAAACACTCATTCTCAGGCTCCTCGTGAAACAATAATCACCACCAGTACCGCCAGTTCAACCAGCGCCATCCGGCGGAACAGCAACGCACTCCCCTCGCACTGCCAGCCCGGCACCAGCGACACCGGATTCAGCACTTTGCGCAGTTTCAGCACCGGCGCAAACGCCTGTTTAACCGGCATGGCAAAACCGTGAGCGGTAATCACCATTGATTTTTCGTGGTCGTAGCCGCACACCCAGGCCGCGCCACGGGAACGTGACGGCAGACGGTCGCCTTTGCAAATCGCCATAATGATGAATGGCAGCAGCGGGCAGGCAATCAGCAGCAGGGTGATCATTGGTTGAGAAACGGTGGTGTTAGCAGGCTCCAGCGGCAGAGGCACCGCAGCAGACAGCATCGGCAGCAGCCACGGCGCAGCAACACCGCCAATTACGCAGCAAATCGCCAGTGCCACTACGCTTACGCTCATCAGGAGCGGCGCACAGGTGGCGTTTTCGGCTTCTTTGGTACGCGGCGCGCCAAGGAACGTAACGCCATAGACTTTCGCCATACACATCACCGCCAGCGCACCGGTAATGGCCAGCCCCACGGCGAGCAGCGGTCCCAGCAGACGGGCAACGAAGGTGCCGCTATTGCTCAGTTTGAAGAAGGATTGATAAATAACCCATTCCCCGGCAAACCCGTTCAGCGGCGGCAGCGCAGCCATTGCCATCAGCCCGACTAACATGGCGATGGAGATAACCGGCATTTTCTTGCCAATGCCGCCGAGTTTTTCGATATCGCGATGACCAGTACGGAACCAGACGCTACCCGCACCGAGGAACAGTACGCTTTTGAACAGGCTATGGTTAAGCAGATGGTACAGACCACCGACCAGGCCAAGAGCAATCAGCGCCGGTTGTTCGAGCGCGATACCCGTTACGCCAGCGCCCAGCCCCAGCAGGATGATGCCGATATTTTCCAGGGTGTGGTAAGCCAGCAGACGCTGGATGTTGTGTTCCATCAGCGCATACAGACCACCGACGAACGCGGTGATCATGCCGAGCACCAGCAGCGCAATTCCCCACCACAGCGGCGCATTACCGCCCAGCAGCGACAGGGTTAAAATGCCCAGCAGGCCAATTTTCATCACCACCGTGGAAAACAGCGCCGCAGCAGGCGCTGAGGCGTTAGCATGAGCCTGCGGCACCCAGCCGTGCAGCGGGATAATCCCGGCCAGCAGGCCAAAACCAATCACACCGAGCAGCCAGATATCGGAACCGAGCGGCAGTTGTTGTACGCGCATATCCAGCAGGCGCAGATCCAGCGTGCCGTAACGCTGCCAGACCAGCCAGCAGGCTATCGCCAGCAGCAAAGTACCGAGGCGCCCCAGCACAAACCACAGTTTGCCCTCTTTGCTGTTGCTAGTGAGAAACACCGCGCACAGAGCCATGATTTCTGCCATTACCACTAACATGCCCAGATTGCTGGCGATAACGGCGCACACGGCGGCAGCCATCAGCATATTGATCTGCAAGCCGTTGCATTTCACCTGCGCGTGGCGATGCCAGTCAATGTTGTAGAGGCTGACAAACAGGCCGCACAGGCCGAGGGTAATCAACCAAATCGCGTTAAGCGGGGAGATTTGGATATCAAAACTCACCAGTGACAGCGTACCGCTCACGCCGACCGCCCCTGTCAGCACGGTGAAACCTGCTGCTGCCGTGTACACGCTACCAACCGCGCCGCCAATCCCGGCGACCCAGCCGCTTAGCGCCTTATGAAAAGAAAAGAGAAATGCCAGAACAGCGGCGGCGACAAACCACGCAACGCCGCTATTGATCAGGGAAATTGCGCTCATTTAGCCTCTCCACTTTGAGCCTGCTGAAACAAGGTGAGATCGCCAAAATCGGTGTTAAAAGTCAGCTCACGCTTACGTTTGCTGACGCGGGCGATATCGGTGTTATCCACCAGATGCAGGGCTTTGGTTGGGCACATCCGCACGCAGGCCGGACCTTGTTCATCAAAACTGCAAAGGTCACATTTGACGGCGATCGCGCGAATACCTGGCACCCAGTCAAGCAGCGTACTGATACGCGCCGGAGCAGGCGGTGCCGGTGGTGCTTTCGGGGTATTGGCGTTTGCCGGAATATCCAGCGGACGGCTGCCGGAAAATTCAATTGCGCCAAACGGGCAGGCGATGCCGCACAGTTTGCAGCTTACGCACAAGCTTTCATTCAACTGCACGGCACCATCAACGCGCTCGATGGCGTTAACCGGGCAGACCACCGCACAGGGCGCATCTTCACAGTGGTGACAGAGCTGCGGTGCAGATTCTTTTTCATTTAGCATCACTCGCAGGCGCGGCATGGATTGCAGGCCGTGCTGCCGATGCGTCTCTGAACAGGCGGCCTCACAGGTGTGACAGCCGATACAGAGCGTGGAGTCAGCAATTACAAAACGATTCACCAGGCATTCCTCAGGTGATTGTCATTTTTGACGAAAACATGCCGATGAAATGTCATTTTCGACACTCATCGACACGCCCATCCCCAAACAGGCATGACGCCTGCAAAACGGGCAAAGCCTCAGCTCATGCTGCCGAGCTTTGTCCCTCTACCAGTTGGCTTAAATTCACCGGGGTATTGTTTTCAATGGCGGTGTATAAGCTGTCGTAAACGCCGGCGATTTTTTCGAGATAGTGTTCCAGCACTTGTTCGCGATTACGGATGTTGACCTTGCCATCAATCATGCCGTCACTGCTCAACTGAGCCAGTGCAATCCGCTGCTTATCTTCGCCGTCTTTCGTTTCGACGTAGTACTCGATGGTATGGCTGTTAAAACCATCCGCCAGGGTGACGTAAATTCGAAAATGTTCAAAAAGAACGAAACAGAGCTCTTTATCTGGCGCGCAGCTCATCGCGTGATGCAAACGCGCTTTTGATAACGTGATCCCCTGAACCAGCGAATTGCAATAGATATGCCACTGGTCCTGTAGGCGACGATGCCGCTGTGCGATGTAATCGGCTTTCTCGCTTATTTCCCAAATAGTCATTGTCAGGTTACCCGTTTAACAGAGATGCCTGCCCTTAAGCATTTTCTGTGCCAATTTTTAATTCATTGTTATTTAGGTGATTTTTATGATTTCACTGAATTTCGACGCCGTGTCGACGTGTCATTTCGACATCATCGACATTATTCACCGCAGGGATAATCAACACTGGCACAATTATTGCTTATAGCTGGCAATAGTTAATGGGAGGCGATATGCACGAAATAACCCTCTGCCAACGGGCACTGGAATTGATCGAACAACAGGCCGCAAAGCACGGCGCAAAACGCGTAACTGGGGTCTGGCTCAAAATTGGCGCATTTTCTTGTGTCGAAACCAGCTCTCTTGCCTTTTGTTTTGATCTGGTTTGCCGTGGCAGCGTGGCGGAAGGTTGTAAACTGCACCTCGAAGAACAAGAGGCCGAATGCTGGTGTGAAACATGCCAACAGTATGTGACGCTACTGACCCAGCGCGTCCGCCGCTGCCCACAGTGTCATGGCGACATGCTGCGCATTGTGGCAGACGACGGTTTACAGATTCGGCGGATAGAAATAGACCAGGAGTGAGCGATGTGTACAACATGCGGTTGCGGTGAAGGCAACCTGTATATCGAGGGTGATGAACATAACCCTCATTCCGCGTTTCGTAGCGCGCCTTTTGCCCCGGCAGCACGCCCGAAGATGAAAATCACCGGCATTAAAGCGCCTGAATTTACCCCCAGCCAGACCGAAGAAGGCGACCTGCATTACGGTCATGGTGAAGCAGGCACACACGCGCCGGGCATGAGCCAGCGCCGGATGCTGGAAGTCGAAATTGACGTACTGGACAAAAATAATCGCCTGGCTGAACGTAACCGCGCGCGTTTTGCTGCCCGTAATCAACTGGTGCTCAACCTGGTATCCAGCCCCGGTTCCGGTAAAACCACGCTGCTGACTGAAACCTTAATGCGCCTGAAAGACAGCGTTCCATGCGCGGTAATTGAAGGCGATCAGCAAACCGTAAACGATGCCGCACGTATTCGCGCTACCGGTACGCCAGCAATTCAGGTGAACACCGGTAAAGGCTGCCATCTCGATGCACAGATGATCGCCGACGCCGCGCCGCGCCTGCCACTGGACGATAACGGTATTCTGTTTATCGAAAACGTTGGCAACCTGGTGTGCCCGGCCAGCTTCGATCTGGGTGAGAAACATAAAGTGGCGGTGCTTTCCGTTACCGAAGGCGAAGACAAGCCGCTGAAATATCCGCATATGTTTGCCGCCGCCTCGCTGATGCTACTCAACAAAGTTGACCTGCTGCCGTATCTCAATTTCGACGTTGAGAAATGCATCGCCTGCGCCCGCGAAGTCAATCCAGAAATTGAAATCATCCTCATTTCTGCCACCAGCGGCGAAGGGATGGATCAGTGGCTGAACTGGCTGGAGACACAGCGATGTGCATAGGCGTTCCCGGCCAGATTCGCACCATTGACGGCAACCAGGCGAAAGTCGACGTCTGCGGCATTCAGCGCGATGTCGATTTAACGTTAGTCGGCAGCTGTGATGAAAACGGTCAGCCGCGCGTGGGTCAGTGGGTACTGGTTCACGTTGGCTTTGCCATGAGCGTAATTAATGAAGCCGAAGCGCGCGACACCCTCGACGCCTTACAAAATATGTTTGACGTTGAGCCGGATGTCGGTGCGCTGTTGTATGGCGAGGAAAAATAATGCGTTTTGTTGATGAATATCGCGCGCCGGAACAGGTGATGCAGTTAATTGAGCATCTGCGCGAACGTGCTTCACACCTCTCTTACACCGCCGAACGCCCTCTGCGTATTATGGAAGTGTGCGGCGGTCATACCCACGCCATTTTTAAATTCGGCCTCGATCAGTTACTGCCAGAAAACGTTGAGTTTATCCACGGTCCGGGCTGCCCGGTGTGCGTACTGCCGATGGGCAGAATCGACACCTGCGTGGAAATTGCCAGCCATCCGGAAGTGATTTTCTGTACCTTTGGCGACGCCATGCGCGTACCAGGAAAACAGGGGTCACTGTTGCAGGCAAAAGCACGCGGTGCCGATGTGCGCATCGTCTACTCGCCAATGGATGCGTTGAAACTGGCGCAGGAGAACCCAACCCGCAAAGTGGTGTTCTTCGGCTTAGGGTTTGAAACCACCATGCCGACCACCGCCATCACCCTGCAACAGGCGAAAGCCCGCGATGTGCAGAACTTTTACTTCTTCTGCCAGCACATTACGCTTATCCCCACGCTGCGCAGTTTGCTGGAACAACCGGACAATGGCATTGATGCGTTCCTCGCGCCGGGCCACGTCAGTATGGTTATCGGCACCGACGCCTATAATTTTATCGCCAGCGATTTTAATCGTCCGCTGGTGGTCGCTGGTTTCGAACCACTTGATCTACTACAAGGCGTGGTGATGCTGGTAGAGCAGAAAATAGCGGCCCACAGCAAAGTAGAGAATCAGTACCGTAGGGTGGTGCCTGACGCAGGTAACCTGCTGGCGCAACAGGCGATAGCCGACGTGTTCTGTGTTAACGGCGATAGCGAATGGCGTGGCCTTGGGGTGATCGAATCATCTGGCGTGCATCTGACGCCGGATTATCAGCGATTTGACGCTGAAGCGCATTTCCGCCCGGCACCGCAGCAGGTTTGCGATGATCCACGCGCGCGCTGTGGCGAAGTATTGACGGGCAAATGTAAGCCGCATCAATGCCCGCTGTTTGGTAACACCTGTAATCCTCAAACCGCATTCGGCGCGCTGATGGTCTCCTCTGAAGGAGCGTGCGCTGCGTGGTATCAGTATCGTCAGCAGGAGAGTGAAGCGTGAATAATATCCAACTCGCCCACGGCAGCGGCGGCCAGGCGATGCAGCAATTAATCAACAGCCTGTTTATGGAAGCCTTTGCGAATCCGTGGCTGGCTGAGCAGGAAGATCAAGCGCGTCTTGATCTGGCGCAACTGGTGGCGGAAGGCGACCGTCTGGCCTTTTCCACCGACAGCTACGTCATTGACCCGCTATTCTTTCCTGGTGGCAATATTGGCAAGCTGGCGATTTGCGGCACGGCGAATGACGTGGCGGTCAGCGGTGCAATTCCACGCTATCTCTCCTGTGGATTTATCCTTGAAGAAGGATTGCCGATGGAGACGCTGAAAGCAGTGGTCACCAGCATGGCTGAAACTGCCCGTGCGGCTGGCATCGCCATCGTTACTGGCGATACAAAAGTGGTGCAGCGTGGAGCGGCAGATAAACTGTTTATCAACACCGCAGGCATGGGCGCGATCCCGACAAATATTCACTGGGGCGCACAAACCCTGACCGCAGGCGATGTATTGCTGGTTAGCGGTACACTCGGCGACCACGGTGCGACTATCCTTAACTTGCGCGAACAACTGGGGCTGGATGGCGAACTGGTCAGCGACTGCGCGGTGCTGACGCCGCTGATTCAGACGCTGCGAGACATTCCCGGCGTGAAGGCGCTGCGCGATGCCACGCGCGGTGGGGTGAACGCGGTGGTTCATGAGTTCGCGGCAGCCTGCGGTTGCGGTATTGAGCTTTCAGAAGCTGCGCTACCGGTTAAACCTGCTGTGCGCGGCGTTTGTGAGCTGCTGGGGCTGGACGCCCTCAACTTTGCCAATGAAGGTAAGCTGGTGATTGCCGTAGAGCGTAATGCGGCTGAGCAAGTGTTGGCGGCGCTGCATTCCCATCCACTAGGACAGGATGCAGCGTTAATTGGCGAAGTGGTGGAGCGTAAAGGTGTTCGTCTCGCAGGGCTTTATGGCGTGAAACGAACTCTCGATCTACCTCACGCCGAACCGCTGCCTCGTATATGCTAATAAAAATCTAAAGCTCCTATAATTTGTCATTTACCTTTTGCACCGCTTAGCGGTGCTTTCCTGGAAGAACAACATGTCGTATACACCGATGAGTGATCTCGGGCAACAAGGGTTGTTCGACATCACTCGGACACTATTGCAGCAGCCCGATCTGGCCTCGCTGTGTGAGGCTCTTTCGCAACTGGTAAAGCGTTCTGCGCTCGCCGACAACGCGGCGATTGTGTTGTGGCAAGCGCAGACTCAACGTGCGACTTATTACGCGTCGCGTGACAAAGATACCCCCATAAAATACGAAGACGAAACCGTTCTGGCGCATGGGCCGGTGCGTAGCATTTTGTCGCGTCCTGATACGCTGCATTGCAGCTACGAAGAATTTTGTGAAACCTGGCCGCAACTGGCCACAAGCGGGCTATACCCTAAATTTGGTCACTATTGCCTGATGCCACAGGCAGCGGAAGGACATATTTTTGGCGGCTGTGAATTTATTCGTTATGACGATCGCCCGTGGAGCGAAAAAGAGTTCAATCGCCTGCAAACCTTTACGCAGATTGTTTCTGTTGTCACCGAGCAAATTCAGAGCCGCATCATCAACAATGTCGACTACGAACTGTTATGTCGGGAACGGGATAACTTCCGCATTCTGGTCGCCATCACCAATGCGGTACTCTCCCGCCTGGATATGGACGAACTGGTCAGCGAAGTGGCGAAAGAGATCCACTACTACTTCGATATCGACGATATCAGTATCGTTTTACGTAGTCACCGCAAAAACAAACTCAACGTCTACTCCACTCACTATCTCGATAAACAGCATCCCACTCACGAACAGAGTGAAGTTGATGAGGCCGGAACCCTCACCGAGCGCGTATTTAAAAGCAAAGAGATGCTGCTGATTAATCTCCACGAGCGGGATGATTTAGCCCCCTACGAACGCATGTTGTTTGATACCTGGGGCAACCAGATCCAGACGCTGTGCCTGCTGCCGTTGATGTCTGGCAATACCATGCTGGGAGTGCTGAAACTGGCACAGTGCGAAGAGAAAACGTTTACCACCACCAACCTGAGTTTGCTGCGCCAGATTGCCGAACGAGTGGCAATCGCCGTCGATAATGCCCTCGCCTACCAGGAAATCCACCGTCTGAAAGAGCGGCTGGTTGATGAAAACCTCGCCCTGACTGAACAACTCAACAATGTGGATAGTGAGTTTGGCGAGATTATTGGTCGCAGCGAAAGCATGTACAGCGTGCTCAAACAGGTTGAGATGGTGGCGCAAAGCGACAGTACCGTACTCATTCTTGGTGAAACTGGCACAGGAAAAGAGCTAATCGCCCGCGCAATTCACAATCTGAGTGGGCGTAACAATCGTCGCATGGTGAAAATGAACTGCGCGGCGATGCCTGCAGGATTACTGGAAAGCGATCTGTTTGGTCATGAACGTGGTGCCTTTACTGGTGCCAGCGCACAGCGCATCGGTCGTTTTGAACTGGCGGATAAAAGCTCGCTGTTCCTCGATGAAGTGGGTGATATGCCACTGGAGTTACAGCCGAAGTTGCTGCGCGTATTGCAGGAGCAGGAGTTTGAACGCCTCGGCAGCAACAAAATCATTCAGACAGACGTGCGTTTAATCGCCGCAACTAATCGCGATCTGAAAAAAATGGTCGCCGACCGCGAGTTCCGTAGCGATCTCTATTACCGCCTGAACGTCTTCCCGATCCACCTGCCGCCGTTACGCGAGCGCCCGGAAGATATTCCGCTGCTGGCGAAAGCCTTTACCTTCAAAATTGCCCGCCGACTGGGGCGCAATATCGACAGCATTCCTGCCGAGACGCTGCGCATATTGAGCAACATGGAATGGCCGGGTAACGTGCGCGAACTGGAAAATGTTATTGAGCGTGCGGTACTGCTAACTCGCGGTAATGTTCTACAACTCTCTTTACCCGATATCTCACTGCCAGAACCTGAAACGCCGCCTGCTGCAACGGTCGTCGCTCAGGAAGGCGAAGATGAATATCAACTGATTGTTCGCGTATTAAAAGAGACGAACGGCGTAGTCGCGGGTCCGAAAGGCGCTGCGCAACGTCTGGGGCTAAAACGCACGACCCTGCTGTCACGGATGAAACGGCTGGGAATTGATAAAGCAGCGTTGGTTTAATTGTCTGGAGTGCCGGACAGGAAGATCTATCCGGCACGCTATTCACGTGGTTTCTTCGGACGATATTTTTCCGGCAATTCCGGCACCGGACGCTTATCATCAATCAGATGACGCACGGTTAAGATCGGATGACGCCACAGCATTCGCGGCCCTGCCCAACGCATAATCTGCTTCATCTCCTCACGCTTCGCAGGCTGATAACAGTGCACCGGACACTGCTTACAGGCCGGTTTCTCTTCGCCAAACACACATTTATCCAGCCGCTTTTGCGCGTAAGCAAACAGCGCATCGTAATGCCCCGGCTCCGCTGACGCCTGCGGGCATTGCGCTTGATAAAGATCGATCATTCTTTTAATCGTCAGTTTTTCACGAGAGATACGCTTGCCGGACATGCTGCCTCCATACTCTTAAGGTGCATTTATATTACAACTTAAATTTAAAGGGGACTATGGCTCTGAAGGAAGAGATTTCTTCAACCAGGCAATGTTGCGCCCCTTCTTCACAGTCAACAAGCAAACGCTGCAAAACAGCATTTTTACCGGAACCGACATCAAGAACTCACCTTTCGCGTCTTCCCCTGAAATGATTAACTCCGGTATCATGTGCGCCTTATGTGATTACAACGAAAATAAAAACCATCACACTACATTTAACATCAGGGAACCGGATCTAACTCCATGAGTGTAATAGAAAATTTCGACGCCCATACTCCGATGATGCAGCAGTACCTCAAGCTGAAAGCCCAGCATCCTGAGATCCTGCTGTTCTACCGGATGGGTGACTTTTACGAGCTGTTTTATGACGACGCAAAACGAGCGTCGCAGCTGCTGGATATTTCACTGACTAAACGCGGCGCATCTGCGGGCGAGCCGATCCCGATGGCGGGTATTCCCTACCATGCAGTGGAAAACTATCTCGCCAAACTGGTGAATCAAGGTGAGTCGGTTGCGATTTGTGAACAAATCGGCGATCCGGCTACCAGCAAAGGGCCGGTTGAGCGCAAAGTTGTCCGTATCGTCACGCCGGGCACGATCAGCGATGAAGCCCTGCTACAGGAGCGTCAGGACAATCTGCTGGCGGCTATCTGGCAGGACAGCAAAGGTTTCGGTTACGCGACGCTGGATATCAGCTCCGGCCGTTTTCGTCTGAGCGAACCGGCTGACCGCGAAACGATGGCGGCAGAACTGCAACGCACCAATCCGGCGGAACTGCTTTATGCAGAAGATTTCGCCGAGATGTCGTTAATTGAAGGTCGTCGCGGCCTGCGCCGTCGTCCGCTGTGGGAGTTTGAAATCGACACCGCGCGCCAGCAGTTGAACCTGCAATTTGGCACCCGCGATCTTGTCGGTTTTGGCGTCGAGAACGCGCCTCGCGGGCTTTGTGCTGCCGGTTGCCTGTTACAGTATGCGAAAGATACCCAACGCACGACCCTGCCGCATATTCGTTCTATCACTATGGAACGTGAGCAGGACAGCATCATTATGGATGCTGCGACACGTCGTAACCTGGAAATTACCCAGAATCTGGCGGGCGGTGCGGAAAATACATTGGCTTCCGTGCTCGATTGCACCGTCACACCGATGGGTAGCCGTATGCTGAAACGCTGGCTGCATATGCCGGTGCGCGACACCCGTGTGTTGCTTGAGCGTCAGCAAACTATTGGCGCATTGCAGGATTTCACCGCCGAGTTACAGCCGGTACTACGGCAGGTCGGCGATCTGGAGCGTATTCTGGCACGCCTGGCGTTACGCACTGCTCGCCCGCGCGATCTGGCTCGTATGCGCCATGCCTTCCAGCAACTGCCGGAACTGCGCGCACAGTTAGAAAATATCGATAGTGCACCAGTACAGGCACTGCGTGAGAAAATGGGCGAGTTTGCCGAGCTGCGTGACCTGCTGGAGCGGGCAATTATCGAGACACCGCCAGTGCTGGTACGCGACGGTGGCGTCATCGCTCCAGGCTATAACGAAGAACTGGATGAGTGGCGTGCGCTGGCTGACGGTGCGACCGATTATCTGGAGCGTCTGGAAATCCGCGAGCGTGAACGTACCGGTCTGGACACGCTGAAAGTCGGCTTTAATGCGGTGCACGGCTACTACATTCAAATCAGCCGTGGGCAAAGCCATCTGGCGCCAATCAACTATATGCGCCGCCAGACGCTGAAAAACGCCGAACGTTACATTATTCCGGAGCTGAAAGAGTACGAAGACAAAGTACTGACTTCAAAAGGTAAAGCACTGACGCTGGAAAAACAGCTTTATGAAGAGCTGTTCGACCTGCTGTTGCCGCATCTGGAAGCGTTACAACAGAGTGCGAGCGCGCTGGCAGAACTGGACGTACTGGTAAATCTGGCGGAACGCGCATATACCCTGAACTACACCTGCCCGACCTTTATCGATAAACCCGGCATTCGCATTACCGAAGGTCGCCATCCGGTGGTTGAACAGGTGCTGAATGAGCCGTTTATCGCTAACCCGCTAAATCTGTCGCCTCAGCGTCGCATGTTGATCATCACCGGTCCGAACATGGGTGGTAAAAGTACCTATATGCGCCAGACCGCGTTGATTGCGCTGATGGCGTATATTGGCAGTTACGTACCGGCACAAAAAGTCGAGATTGGACCGATCGATCGCATATTCACCCGTGTTGGCGCAGCGGATGATCTGGCTTCCGGACGTTCAACCTTTATGGTGGAGATGACCGAAACCGCTAATATTCTGCATAACGCCACCGAGTACAGTCTGGTGTTGATGGATGAGATTGGGCGCGGGACGTCCACTTACGATGGCCTGTCGCTGGCGTGGGCATGTGCGGAAAATCTGGCGAATAAAATTAAAGCGTTGACGCTGTTTGCTACCCATTACTTCGAGCTGACTCAACTGCCGGAGAAAATGGAAGGCGTCGCCAACGTGCATCTCGATGCGCTGGAGCACGGAGACACTATCGCCTTTATGCACAGCGTACAGGACGGCGCGGCGAGTAAGAGTTACGGTCTGGCGGTTGCTGCGCTGGCAGGTGTACCGAAAGAGGTGATCAAACGTGCGCGACAGAAACTGCGTGAGCTGGAAAGCATTTCGCCGAATGCTGCCGCTACACAGGTAGATGGTACGCAAATGTCGCTACTTTCTGTGCCGGAAGAAACCTCGCCAGCGGTCGAAGCACTGGAAAATCTCGATCCAGATTCTCTGACTCCGCGTCAGGCGCTGGAGTGGATTTATCGGTTGAAGAGTCTGGTGTAAAAATAATTCCCGATAGTCTTTTACTATCGGGAATATTAATGACAACTGGCGAATCTAATAAAAATACCCTGTATAATAGTAGAGATTATTTTACAGGGTAAAATCATGCCATCAACACGCTATCAAAAAATTGATGCTCATCACTACCGCCATATATGGGCTGTTGGTGATATTCATGGTGACCATCAATTATTAAAATCCCGTTTGCATGAATTATCTTTTTGTCACGAAACAGACTTACTTATTTCCACAGGCGATAATATTGATCGTGGGTCGGAAAGTCTTAACGTGCTACGCCTGTTAAACCAGCCCTGGTTTACCTCCGTGAAAGGCAACCACGAAGCGATGGCGCTTAATGCATTCGCAACCGGTGATGGCAATATGTGGTTAGCCAGCGGCGGCGACTGGTTTTTTGATTTAAATGATTCAGAGCAAAAAGAAGCAATAGATCTGTTGCTGAGATTTCATCATCTCCCGCATATTATCGAATTGAGTAACGATATTATAAAATATGTCATCGCACATGCAGATTATCCGGGTAATGAATATCAATTTGGCAAAGAAATCGCGGAAAGCGAATTACTCTGGCCTGTTGATCGCGTGCAGAAGTCGCTTAATGGCGAGTTACAAAAAATAAACGGTGCTGATTATTTTATATTTGGACATATGATGTTTGATAACATTCAGACATTCGCTAACCAGATTTATATTGATACCGGATCGCCGAAAAGCGGACGGTTATCGTTTTATAAAATTAAATAGTTAATCCAGTCAGGATAAGGATCAGCTCTGGTTCAGATCCGCTATTGCCAATATCGGTCATGAATTTCTTCATAAAGACATCGGGGTTCGCACACCAGTTTACTGTCAGAAGTCGGCGTCACCATCAACGCTATTCAGGACGGATCATACAAAAGAAAAAGGCCAGCCTCACTTGAGACTGGCCTTTCTGACAGATGCTTGCTTATTCGCGGAACAGCGCCTCGATATTCAGCCCCTGAGTCTGCAAAATCTCACGCAGACGGCGCAGGCCTTCAACCTGAATCTGGCGAACACGTTCACGAGTGAGGCCAATTTCACGACCTACATCTTCCAGTGTTGCCGCTTCGTACCCCAGCAAACCGAATCGACGTGCCAGCACTTCACGCTGTTTGGCGTTCAGCTCGAACAGCCATTTGACGATGCTCTGTTTCATATCGTCATCTTGCGTGGTGTCTTCCGGACCGTTCTCTTTTTCATCGGCCAGAATGTCCAGCAACGCTTTTTCGGAATCACCGCCCAGAGGGGTGTCTACCGAGGTAATGCGCTCGTTAAGACGAAGCATACGGCTGACGTCATCAACTGGCTTATCCAGTTGCTCTGCGATCTCTTCCGCACTCGGTTCGTGATCCAGCTTATGGGACAACTCACGTGCGGTTCGCAGGTAAACGTTCAGCTCCTTTACGATGTGAATCGGCAAACGAATAGTACGGGTTTGGTTCATAATCGCCCGTTCGATCGTCTGACGAATCCACCATGTTGCGTATGTTGAGAAGCGGAAACCACGTTCCGGGTCAAACTTCTCAACCGCGCGGATCAGCCCCAGGTTGCCCTCTTCGATAAGATCCAGCAAAGCCAGACCACGATTGCCATAACGGCGGGCAATTTTTACCACCAGACGTAAGTTACTCTCAATCATCCGGCGGCGGGAGGCAACATCTCCACGCAGTGCGCGACGCGCAAAATAAACTTCTTCTTCGGCCAAATCGTTATCACTGGGTTCCTCTTCTACTAAGGCCTTTTCGTCAAAAACCTCAACTCCGTTCTCATCAAATTCCGCATCTTCATTTAAATCATGAACTTTCAGCGTATTCTGACTCATAAGGTGGCTCCTACCCGTGATCCCTTGACGGAACGCTCAAGCAACAGCCTGGTTCCGCCGAATTATCGCTGCGGTAAATAACGCAGCGGGTTTACGGATTTCCCCTTGTAACGAATTTCAAAATGCAATCGTGTTGAACTGGTTCCGGTGCTACCCATGGTTGCTATTTTTTGCCCCGCCTTCACTTCTTGTTGTTCCCGGACCAGCATTGTGTCGTTATGGGCGTAGGCACTCAGGTAATCATCATTATGTTTGATGATAATCAGATTACCGTAACCGCGCAGCGCATTACCGGCATAAACAACGCGGCCATCTGCGGTCGCGGTAATTGCCTGTCCTTTGCTACCTGCGATATCAATCCCCTTGTTGCCCCCCTCAGAAGCGCCAAAGGTTTCAATCACTTTGCCCTCAGTTGGCCAGCGCCAGGTGGAGATAGGCGTACTGGTCGATGTACTGCTGACAGTCGGCTCGGTTGTGCTTGCTGTTGGCACCGTTACAGGCGCTGTGACCGTGGTCGCAGTTGGCTTGTTGTTCGGCAACATTTTGTTAGCACTCTGTTCACCCGAAGACTCAGAATACGTAATTGTCGGTTTCGACGCAACAGCAACGGTGGAATTTTGTGCAGGCTTGATCACAACTCCTTGCTCTGCTGCATCCGCCTGGGTAATAGCATTTCCGCCAGTAATTGGCGTACCGGAGGCGTTGCCAACCTGTAAGGTCTGACCGACGTTCAACGCGTATGGTGCCTGAATATTATTGCGTTGGGCGAGATCGCGGAAATCGTTGCCAGTGATCCAGGCAATATAGAAAAGTGTGTCGCCTTTTTTCACGGTATAGGTACTACCGCTATAACTGCCTTTCGGAATATTCCCGTACTGACGGTTGTAGACGATACGCCCATTTTCCATTTGCACCGGTTGCTGAGCGACAGGCTGTACCGGCTGGATTTGTGGTTGTTGCGTAGATTGAATTTGTGGCTGCTGTACCGGCTGAATTTGCGGTTGCTGCGCTGTAGATGTCGTTCCCATTTTCGGCGGCGGCGTAATCAGCATACCTGAATTGGTATTTGCCGGCGCATTGCCATTAACGGAACTAACTGGTGCCGGTGGATTCGATGTGTCAGAACAGCCAGCCAGCCATAGCGAAACCAGTGACAAAGCCGCAATACGGCGAACGGTGAATTTTGGGCTTCCCGCGCTCATTTATCCCCCAGGAAAAATTGATTAATAACCAGTGACATAATTACCGTGCAAGGCACCCTACTGAACACTGGAAAAGATGTTCACGATACGCTGACTTGCTGCAAAATAACCAGGAAAATTCCAGGTATTCTCTCGCACTTTAAGCCAGCTCCCCCTTCACTAAAGGGACAAAGCGCACGGCCTCTACGGTATCGATAATAAATTCGCCCCCACGGCGACGCACCCGTTTCAAATACTGGTGCTCTTCCCCGACCGGCAAGACGAGAATCCCGCCTTCATCCAGTTGCGTCATTAGCGCAGTAGGAATTTCAGGCGGTGCTGCCGTTACAATGATAGCGTCAAACGGCGCACGTGCTTGCCAACCTTGCCATCCATCGCCGTGACGGGTTGAAACATTATGTAAATCAAGATTTTTCAGGCGACGACGCGCCTGCCACTGCAAGCTTTTAATCCGTTCGACCGAACATACATGCTGGACAAGATGCGCCAGGATTGCCGTTTGATATCCCGAACCGGTGCCGATTTCCAGCACCCGCGACTGCGGCGTCAGTTCAAGTAATTCGGTCATTCGCGCCACCATATACGGCTGCGAAATTGTCTGCCCCTGACCTATCGGCAACGCGATATTGTCCCAGGCCTTTTGTTCAAACGCTTCATCAATGAATTTTTCACGCGGCACGGCGGCGAGTGCATTCAGCACCTGCTCATCCTGAATACCTTGCGCACGTAACTGATCCAGAAGTGCTTGTACGCGTCTGCTTACCATTGCGTGCCAACTCCCACGCTGTTTAACCAGTCTGAAACCACATCTTGCGCGCTATGCGCCGTTAAATCCACATGCAGCGGCGTGATGGAGACATATCCCTCATCTACCGCAGCAAAATCTGTTCCCGGACCAGCATCGCACTTACCGCCCGGTGGGCCAATCCAGTACAGCGTATTGCCGCGTGGATCTTGCTGCGGGATCACCTGATCTGCCGGATGTCGCGTACCGCAGCGCGTCACGCGAATACCTTTGATTTGATCCAGTGGTAAATCTGGAACATTAATATTGAGAATGCGCCCGGTGCGCAGCGGCTCTTTACACAGTGCGCGCAAAATGGAACAAGTTACCGCCGCCGCAGTGTCATAATGTTTATGACCGTCAAGCGAAACAGCCAGCGCCGGAAAACCTAAATGACGGCCTTCCATCGCAGCGGCTACCGTACCGGAATAGATAACATCATCCCCCAGATTGGGCCCGGCGTTAATGCCCGAAACTACAATATCCGGACGTGGACGCATCAGTGCGTTCACGCCAAGATAGACGCAGTCAGTCGGGGTTCCCATTTGCACAGCGATATCACCATTTTCAAAGGTAAACGTACGCAGGGAGGATTCCAGCGTCAGGGAATTTGAAGCGCCGCTGCGGTTACGATCCGGGGCGACCACCTGAACATCAGCAAACTCACGCAAGGCTTTCGCCAGCGTTTGTATACCGGGTGCATGTACCCCGTCATCATTACTCAGCAATATGCGCATAATCACCTGTTGTGTTGATAAGTTCCCTGACAACGCTGGTCGCAAAACTTCCCGCCGGAAGCCAGAAACGGATTTCTACGGTGACGTCATCCCACCAGTTCCAGCTTAATTGTTGCGGATATAACAGCATCGCTCTGCGCGCGGCTTCAACTTTTTCGCGCAGCAGTAAAGCTTGTAATTCAGTTTCTTCGGCCACGGCTGCTTGTTCGAATGCCAGCGCCTCACGTTGGGTTCCCCACTCGCCGCTACCGGGCAACGCAGCGGTAATCATCAGCTCTTTATCGTTGACGCGACGCTGTAATTCCGCCAGTTCTTCGTTAGTTGCAACAAACCAACTGCCGCGCCCGGCTAATTGTAGCGCATCGCCGTCAACAACTTGATTAACTTCTGCTTTTTTGAGGCGCTCAGCAACAATCTGATTAAACAACGCACTACGTGCTGCCGACAACCAAAAACTGCGTTTATTGCGATCGCGTACCGGAGTATTGGTTTGCGCCCAGCGCAGCGCGCCCTGCAGGTTACTACCGCCAATACCGAAACGCTGCGCGCCAAAGTAGTTCGGTACACCTTTCACGCAAATATCGATCAGTCGCTGTTCAACGTCATCGCGATTGCTCACTTCTCGCAGCACCAGGGTAAAGGCGTTGCCTTTCAGCGCCCCTAAACGCAGTTTACGCTTGTGGCGCGCATACTCCAGCACCTGGCAACCTTCCAGTTGAAAGGCGCTCAGATCGGGCATCTCTTTGCCCGGAACGCGAGCGCATAACCACTGTTCCGTCACTGCATGTTTGTCTTTCTGCCCGGCGAAGCTGACTTCACGCGCATGGATTTTCAGGAATTTCGCCAGCGCGTCAGCCACAAAACGGGTATTGCAGCCGTTTTTAAGAATGCGCACCAGAATATGCTCACCTTCACCATCAGGCTCAAAGCCTAAATCTTCCACCACCACAAAATCTTCCGGGTTGGCTTTCAGCAGCCCGGTGCCTTGCGGTTTACCGTGGAGGTAAGTGAGATTATCAAACTCAATCATTTTGTTGCCTTAATGAGTAGCGCCACCGCTTCACAGGCAATCCCTTCCCCACGGCCGGTAAATCCGAGTTTTTCCGTAGTAGTGGCTTTCACGTTAACATCATCCATATGGCAGCCGAGATCTTCAGCAATAAACACGCGCATTTGTGGAATGTGCGGCAGCATTTTCGGTGCCTGAGCGATGATAGTGACATCGACGTTTCCGAGGGTATACCCCTTCGCCTGAATGCGTCGCCAGGCTTCACGCAGCAGCTCGCGGCTGTCTGCTCCTTTAAATGCCGGATCGGTATCCGGGAACAGCTTGCCGATATCCCCCAGCGCCGCTGCACCAAGCAATGCATCGGTAAGCGCATGGAGCGCCACGTCGCCATCAGAATGCGCCAGCAGCCCTTTTTCGTAAGGAATGCGCACGCCACCAATGATAATTGGGCCTTCGCCGCCAAAGGCATGTACGTCAAAACCGTGTCCAATTCGCATTATGTATTCTCCTGATGGATGGTTCGGGTGAGGTAAAATTCGGCAAGCGCCAAATCTTCCGGACGCGTGACTTTAATGTTATCCGCACGGCCTTCGACCAGCTGTGGATGAAAACCGCAGTATTCCAGCGCCGAGGCTTCATCGGTAATGGTAGCGCCGTCATTTAAAGCACGCGTCAGGCAGTCATGTAACAGCTCACGAGGGAAAAATTGCGGCGTCAGCGCGTGCCATAAACCGTTGCGATCAACGGTATGAGCAATCGCATTTTTGCCCGGTTCGGCGCGTTTCATGGTATCGCGTACCGGCGCAGCGAGAATGCCCCCCGTGCGGCTGGTTTCGCTCAGAGTTAACAGACGCGCAAGGTCATCCTGATGCAGACAAGGGCGTGCGGCGTCATGCACCAACACCCACTGCGCGTCGCCAGCGGCTTTCAGACCCGCCAGCACGGAATTAGCACGCTCTTCACCACCGTCCACAACGGTGATTTGCGGATGATTTGCCAGAGGAAGTTGTGCAAAACGACTATCGCCAGGGCTTATAGCAATGACGACACGCGACACCCGGGGATGCGCCAGCAGCGCATGTACCGAGTGTTCAAGAATGGTTTGATTACCGATTGAGAGATATTGCTTAGGACATTCCGTTTGCATTCGGCGGCCAAATCCGGCCGCCGGAACCACGGCGCAAACATCCAAATGAGTGGTTGCCATGTTAATTCCTGGGCTGATTTATCGATTGTTTTGCCCCGCAGACTGTGCGCGTTTCGACGCGTCAGGCACCAGACGATAAAAAGTTTCGCCCGGCCTGGTCATGCTGAGTTCATTACGCGCTCGCTCTTCGAGCGCCTCCTGACCGCCATTGAGATCGTCAATTTCGGCAAAAAGCTGATCGTTTCGCGCTTTAAGTTTTGCGTTTGTAGCTTGCTGTGCCGCCACATCATTATTGACGCGGGTATAGTCATGTATACCGTTCTTACCGAACCACAGCGAATACTGTAGCCAGACCAGAATAGCCAGCAACAGCAGCGTTAGTTTACCCATCCTGCCCCCTGAAAAACGGCATCTTCATCCCATGCATCCGAAGACGACTCTACATCCTCTGTTGGGGATACCGCGACAACGCGGGCAAATGTACCACATTTGTCCATTGTTACGTATACCCAGGGCGTGCAGAACATAATCTCATTATTGGTTACGGTTTGAATTATGAACAGAGTAGACGGGAAAGAACAAATTAGCCCAGCAACCACATAAACAGAGCACCAAACATAATGCCGACAGTCACCAGGGTGAAAACAATACTGTAGCGTAGCTTTCCGTCCATCAATGAATGCAGCGCAATACCCACCACCACCGCGACGGGCATCAGCGCCAGAAAGAAAGGCCAGGTATAGATAAAGAAGAACAGCGTGTTAGAGCCATAAATCAACATCGGTATCGCCAGCGCACACAGCCAGGAGACAAAACCGACCACAGCACCTGGCAGCGACCATGTGGTTTCTTCATCCTCAGTAAGGCTTTCACTATTTGTTAGTGTAATGTTATGGCTATTACGCATATCTGATCCTGTTACTTTGACGAACCGGGCATGGAAACCCGGTGGTGTCTCAGGATCTGATAATATCGTTCTGTCTCAGTAGATCTAATAATTGCTGAACCAAATTTGTTACTAATTGTTCACCATTGAGATGAATTTCTGCCGATTCAGGCGCTTCGTAAACGGAGTCTATTCCGGTAAAGTTACGCAGTTCACCAGTGCGCGCTTTTTTATACAAGCCTTTTGGATCGCGAGCTTCGCAAATCGCCAGCGGAGTATCGACAAACACTTCGATAAATCGACCTGCTCCTACACGTTCACGAACCATCTGGCGCTCAGTGCGATGTGGGGAAATAAACGCAGTCAGCACCACCAGTCCGGCTTCAACCATTAAATTTGCTACTTCACCGACGCGGCGGATATTTTCTTTACGATCGGCATCGCTAAAACCGAGATCGCTGCATAAACCGTGGCGAACGTTGTCGCCGTCCAGCAAATACGTACTGACACCAATTTTATGTAACGCCTCCTCCAGCGCCCCGGCAACTGTCGATTTCCCTGAACCGGAGAGGCCGGTAAACCACAGCACAACACCACGATGACCGTGGTGTTGCTCGCGTTGTTGCGGTGTAACTGGATGGCTATGCCAGACGACGTTTTCGTCATGCAGCGCCATTATTTACCTCCCAGCAAATCGCGCGCGCCCCAGTGCGGGAAGTGGCGACGTACCAACGCATTCAGTTCCAGCTCAAATGCGCTAAATTCCGACGGCGCAACGGCAGCCTCGTTTTTCGGCTCATGCACCATACCGGCGCCCACAGTCACGTTGCTCAGGCGATCGATAAAAATCAGCCCGCCGGTAACCGGGTTTTGCTGATAACGATCTAACACCAACGGCTCATCGAAGGTGAGATCCACCAGGCCGATGCCGTTCAGCGGCAGGTTTTCAACTTCGCGTTGGGTAAGGTTATTAATATCAACCTGATAGCGAATGCCATCAACACGAGCGCGCGTCTTCTTACCGGCAATTTTGATGTCGTAACTCTGGCCCGGGGAAAGCGGCTGTTCCGCCATCCATACCACATCCACCGACGCGCTCTGCACTGCCGGTAACGCTTCGTCTGCCGCCAGCAGCAGATCGCCACGGCTGATGTCGATCTCATCCGTCAGCACCAGAGTGATCGCTTCTCCGGCAAAGGCATCTTCGCGATCGCCATCAAAAGTAACGATCCGCGCAATGTTTGACTCCACGCCAGAGGGGAGCACTTTGACACGTTGCCCGACTTTCACGCTGCCAGAGGCCAGCGTTCCGGCGTAGCCACGAAAATCAAGATTCGGGCGGTTAACGTACTGCACCGGGAAGCGCATTGGCTGGGCATCCACCACTCGTTGGATCTCTACGGTTTCCAGCATTTCGAGCAGTGTCGGACCGCTGTACCACGGCATACTTTCACTTTGCGAAGCCACATTATCGCCTTCCAGCGCGGAGAGTGGCACAAAGCGGATATCCAGATTGCCCGGTAATTGTTCCGCGAAAGTCAGGTAGTCTTCACGAATGCGGGTGAACGTCTCTTCGCTGTAATCCACCAGATCCATTTTGTTGATCGCCACGACCAGATGTTTGATCCCCAACAGCGTGGAGATAAAACTGTGGCGTCGGGTTTGATCGAGCACGCCTTTACGGGCATCGATCAGCAAGATCGCCAGCTCACATGTTGACGCGCCGGTCGCCATATTGCGGGTATACTGTTCGTGCCCAGGAGTGTCGGCGATAATAAATTTACGCTTCTCGGTAGAAAAATAGCGGTATGCCACATCAATGGTGATGCCCTGCTCGCGCTCAGCTTGCAGGCCATCCACCAGCAATGCCAGATCCAGTTTTTCGCCCTGGGTGCCGTGACGCTTACTGTCGTTATGCAGTGATGAAAGCTGATCTTCATAGATTTGGCGAGTATCGTGCAGCAGGCGACCAATCAGGGTACTTTTGCCATCATCGACGCTGCCGCAGGTCAGAAAACGCAGCAGGCTTTTATGCTGTTGCGCGATCATCCAGGCTTCGACGCCACCTTCATTGGCGATTTGTTGTGCAAGTGCGGTGTTCATCTTAAAAATACCCCTGACGTTTTTTCAGCTCCATAGACCCTGCCTGGTCGCGGTCAATCACGCGGCCCTGACGTTCACTGGTGGTGGAAACCAGCATCTCTTCGATGATCTCCGGCAGTGTTTGCGCATTTGACTCCACCGCGCCGGTCAGCGGCCAGCAGCCCAGCGTGCGGAAACGCACCATCCGTTTTTTAATCACTTCGCCGGGTTGCAGGTCGATACGGTTGTCATCAATCATCATCAACATACCGTCGCGTTCCAGAACCGGACGTTCAGCGGCGAGATACAGCGGAACAATGTCGATATTTTCCAGCCAGATGTACTGCCAGATATCCTGTTCGGTCCAGTTGGAAAGCGGGAAGACGCGGATACTTTCGCCTTTGTTAATTTGCCCGTTGTAGTTGTGCCACAGCTCCGGGCGCTGATTTTTTGGATCCCAACGATGAAAGCGGTCACGGAAAGAGTAGATACGCTCTTTAGCGCGGGATTTTTCTTCGTCACGGCGTGCACCACCGAAGGCGGCATCAAAACCGTATTTGTTCAGTGCCTGCTTCAGACCTTCAGTTTTCATGATGTCGGTATGTTTGGCGCTGCCGTGCACGAATGGATTAATCCCCATTGCCACGCCTTCCGGATTTTTATGCACCAGCAACTCGCAGCCGTAGGCTTTAGCCGTGCGATCGCGGAACTCATACATCTCGCGGAATTTCCAGCCAGTATCAACATGCAGCAATGGGAAAGGCAACGTACCTGGATAAAACGCCTTGCGCGCCAGATGCAGCATGACGCTGGAATCTTTACCGATAGAGTAGAGCATCACCGGATTTGAGAATTCTGCAGCCACCTCGCGAATAATGTGGATGCTTTCCGCCTCCAGTTGCCGCAGGTGAGTAAGTCGTTTTTGATCCATAACCGTTCCTTTGCAATACCGCTATTTTCTTGCCATCAGATGTTTCGACTATAGGGAGCGAAAGAGAACGAATGAAATTACCAATTAGAATGAGTAGTTCCTTAACGGAATAACGATTTGGCAAAGCTAATATCAAAAAGTGCTTAAGGCTCCGGATTTCGGGCATTTAGGAAGATTTGAAATTGTTTTAGCGCAGCGGCAGTTTCATACTATGGCGGTAAAAAAATTTGCATGGTATTTAAGGACTCACTATGTTTTCCGCATTGCGCCACCGTACCGCTGCCCTGGCGCTCGGCGTATGCTTTATTCTCCCCGTACACGCCTCGTCACCTAAACCTGGTGATTTTGCCAATACACAGGCGCGACATATTGCCACTTTCTTTCCGGGACGCATGACCGGAACACCCGCAGAAATGTTATCTGCCGATTATATTCGCCAACAGTTTCAGCAAATGGGTTATCGCAGTGATATTCGGACATTTAATAGCCGATATATTTATACCGCCCGCGATAATCGCAAGAACTGGCATAACGTGACGGGAAGTACGGTGATTGCCGCCCATGAAGGCAAAGCGCCGCAGCAGATCATTATTATGGCGCATCTGGATACCTACGCCCCGCAGAGCGATGCTGACGCCGATGCCAATCTCGGCGGGCTGACATTACAAGGAATGGATGATAACGCCGCAGGTTTAGGCGTCATGCTGGAGCTGGCAGAACGCCTGAAAAATACGCCAACCGAATATGGTATTCGTTTTGTGGCGACCAGTGGCGAAGAGGAAGGGAAATTAGGCGCTGAGAATTTACTCAAGCGGATGAGTGATACCGAAAGGAAAAATACGCTGCTGGTGATTAATCTCGATAACTTAATTGTCGGCGATAAATTGTATTTCAACAGTGGCGTAAAAACCCCTGAAGCAGTAAGGACATTAACGCGCGACAGGGCGCTGGCAATTGCCCGCAGTCATGGAATTGCCGCTACGACCAATCCGGGTTTGAATAAAAATTATCCGAAAGGCACCGGATGTTGTAATGACGCCGAAGTTTTCGACAAAGCCGGTATTGCCGTACTTTCGGTGGAAGCGACAAACTGGAATCTGGGAAATAAAGACGGTTATCAGCAACGCGCAAAAACAGCCGCATTCCCTGAGGGAACCAGCTGGCATGATGTAAGACTGGATAATCAACAGCATATTGATAAGGCACTTCCTGGAAGAATAGAACGCCGCTGCCGTGATGTAATGCGGATAATGCTACCGCTGGTGAAGGAGCTGGCGAAGGCGTCCTGAGGAGTTTGAAAATAGAAGCTGGGTGTTCCCCGCTGACGCAGGGTACACTGAACCAACAAGAAAACGTTAGTTTAATATTACGGTTTATCCCCGCTGGCGCGGGGAACACGATAATTCGGCCTTTATCATCTACCGGCGCGTCGGTTTATCCCCGCTGGCGCGGGGAACACGTTATCAAACGGGCTATCTGGCACGCATGGGACGGTTTATCCCCGCTGACGCGGGGAACACTCCGGGAACGGACTATAGGAACAGAGATATTACGGTTTATCCCCGCTGACGCGGGGAACACATTATTGGCTTCTAGTGACTTATTCATAACATCGGTTTATCCCCGCTGACGCGGGGAACACACTAAGCATATATATCTGTTTTTAAACCGATTTATTCCACATCAACAATCTACCAACCAAATTCAAACATTTCCTCATTTTTAAAGAACAGACAACCTATTGATTTTCAACAGGAAGAAAAGAAACCAACCGTAACCCATCCAAATCCACCGGAATACGTCTGTTTTCGCCCCAGGTCTGAAACTCAAAACCAGACTCAGTATTTGTCGCCCAGGCCATTACCACATTTCCGCAACCTGCCAGTTGGCTAATTTGCTGCCAGATCATCTCCCGAATACGTTTGGATGTATCACCGACATAAACGCCAGCACGGACTTCCAGTAGCCAGATAGCGAGCCGTCCGCGTAAACGTGGGGGAACATTCTCCGTTACAACTACGATCATACTCATCCGCCGCGCCCCCGGTGACCGCTATCGCCCAACGTTTCAGGTTCGGGGATGGCTGGCGGTAACATATCCGGCGCAGGTTGTGGCGGTTCAATTTCACCGGCAGCAAGTACTTCCTCTATTAACGGAATTAATTTGCCCGTTAATTTACTGCTACGGAAAATATCACGGCAGGCCAGTCTCACTTCTTTATCAGGTTCTGCCGGGTGTCTTGCCGCTATTTCAAATGCCTTTGGCACAACCAAATCAAATTTAATGATATCGGCTATGTCATAAACAAATGAAAGCGGTTTTCCACTATGGATAAAACCAATAGCGGGCGCATATCCCGCAGCTAATACTGCCGCTTCAGAAATACCGTACAGACATGATGTGGCAGCACTGATGCAGCGATTCACTACATCGCCTTTTTCCCAGTCTTTAGGATCGTATTTGCGACCATTCCATTTCACACCATATTGTTTCGCCAGTAATGCATAGGTCTGGCGAACACGGGATCCCTCAATTCCCCGTAGCTGTTCCACTGAACGGCGAGCTGGCGGTGGCTCACGAAAACGTAATTCATACATTTTGCGCACCACCTTCAACCGTAAATCTTCCGTTAAAGCCAGCTTTGCCTGGTAGAGTAATTTATCTGCCCGCGCCCCACCGGGTTGTCCGGAGGAGTAAACGCGGACACCCGCTTCACCTACCCAGACCAGTAGTGTTCCCACCGTGGCGGCCAGATGTACTGCCGCGTGGGAAACTCTTGTTCCCGGTTCGAGCATAATGCAGGCGACCGATCCCACCGGAATATGCGTGCGGATCCCTGTTTTATCAATCAGCACGAAAGCTCCGTCCAGTACGTCGATCTGACCGTACTGGAGGAAGATCATGGAGGTGCGATCTTTTAACGGGATCGGACTCAGCGGTACAAACGTCACACCTCTGCTCCGGGTTTGATCAGCATCAGTCCACAGCCGAACGCCCGGCTTTTGCCATACCCCAGACTGAGACGTTGCAGAAACAACTCAGGGTCAGTGACTTTAAGCATCCCCGCATAATCCACACTACTGAACTGGATCAGTTGCCGGGAGTTTTCCCGCCGGAGTTGTTGTTGTCGGTAGGCATCGACCGAGGTATCCAGCAGTGTAAAACCACTTCTCTCCCCCTGCGCTGCCAGCCAGTCCAGCGCCGCCTGTTGTTGATGCAACCAGACATCCCGCCCTTCCGCCTGCCCCCTCACCTGCCGTTTCGCCTCCATAAGCAGATCGTGGCGCTTGCCTGCTTTACAGATTGTTGGATTCGCCCGCAGGTTGAAACAAAGTTGTTGTCCGGTATGCAGCTCCGGCGCAAATGAACGGCATTCGATGGTGAACGTTTCACTTTCCGCCGGACGTTCCAGCGAGAGGACAAAAAAGCGAAACGCTCCCTGGAGTTCTTCCCGACGATAAAGAAATTGCCTTTCTTTGCCGCCAGGGAAAAGATCCCACAGCCACTGATGCATCACATATTCACCGCGATCAACCAGATGCAGCAACTGAGCTGGCGAAAGCTGGCCGGTATGTAAGGTTATTCTTGAGAGGTACATGGTTCCTCCTTGCTGAGCCACGGCCCCTGATTGATGGTGCGTTCCCCAAACAGCCACTGCTGACGATTTAAAGGAACATCCCGACGGCGTAATATTTTGCTTGCGACCAAACCATCGTGCTCCCCTTCCCACCAGCATTCATCCTGAAGTTTCGGGAGTGAGATTTTCAGTTCGTGGAAATGCTCCTGATACTGGTGATATGCATTACGTAAGACATCAGACGCGTTGCCATCGAGCAGTAATGGCGCAAGTGGTAATGCCAGCGGATGACTTTTTCGCCCCAGATAAAGCGGAAAAACCGGATGACGTAGACCGTCCTGCAACTGTTCGAGGCTGTATGGCGCATCGGGGGTTCTTGCCACAGCCACCATCCACCATCCACCAGGTATCAGTGTAGTAGTCGCGCCGGGAGATAATCGCGCTTAGCAGTTCAGGATTGCTCAGCTCTTCGCGACGGCTGAAATAACGCGTTTTACGCACCTCTTTTGGCATCTGGACCGTGTGATAATCCCGTGCCCAACGCGGGTTACAGCTGGCGCAAACTACCAGTGAATAGTGGCGATTAAATGCATTTAACCGTTCGGTATCATCACGCCGGATCCCTACTCCGGCAGCCAGTAGCCCCAGCAGCGCAGATCGCGAAGGTAGCTCATGGGTATGACGCACTTCTCCAGGAGCATCAACGCCCCAGGACGCCATAGGCCCATGAAGCTGAAAAATCAGATATTGGCTCATAAGCCGCCCCTTACGCGCAGATAAAGTCCAGCACGTCCTTCATGCTTCCCTGTTTGTTCATCACGTCAAAACTTACGAAATCAGTCTTCTGTTCGTAAACCTTATTCATGTTTTCCCGAAGCGTTGTAATGCGCTGTACCGCCACGTCTAACTGACGGGTGCCATTAATGGGTTCATAGAAGGCCGCAGCCAGAGAACGCGGTTGATCGGTGCCTTTTTCCGCCAGCGCCCAAGAAGCATAGGCACGGCTGGCAAAGCTGTTTTGTTTACCGGTTGGGGAGACTTTAAGCGCGGCTTCCGTAAAAGCACGTATGGTCTGATTAGCTAACGCTTCGTCTCCGCCAAGGTTCTCTACCAGCAGATCTTTATCGATGCAGATATAGGTGTAGAACAGCGCAGAACCGAATCCGGTTTCTCCCAGATGCCCGGCACCGGCATCTTCAGAAGCCTGGCGTAAATCATCAACGGCGGTGAAAAAATCATCTTCGACAATCGTTTCACTGACACCAAATGCATGTGCTACCTGGCAGGCTGCTTCAACATTAAACTCGGGTTTATTCGCCAGCATACGACCAAACATGGCGATATCCACTGCCATACGGTCTTTTCGTAGCAATAAGAGTTCTTCATCTTTTGGCGCGCGCTTTTCTTCTGCCAGTTGATGAGCCAGCGTTTTTACGGCTTCAAATTCTGCCGGGCTGATATGGACTAATTGTTCGGTTTCGGCGTTAGTGAGCGGATCTTTTGGTTTTTTATCGTTTTTAGCTTTACCAAGATAATCGGCAATTTTTGCTGCCCATTCGATGGCTTTTTTCTCTTCGATTCCTTTCTCAATCAGGATAGTTACCGCCTCACGCGCAATACGCCCACTGCGAATACCAATATGGCCCGCCAGTGCCTGTTCAAAAAGTGCAGAAGTGCGCCACGCGCGCTTCAGACTTTGCGAGGAAACGCGCAGACGCGTTGCGCCACCCAATACCACGGTTTTCGGCGCGCCGGTGTCATCACGGTTAAGGTTGGCAGCAGGGTAAGCGGTTAACAAATGAAGCTGAATAAATGTCGTCATGGAATAGTCC
The DNA here is from genome assembly GCF_002966005.1 of Escherichia sp. MOD1-EC5433. Classification (NCBI taxonomy): domain Bacteria; kingdom Pseudomonadati; phylum Pseudomonadota; class Gammaproteobacteria; order Enterobacterales; family Enterobacteriaceae; genus Escherichia; species Escherichia sp. MOD1-EC5433. The sequence goes on along the minus strand of NZ_PTRL01000001.1, from coordinate 776,345 downwards.
TTTATTGATTTTGTTCGTTATCGGCGTCGCCGGCCTGGTAATATTCCAGCGCCCAGCGGATACGGATAAATTCGGTTGGCCGCTGCTGGCGGCGGTGATGATTGAGCAGGTCATCGCTCTCCTGGCACCAGCGGAAAATATCGTCTGCCAAAGAGCTAAGATTGACGGAACCGTTTAATAATTTGACTGCGCGGCGTAACTGACGCAGTAAATCATCCGGCGTTTTGACTGCCGAAAGGCGAGTAAAACGCCCCTCTGACATGACCGCCGCCAGCTGCGCGGCAAAATGTTGCCGTTCATCAATGGCTTTTACATTAGCGGCAACGGCGGCGACCAGCGCCAGTGCGGTAAAACGCCACTCTTGTGCTTCAATTTTCCACAAAGTGTGGGTCTGCATCAGCAGAGAACGAAACCCTTCTGACAGACAAACATCATTAACCGTTGTGCTACGCCGCAGACTGGCACGATTGCCGCGTTTGGCCTGCAACTCTTCATGCCATTTACGCAGCGTGGCTTTGTGCTCCTCTTTTACAATATTCATTCAGCAGCCTCCTGCTTTTTCTCCCTGGCGGCCTTAGCATTTTGCTTCTCCGCCGATGTTGTAAAATATTTCTTGCGTGCGGTCATAACGCGTTTCAAATCGACGGCTTCATAAGGATTGGTAAAAACGCGATCGTCAAAATCCTGACGCGCGAATAACCAAATCTCCTTTTGCCATTTGCTGAGTAATTCATCCGGATCCTGACCTTCTTCAATTTTGCGCACTAATCGAAGGAAGCGATGCTGAGTTTTGTTCCAGAAGTCGATATCCACAAAACTGAAATCACCCCGAGCACCTTTCGGATCGGAGAACCATGCTTCTTTCAGTGCACTGCGTAACAGACTTAGAATCCGTGAAGCCGTTTGCGCAGCTAGCCGCAGCTTCGGTATCTGGCCTTCTTTTTTATTGAGCAATAGCGGGAAATGGTGTTCGTACCAACAGCGGGCTTTCATGTTGTCGAAATCATAACCAAATCCCCATAAGCCCACTTTTGCCTGCTTCAGATTGCTTGCATTAAAGAGTTTCACCACCAGCGCCGGAAATTCTTTATTATTTTCTGACTTACCCGTTTCGATAAGGCCTAACCAGTCGCGCCAGATTAAACCGCCAGGTTGTGGTTTGACCGAGTAAAACTCGCCCCCCTCTTTAAGCGGTACACGATAGGGCGTTAAGGGGTGCTGCCACATGGCATAATTCGCACCGTAATTTTTGGTCGTCATCAAGCTCAGAAGCGCGTCGTTCTGCTCACCGCAAATATCGCAGTTGCCGACTGTCGTGGTATTAAAATCAATACGAATACGCCGCGGCATTCCCCAGTACGCCTGGAGTTTATTGACCTGATCATGGGTTACCACCGCTCCTGCCAGTTCGCTGGTACGCGTCGGGCCAAGCCAGGGGAAAATCAGATCGTCAAATTTTTTGGGTAGCGGTAAGTCGGCTTCATCCTGCGGCATCACATTGAGCCACAGTTTGCGCCACAAGGGAGTTTGCTGATTGCCCTGATATTCCTGTAACTCAATCAGAGTGGTCATCGGCCCACCGCCGCGCAAACCGGTGCGATAGCCTTTGCCGCCAGACGGTGCATTTAACTGTAGGGAGAACAGAGCTAACGCGGAACAATGTGGGCATACATGTTCAGTCACGCCACGCTTGATAAAGTGATCTTTGTTAAACTTCGTTGTTTGAGCACCGGGAATCTCAGGCAGTAGCGAAGCGACCGGAACTTTATCACCCGTGAGCGCCTCAAAATCCTGCATAAATGAAGGGGATTCAGGGCCAAACTGGAAAGCGTGCTCTAATGACAGCAATGCTTCCCGTAGCTTTTCGACTTCCAGCCCGTCTTCCCAGATATCATCCCAACGACGATGATCTTTTGGCGCGAAACTGCTTTGTAGTAGCCCCAGTAAAAACTGCCACGCCGCACCTTGTAAATCTGCTCGCGGCGCGGCGATATCGACAACATTTTCATCAGCCAGATCGACTGGTGCCAGCTTGCCTGTCGTTCCGTCTTTATAACGAACGGGCAACCACGGGGTTGTCAGAAGTGAAAACGAGTTCATACGCATCCTCTCGTAAAAAAGACCATCCCAGGTCGGTTGTCCATCATTCCATCCTTTTCGGTGTATCAACTATTCAAAGAGTCCTGTCGCAGACATCTCAAGCAACCTTGCCAATCAATCCCTCCGTAGCCGAATACCCGCAACTTTCGTCATCGGTGACTAAAATCACGTTTGCCATCTCCGGATCTTGCCGCTGTTCAACGCACCACTGCCTGAATGCATCCCCTTCCAGTAAAGAAAACTCATCGCAATGTTTTTTCCACCAGCTTCGACGCACTCGGACAACGCTCATTTCCCATGCGTGAGCGCCGGTGGCATAAGGCTTCACCACACCGTCAATACAGGTAGTCAGCCACAGGGAAACAGACTCCTCAGCCAGACGTGTTGACAGTTTTTCCGGGAGGTAATCGTTGATATTGGCGGCATAGCCGGGTCTGAAGTTCAGCACAAACTTTTTAGCCATTGCGCGATCGCAGTAATATTTGCCCACTTGCTCCTGCTCGCTGCGGGCAAACCCTTCCGGCATTACCACGTCCTCACCGTAGACGGATTCAATAAGAAGTCGGGCTGAGTGAGGCATCTGAATAGCGCCTTGCTCACGCAGTACGCGCTGCGTCAGCCAGATTCGCCCATGATCGGGATAGACAAATGCACTGTTACGCATGGCACTGCCAAACCATTCGTCACCCGGAGAGTCGTCCCAGACGGGTGCCAGAATCAGCAGTTCAGGAGATGAACGCTCATCTTTTCCGTCACGCTTTAACTGACCGTTAATATCGCGAATATGCCGCTGTAATCGCCCCGCTCGCTGGATCAGCAAATCAATGGGGGCAAGGTCGGAAATCATTTCGTCCAGATCGCAATCGACGCTCTGCTCTAATACCTGAGTACAAATAAGGACTTTTCCGGTACGTTGTGAGCTGTCGTCTTTGCCAAAGCGCGACAGCGTCTCCGTTTCAATTCGCTGGCGATCGCTAAAAGCAAAGCGGCTATGAAAAAGTGAAAGGCTGGAAGCAGGAATGACGCTGCGAGCAATTAACTGACGATAAACCTGAATAGCGTCATCAACAGAATTCCGAATCCAGGCGATACATTTCCCCTGGCTTACCGCCGATTCGATACGCGCAATACACGCTTGTTCGCTATGGAACCAACCCACGCTCACGCGACGCTCAACGTCTTTGCGCGTCGCGACCCGATGCGAATTCACATCCGATTTCGTGACATGCGTCAGCCAGGGGTAATCATCTTTTTCCAGCAACGGAGCTTCTTGCTGGCCCTCTGCGCCACGCGCAAAGGCGGCGACGAGTTTGTCGCGCTGTTGTTGAGATAGCGTGGCAGAAAGCAAAATAATGCTGTTTCCGCCACGCGCCTGCCGCTCGATCAGCCCTTCAAGAATGCACGACATGTAAGCGTCACAGGCGTGGATCTCATCAGCCAGCAGGATTTTGTTACTTAACCCAAGAAGCCGCAGATTATTATGTTTGAACGGCATCACCGCCATCATCGCCTGATCCAGCGTGCCGACGCCAATTTCAGCCAGTAAAGCCTTCTTATTACTGTCGGCAAACCAGGCCGCACATCCCTGACTGAACGCTTGTTCGTCCGGTTCCTCTGACCCGACTAAATCACCGGACCAGAGTGATTCATTAAAGCGGTCCATTAATGTGCGGGCACTGTGTGCCAGCACCAGGCTGGGGCGGGATTCTGGCGAATAGAAAGCAAGCCAGGTTTTGACCAGCCGATCGTACATGGCATTAGCCGTTGCCATTGTTGGCAGGCCAAAAAACAGCCCCTGAGCTTTACCCGCAGCCATCAATCTGTGCGCCAGGATAAGCGCCGCTTCTGTTTTGCCTGCACCTGTTACATCTTCCAGAATAAATAACTGCGGTCCAGGCTGGCTGATATCCAGATCCAGTACCTTTTGCTGTAACGGTGTCAGGTGCTCAATAAAAGGAAATAGTGTTTTTATCCCGGTAAAAGGCGCGGTTTCAGATTGTGTCGGAAAGACGGTTAATGCGCTTTGAGCTTGATTCTGCGCCCGTTGCCAGTACTCCGCGATAGGCATTGCGTGTGCGACGCGTGGAAAAAACTGCGTTGACGATCCCGTCCAGTCTGCAAGTACGACGGTTGCAGAAATATACCAGGAAAGTCCTTTAAAAAGTTCAACACCCTCGTCATCATCCCAGAATACGGGGATCTCAATGAGCGGAAACAATAATTTGATTGCAAGGAGAAAATCTCGCGCGGCAGCTTTGTCTTCAGGCAGAAAATTATCCAGTTCATCAATACGGTCTGGCGGTCGACCATGATGCCCTGTCGTCACGGGCATCCACATTTCTATCACTCGCCTAAGTTTGCGCAGAGAGAGCGAAGATGAAGGAAGTAACTCCTCACATTCACTTAAATAATGATTCCACAGCCAGTAACCCAGCGTTGAATGAGAGATCTTTTCGTAATTCTTTCTGGAACCTTCCGGAATCTTGAGTTCAGGGTGCAGGTAAAGTTGCTGAAAGGAGCGAGCAAATTTTCCAGTATCGTGCCAGCACAACAACCAGGCGAAAAATTGTGCGGCCTGTTCCTTATCTAAAATACCTAATTGACGAAAATAGCCAGCCAGCCCGAAGCAATTTCTTTTAACCATTAAATAGCCCATCGCGGCTACATCCAGCGAATGCCAGCAAAGAAGGTGATAGTCGTCACCCCCGTCTTTCTCGCCGCGTCGGGTTTTTCCCCAGAAATCAAAGAAAGTCACAATATTTTTATCCTTCAGTAAACTTAAAGGATATTTACGCATATATTAAAAATTATCTGTGATATATATCAGCCAATAAAACATTCATATTATGAATAAATTGATGATTTTCATTTGAAATTCATAATAATAAACAGAGACAATATATTCACATAAAAAATATAAATTTTAAAAAAGGGTGCAGGAGACCAAACCATCACAATTCAATACGCGGGGTTTTACCCCCGCGTGGTGGCTACTTCTTCGATTCGTAAGCGAGAACTGCCTTAAACTCCATACCACGCTCTCTGATACTTAACTCACACAACGAGTCACCTACCATCAGCGTGAATCCCAATACTGTAAAACACAGCACTATGATTGCCACAAGGGCATATTTTGTCAGCATGTCTTGCCTCCCTGCAAAGAAGAGACTAACATCCGAATTGCTTAGGTTCGAACGCTGGCCTCAGGTTGATAGAAATATCGCCTGGGGCTTTTGTCCATCTGGAACCTCGCGAATACTTAACGCCAGACAGCCTCAAGCACCCGACACCATTCTATACCTGTTGATTCTCCCTGCGACGTTCACGTTTAAATGCCGGAATGCTGCTCGCAAAATAAAAACGCCCCATCATTTCTGACAGAGGCGTTTAATTTATCCGGATAACGTTTACCCTTCGTGTAATCCACATTCCCTTTTTAAGCCAAAGAAACGCGTTTCTTCTTCCGCCATGCCGGGTTCCCATTTACGGGTTGTATGAGTATCACCGACCGATAAATATCCTTCGTCCCATAATGGGTGATATTTCAGGCCATGTTTTTGCAGATACTGATAAATAGTTCGGTTATCCCAGTCTATAATCGGCAGCACTTTAAATACGCCACGCTGGATAGCCAGCACCGGTAAATTGGCGCGGCTGCCAGATTGTTCACGGCGTAATCCTGCAAACCAGGTTTGCGCATTCAGCTCTTTCAGCGCCCGGTTCATGGGTTCGACTTTGTTGATCTCATTGTATTTTTCAATGCCATCAACACCCTGTTCCCACAGTTTACCGTAGCGCGCTTCCTGCCAGGCGGCGCTTTCTTTTGCCCTGTAGACCTTCAGGTTCAGTTTGAGTTTGTCCGTTAACTCATCAATAAAGCGGTAGGTTTCCGGGAACAGATAACCAGTATCGGTGAGGATCACCGGAATATCCGGGCGAATCTGGTTCACCAGATGCAGGCTCACCGCTGCCTGAATGCCGAAACTGGAAGAGAGCACATATTCACCGGGCAGATTTTCCAGCGCCCAGGCAACGCGGCCTTCAGCGTCCAGTTTTTCCAGTTGGGCGTTAGTTTCCGCCAGCGCCAGAATACGCTCTACCTTCGGCAGGTCATTCAGGGCGTTTAGATCGAGTCTGGACATAATTACCTCTGCACTTTTCCCCTCACCCTACCCCTCTCCCAAAAGGAGAGGGAATAGTCAGGAGATGCGTTAATCCCACAAATCACGCGCCGGATCGAGCACCGGGCGAATGATGCCCGCACGCACCGTAAAGTCGCCGAAGCCTTCACCCGCTTCGCGCTCTTTCGCCCAGCGCCCTATCAGTTCATCAAGCGACGCCAGGATTTCCGGCTCGGTGATGTTTTCTTTATACATCCGTGGGATACGTGTCCCAATGCGGTTGCCGCCAAGATGCAGGTTGTAGCGACCCGGCGCTTTACCCACCAGGCCCACTTCCGCCAGCATCGCGCGACCACAACCGTTCGGGCAGCCTGTTACACGCATCACGATATGCTCATCGCTGACGCCATGTTTCGCCATTAAATTATCGATGTTATCGATAAACGATGGCAGGAATCGTTCAGCTTCCGCCATCGCCAGTGGGCAGGTCGGGAAAGAGACACAGGCCATTGAGTTTTCACGCTGCGGCGTGACGGCATTCATCAACCCACTCTCTTTGGCGATCTTCTCAATCTTCGCTTTCTCACTTTCCGGTACACCGGCGATGATCAGATTCTGGTTCGCCGTAATGCGGAAATCGCCTTTGTGGATCTTCGCGATCTCCAGCAAGCCGGTTTTCAGCGGACGCCCCGGATAATCGAGAATACGACCATTTTCGATAAACAGCGTCAGGTGCCATTTGTCGTCAATACCTTTAATCCAGCCGATGCGATCGCCGCGTCCGGTGAACTCATACGGACGGATCGGTTCGAACTTGATCCCCGCACGACGTTCCACTTCCGCTTTAAACGTCTCGACCCCCACACGTTCCAGCGTGTATTTGGTTTTGGCATTTTTACGATCGGTTCGATTACCCCAGTCACGCTGAGTCGTCACGACGGCTTCCGCCACCGCCAGCGTATGCTCCAGCGGCAGATAGCCAAACTCGCTCGCGGTGCGGGCGTAGGTTTTTTTGTTACCGTGTTCGATAGACAGCCCACCGCCCACCAGCAAATTGAAGCCTACCAGCTTGCCGTTTTCTGCTATTGCCACAAAGTTCATGTCATTGGCGTGCAGATCAATGTCGTTCTGCGGCGGAATAACAACCGTCGTTTTAAACTTACGCGGTAAATAGGTCTGACCGAGGATCGGTTCTTCATCAGTGGTGGCGACTTTCTCCTGATCGAGCCAAATCTCCGCATATGCACGAGTACGTGGCAGCAGATGTTCAGAAATTTTCTTCGCCCATTCATACGCTTCCGCGTGCAGCTGCGATTCAAACGGGTTCGAGGTGCAAAGCACGTTACGGTTCATGTCGTTGGCGGTTGCCAGCGCATCAAGCCCGACCGAGTGCAGCATCTGGTGTGCCGGCTTAACGTTCTTTTTCAGAATGCCGTGAAACTGGAACGTCTGGCGGTTGGTCAGACGAATGCTGCCGTAAATCGTGTTGTCTTCAGCAAATTTATCAATCGCCTGCCATTGTCTGGTGGTGATCACCCCACCAGGCAGACGGCAACGCAGCATCATCGCATGACGCGGTTCCAGCTTCTGCTCGGCACGCTCAGAGCGGATATCGCGGTCATCCTGCTGATACATACCGTGGAAACGGATCAGCAGAAAGTTGTCGCCTTTAAAGCCGCCGGTCAGGCCGTCGTTTAAATCTTCAGCAATCGTGCCGCGCAGGTAGTTGCTCTCAAGCTTCATGCGCTCCGCATCTGCCAGTTTACCTTCGACCACTAAAGGCCCTGGATGTTTTTCGCTCATTAGTAGACATCTCGCTGATAACGGCGCTCAACGCGCAGCTCACTTAAAAATTCATCCGCCGCTTCGGTGTCCATGCCACCAAATTCGGCAATCACTTCCAGAAGTGCCTGTTCAACGTCTTTCGCCATGCGATTGGCGTCGCCGCAGACATAAATGTGGGCACCGTCATTGATCCAGCGCCACAGCTCTGCGCCCTGTTCGCGCAGTTTGTCTTGTACGTAAATTTTTTCTTTTTGATCGCGCGACCAGGCGAGATCGATACGCGTCAGCACGCCTTCTTTGACGTAACGCTGCCATTCCACCTGATAGAGGAAATCTTCCGTAAAATGCGGATTACCAAAGAACAGCCAGTTTTTACCCGGCGCTTCGTCGGCGGCGCGCTGCTGCATAAAGGCGCGGAACGGCGCGATGCCCGTACCGGGGCCAATCATAATCACCGGAGTTTCGGGGTTAGCAGGCAAACGGAAGTTTTCGTTATGTTCGATAAAGACGCGGACTTCGCCCTCTTCTTCCACGCGATCGGCGAGGAAGCTGGAGGCACCACCCGCACGGGCACGGCCTTCCACGTCATAACGCACAACGCCGACGGTGACGTGCACTTCGCTCTCGACTTCCGCCTGCGATGAGGCGATGGAATACAGGCGCGGCGTCAGTGGGCGCAAAATACCGATGAATGCATCAGCGTCCAGTTGTGCCGGAGAGAAACGCAACATATCGACAATTGGCGTGGTTGCCGCGTAATGCTGCAACTTCGCTTTATCGCCCACCAGCGGCAGCAGCGTTTCACTGCGCGTTAAAGTGGCGTAGTTCTCAACAATATTCGCTGTGTTGACGGTCAGTTCGAAGTGCCACTGTAAGGCTTCTGCCAGCGGTAGCGTTTTGCCGTCAACGGTGACGGGTTCATCGCCTTTCAACCACAGCAGTTCAACAATCTCTTTTACCAGTGCTGGATCGTTCTGATACCAGACGCCCAGCGCGTCGCCCGGCTGATAGCGCAGGCCTGAATCACCTAAATCGATCTCGATATGGCGAACGTCTTTTTCAGAATTGCGTCCGGTAATTTTCTGGTTAACCGAAAGGCTCGCCACCAGCGGCGCCTCTTTGCTATACGGGCTGGTGTGAATTTCATTTACCGCGCCAGTAGCGACGGATTGCGAAGGTGCCGCAACAGGCGCGCGGGACTTCAGAACATCAACCACGCGGGCGCGCCATTCGCTGGCGGCTGCCTGATATTCAACGTCAGCATCAACACGGTCGAGCAGGCGTTCACCGCCCAGTTCCGCCAGCTTGCTGTCAAAATCTTTACCGGACTGGCAGAAAAACTCATAAGAGGTGTCACCAAGGCTAAACACGGCAAAAGCGGTATTTTCCAGCTTCGGCGCTTTTTTGGAGAACAGGAACTTATGCAGCGCGACGGCTTCTTCCGGCGGTTCCCCTTCCCCTTGTGTTGAAGTCACCACGATAAGCAGTTTTTCACTGGCGATTTGTTTGAATTTATAGTCGCCTGCGTTCACCAGCTTAACGTTCAGTTTTGCCGTTAATAAGTCGTCACGTAACGCTTCAGCTACCCGGCGAGCATTACCCGTTTGCGAAGCGGAGATGATGGTGATACCCGGCATTTCTGCGCCAGGCGCAGGTGTAGCTGCAAGTGTACCTGGCTGCTGGTTAAGTATTCCCCAGAAATAGCCGGATACCCACGCAAGCTGGGTAGGAGTCAAATCAGTAGTGGCTGCCTGGAGGCGAGCCAGTTGCTCCGGGTTCAGCGGAAGCAAAGCGGAAGGTGGGGCCTGTGTCGTCATTCGTCGTTATGTTCCAGTAAGCAAAGCTGTTTCTGCGCCCTGTCTGCGCCCATAAAACAAAAGAGAAGGTAAGGTTAACGGGGCGAACGGTGTGGATTAAAGACGGGATAGCGATAACTAATAACCAAATCGACTAACCTGTTTTAGCAATAGTCTTTAACAACAAAATAGATTTATTAACCCAATGAAAAATAAATAAATATTGAACATCATTAAGATAATTAGGCTATTTTGCGCAACAAACCCATTTTAGATAATGCGAAAAAACAGGCTTTCCGGTACTCTACGCCCGTTTTGTCGTCCTGTAGAGAAATTATGATGTCCACCACGTTATTTAAAGATTTCACCTTCGAAGCCGCTCACCGCTTACCACACGTCCCACAAGGGCATAAATGTGGTCGCCTTCACGGGCACTCTTTTATGGTGCGCCTGGAAATTACCGGGGAAGTCGATCCGCATACGGGCTGGATTATCGATTTCGCTGAACTGAAAGCGGCATTTAAACCAACCTATGATCGCCTCGATCACTATTATCTCAATGATATTCCAGGTCTGGAAAACCCGACCAGCGAAGTTTTAGCAAAATGGATTTGGGATCAGGTTAAACCTGTTGTTCCGCTATTAAGTGCGGTTATGGTGAAAGAAACCTGCACCGCAGGTTGCATCTATCGCGGCGAATGATAAGAGTGTGTCGGCGGTCAATTTCCCTTAAGTAACGCTATGTTAGGGTGTTGCGCTCTGGATATGTGGGGCACGGCGTAACGCCATTAACGGCTGTGCAAGTTTGGGGGCGGCGATTAATACCGCGGTAGGTCTGGGTCTGTATCCGGATTACGCAACGGCGATCGACAAAATGGTTCGCGTGAAAGATATCTTTATGCCTGTTGAGTGCAATGCCAAACGCTACGACGCGATGAATAAAGGTATTTTCAAAGACCTAACCAAACACACCGATGTGATTTTGAAAAAATCGTATGAAGTGATGCATGGTGAGCTGGGGAGTGCGGATTCGATCCAGAGCTGGTCGAATGCGTAAGTAAGGAAGACCGGGCGGGAAACTGCCCGGGCTGAACCCTACTGAAAGGTTTATCCCCGCTGACGCGGGGAACTCTTGATCTCGAGAGCAATCGCCGCACCGTTGCGCGGTTTATCCCCGCTGACGCGGGGAACTCTACGAAAAAGCCATTGAATATGGCCTCGTCCACGGTTTATCCCCGCTGACGCGGGGAACTCTCTAAACATAACCTATTATTAATTAATGATTTTTTAAGCCAGTCACAATCTACCAACTTTACAGGATCACACAAACAACACATCTACTATGTTAAAGAGCACTTAATCCATTGACTGAAAAGGTAAATATTTAAAATAAATCTATAAAAACTAAAATCTACCAAACTTCACCGCAATAATTTTCACTCCAGCGAAAAATTAACGCCACAGAATTTGTAGTGAATGGTAATGATTAGTCCAGGATGGGCAAAATGGAGGAGTTTCAGAGGCGACAAAGAATATAAATGAGTGGAGTTATTTACAGGTTCCACTCATTTTCAACGCTTATAAATGTTTAATCAGGCAATATTCAAATATTTATGCGTTTGCATCGACAAACGCCAGTTCCGCGCAATGCAGGTTTCAATACACAAACGCGTGGCATCATCCTTCTGGCTAATCGGCTGAAGGGCAATTACTCGCGGTTTATCATCGGTCAGCGTCGCCAACAATTCATCCAGTGCTTCAATATCCCGTACGCGTCCAACAGGATGTTTAATTTCATTGGCTCGTTCCAGTGCCTGAGACAACACTTCATAGCCGCCACGCATATTTATTTTTGGCGACACAGTAACCCAGGTATTCGGTGTGCAACGCACTTCATGAGTGCCGCTGGTTTCGATCTGGCAGCTAAAACCATTCTTTTCGAGCAGGTCGGTCAATGGCAGCAAATCATGAATACAAGGCTCACCACCAGTAATCACCACGTGACGCGCGGTGTATCCCTGACGACCGATGACTGCGAGCAAGTCTTCACTGCTCGCTGCCCCCCACTTATCACTCTCTTTGGTTTTCGCCAAAATGCTGAAAAGAGAAACTTCCCGATCCTCAAGTTTTTCCCACGTGTGTTTGGTATCACACCAGGCACAGCCGACCGGGCATCCCTGTAAACGAATAAAAATGGCGGGGACACCGGTAAAGTAACCCTCACCTTGCAGGGTCTGGAACATCTCGTTAATCGGGTACTGCATAGCATTCTCTGTAAAGTGGATAATTGTTAATTATTGCAGATCCTACCGCAATATTCATGCTTTATTAACATTCTGTTACATGCGGGTTTAAGATAAAAAGGTGAATCAGATCATTAAGGAAATAATGAAACGACGTATTATGTCCTGGGGAATTAAACTAAAGGGATTTAAACATGCTCAGAATATTCATCGTAATTATATTTATTTTCAATTTATCAGGTTGTGGATATAACGATATTCAAACTTATGACGAGCAGATTAATTCATCCTGGTCAGAAGTTCTGAATCAGTATCAACGTCGCGCCGACCTTATTCCTAATCTCGTCGCCAGTATTAAAGGTTATTCCAGCCATGAAAAAGAAGTGTTGGAAGCCGTAACATTGGCGCGTAGCCAGGCTAATCGCGCCAGCAGCGATCTTCAGCAAGCTCCGGGAGATGCGCAAAAATTACAAACCTGGCAGCAAGCTCAGTCGCAGCTGACACGTACACTCGGCCAGCTAACGATTATTAGTGAGCGTTATCCTGAATTAAAGGCTCAGGAACTCTATCAAAATTTGATGGTACAACTTGAAGGAAGTGAAAACCGAATTGCCGTTGCGCGAGGAAGATATATTAAAGCCATTGAACAATATAATGTTACCATCCGCAAATTCCCCGCTGTATTAACCGCAAAGGTAATGGATTACACACCGAAGAAAAATTATTTGCCAGATGATGTCGCCGCAGTAAGTAAAGCCCCAACAATAGATTTTAGCCAGAATACTCATGCTCATTAAGCGGAGAAGCCCTATGCGAAATTTTATCTTTCTTATGGCTTTCTTCTGTTCATCTGCGTTTGCCACGCAAATTCCAGTACCTGAAATACCCAAGTATGTAAATGATTTAACTGACACATTGACGAACAACGAAGTAAACACCCTGACCAACCAGATTAAAGCCCTGACGCAAAAAAAATCAGGCGCAGCTGGTCGTGTTAGTGGTTGAAACAACAGGCGATGAAACCATCGAACAGTACGCAACGCGGGTATTCGATAGCTGGAAGCCAGGTGATAAAGACCGCGATGATGGCATTCTGCTGTTAGTCGCCTGGCAGGATCATACCGTGCGTATTGAAATCGGTTACGGGCTGGAAGGCGTTATTACGGATGCACAGTCCGGACAAATTATTCGCAACAGTATTATTCCAGCATTTAAAAATGGCGACCTGGCTGGCGGCTTGCAAGAGGGAATCAGCGATATTGAAAGTCGTCTGACAGGGGATAATTTAGCAACGATAACACCGACCGATCACCCTTTACCCTTTAGCGGTTGGTGGGCTTTGTTGGCCTGGGCGATAGTACTGACCTTTATTTCCGCCAGGGGATATATCAAAACGCTGGGATTGATTTGCTTCGCAGCTGTTGTACTGGCCTTTGTTTTACCTATTGCCGGTTTCAGCGGAAGCTGGGGAGTGCTCGCAACATTACTCTGCTTCGCCACACCATTTCTGGCTGTCGCCATCGCCTTTACCCCTTTCGGCAGAAAAGTGCGTGATTCAATGCGTAAGGCCAACCAGCCATCACGTCATACCAGAAGCAATTCTAACTACAGAGATTCGTCGTCATCATCATCCTCTTCTTTCGACAATGACAATTTCAGCGGTGGCGGCGGTTCATCTGGTGGCGGTGGCGCTTCCGGGCGCTGGTAACGAAAGGAATTGCTATGCGTATTTTTATCCTGATTCTGGCGCTATTCGGTTTTCCTGTATTCGCTGAACAAGTGCCATATGTAACGGACTTGACCGGGACGTTAACGTCAGAAGAACAAATTGCTTTAACTCAACAATTACAGACTCTCGAGCAGCAAAACCACTTCCAGGTGGCAGTGTTGGTTGTGCCGACCACAGGGGGCAAAAACATTAAACTTGCAGCCTCGCAGAGCTACGGGGTATATCACTGGAAACCCGTTGGAGAGAAGCGGTACGGCGAAGGTATCTTAATTCTCGTCGTTTGGCCGGAAGGGCGGGCGTCAATGAAGATTGGACATGGACTGGAAGAAATGTTGCCACCAGAACAAGCTTCGCAAATTGTTCGTTACCGTATGCAATCAGAGTTTGAAAAAAACAATCTCTTCGCCGGGTTAACGCAGGGAGTTGAAGGCATAGCTCTGTTTACCCATACCAAAGCGAACCTTAGTCCACTGGATGCTTTAGCCAATCATCTGTTTGCTAATCCGCAACGCTCACTGCCATGTCTTGCCTGGACATTGCTGATGATCGCCATTATTGCCGCCGTCTGGCGCTTCATCGATAATCCCGGACCTGTAATATGGCTTATTTCACTGGCAACCCCCGTCGTTTGGTTTTGCTTCTTTCGTGATGATGTCATCATTCGGCGAATATCTTTCGTATGCATAAGTTTATTGTTTACTGCCAAATGCTGGCGGCGCCTGATGGTGTTTTTTCATATGAGCCGCGCATTCTCCATGATGCTGGCACCAAAGAATAAAAACACCAAAGCAATAAAACAAAATACGCCTCTGCAACATCCTAAGTCAGGACGAAATTCATTGTTTGTCGTGCTGCTGATAATTGTTGTGGGATGGTGCCTGGTTTTCGCCAGTAATAAAGATATGGCATTGATATCAACAATTATCGGGCTGACTGATTATTTTATCGGGCCAATAACCATTGCTGGCATCGTTCTGCTGATCATTGTGGCTATATTTACCGGCAATCTTAAACTGGGTTCCAGTGCAAAAAATAACAAAAAAACGGGGAGTCGTGCTGCTCATTCTCGCTCTTCGTCGAGAAATTCTTTTCGTGGCGGGGGCGGATCTTCAGGAGGCGGCGGTTCATCCGGACGCAGGTGATCAATATGCGCTTAATCTTTTTTCTACTCATATTGTGGTGCGTTCCTGTGTTTGCCCAGCAAATTGCTGTACCGGAACTACACCAACAGGTGACCGATCTTACTGATACATTAAGTTCACCTGAGCAACAATCTCTGACACTGCAGTTACAGAAGATTGCACAGAATACGCGGGCGCAGGTCGCTATATTAGTGGTGCCATCCACTGGGGAAGATTCCATTGAACAATATGCAACACGCGTTTTTGATAGCTGGAAATTGGGCGATGCACAGCGTAACGATGGTATTTTACTCCTGGTCGCCTGGGAAGATCATACCGTCCGTATTGAAGTTGGCTATGGACTGGAGGGCGTTGTTACCGACCTGCAAGCGGCAAAGATTATCAGTGATATATTGATCCCCGCGTTCAAAAACGATGATCTTATGGGAGGGTTAACACTGGCCAGCGAAAATATCGGCGCGCTTCTGTTGAATGGTGAATTGCCAGAAAGCAGCGGAAATCATTACAGTATCAAAACTCCAATTCCATTATCGATTGCTGTCATTATTTTACTGGCTGTACTTTCGTATTTTATTATTTTTACCGATCCATCAAATCTACCGTGGATTGCCCTCACTGCCGCAATTTACGGGATGGTATTCCTCTATGTTGCCGAGCCAGGACCATGGACGAATTTAATCGTTGCCTGCGGTATGTTAACGCCTTTTGCGATCGTACCGCTGCTTATCTTCTGGCTTCTGGTGAATAAAAAGTTACGCGCCAAATACAAGAAGCTCGGTAAAGAAAGAGCTTCAAGAAAAGGTTCTTCTTCATCCTCTTCCGGTGGAGGTTCAAGTGGCGGCGGATTTAGCGGAGGTGGCGGTTCTTCTGGCGGTGGCGGCGCGTCCGGCCGCTGGTAACTCAACCATAAAAAATGCCAGCCCGGAGGCTGGCATTTTTAAATCAGATAAAGTCAGACTTATGCCTGGCCTTTGATCTCTTTACGACCGTTGTACGGTGCTTTTTCGCCCAGAGCTTCTTCAATACGAATCAGCTGGTTGTATTTAGCAACACGGTCAGAACGGCTCATAGAACCGGTTTTGATCTGGCCTGCAGCAGTACCAACAGCCAGGTCAGCGATGGTAGCGTCTTCAGTTTCACCAGAACGGTGAGAGATTACTGCAGTGTAGCCAGCGTCTTTCGCCATCTTGATTGCAGCCAGAGTTTCGGTCAGAGAACCGATCTGGTTGAATTTGATCAGGATGGAGTTAGCGATGCCTTTTTCGATACCTTCTTTCAGGATCTTGGTGTTGGTTACGAACAGGTCGTCACCAACCAGCTGGATTTTGTCGCCCAGAACTTTGGTCTGGTATGCGAAACCGTCCCAGTCAGATTCGTCCAGACCGTCTTCGATAGAAACGATCGGGTACTGTTTGGTCAGTTCTTCCAGGAAGTGAGTAAATTCTTCAGAGGTGAACGCTTTGTTGCCTTCGCCAGCCAGAACGTATTTACCGTCTTTGTAGAATTCAGAAGCTGCGCAGTCCATCGCCAGAGTGATGTCTTTGCCCAGTTCATAACCAGCAGCTTTAACAGCTTCAGCGATTACAGCCAGAGCTTCAGCATTGGAACCCAGGTTCGGCGCATAGCCACCTTCGTCACCAACAGCAGTGTTCATGCCTTTCGCTTTCAGAACTTTTGCCAGGTGATGGAAAACTTCAGAACCCATACGGATGGCTTCTTTCACAGTTTTCGCGCCAACCGGCTGAATCATGAATTCCTGGATATCAACGTTGTTGTCAGCGTGCTCACCACCGTTGATGATGTTCATCATCGGAACCGGCATGGAGTATTTGCCCGGAGTACCGTTCAGTTCAGCGATATGCTCGTACAGCGGCATACCTTTAGCAGCTGCAGCAGCTTTGGCGTTAGCCAGAGATACAGCCAGGATTGCGTTCGCGCCGAATTTGGATTTGTTTTCGGTGCCGTCCAGGTCGATCATGATCTTGTCAATGCCAGCCTGATCTTTGGCATCTTTGCCAATCAGCGCCTGAGCGATCGGGCCGTTAACCGCAGCAACAGCTTTGGTTACGCCTTTGCCCAGGAAACGGGATTTGTCGCCATCGCGCAGTTCCAGTGCTTCACGGGAACCAGTAGAAGCACCTGACGGAGCAGCTGCCATACCGACGAAACCACCCTCCAGGTGTACTTCGGCTTCAACAGTCGGGTTACCACGGGAGTCGATGATTTCACGACCGATGATTTTTACGATTTTGGACATTAGGGTTTCCTCAAGTCACTAGTTAAACTAAAACTCCAGACAAACAACGCGTACCCTGGGTACGCGTTGCCGTTCTAACTTTTTTACTTACTTCGCCTGACGTTTCTGGAACTCGCTGGCGGCTTTCACAAAGCCGGCAAACAGCGGGTGCCCATCACGTGGAGTAGAAGTAAACTCCGGATGGAACTGACAAGCCACGAACCACGGGTGATTCGGAACTTCGATGATCTCGACCAACTGATCATCCCCGGAACGGCCCGCAACACGCAGACCTGCATCTTCAATCTGTTTCAACAGCATGTTGTTGACTTCGTAACGGTGACGATGACGCTCAACAATTGTCGGCGCATTGTACAGCTGGCGAACCAGGCTATCGTCAACCAACTGGCACTGCTGTGCGCCGAGACGCATGGTGCCGCCGAGATCGCTCTTCTCGCTACGAACTTCAACGTTGCCGTTTTCATCACGCCACTCGGTAATCAGCGCCACAACCGGGTACTTACAGTCTGGCACAAATTCCGTAGAGTTGGCGTTCTCCATATTGGCAACATGGCGAGCGTAATCAATTAACGCCACCTGCATACCCAGGCAAATGCCCAGATAAGGAATATTGTTCTCACGCGCAAAGCGCGCGGTAGTAATCATGCCTTCTACGCCACGATAGCCGAAACCACCAGGTACGAGGATCGCGTCCAGACCTTTAAGGATTTCAACACCGCGCGTTTCAACATCTTGTGAATCGATCAGTTTAATGTTGACGCTGACACGATTTTTCAGCCCACCGTGTTTCAGTGCTTCAATCACGGATTTATAAGCGTCCGGCAGTTCAATGTACTTACCGACCATACCGATGGTAACTTCGCTCACCGGATTCGCTTCTTCAAAGATAACCTGTTCCCATTCGGACAGATCCGCTTCCGGGCAGTTCAAGCTGAATCGTTTACAAATATAATCGTCCAGCCCCTGAGATTTCAACAGGCCCGGAATTTTATAGATGGAATCGACGTCTTTCAGAGAAATAACCGCTTTTTCCGGAACATTACAGAACAATGCAATCTTCGCACGTTCGTTTGCCGGTACGGCGCGATCTGAACGACAAATCAGGATGTCAGGCTGGATACCGATAGAGAGCAGCTCTTTTACAGAGTGCTGAGTCGGTTTAGTTTTGACTTCACCAGACGCTGCCATGTACGGCACCAGCGTCAAGTGCATAAACAGAGTATGTTCGCGGCCAATTTCAACAGCCAACTGGCGAATCGCTTCGAGGAACGGCAGGGATTCAATATCACCTACAGTACCGCCGATTTCTACCAGAACCACGTCGTGGCCTTCGCCACCAGCAAGAACGCGTTCTTTGATAGCGTTAGTAATGTGCGGGATAACCTGTACGGTTGCGCCCAGATAGTCGCCACGGCGTTCTTTACGCAGAACGTCAGAGTAGATACGACCCGTGGTAAAGTTGTTACGGCGGCTCATTTTAGTACGAATGAAACGCTCGTAGTGCCCCAGGTCCAGGTCGGTTTCAGCGCCGTCTTCAGTAACGAACACTTCCCCGTGTTGGATTGGGCTCATAGTACCTGGATCGACGTTGATGTACGGATCCAGTTTCATGATGGTCACATTGAGGCCACGGGCTTCAAGAATGGCTGCGAGGGAGGCTGCGGCAATGCCTTTACCCAGAGAGGATACGACCCCGCCGGTCACAAAAATATAGTTCGTTGTCATGCTGAACCTGAGAAGTTAGGTTGAAAAGACGATGGAATAACCAGGACGGGAAAGCAGTATACCCGAACATGACCTGTGCCACAAACTTTCATTATCCCTCCTCTTCGCCAGCGCACTATTGAAATCAGGAGTGAGAAAATAGCCCCTTTGGGGTAAATGTTTTTGACGCAAATCAATCGCTTGTCATTTAAAAAATGACACAAATCGCGCTTGACCGCGTAATTCCCTTAGAGATCAATTTCCTGCCGTTTTACCTGTTGCCAGACTTCTTCCATTGTTTCGAGGTCAACACCTGTCATTTCCAGTCCACGCGCGGCAACAATACGCTCCACTTCGCGAAAACGACGCTCGAATTTTTCGTTCGCTTTTTGCAATGCAATTTCCGCTTTTGTCCCTAAATGGCGAGCCAGATTGACCGTGGCAAACAACAGGTCACCCATTTCCTCCTCCAGTTTAGCCTGGTCGACAACAGCCTGCCGCGCCTCGTACATCACCTCGTCGATCTCTTCATAAACTTTATCGACCACCGGGCCAAGCGTCGTCCAGTCAAAGCCAACGTTGGCGCAACGTTTCTGAATTTTTTGCGCACGCATTAAGGCCGGTAAACTACGAGGAATATCGTCCAGCGCCGAATGCTGCGCTTTCTGCGCGCGTTCTTCGGTTTTGATTTGCTCCCAACGGACGAGCACTTCACTGCTGTTTTCGGCAGAACTGTCAGCAAAAACATGTGGATGTCGACGCTCTAATTTATCGCTGATTGCAGCGCAAATATCATTAAAGTCAAAGCGCCCTTCTTCCTGAGCCATTTGCGCGTAAAACACCACCTGGAACAATAGATCGCCAAGTTCACCGCGCAGATCGTCAAAGTCTTCGCGGGCAATGGCATCCAGCACTTCGTAGGTTTCTTCAAGGGTATAAGGTGCAATAGAGGCGAAAGTCTGCTCTTTATCCCACGGGCAGCCGTTTTCCGGGTCGCGAAGACGCTGCATAATAGTGAGCAAACGGTCGATTTGATTCATTGGAATGTCCTGAAAATTGCGGGTCTGTCAGGTGTAATACCTTCGAGTAAAAGATATCGCTGGATACGGCTGACGCCATATCCAGCTATGTAAGATTAATTCCCGTGCAACCGACGCGCATCGATAACATCCGGCACCTGATTGAGTTTACCCAGCACGCGCCCCAGCACCTGCAAGTTGTAAATTTCAATGGTCATGTCGATGGTCGCCAGTTGCTGTTTGGTATCGCTACGGCTGGCAACGCCAAGCACGTTCACCTTCTCGTTGGCGAGAATGGTCGTGATATCACGTAACAACCCGCTACGATCATTCGCCAGCACACGAACCACCAGCGAATACCCGGCGGAGTAGCTCTCGCCCCATACAGCGTCAACAATGCGTTCCGGCGCATGGGAGCGCAGTTCCGCCAGTTGTTCGCAATCGGCGCGGTGTACTGAGATACCACGTCCCTGGGTAATGAAGCCGACAATCTCATCGCCAGGAATCGGCTGGCAGCAGCGCGCGATATGGTGCATCAGGTTGCCGACACCTTCGACTACCACGCGACCGTTATCTTTACTGCGGTTTTGCGGTATGTAGCTTTTTTGCTGAAGCTGCTTCAGCGCGGCGGCGTCCTGCTCTTCGGCACTCGGCTTATTAAATTGCGATTGCAGGAAGTTGACCATCTGATTGAGACGGATATCCCCGCCACCAATCGCCGCCAGCAACTCGTCGACATCATTGAAGTTGTAACGCGGCAGCAGATGTTTTTCTGCTTCTTTCAGGCTGATCCCCAGATGTTCCAGCTCGTCGTCAAGGATTTGCCGTCCTGCCAGAATGTTTTTGTCACGATCCTGTTTACGGAACCAGGCGTGAATTTTCGAACGCCCACGGCTGGTTGTGACGTAGCCGAGGTTTGGGTTTAACCAGTCACGGCTGGGGTTCGGCTGTTTCTGGGTGATAATTTCGATCTGGTCGCCCATCTGCAACTGGTAGGTGAACGGCACGATACGCCCGCCAATTTTTGCCCCGATGCAGCGGTGCCCGACATCACTGTGGATGTGGTACGCGAAGTCCAGCGGCGTTGAGCCCGCAGGTAAATCAACCACATCACCTTTCGGCGTAAAGACGTACACCCGGTCGTCAAAGACCTGGCTGCGTACTTCATCGAGCATTTCGCCGGAATCGGCCATCTCTTCCTGCCACGCAATCAGTTTACGCAGCCAGGCAATCCGGTCTTCATGTCCCGAACGCGCGCCGCCAGCAGCCGCGCCCTCTTTATATTTCCAGTGCGCAGCAACGCCCAACTCTGCATCTTCATGCATCTGTTTGGTGCGGATTTGGATCTCAACGGTTTTGCCGCCCGGCCCAAGCACCACGGTATGAATAGACTGGTAGCCGTTTGGTTTCGGGTTAGCGACGTAATCGTCGAACTCATCCGGCAGGTGGCGATAGTGAGTGTGCACTATCCCCAACGCGGCGTAGCAGTCCTGTAAACGCTCGGCGACGATACGTACTGCACGGACATCAAACAGCTCGTCAAAGGCAAGGTTCTTTTTCTGCATTTTGCGCCAGATGCTGTAGATGTGTTTCGGGCGGCCATAGACTTCAGCTTTAACGCCTTCAGCTTTCATCTCAGCGCGCAGATGCCCGACAAACTCTTCAATGTAGTGTTCGCGGTCGAGACGGCGCTCATGCAGCAGTTTTGCAATGCGTTTGTATTCGGTCGGGTGGAGATAACGGAAGCAGTAATCTTCCAGTTCCCATTTCAGTTGCCCGATCCCGAGACGGTTCGCCAGCGGCGCATAGATATTGGTGCACTCTTTTGCTGCCAGTACGCGTTCATCTTCCGGCGCGTCTTTCACTTCGCGCAGATGAGCAATACGCTCAGCCAGTTTGATGACCACACAGCGGAAATCATCGACCATCGCCAATAACATCCGGCGAACGTTATCGACCTGTTCAGAGGAAACAGAATCGGTGTGCGTCGCTTTCAGCTGGCGGATCGCCGCCATATCTCGCACGCCGTGAATAAGGTTGACGACCGACTTACCGACGCTCTCACGCAGCACATCTTCGCTGACTACGTTGGCATCCGCCAGAGGGAACAGCAGCGCCGCCCGCAGCGTGTCAATGTCCATACTTAATGTCGAGAGGATCTCCACCATCTCAACACCACGCCACAATAGCAGACTGGCATCCGGATGCCCCTGCGTCTGCTGCAGACAATACGCCCAGGTTTCGGCTAAGCACTCACACGACTTCTGGCTGGTAATACCCAGACTTGCGATCCATTTTTGCGGATCAAATTCACCAGCCTTATTGATATGTGCACTTCTTACCGCAACCATCGTCCTCTCCTTTAGGGACCAGACCTGCCGAAATCAGCAAATCGTAACTATTTTACGCGCGAGAAAAGTACCATCGATTCCAGATGCCCCGTGTGTGGGAACATATCCAGCATCGCCAGTCGCGCAATGGTATATCCTGCTTTTAATAACGCTTCGCTATCCCGAGCCAGCGTTGCAGGGTTACAGGATACATAAACTATACGAATGGGTTCCAGTTTTATAATTTGTTGCATAACACCTGCGGCACCTGCTCGCGCTGGGTCCAGCAACACTTTATCGAAGCCGCTTTTCGCCCACGGCTGCTTTGTGACATCTTCTTCAAGATTTTCGTGATAAAACGTCACATTTTGTAAGCCATTAAGACGCGCATTCTGCTGGCCTTTTTCCACCAGTGCCGGAACACCTTCTACACCCACTACGTTTGCCGCACGAGTGGCTAACGGCAGCGTAAAATTGCCCATGCCGCAGAACAGATCCAGCACGCGCTCGTCAGGTTGCACATCCAGCCACTCCAGCGCGCGCGCCACCATTTTCTGGTTCACGCCCGCGTTGACCTGAATAAAATCACGCGGGCTAAAAGTTAAGCGCAACCCGTTTGAGTCATACCAGGGCATCTCACCAGAGACCGTTTCGAGTATCTCACTATCGGGGGCGAGATACAGATCCAGGCCTTCAGAATGCGAAAAGCATTCCAGTTTTTCGCGATCTGCCGAACTTAGCGGTGCGGTATGGCGCAAAATCATCAGCGTGCCGCTGGTTGCCTGCACCAGTTCAACATGCCCAAGGTGGCGCATTCCCTGTAAGCTCGTCAGACATGCTCTGACTTTGGGCAGCAATGCTTCAAGTTGGGGCACTAAAACAGGGCATTGTTTAACATCAACAATGTCACTGGAACCCGCTTTGCGAAATCCCATCTGGAGCTGTTGTGTTTTCGGCTGAAAGTTCAGACTTAAACGCGCACGGCGCCGATAGCCCCAGGGGACGTCGGCGATCACTTCAGAGACGTCGTGTTTCATTAACCGGGCGAGCGCCGCACTTTTGCTGCGCTGCTGTAAATCCACGCTGGCGTGTTGTTGCTGACAGCCACCGCATACGCCAAAATGAGGGCAGCGTGGCGTTTCGCGTTCCGGGCTGTCGCTTAACCGCCGTACGACTTTAGCGCGGGCATACTGTTTTTTATCTTCAGTAACAGTCACTTCCGCGTTTTCCTGCGGCAATAGCCCGGGGATAAATAACGTTTTGCCGTTATGTCGCGCCACGCCCTGACCAAAAGAGTCGAGGTCGTTGACTGAAACGGTTATGATCTGACGCGTCGTCGTGCGTCGTTTTGCAGAGTAGAATTGCGCCATTGGCGAGACTTTCTCAATTTAACAGTGTGACCTTAATTGTCCCATAACGGAACTCCATGACCAACTACAGCCTGCGCGCACGCATGATGATTCTGATCCTGGCACCGACCGTCCTTATTGGTTTATTGCTGAGTATCTTTTTCGTCGTACACCGCTATAACGACTTGCAGCGTCAACTGGAAGATGCCGGTGCCAGCATTATTGAGCCACTTGCCGTTTCTACTGAATATGGCATGAGCCTGCAAAATCGCGAATCTATCGGTCAGTTAATAAGCGTACTGCATCGTCGCCATTCCGATATTGTTCGCGCGATTTCGGTTTATGATGAAAATAACCGACTTTTTGTCACCTCCAATTTTCATCTTGATCCTTCATCAATGCAGCTCGGCAGCAACGTGCCGTTTCCTCGCCAGCTCACTGTCACACGTGACGGCGATATTATGATCCTGCGCACACCGATTATTTCCGAGAGTTATTCCCCCGACGAATCGCCCAGTAGCGATGCCAAAAATAGCCAGAATATGCTGGGATATATTGCGCTTGAGCTGGATCTTAAATCGGTTCGCTTGCAGCAATATAAAGAGATCTTTATTTCCAGCGTGATGATGCTGTTTTGTATCGGTATTGCGCTTATTTTTGGCTGGCGCTTAATGCGCGATGTAACCGGCCCGATTCGTAACATGGTTAATACCGTCGACCGCATCCGTCGTGGGCAACTCGACAGCCGGGTGGAAGGATTTATGCTCGGCGAGCTGGATATGCTGAAAAACGGTATCAACTCGATGGCAATGTCGCTGGCAGCTTATCACGAAGAGATGCAGCACAATATCGACCAGGCGACCTCCGATCTGCGGGAAACGCTGGAGCAGATGGAAATTCAGAACGTTGAGTTGGATCTGGCGAAAAAGCGCGCCCAGGAAGCGGCACGTATTAAATCCGAGTTTCTGGCAAATATGTCACATGAGCTGCGTACACCACTGAATGGTGTTATTGGCTTTACCCGCCTGACGCTGAAAACAGAATTAACACCAACGCAGCGCGATCACCTGAATACCATTGAACGTTCGGCAAATAATTTGCTGGCAATTATTAATGATGTTCTCGACTTCTCGAAACTGGAAGCGGGCAAGCTGATTCTGGAAAGTATTCCGTTCCCATTGCGTAGCACGCTGGATGAAGTCGTTACCCTGCTGGCACATTCTTCTCACGATAAAGGGCTGGAATTAACGCTCAATATTAAGAGCGACGTGCCCGATAACGTAATTGGCGACCCACTGCGTTTACAGCAAATCATCACTAACCTGGTGGGTAATGCGATTAAATTCACCGAGAATGGCAACATTGATATTCTGGTAGAAAAACGTGCGCTGAGTAATACCAAAGTGCAGATTGAAGTGCAGATTCGAGATACCGGCATTGGTATTCCTGAACGCGATCAATCGCGCTTATTCCAGGCCTTCAGACAGGCTGATGCCAGTATTTCCCGCCGCCATGGTGGCACCGGGTTGGGGCTGGTGATTACACAGAAACTGGTTAATGAAATGGGCGGCGATATTTCGTTCCATAGCCAGCCGAATCGCGGTTCTACCTTCTGGTTCCACATTAATCTCGATCTGAACCCGAATATTATCATCGAAGGGCCATCCACCCAGTGCCTCGCCGGTAAGCGTCTGGCCTATGTCGAACCGAACTCCGCAGCAGCGCAATGTACGCTGGATATTTTAAGTGAAACACCGCTGGAAGTGGTTTATAGCCCAACCTTCTCCGCGCTGCCTCCCGCGCATTACGACATGATGTTGTTAGGGATTGCGGTGACCTTCCGCGAGCCGCTGACGATGCAACATGAGCGGTTGGCGCAAGCGGTGTCGATGACCGATTTCCTGATGCTGGCGCTTCCTTGCCATGCACAGGTCAATGCCGAAAAACTCAAGCAAGATGGTATCGGCGCGTGTCTGCTGAAACCCTTAACACCTACGCGCCTGTTGCCTGCCCTGACGGAATTTTGTCATCAAAAACAAAACACACTTTTGCCTGTTACCGATGAAAGTAAGCTGGCAATGACAGTCATGGCGGTTGATGATAACCCCGCGAACCTGAAACTTATCGGCGCGTTGCTGGAAGATATGGTGCAACATGTGGAGCTTTGCGATAGCGGGCATCAGGCGGTTGAACGCGCGAAACAGATGCCGTTCGATTTGATCTTAATGGATATTCAAATGCCGGACATGGACGGCATTCGGGCGTGCGAACTCATCCACCAGCTCCCACATCAGCAGCAAACGCCGGTTATCGCGGTAACGGCACATGCGATGGCAGGGCAAAAAGAGAAACTGCTTGGCGCGGGAATGAGCGATTATCTGGCGAAACCGATTGAGGAAGAGCGATTGCATAATTTGCTGTTGCGCTACAAGCCTGGCAGCGGTATTTCCTCTCGCGTCGTAACGCCAGAAGTGAACGAAATTGTGGTGAACCAGAATGCGACTCTCGACTGGCAACTGGCACTGCGACAGGCCGCAGGAAAAACCGATCTGGCGCGCGATATGCTGCAAATGTTGCTCGATTTCCTGCCAGAAGTTCGCAACAAAGTTGAGGAACAACTGGTTGGAGAAAACCCGGAAGGTCTGGTTGATTTGATTCATAAACTACATGGCAGTTGTGGCTATAGCGGCGTACCACGTATGAAGAATCTCTGCCAGCTCATCGAACAACAGCTACGCAGCGGTACTAAAGAAGAAGATCTGGAGCCGGAGCTACTGGAACTGTTAGACGAGATGGATAATGTGGCGCGCGAAGCCAGCAAAATTCTCGGATAATTAATATTTTATCGAGTAAAAACCGGCTCCAGACAGAGCCGGTTTTTGTTATCTGTCTTAACGCACCATGCAAGGACGCTTGTTATCGAACGTCCAGCCTGGGATCAGGTACTGCATTCCCATTGCATCGTCACGCGCGCCAAGCCCGTGTTTCTGATACAGCTCGTGGGCTTTCATCACCTGATCCATATCGATTTCTACGCCCAATCCTGGTTTTTGCGGCACCTGTACCAGCCCGCCTTTGATCTCAAACGGTTCTTTGGTCAGGCGCTGATTACCTTCCTGCCAGATCCAGTGTGTATCAATCGCAGTGATTTTACCCGGTGCGGCGGCTGCAACATGGGTAAACATCGCAAGGGAAATATCGAAGTGGTTGTTGGAGTGTGAACCCCAGGTCAGGCCAAATTCATGGCACATCTGCGCCACTCGCACTGAACCTTGCATCGTCCAGAAATGCGGGTCTGCCAGCGGGATATCGACTGATTGCAGGGAGAGCGTATGGCTCATCTGCCGCCAGTCGGTGGCGATCATGTTGGTTGCGGTTGGCAGGCCAGTTGCGCGACGGAACTCCGCCATCACTTCACGCCCGGAGAAACCTTGCTCCGCACCGCACGGATCTTCTGCATAAGCCAGCGAACCTTTCAGATATTTACCAATTTTAATCGCTTCGTTCAGCGACCAGGCACCGTTAGGATCGAGGGTAATACGCGCCTGCGGGAAGCGTTTCGCCAGTGCCAAGATAGATTCGGCTTCTTCTTCCCCGGCCAGTACACCGCCCTTCAGTTTGAAATCATTAAAGCCATATTTTTCATATGCTGCCTCCGCCAGGCGCACCACCGCATCCGGCGTCATCGCTTCTTCGTGACGCAGGCGATACCAGTCGCATGAGTCATCCGGCTGGCTTTGATACGGCAGCGGTGTAGCGTTGCGATTACCCACAAAGAACAGATAGCCCAGCATTTCGACTTCGCTACGCTGTTGACCATCGCCCAGCAGCGACGCCACGTTAACCCCCAGATGCTGCCCCAGCAGATCCAGCATTGCTGCTTCAATTCCAGTCACCACATGAATCGTGGTACGCAAATCAAATGTCTGTAAGCCCCGCCCGCCAGCATCACGATCGGCAAACGTGTTACGCACCAGCGTCAGAACGTTTTTGTACTCGCCGACGGTTTTACCCACCACCAGCGGAATCGCATCTTCCAGCGTTTTGCGGATTTTCTCACCGCCGGGAATTTCCCCTACGCCGGTGTGACCGGAGTTATCTTTGATGATCACAATATTACGCGTGAAGAACGGCGCGTGTGCGCCACTCAGGTTCATCAGCATACTGTCGTGACCCGCAACCGGAATTACCTGCATTTCAGTAACAACGGGCGTCGTAAATTGAGAACTCATGTTTATGTCCTTATTCAGAATCAATGACGGCCGAAAACGGGACGTTTACGGTCAGAAATTCAGGAGCCGGGATATTTGAAATCGGGGTTATCATCTTATTTACCCGCGACAGGTTTCAGCTCAATACGCTTGATATCACCCACCAGCACCAGATAACTCAGTACCGCGATTAAGGCATGAACCCCAACGTAAATCAGCGCCCCATTAAAGGAGCCCGTCGTGCCAACGATATAACCAATTGCGATAGGTGTGACGATGCCAGAAATGTTACCGAACATGTTGAACAGGCCACCGGAAAGACCGCTGATCTCTTTTGGCGCGGTATCTGCCATTACAGCCCAACCCAGCGCCCCGATGCCCTTACCGAAGAAGGCCAGCGCCATAAAGCCGATGATCATCCACTCAACGTTGACGTAGTTACAGAACACCATCACCATCGACAGCAACATGCCCATCACGATCGGCGTTTTACGCGCAATGTTCAGCGACCCCGTGCGACGCATCAGCCAGTCGGAAATAATCCCACCCAGCACACCGCCGATAAAACCGCAAACCGCCGGAACAGACGCAACAAACCCCGCTTTCAGAATCGACATCCCGCGCGCCTGCACCAGATAAACCGGAAACCAGGTGATAAAGAAGTAAGTCATAGCGTTGATACAATACTGACCAATATAAACGCCGATCATCATCCGCGAACCTAGCAACTGTTTGATTTGCCCCCACTTCACGCTGAACGGCACTTTAATTTTGGTGTTTTGCTGATCCATATTGATAAGCGCACCGCCCGCAGCAATGTAGTCCAGCTCTTTCTGATTTACGCCCGGATGTTGATTTGGCTCGTGTATGACTTTCAACCAGATAAAGCTGATGACAATGCCCAGACCGCCCATAAAGAAGAAAACGTGTGACCAGCCCACTTCATGAGTCAGCCAGCCCATAATCGGCGCGAAGATAACCGTCGCAAAGTATTGTGCAGAGTTAAAAATCGACACCGCCGTTCCTCTTTCCTGCGCCGGAAACCAGGCCGCTACAATGCGACTGTTGCCGGGGAAAGATGGCGCTTCAGCAAGCCCGACCAGGAAGCGCAGCGTAAACAGGGCAACGATAATGCCAAATCCACTAAAGATATCGACAAAGCCTTGCAGCAAGGTAAACATCGACCAGATAAAGATCGACCAGAAGTAGACGCGTTTTGAACCAAAGCGATCCAGCAACCAGCCGCCAGGGATCTGCCCAATGACATAAGCCCATGAGAAAGCAGAGAACACATAGCCCATTCCCACTGGATCAAGGCCGATATCTTTGGCCATTTCCGAACCGGCGATAGAGAGCGTAGCGCGGTCGCCGTAGTTGAAGGATGTGACGATAAACAACATCACCACTATCCAGTAACGAGCATTAGTGCGTTTTTCCACACTGCTCGCAGCCTGACTTAAAGAACTCATTGTTGCACTCCTGAAAATTCGCGTTAGCCACGCTCACTCTGGACTGCAATACCGCCAGGAAATCAGAGGTGACGTAGGGTGTTTTTTGCCGTTTTTATAGGTCGTTCGCCGAATGCGGCGCGTGTTTATATCTGGCATCAGCAGTATAAAAAGCGCGCCATAGCGGCTCACCGTGCAACAACACAACATTAATGCGTTCAATGAGGCTCGATTTTGGCATTAGCCCTGGACGGTGGAATCAACTTCACGGAAATGAAAACAAGAACAAGAAAGGAAGGGTTATAACGGAGAAATAAAGAAGAGTATGAAATGGATCGCTTGACTCCAGGCAAACGCCAGTAAAAAACCGTCACATTTGCGAGTTTTTACTGGCATTTGCCTGAAAGGATTCGATTCAGTTTGCTTAAAACGGCAATTTGTCAGGACAACAGCGTGCCCCACTGTTCGACCCACGGGTTTGATTCCGTTTCAGGTTCCGGGTGCTCACTGGCGTCAATCAGCAGCATTTCCCCTATCCGCTGCGCACTCTGTTCCTGCAACAACGCATCGAACTGTTTGCCGCCATTGCAGAAATTCACATAACTACTGTCGCCGAGCGCAATCACGCCATAACGCAGATTCGGCTGAAAACCGAGACTATCTTTGATTCCCTGAAAGAGCGGCACAATGCTGTCAGGAAGGTCGCCTTGCCCGGTCGTGGACGTAACCACCAGCACGAACTTGTCCTGATAAGGCAGCCAGTCGCTTAATTCTGGATCTTCAAACACCGTTGCTTTGTGACCCTGCGCGGTCAAAATTGCTTCCGCCTCTTCCGCCACTAACAGCGAGTTTCCGTACATGGTGCCCACAAAAATACCAATTTCCGCCATATCGTTTTCTCCCTGGATTAGGAACTTATCTCACCATCCTGACCTGATGGCGCACTGAACTCAACCCTTTCATTTTCAGGAAGCAGACCATGCCAGCCAAATTGTGATAACGCCAGCATCCAGGTGTCGTCCAGCCCCGCGTGAATAGTCAGCGGTTCGCCAGTGAACGGATGCGTCAATGACAACTGACTGGCATGTAGCATTAACCGCTGGAGGCCAAAATGTTCAGCACCGCTGCGATTCTGGCGTAAATCACCATGTTTGCTGTCGCCAATAATTGGATGACGCAAATGGGCAAGATGGCGGCGGAGCTGGTGTTTGCGTCCGGTTTTCGGCTCCAGTTCCACCAGGCCGTAGCGCGTGGTCGGGTAACGTCCGGTTGCGACTGGCATTTCCACCGTCGCCAGACCGCGATAATGCGTTACCGCTGGCTGCGGGCCTTTATCTTCTCGGGCAAATTTATCGGCGATTTTGTCCAGTTCTTCCACCAGTGGATAATCCAGCTCCGCTTCTTCCATTAGCCAGCCACGAACTATCGCATGGTAACGTTTCTGGATTTGATGCTGTTCAAACTGTTGTGCCAGCAGCCGTCCAGCTTCGCTGGACAGTCCCATCAGCAATACGCCGGAAGTTGGTCTGTCCAGGCGATGCGCGGTAAATACGTGCTGACCAATCTGGTCACGCACGGTTTGCATGACCACCACTTTCTCGTCGCGATCCAGCCAGCTACGGTGGACCAGCCAGCCAGACGGTTTATTTACCGCAACCAGCCATTCATCCTGGTAGAGTATTTCCAGCATCAGTTTGCATCATCCGCAAAAAGAGCATCCAGCTTTTCCAGTTCCGCCAGAATAAGCGTGCGTTGCGGGTGGTCAGTCGCCAGCGCCATTTCATAGTACGGCGCCACGGCAAATGCCCCCGGTAATGGCTGGTTGTTATCTAATAAATCGTGCATCCGTGGAATAAGTACCCACTGCAACCACTCCAGTGGCTCCATGGTGTCCATAAAGAACGGTTGGGTACTGTTGAATTGATGCGGCTGGGGCTCATCGTTTCGCCAGTGCTGATGTTCACGCAGTAACGATTCAAGCACCTGCAACTGGAGACGAACGCGGTCATGAGTGGTCATAAAGCAACCTCAATAAGAAAAAACTGCCGCGAAGGATAGCAGGAATAAAAAAAGGGAGCACTGTATTCACAGTGCTCCCGGTTCGTTTCGCAGCAATCCAGCTACTTTTGTTGCTCCCTGCTCATCCTTGACAACTTTTCCTCTGGTCTTGCGACCAATCGTTCATCCTGAACTATCGCTTCCTGCTCACACCACCCCGATGTGATACTTCATCCTGAAGTGTCCCTGGCCTTCCTGACCCACCGAATCATCCTGACCGGTTCTCATTCTCCATCCTGGAGGTGTCCTTTAACGCGTCCTGCGTTATCCTCTTCGCTTCATCCAGAAGCCTTTCCCTGAAACACCGTCCTGGCGTGTCCTTCAGAAGTGTCATCATCCTAATGTTCACTTCTATTGTCTGACTCCCTGTCGACGAAGATAGAATCGTCTTTTTCGCTGAGTCTTACAAGGAGCTTACAGACAATGCCTTAAGGATAATTTCATATGAAAGTTAAGAATTAACAAGTAATAGATTGATTTTAAATGGAAATATCGATTCTTATCTTTTTAAGTATTCGCTTATTTCCTGGCGATCTCCTACAGGGTCTGTAAGAGATCTCTCACAACCAGACGGGGTATTTGGATTACAGAAGGGGCTTAAGTTGGTTAAGGAATTCCGCAAGATTTGAGGCTAAATGCGTCCGTTTACGCGTTCCCAGCGTCTCTTTGCACACTTCACCAGAGAGATTACACACCGAGATAACCTCTAACTCTTCTTCCAGCGTCGCGATAAATAGCGTGGGCGGCAGTTTTAGCCGTTTCTGAGTCACCAGATGACCAATCAGATTTTCCTGCACCCGACGGAAGTCGTCTTCGCTCCAGGTTTGCAGTAATGTCAGTGAGATATCACCAAACCGGGCATACATGTCCCCGGCAAACTGGGTTGTATAGAAAGTATGAATTGTGGGTTGTATCACAATATCAAACGCCCGTTCAACCGCGTTTACATTTTGTTCACCGGTAAACGGCTGGGGTTGCCAGTATACGGCGTCATCGGTGGTTGAAATAATGCATGGTGAAGGCACACCATACAGCTCCTCACTTAACGGCCAGCTTTTATGCTGCTCATGCCACGCATCGCAGTAGCGCGCAGTAAAATCTCTTAAGGCTTGTGCGGTCAAATCGTCCACTAATTTCTCTCTTCACTTAAACCAGATACACTTGTCGTTTAGTTTATCTGGTTTATGACGGTGAAACATGTCTTCTTATGCAAACCATCAGGCACTTGCGGGCCTGACTCTCGGGAAATCAACCGATTACCGGGATACCTATGACGCCAGTCTGCTGCAAGGCGTTCCGCGTAGTCTGAATCGCGATCCGCTGGGTCTGAAAGCGGATAACCTGCCTTTTCACGGTGCGGATATCTGGACGCTGTATGAGCTTTCCTGGCTGAATGCCAAAGGTTTGCCACAGGTCGCGGTCGGTCATGTTGAACTTGATTACACCAGCGTAAATCTGATTGAGTCGAAGAGTTTTAAGCTCTATCTCAACAGTTTTAACCAGACGCGTTTTAATCACTGGGACGAGGTGCGTCAGACGCTGGAACGAGACTTAAGCACCTGCGCCCAGGGTAAAGTTAGCGTGGCCTTATATCGTCTTGATGAACTGGAAGGCCAGCCGATGGGTCATTTCAATGGCACCTGCATTGATGACCAGGATATCGCTATCGATAACTATGAATTTACCACTGACTATCTTGAGAATGCCGCCAGCGGTGAAAAAGTGGTGGAAGAGACGCTGGTTAGCCACCTGCTGAAGTCAAACTGCCTGATCACCCATCAGCCAGATTGGGGTTCGATCCAAATTCAGTACCGTGGACGCAAAATTGATCGGGAAAAACTGCTGCGTTATCTGGTTTCTTTCCGTCATCACAACGAGTTCCATGAGCAGTGCGTAGAGCGTATTTTCAATGACCTGCTGCGCTTCTGCCAGCCAGAGAAATTAAGCGTCTATGCGCGTTATACCCGTCGTGGCGGCCTGGACATTAACCCGTGGCGTAGCAATAGCGACTTTGTCCCATCGACGACCCGACTGGTACGACAATAAATTTTTTCTCATTTTTGCGTACTGGATTCACGCATAGAGTTGTGAAAGGCCATCAGGCAGGGCTATTGTAATCAAAGGGAATGACGATATTCGTCCCATAAGGAGTTTTTCTTGATTACACATATTAGCCCGCTTGGCTCCATGGATATGTTGTCGCAGCTGGAAGTGGATATGCTTAAACGCACCGCCAGCAGCGACCTCTATCAACTGTTTCGCAACTGTTCACTTGCTGTTCTGAACTCCGGTAGTTTGACCGATAACAGCAAAGAATTGCTGTCTCGTTTTGAAAATTTTGACATTAACGTGCTGCGCCGTGAACGTGGCGTTAAGTTAGAACTGATCAACCCCCCGGAAGAAGCTTTTGTCGATGGGCGCATTATTCGCGCCTTGCAGGCCAACTTGTTCGCTGTTCTGCGCGACATTCTCTTCGTCTATGGGCAAATCCATAACACCGTTCGTTTTCCAAACCTGAATCTCGACAACTCTGTCCACATTACTAATCTGGTCTTTTCTATATTGCGTAATGCTCGCGCACTGCATGTCGGCGAAGCGCCAAATATGGTTGTGTGCTGGGGCGGTCACTCAATCAACGAAAACGAGTATTTGTATGCCCGTCGCGTCGGAAATCAGCTGGGTCTGCGTGAGTTAAATATCTGCACCGGTTGCGGCCCGGGTGCGATGGAAGCACCGATGAAAGGCGCGGCAGTGGGTCACGCTCAGCAGCGTTACAAAGACAGCCGTTTTATTGGTATGACAGAGCCGTCAATTATCGCCGCTGAACCGCCTAACCCGCTGGTCAACGAATTGATAATCATGCCGGATATCGAAAAACGTCTGGAAGCGTTTGTGCGTATCGCTCACGGCATCATTATCTTCCCAGGCGGTGTGGGTACGGCAGAAGAGTTGCTCTATTTGCTGGGAATTTTGATGAATCCGGCAAATAAAGATCAGGTTTTACCGCTGATCCTCACCGGTCCGAAAGAGAGCGCCGATTACTTCCGCGTACTGGACGAGTTTGTCGTGCATACGCTGGGAGAAAACGCCCGCCGCCATTACCGCATCATTATTGATGACGCTGCTGAAGTCGCTCGTCAGATGAAAAAATCGATGCCGCTGGTGAAAGAAAATCGCCGCGACACCGGTGATGCTTACAGCTTTAACTGGTCAATGCGCATTGCGCCAGATCTGCAAATGCCGTTTGAGCCGTCTCACGAGAACATGGCTAATCTGAAACTGTACCCGGATCAGCCTGTAGAAGTTTTGGCCGCTGACCTGCGTCGCGCGTTCTCCGGTATTGTGGCGGGTAACGTGAAAGAGGTCGGTATCCGCGCCATTGAAGAGTTTGGTCCTTACAAAATCAACGGCGATAAAGAGATAATGCGTCGTATGGACGACCTGCTTCAGGGTTTTGTCGCCCAGCACCGTATGAAGTTGCCTGGCTCAGCCTACATCCCTTGCTACGAAATCTGCACGTAATCTCCCCTGCCCCGGTAACGTTTGTTGCCGGGTTTTCTCTTTTTTGGTCACTCACTCACCAATCCATTTCATTTGTTATCTGAATGTTTCAACGCATCATAAGACACTTAATATCACCAATATTAATATGTCATACAATTTATATTGCAACGCAAACGTTTACCTGCTTTCATAAACCGCATTTTATTACTGTGAAAAAGAAATTCTTATCATGATTAACTAAAAGTATTGATTTTTTCAGTTCAACCTACATATATTGCGCGCCCCGGAAGAAACCAGATATCGTTTAGTGGGAAAATATTGCCCTTAAATTCTCTTTTACTTTTGATTTACAGAGTAAAGAGTTGGGATTATCTATCTTCTAAGTAGATTATTGTATTTGAGATCAAGATCACTGATAGATGCATAACTTGTGTGTATCTTTCCGCCCTCAAATTATTAGGGCGGAAAATGATTAAGCCATCGCCGATAGACAGATTTCATTTTTACGGCCAGGCACCTTCCCGGGCTGAACTGGCTAAAAGCTGAATTATTTGCATTCCTCCAGGAGAAATAGATGGAAACGACTCAAACCAGCACGATTGCGTCGAAAGACTCTCGCAGTGCCTGGCGTAAGACAGACACCATGTGGATGCTGGGCCTGTACGGCACGGCAATCGGCGCGGGTGTACTGTTCCTGCCAATCAACGCCGGTGTTGGCGGTATGATCCCGCTGATCATCATGGCCATCCTTGCGTTCCCGATGACGTTTTTTGCTCACCGTGGCCTGACTCGCTTCGTACTGTCTGGTAAAAACCCAGGCGAAGATATCACCGAGGTAGTAGAAGAACACTTTGGTATTGGCGCAGGTAAACTGATTACTCTGCTGTACTTCTTCGCTATCTACCCGATCCTGCTGGTTTATAGCGTGGCAATCACCAACACGGTTGAAAGCTTCATGTCTCACCAGCTGGGTATGACGCCGCCGCCGCGTGCGATTCTGTCGCTGATCCTGATCGTAGGTATGATGACCATCGTTCGCTTCGGTGAGCAGATGATCGTTAAGGCGATGAGTATTCTGGTATTCCCGTTTGTTGGCGTACTGATGCTGCTGGCTCTGTACCTGATCCCGCAGTGGAATGGCGCAGCTCTGGAAACGCTGTCTCTGGATACTGCATCAGCAACCGGAAACGGTCTGTGGATGACCCTGTGGCTGGCAATCCCGGTAATGGTGTTCTCGTTCAACCACTCTCCGATCATCTCTTCTTTCGCCGTTGCGAAGCGTGAAGAGTACGGTGATATGGCAGAACAGAAATGCTCGAAGATCCTGGCATTCGCACACATCATGATGGTGCTGACCGTAATGTTCTTCGTATTCAGCTGCGTACTGAGCCTGACTCCGGCAGACCTGGCTGCAGCAAAAGAGCAGAACATCTCGATTCTGTCTTACCTGGCTAACCACTTTAACGCGCCGATCATCGCGTGGATGGCTCCGATTATCGCGATTATCGCTATCACCAAATCCTTCCTCGGTCACTACCTGGGTGCGCGTGAAGGCTTCAACGGTATGGTGATTAAATCTCTGCGTGGTAAAGGTAAGTCTATCGAAATCAACAAGCTGAACCGTATCACTGCGCTGTTCATGCTGGTAACGACCTGGATTGTTGCTACGCTGAACCCGAGCATCCTGGGGATGATTGAAACCCTGGGCGGCCCAATCATCGCGATGATCCTGTTCCTGATGCCGATGTACGCAATCCAGAAAGTACCGGCAATGCGTAAGTACAGCGGTCACATCAGCAACGTATTCGTTGTCGTGATGGGTCTGATTGCTATCTCCGCAATTTTCTACTCTCTGTTCAGCTAAATCCTTTCGCGCCGCTTTCGGGCGGCGCTTCCTCCGTTTTAACCCGATGAATTTCCTATGATTAGCGTATTCGATATTTTCAAAATCGGCATTGGCCCTTCCAGTTCCCATACCGTTGGACCAATGAAAGCGGGTAAACAATTTACCGATGATCTGATTGCCCGTAACTTGCTAAAAGACGTGACCCGTGTGGTGGTTGATGTCTACGGCTCGCTCTCTCTGACCGGTAAAGGCCACCACACGGATATCGCCATTATTATGGGCCTGGCGGGTAACCTGCCGGATACCGTTGATATCGATTCCATCCCTGGTTTTATTCAGGATGTGAACACCCACGGTCGCCTGATGCTGGCAAACGGTCAGCATGAAGTGGAGTTCCCGGTTGATGAATGCATGAACTTCCATGCCGACAACCTTTCTCTGCATGAAAACGGTATGCGCATCACCGCGCTGGTGGGCGATAAAGTCGTTTACAGCCAGACTTACTACTCCATCGGC
The DNA here is from genome assembly GCF_002966005.1 of Escherichia sp. MOD1-EC5433. Lineage (NCBI taxonomy): Bacteria > Pseudomonadati > Pseudomonadota > Gammaproteobacteria > Enterobacterales > Enterobacteriaceae > Escherichia > Escherichia sp. MOD1-EC5433. The sequence goes on along the minus strand of NZ_PTRL01000001.1, from coordinate 739,187 downwards.
GGTGGCTTTATCGTTGATGAAGAACATTTTGGTCAGCAGGATAGCGCACCGGTTGAAGTTCCTTATCCGTACAGCTCAGCAGCCGATCTGCAAAAGCATTGTCAGGAAACCGGGCTGTCACTCTCTGGCCTGATGATGAAAAACGAACTGGCGCTGCACAGCAAAGAAGAGCTGGAACAGCACCTGGCGAACGTCTGGGACGTGATGCGCGGCGGTATTGAGCGCGGTATTTCCACCGAAGGCGTGCTGCCAGGCAAACTGCGCGTTCCACGCCGTGCGGCGGCGCTGCGCCGGATGCTGGTCAGCCAGGACAAAAACACCACTGACCCGATGGCGGTTGTTGACTGGATCAACATGTTCGCGCTGGCAGTGAACGAAGAAAACGCTGCGGGTGGTCGCGTGGTGACTGCACCGACTAACGGCGCGTGCGGGATTATCCCGGCAGTGCTGGCGTACTACGACAAGTTTATCCGTGAAGTGAACGCTAACTCACTGGCTCGTTACCTGCTGGTGGCAAGCGCCATTGGTTCTCTTTATAAGATGAACGCCTCGATTTCTGGTGCCGAAGTCGGCTGCCAGGGTGAAGTTGGCGTGGCGTGCTCAATGGCGGCGGCTGGTCTGGCTGAACTGTTAGGCGCAAGCCCGGCACAGGTATGCATCGCGGCAGAAATCGCAATGGAACATAACCTCGGCCTGACGTGTGACCCGGTCGCCGGACAAGTACAGGTGCCGTGCATCGAGCGTAACGCCATTGCGGCAGTGAAAGCGGTGAACGCCGCGCGTATGGCGCTGCGCCGTACCAGCGAGCCGCGCGTCTGCCTCGACAAAGTTATCGAAACCATGTACGAAACAGGTAAAGATATGAATGCCAAGTACCGCGAAACCTCTCGTGGTGGCCTGGCGATGAAGATTGTTGCCTGCGATTAATCTCTCTCCAGAGGCCTCGTTTTGCGAGGCCTCTTCCTGTTTTCTCATCCAGCCGTAGCCTGTTCCGGTATCGAATGTTACCCTTATCGCCTGATCTTTAAGGGGGTTATCGTGGCTGTTCATTTGCTTATTGTCGATGCACTGAATCTTATTCGTCGCATCCATGCTGTTCAGGGCTCGCCCTGTGTCGAAACCTGTCAGCACGCGCTCGATCAGCTCATTATGCACAGCCAGCCAACCCATGCCGTCGCCGTTTTTGATGATGAAAACCGCAATAGCGGCTGGCGTCATCAACGTTTACCGGATTACAAAGCCGGTCGTCCGCCAATGCCCGAAGAGTTGCACGACGAGATGCCTGCATTACGCGCCGCCTTTGAGCAACGCGGCGTCCCGTGCTGGTCAGCCAGCGGCAACGAAGCCGATGACTTAGCCGCCACGCTGGCGGTCAAAGTGACTCAAGCCGGGCATCAGGCAACTATTGTTTCGACAGATAAAGGCTACTGTCAGTTACTTTCACCTACATTACGTATTCGTGATTACTTCCAGAAACGTTGGCTGGATGCGCCGTTTATCGATAAAGAATTTGGCGTTCAACCGCAGCAGTTGCCCGATTACTGGGGGCTTGCGGGGATCAGCAGTTCAAAGGTACCGGGTGTTGCGGGAATCGGACCAAAAAGCGCCACGCAGCTGCTGGTCGAGTTTCAGAGTCTGGAAGGGATATATGAGAATCTGGATACGGTTGCCGAAAAGTGGCGCCAAAAACTAGAAACCCATAAAGAGATGGCGTTTCTGTGCCGCGATATTGCCCGCTTACAAACCGATTTGCATATCGACGGCAATTTACAGCAATTGCGGTTGGTACGGTAACAGCGTGCCGAATACTACCGATTAACAACTCATTGAATTAAATGCACTTGTAGGCCGGATAAGACGCGGCTAGCGTCGCATCCGGCATCAACACATCTGCGTAATTACCACGCTGTATGGTAAAGCTTTACACTATCCTCAAGCGTTGCTTCACGCGGGTTGCCACTGGTACAAACATCGGATGCCAGACCGGAGTCAATGCCCCTGCCAACTCACTTACCGTTCGTCGCGACGACCACCCACCGCAGCCCAGATACGACGGACATGCACCGTCACTTCTTCACGATCGTGATACAACTGACGCGCCTGAATCTGAGCATTTATGCCATGTTCATCAAGCTGTGCCTGAATGTACGCCAGATTGTGTGACACTTCTTCGTAGCGTTTTTTCATCGGCAGCTTAAGGTTGAAGATAGTTTCACGACACCAGCCATTAACCAACCACTGTGCCATCAGTGCTGCGACTTTCGCCGGTTTCTCCACCATGTCACACACCATCCATGAGATGTTGCTACGTGTTGGACGGAATTTGAAACCATCTTCCCGCAGCCACGTCACCTGCCCGGTATCCATCAGACTTTGCGCCATCGGGCCGTTATCGACGGAGTATACCCACATGTTGCGCTTCACCAGTTGGTAGGTCCAGCCGCCTGGACAAGCGCCCAAATCTACCGCCCACATTCCATTTGCCAGGCGTTCATCCCACTCATCCGCAGGAATAAACACATGAAATGCCTCTTCCAGTTTGAGCGTGGAACGGCTTGGCGCATCCGCCGGAAACTTCAGGCGTGGAATCCCCATATAGAACGGCGAATTATTATTGCTGTAGGAGTAGCCGGTATAGCAGCAGCCTGGTGCAATAAAGAATACATGCACAACCGGACGCTTCGGCGTTTCATAGTTCACCAGCACGCCCGCCTCGCGCAAGGCAGCCCGTAGCGGCACGGTGAATTTACGGCAGAATTTCAGCAGCTCTTTGCTTTCGTTGGTATCGGCAACTTCAACGCGCAACTCTCCGCCCTTCTCTACCACGCCCTGCAACATACCAACAATGGGCGTAATACGATCTTCTGGCGGCAAATGCTGGAGGAGTTCCCCCACCACAAACCACTGGCGGGCAAAAATTAATGAACTGAACGGCAGTTCGCGGATTAACTTATCGCCATCATCCGGTTGATAACATTCATAAATGACATAACCCGCATTGTCTTTAACGCGGGCAAAACCGAAGATTTCCCGCTGACCGGCTTTATCGGTAATTTCTGCAGCACACTCTTTTTCAAAGCCAGGACGGCACAACAATACAACCTTATTCATGATTTACGCCCTTGCGCTTCAAACGGATAGCACCGACTAACATTAACGCCCAGCCCGCGAGGAAGCTCACGCCGCCGACCGGCGTGACAAACGCCCATAAACGCAGATGAGACAGCGCCAGGCAATAAAGGCTACCGCTGAACAGCACCGTACCTAACGCGAGGAAAACGCTACTCCAGTAAAACCAGATACTGATGCGACGCTGCATTGCCACTGCCAGACCTAAAATCGCCAGCGTATGGAACGCCTGGTATTCGAGGCCGGTCTGGATCCAGCCCATCTCAACGGCTCCCATGGTTTTACTTAACACATGCGCGCCAAAAGCGCCCAGAGCCACAAAAATGAAGCCGCTAATGGCGGCGAAAATCAGCATAAAACGGCTGGTCATGGTCGTACCCTACGTAAATTATTGTTCATAACGAAAGCGGAATTTTTCTTGTTCAGCAGCGGCTTTCGCCAGGATCCATTGGCGAAAGGCGGCTATTTTACCCAGTTCTGCCTGGCTGTCATGACATACCAGATAAAAAGCATTTTTACTGACCAGAACATCATTAAACGGGCAGACAAGGCGTCCGGCCTCGATTTCAGATTGCGCCATCACATTATTTGCCAATGCGACTCCCTGCCCGTGGATAGCCGCTTGCAGCACCATGGCGCTGTGACTGAAGATTGGCCCTTGTTGAACGTTGATATGGTTTAACCCCAACTGGCGGGTATATGTCTGCCAGTCACGCCGGGACGCATCGTGTAATAACGTATGTTTAGCCAGATCTTCTGGCGTCTTCAAGGGTTTTTCGCCGGTTAGCAGTAGCGGAGAACACACCGGCAACAGATATTCGGCATAAAGTTTTTCCACCCGCAGTCCCGGCCAGTTGCCACGACCATAAAATATCGCCACATCAACATCATCCGCCAGTTTATCTTCCTGGCGATCGACCGCCTGGATTCGAACGTCGATTCCCGGATAAGCTGAATTAAAGCTGGAAAGTCGCGGCACCAGCCAGTGGATGGCAAAACTGGGGAGTAAACTGACCGTCAACGCCCCCTTGGCGCTACGAGCCTGGAGTTTACGCGTCGCTTCGGTTAATTGCGAAAATATCTCTTTGATATCGAGGAAATAGCTTTGCCCTTCCTCGGTCAGCAGGAGTGAACGATTACGGCGACGGAACAGTTTCAGCCCCAAAAAATCCTCAAGTGACTTGATTTGATGACTTACTGCGGCCTGGGTCACAAAAAGCTCTTCTGCTGCGCGCGTGAAGCTTAAATGGCGTGCGGCGGCATCAAAAACTCGTAAGGCATTTAGCGGTGGTAATCGTTTTGACATGGCTTTTAAACTTTGATGTTAAATGAATTTAACAATTAGATCACACTATGTAACCTATTAGTTTTTTTTATCTGAGCCATTATAAATTGTCCGTTGAGCTTCTACCAGCAAATACCTATAGTGGCGGCACTTCCTGAGCCGGAACGAAAAGTTTTATCGGAATGCGTGTTCTGGTGAACTTTTGGCTTACGGTTGTGATGTTGTGTTGTTGTGTTTGCAATTGGTCTGCGATTCAGACCATGGTAGCTAAGCTACCTTTTTTCACTTCCTGTACATTTACCCTGTCTGTCCATAGTGATTAATGTAGCACCGCCTAATTGCGGTGCTTTTTTTTACCTTGCGATCGCAAATTACTGATCCAGTTCGACCATCTCTTTCACGTCGGTACGGTTGATCTGCTGTTTGTTGCCATTAGCGTCTTTATACGAAATCATACCGGTTTCATTATCAGTCTGTGGTTTACCGTCAGAGACGATAGTACGTCCGTCATTGGTGTGCATCACATAGTTCGAACCGGAACAGGCGCTCAGGGCAAAAGTCAGCATACAGGCAGAAATAATTGCGGCAGTCTTTTTCATCATCTTCTCCTTAAAGCGATTAATAAATCTTAATAGTATTGATTAACAGGCTAAAATTAACGCCTAACACTATTCAGCATATGTTACTGACGCGGCTTCGCCAGGATATCCAGATAATTCCGATGGTTAGCACTCTCCTTGTATCAAAGTGAATTTTGCGTCACGATCGGTGAATCAAGCCGAGGAGTACCATGAACGTTTTTAATCCCGCGCAGTTCCGCGCGCAGTTTCCCGCATTACAGGATGCGGGCGTCTATCTCGACAGTGCCGCAACCGCGCTCAAACCCGAAGCCGTGGTTGAGGCTACCCGACAGTTCTATAGCCTTAGCGCCGGAAACGTCCATCGCAGCCAGTTTGCCGAAGCCCAACGTCTGACCGCGCGTTATGAGGCTGCGCGGGAGAAAGTAGCGCAATTACTCAATGCACCAGATGACAAAACTATTGTCTGGACGCGCGGCACCACCGAATCCATCAACATGGTGGCGCAATGCTATGCGCGTCCGCATCTGCAACCGGGCGATGAAATTATTGTCAGCGTGGCAGAGCACCACGCCAACCTCGTCCCCTGGCTGATGGTCGCCCAACAAACCGGAGCCAAAGTGGTGAAGTTGCCGCTTAATGCGCAGCGTCTGCCAGATATTGATTTGTTACCGGAACTGATTACTCCCCGTAGCCGGATTCTGGCGTTGGGCCAGATGTCGAACGTCACTGGCGGTTGCCCGGATCTGGCGCGAGCGATTACCTTTGCCCATTCAGCCGGGATGGTGGTGATGGTTGATGGTGCTCAGGGCGCGGTGCATTTCCCTGCAGATGTTCAGCAACTGGATATCGATTTCTACGCTTTTTCAGGTCACAAACTTTACGGCCCGACGGGTATCGGCGTGCTGTATGGCAAACCAGAACTGCTGGAAGCAATGTCGCCCTGGCTCGGCGGTGGCAAAATGATTCACGAAGTCAGTTTTGACGGCTTCACCACACAATCTGCCCCATGGAAACTGGAAGCCGGAACGCCCAACGTCGCAGGCGTCATTGGGTTAAGTGCGGCGCTGGAATGGCTGGCAGATTATGATATCAACCAGGCAGAAAGTTGGAGTCGTAGCCTGGCGACGCTTACAGAAGATGCGCTGGCAAAACGTCCAGGCTTTCGTTCATTCCGCTGCCAGGATTCCAGCCTGCTGGCCTTTGATTTCGCGGGTGTTCATCACAGCGATATGGTAACGCTGCTGGCAGAGTACGGAATTGCCCTGCGCGCCGGGCAGCATTGCGCTCAGCCGCTACTGGCAGAATTAGGCGTAACCGGCACACTGCGCGCCTCTTTTGCGCCATATAATACAAAGAGTGATGTAGATGCGCTGGTGAACGCCGTTGACCGCGCGCTGGAATTATTGGTGGATTAATGACAAACCCGCAATTCGCCGGACATCCGTTCGGCACAACCGTTACCGCAGAGACGTTACGCGATACTTTCGCGCCGTTGACGCAGTGGGAAGATAAATATCGCCAGTTGATCATGCTGGGGAAACAGCTTCCTGCTTTACCTGATGAATTAAAAGCGCAGGCCAAAGAGATTGCCGGATGCGAAAACCGCGTCTGGCTGGGGTATACCGTGGCTGAAAACGGCAAGATGCATTTCTTTGGCGACAGCGAAGGACGCATTGTGCGCGGTCTGCTGGCAGTGTTGTTGACCGCCGTGGAGGGCAAAACCGCCGCCGAGTTACAAACGCAGTCGCCGCTGGCGTTGTTTGATGAGCTGGGATTACGTGCGCAGCTTAGCGCCTCACGCAGTCAGGGGCTGAATGCATTAAGCGAGGCGATTATCGCAGCGGCGAAACAGGTTTAAGCACAGATCCAGGTCGGATAAGACGCTCACGTCGCATCCGACATAATTGTTTATCCCTGGCGCGCTGCTTTCGCCATCATCTTCTTCAGCGCATGAGAAACCGCAACAAAACCAAAGGTGGCGGTCACCATCGTTGCCGCACCAAATCCTGATGCGCAATCCATTCGCTTTGGCCCTTCCGCCGTGGCTTTCATCGCACAGACCGTACCGTCTGACTGCGGGTATACCAGTGCTTCGGTAGAGAACACACAATCCACACCGAGCTTACCTTTACTGTTTTTCACCACGCCGAAATCGCTTTTCAGGCGCTCACGCAGCTTCGCCGCCAGCGGATCCTGAATGGTCTTCGCCAGATCGGTAACCTGAATCTGCGTCGGATCAATCTGCCCGCCTGCACCACCCGTCGTTACCAGTGGGATTTTATTGCGACGGCAATATGCGATTAGTGCCGCTTTGGGTCGCACACTGTCAATGGCATCAATAACGTATGAATAACCGGCATTCATATATTGCGCTACGTTATCCGGCGTCACGAAATCGTCCACCACTGTCACCCGACACTCCGGGTTAATCTGGCGAATACGCTCCGCCATCACTTCCGCTTTTGCCAGCCCGACGTTATCACGCAGCGCGTGAATTTGCCGATTGGTATTGGTGACACACACGTCATCCATATCAATAAGCGTTATTGCACCAATCCCTGTGCGCGCCAGAGCTTCCGCCGCCCAGGAACCGACACCACCGATGCCGACCACACAGATATGTGCATCGGCAAATAGTTGCAAGGCTTTCTCACCATACAGACGCGCAGTGCCGCCAAAACGCTGACGCCAGGCATCACTAATTACCACAGACATAGCACCTCAGAATTAAAAAGGGTGAGGTTATCCCTCACCCTAAACGCATAAATGCCTGATGCGCTACGCTTATCAGGCCTACATAACCCCTGCAATATATTGAATTTGCATGGTTTGTAGGTCGGATAAGGCGTTCACGCCGCATCCGGCATGAACAACGCGCACTTAGTCAACAATCAGAAGGGGAGGTTATCCCTCACCCTGTCTTATCCGTAAAAACGGTGTACAGAATAACACATCAGCCGCTAAAGACGTTACCTGCACCCGGTGCCGTTTTCAGCACCCAGACACGCCCATAGTGGTTGTACCAACCTGCGCGGTGTCCGGCTTCCGGCCCGATCCCTTGATAGATATCGAAATGTTGGCCTTTGATTGCGCCGCCGACATCCAGCGCCACCATCAGACGCAGTTCATACTGACCGTTAAATTTACCGTTATTATCCAACAACGGTACTTCTGCCAGCAAGGTAGTACCTGGCGGGATGAGCGAGCGATCGGAGGCAACAGAAGCACGTCCAACCAGCGGCACAGCACTTGCACCTTTCACCGGCGCAAAAGATTGCGGCTTAAAGAAGACGAAAGACGGGTTCTGTTCCAGCAGTTCGCGAACTTCGGCTTCACTGTGCGTTTCCCCCCAGTGGCGAATCGCCTGCATCGACATATCTTCTTTTTTCACTTCGCCACGATCGATCAACACCTTACCAATACTGCGATAGGCATGACCGTTCTTTCCGGCATAGCTGAAGAAGTTAAGCGGACTGCCATCGCCAAAGTCGATATACCCGCTACCCTGTACATCCATAATGAAGTTATCCATCAGGGAGTTGCTGTAAGCGAGGATATATTTATCGCTCAGTGCCCCCGCATAGATCTCCGCACGAGACGGCAGACGACCTCGTTTTGGTGGCATACGGTAAATAGGATACTGGAACTCGCCCTGGCGGGTATGGCGCGCCTGAATTACCGGCGTGTAATAGCCCGTAAACTGCACGTTGCCATAGTTGTCCGCGCCTTCCATCTGCCAGGCATCGATACCGAACTGGCGCATATTGCGGGTATCACCGCCTGCACGCAGCCACTCTTGCACCGCGTTATAAACATTACTCTGGTTACCATAAAGACGCGGTGACGAATTACGAATATGGTTAATTTGCTCGGCAAAATCACCGGCGTTGATTGGCGCGCCAACGGCATCTGGCTGGTTCACCAGAGAGAAAGGCTGGGTAAATTTCCCGTCTTTATATTGCTGTCCGCGATCGGTTGGTTTGGAGGAGCAGGCGGCAAGCATCGCCACAACAGCGCCCATAAGAAGGTACTTTACCCAACGTCCTTTCATTGTTCTCTTCTTCAGGTTAAAAAAATAAGGCACAACGAAGATAACAAACCGTCGCGTTTAATGAAATGAGCAGACTCTCCCTGACGCAAATTTTGCACAAAAAATAGGCGATAGTGTTTTGTTTTTGTTCAAAATCATGCCAAATCCGTGATCCGGGTAAAAAAAAGGTTGCATGAAAACGCGAGCGGAGTATAGTGCGCATCCACGGACGCGGGGTGGAGCAGCCTGGTAGCTCGTCGGGCTCATAACCCGAAGGTCGTCGGTTCAAATCCGGCCCCCGCAACCAATTAAAATTTGATGAAGTAAAGCAGTACGGTGACGCGGGGTGGAGCAGCCTGGTAGCTCGTCGGGCTCATAACCCGAAGGTCGTCGGTTCAAATCCGGCCCCCGCAACCAATCAAAATTTGACGAAGTAAAAGCAGTACGGTGACGCGGGGTGGAGCAGCCTGGTAGCTCGTCGGGCTCATAACCCGAAGGTCGTCGGTTCAAATCCGGCCCCCGCAACCAATACTTAGAATGCTGATAAACCGCAACGTGTTTCACGGATTGCGGTTTTTTTGTATCTAAAATCTTCGATCGCTAAACTCACTGCACGTTTTTTATCTCCCTCCCCGCAAAGAAATCAATTATCGACTGGGCAACGTGTATCCCGGTTTGCTGGTATGACTCAACGGTGGCGGCTGCAATATGCGGCGTTGTAATGATATTTTTGGTATGCAGCAATGGGCTAAATTGCACCAGCGGTTCAGAGCTAAAAACATCCAGCGCCGCAAAAACATTTCGTTCTTCAATCACCTGAAGTAAAGCCCCCTCATCCAGCAACTTTCCTCTTGCGGCATTGATGATCAGAGCGCCATTGCGCATCATCGACAAATATTTATGGCTGATGAAGTTCTCCAGGTCAGGAGAAAAAGGCAAAAGAACAATGATGACATGCGACAGCATGAAGATATCTTCAATTGATACGAACTGAACTCCGGTTTTACCTGCAACCTGATAATCGGGTTGTTTGTCAAAAGCTAAAAGCTCAACATCAAAACCAGACAACCTTTTCGCCAGGGTTTTACCTATATTGCCGTAGCCAAGCAGGCCAATCCGTTTACCTTGTAACTCGCAGCCATGCGACTCTCCCCAGTAACCATTTTGCATCGCATGATAGCTGCCTGGGATATTTCTCATGCTCGCGAAGATAAGACCAATGATAAATTCCGCAACCGCATTTGAATTAATCCCAACCGTATTATTGACCACAATCCCTGATTGTCGTGCCGCGTGAAGATCAACATTATCAATCCCTGTCCCAAATCTCGATATTATTTTCACACCAGGCAGTAGTGATAGCGTGTCCGCCTGATAACAATCTTTTCCGGCAATGGCCGCACAAATAGATTCTCGTAATGCAGTGGATTCTGATTTAAGCAGATGCTCCACATTATTCTTAATAATAAGGTTAAAATTATTCTCTCTTAGCAACTTGCTGGCGGAAACACAGCGCGCAGAAAAGCTGGGAACGGTGACCAGAACGTTTTTCATAGCTGACACTCACTTCAATGAACGCCACCCCAAAAGATGGCGTGACCGGTTACTGTTTTTATATTCTGAAACTATGAGTTTGCTTTAATACCGAGCGCACCTCCTGGATGATATAAGCCGAAATCAGCACGAGTAAATTTTTTCAATTCGGAGAGAGCAAGCGCCACCGCATCACCCACAACCAGAACGACTGTAGATGAACATGACGGCGCTAAACCTAAATTATCCGCCTCGCTTTTGACGGGAATTTCAACGGATAAATCACAACTTATCGCAAGCGATGAACGATGACTGCGAGTAAAGGAGACCAAATAATTACCCATTTTTTTTAGGCTGGGCAACGTTGCCAGAATTTCTGCCGTCTCACCGCTGTTTGAAATAAGAATAACAATATCGTTTTTCGCCACCATACCAAGATCGCCGTGTACCGCTTCCGTACCGTGAACAAAAAACGAGGGAGTTCCGGTGCTGGCAAATGTTGCTGCGAGTTTTCTGGCAATAATGCCGGACTTCCCTACGCCAATAAAAACAACTTTACCCTGACAAGATTGTAATATTTTAATTAAAGCAGCAACTTCCGAAAGGGGAGAATCGATAATCTCTTCAACTGCTTTATGTTCGTTGCGCATAAAATGTTTAATAAGATAGATAAGATCAGTGTTGTTCATTTTCTTTTTCCTGATTAATATTTCTGATTACACCTGCAATGCGCGTAAGCCCCATATATAACTTTTCTCGACTGCAAGCCAAATTCAGACGAAGATAGCCCTCCCCTTCGGTTCCATAGACATGCCCCGCCATAATACCTACTTTACCTTCATAAATTAATCGGCTGTAAAATTTATCAAAGGGATAACCAATGGCAGAGCAATTAATCCACGAAAAATAGCAACCATCAGCCGGCTTCACGATTAATCCCGGAATATTTTCATTTATATACCACTGGGTAAATTGAATATTTGAAGCAAGATGCTCCTTTAATGACGTTAACCATTCCTCACATTCGTTATAGGCAACAATAGTCGCAATTACATTCAGTACTGATGGGGAGTTTACAAAATCGCGATACCTCGATATCGTTCTGAATTGGTGATTGAAATTTTCATCAGGTGAAATCATATACGAACCCGTTAGCGCAGGAACGTTAAATGTTTTCGATATTGAATTAAACGCCACCACCTTTTCATTTATTATTTTAAGCGCAGACGTGAAGCAACGATTAAATACAAAATCACTATGGATTTCATCTGAACACAACCAAACATCGTGTCTTGCACAGCTTGCAGCGATTTTATGCAGACAATCTTCAGGCCAGACGGTTCCTGTCGGGTTATGAGGATTGCATAATAACACCATCTTCGCTTTTTTAATTTTTAGATCAAAATCTTGCCAGTCGATAACGTAATCTCCCTCGTTATCTTTACTCAAAGAAGTTTCCAGCGTATTTCGCCCACTATTTTTAATAACATCAAAAAATGCGTTATAGACAGGTGTAAAAATGAGAATGTTATCGCCACTCGATGTCAGTAACTCTATTGCTTTAGCAATGGAATACATCACACTTGGGCTATAGGTTATCCATTCTGGTTTAATATCTGTTTTATACTGTTTATAATACCAATTAACTATCGCATTCAGATATTCATCATGTTGCCAACGGCTGTACCCTAAAATCGGGTGTTCCAGGCGTTTTTTTAATGCTCTGGTGATAGCTTCTGGTATCGGAAGATCCATATCTGAAATAGAGAATGGCAATACATCTTTTACACCAAATCTGTCCTCACAAAAGTCCCACTGGGTACAATATGTTCCTTTACGGGAAATTGTGGTATTAAAAATATCCATTAGCGTATCCCCATGTAATTATCCATATCCCGACGCAGGGCGATGACTTTAGTGCCGATAATGACTTGTAGGGTATTTTGATCAAGTTTAACAACCGCAATCCCTCCGGCTCTTTTTATCGCAACCTCATCAATTAATCCCATATCTGCGATAGTTAAACGTAAACGAGTTACACAATTATCCAGAGATTTAATATTCTCTCTACCGCCAAGTGCCTGAACCATCTGCGCCGCTGCCTGCAACTCTGATTTATCATGAGTTGGGATATCCGCTATAGCAGTATCTTCGTGGGCGTTTATCGCGATGGGGCTGGACTCTTCACGTCCTACGGTCATCAGGTTAAATTTAAGAATGGTCCAACGGAACACAAAGTAATAAATAAAGAAATAGGCCACTTCTACACAAACCGCTATCGGCCAGCCCGTTCTTGTGCCACGTAAGACACCAAAGCTAATAAACTGAATCAGATCGCCAGTAAACCCCATCTTCACGCCCATATATGGCAGAACCATGTTAGCGAATCCATTCATAAAAGCATGGAAGACAAACAGCAACGGACTGACAAACAAGAAGAGAAATTCAATCGGTTCGCTAACGCCACCAATAATGACCGTCAGCACACCGGAAATAAGCAATGCTTTGATAGCCTTTCTGTTCTGAGCATGAGCGGTGCGATACATCGCCAGCGCGGCACCAGCCAGACCATACTGGATCATCAGTTTGCCCTGTTCCATTTTCCCCGCCAAATCCAGCGGAATAACAGTATTCTCTTTGACGTACGCCATAAACATATTCAGAGTGCCGTAATATTCTTCACCACCAATTACTGCCGAACCGCCGATTGGGGTAAATCGGAAAACTGATGTCACCAGATGGTTTAGGCCAAAAGGTATCGTCACGCGTTCAGCAACTGCATAGAAGAAATAACCGACAGGACCGGAAGTTGAAATCCAGTGACCAATGAGCATGAAAAGATTGAAAAATGGCGGCCAGATAAAAGGAATAATCAGGCCAAACCCACTCATCACAATTAGTGTAATGATAGGCACCAGGCGCGGACCACTATAAAAACCTAATGACTCAGGAATGCGTAAGTTAACGATCTTTTTATACATGCTGGCGACTAATAAACCTGAAACAATCCCTCCCAGCACACTGGTATTATAGGACTGGATCCCCAAAATGATAGTTTGTCCATGTGTCGACATTTGGTCAGCTGCGACCAATAAATCGTGTTGTTTAAGGTAAAAATTTGTTCCCAAATGCATCGCCATAAAACCAATTAAGCCAGAAAATGCACCATAGGCTTTATCATCTTTCTCTTTTAATAATCCTAAGGGAATCGCTATCGCAAATAGTACAGGTAAATTAACAAAAGCAAACAAACCAAGGCTAACAATGAAATCAAGTATGGTTTTAATTATTGGAATAGCCAGAAATGGAATTAACTTTGCCATATCATCACTGGCTAAACCACTTCCTAGTCCTAGCATCATGCCACATACACTTAGCAGAGCGATGGGATACATAAATGCTTTTCCCAGGCTCTGAAAAAAACTCCAGGCTTTCTTTTGTTTCATGCTGGTTATCTCATAAAAATATTATATGTAGTTAGTCCATTAATACTTTGGTGCGAATAGAGAGATATAGCTTTTCTTCTAAAATCAATTCATATTTAAACGTGCTGTACAGATACCTTTCTATTTCATGAATAGCGCGTTGCAATTGAATGTCTTTTTCAAGAAACTGTTCATAGATATCGCCAATATCTTTCTGTTTTATTTTTTCATTGCATAATACTCGACAAGAAAAATACTTAAGATGCATCATAAATCTTGAATAGTTAAATGAACTCCTGTCCACCCTTCTGTTATAAATTCCCTCAATAATCTCCGTAATTTTTTGAGACAACTCAATAATTCGTACAGATTCATAATCAATTGAGTTTTCATAGTTATTTAAAATATGTAATGCAATAAAACCAATCTCGTCATCCGGAAGCTGAAAGCTAAATTGATCATTGATGATTGTTAATGCATCCCGACTTATCGCATATTCTGCTTTATACAACGCTTTGATTTCCTCAAGGAAAACATTATTAATTTGTATTCCGGAGGCGACTCGGGATATTGCATTCGAAATGTGATCGGCAAGAATGAGCAGTAGCGATGGATTTAGCTTTTTTTCAAGATTGATCTCCGCATATTGCACTATTTTTTCAGCCACAAATACATACTCAATATCCACATGCTCAATCAGTTTGTAGAGTTTATTTTTTTGCTCATTCCTGACATAAAAAATTCGGTTAGCCGGATGTTCGGGTACAGGCATACCATATTTTTTGTTGTAACCGACGCCAGGTCCAGAAATGATAACCTCCTGTCCATTCATCGATGCCTGCACACAATTATTGTTCATGACTTTTTCGATGATCATTTCATGGCTCCAAAAAAAAAGGCAAGGCACGTCAGAAGTAATAATTACTTCAAACATTGCCTTGCCTGATTTAACAGTTACAAGATGATTAACTAATGCCTATACCTTACACGGGATTGCCTTTAATAAAAGAGACGCCAGGCTTATTTTTCAAGCTAACTTTCAAATATTCGACAGCAGTCACAAAATCATCGTTTAACATTCATATAAATAATATCCATTCAATTAAATATAAATTAATTGAATGGATAAATTAAAACATCATCCCCTTCTCGCCAGCGTCGCTCCATCGGCAAAATACGCTTTAATTCCCGCAAGAATGGACTCTGCAACTTCCTGCTGGAAAGTCGCCGTTTTCAGTTTGCGCTCTTCCTCAACGTTACTGATAAACGCCGTTTCGACCAGAATAGAGGGAATATCAGGCGCTTTCAGCACGGCAAACCCGGCCTGCTCGACCTGATTTTTATGCAGCTTGTTGATTTTACCAAGTTTATTTAGTACTGCCCTACCAAACTTCAGGCTGTCGGCAATGGTCAGCGACTGCACCATATCAAACATGGTGTGGTCGACATAGCGGTCGCCGCTTTTGCTCACACCACCAATTAAGTCCGAGGCGTTCTGGGTTTGCGCCAGATATTTTGCCGCAGTACTGGTTGCGCCTTTGGTCGAAAGCGCAAACACCGAGGAACCGCTCGGCTGGCGGCTGGTAAAGGCATCTGCATGGATAGAGACAAACAGGTCAGCACGTTGTTTCTGTGCTTTTGCTACGCGCACTTGCAATGGAATGAAGATGTCTTCATTACGCGTCATGTACACCTTCATATTGCCCTCTTTCTCGATCAGAGAGCGCAGACGGCGGGCAATTTGTAATACCACGTCTTTTTCACGCGTTTTGTATTTCCCCACTGCGCCGGAGTCTTCGCCACCGTGGCCAGGGTCAAGCATGATGACAATCGGGCGATCGCGCCCTGCCTTACCTGGCTGCGGACCACTTTGCGCAGGCGGCACCTGTTTTTCGAGATCGCCTTTGTTGTAATCCTCCAGCAGAGCCAGCAGCGGGTCTTGCATATCCTGCGCATTGACCGGATAGAGATCCATCACCAGACGCTCTTTAAATCCGGCAACCGGCGCGAGGGCAAACATCTGTGGTTTTACGTTTTGCTTTAATTCAAAAACCATCCGCACGGTTTGCGGATCAAATTGCCCGACGCGAGCTGACTTGATGAACGGGTCGTCAGCACGAATTTGTGCCGCCATCCCCTTGAGCACCGAGTTCAGGTTTACATCTTCAATATCCACCACCACGCGCTCAGGATTACTCAACGCGAACTGCTTATATTTCAGCTGACGATTTGATTCAACCGTCACACGGGTATAGCTGGACGCAGGCCAGACGCGCACCGCCACGACCTGGCTGACCGCAGCCAGGCTGACCTGACTTACGCTCAATAGCCACATGGCACCCGCGCCTTGCAGTAAACGACGACGGCTGATTGCAGTATTGGATCCTGACATGCCTCTCCCGAGCAAAAAATCTAAGCTGTGTAACAAGTAAACGACCAATTTGACCGGAAACTTTAGCGAAAGACGCATAATCTGTCATCTATAAAACGGTAAACATTCTTTTTATATTCACGGCATTACTGATAAAAAAGTTGCTCATGCGTAAAATTTGCACTTGCACACGGCGAAAAAACAGAATAAAAATACATTAATTTCGAATAATCATGCAAAGAGGTGTGCCGTGGTGAAGGAACGTAAAACCGAGCTGGTCGAGGGATTCCGCCATTCGGTTCCCTATATCAACACTCATCGGGGAAAAACGTTTGTCATCATGCTCGGCGGCGAAGCCATTGAGCATGAGAATTTCTCCAGTATCGTTAATGATATTGGGCTATTGCACAGCCTCGGCATACGTCTGGTCGTCGTCTATGGCGCGCGTCCACAGATCGACGCGAATCTGGCGGCGCATCATCACGAACCGCTGTACCACAAGAATATACGCGTGACTGACGGCAAAACGCTGGAGCTGGTGAAGCAGGCTGCGGGGACATTGCAACTAGACATCACAGCACGCCTGTCGATGAGCCTCAACAACACACCGTTGCAGGGCGCTCATATCAACGTCGTCAGTGGCAATTTTATTATTGCCCAGCCGCTGGGCGTCGATGACGGCGTGGATTACTGCCATAGCGGGCGTATCCGGCGGATTGACGAAGAAGCGATTCATCGCCAACTGGACAGCGGTGCGATTGTGCTGATGGGCCCGGTGGCGGTTTCGGTCACTGGCGAGAGCTTTAACCTGACCTCGGAAGAGATTGCCACACAACTGGCCATCAAACTGAAAGCTGAGAAGATGATTGGTTTTTGCTCTTCACAGGGCGTCACCAATGACGATGGCGATATTGTCTCCGAACTTTTCCCTAACGAGGCGCAAGCGCGAGTAGAAGCCCAGGAAGAGAAAGGCGATTACAACTCTGGTACGGTGCGCTTTTTGCGTGGCGCGGTGAAAGCCTGTCGCAGCGGTGTTCGTCGCTGTCATTTAATCAGTTATCAGGAAGATGGCGCGCTGTTGCAAGAGCTGTTCTCACGTGACGGTATCGGTACGCAAATTGTGATGGAAAGCGCGGAGCAGATTCGTCGCGCAACAATCAACGATATTGGCGGTATTCTGGAGTTGATTCGCCCGCTGGAGCAGCAAGGCATTCTGGTACGTCGTTCTCGCGAACAACTGGAGATGGAAATCGACAAATTCACTATTATTCAGCGCGATAACACGACTATTGCCTGCGCCGCGCTCTATCCGTTCCCGGAAGAGAAGATTGGCGAAATGGCCTGTGTGGCGGTACACCCGGATTACCGTAGTTCATCACGGGGCGAGGTTTTACTGGAACGCATTGCCGCTCAGGCGAAGCAGAGCGGGTTAAGCAAATTGTTTGTGCTGACCACGCGCAGTATTCACTGGTTCCAGGAGCGCGGATTTACCCCGGTGGATATTGACTCACTGCCGGAGAGCAAAAAGCAGATGTACAACTACCAGCGTAAATCAAAGGTGTTGATGGCGGATTTAGGGTAAGCGATGGATATAGCCGGATGCGGCATACGCAATACCTCCAGGCATGATAAGACGCCCATGCGTCGCATCAGGCAATCACGTTTATTCCCGCGAACTAAACAACGCTGCCAGCCCGCTACGCCGCTCGGTGCGCGTGGCGATTGCCGCACTCAATATGCGCTCATCGGCATATAGCGACAAACGGCGACGCGCACGGGTTACCGCAGTGTAAACCAGCTCTCGTGTTACCACCGGTGTACGCTGGCTCGGTAAAATCAACGCCGCATGGTCGAACTCCGATCCCTGCGATTTATGTACCGTCATCGCCCACGTAGTTTCGTGCTCCGGCAGGCGGCTCGGTTGCACTGACTTGATATTGCCATCTGGCATCGCAAACCAGACGCGCGTTCCCTGCCCGCGATCCAGCGCAATCCCGATATCACCATTGAACAACCCAAGCGCGCTGTCATTGCGGGCAATCATTACCGGCCTGCCTTCGTACCAGCGCGAGTGCGGATGACGATGAATTTTGCGCTTCTGTTGCATAAACTGTTCAATTCGCTCATTCAGTCCAGCGACGCCAAATGGCCCTTCCCGCAGGGCGCACAATAGCTGGTATTCATTGAACGCTTGAATGATTAAATCCGGCTCGGCACGTGCTTGTAGCAGATCCAGATAACGTCCGTAACCCGCAAGAGCTTCTTCAAGCATCGCAATATAGTCTTCGCCGTTCTGCAAAAGCCGTTTTTCGATGTCAGTAAAATCCTGCTGAAAAACCGTTTTCACTGCCGTTTTATCACCACGGTTGATCGCCGCAGCTAACTGACCAATGCCAGAATCGCTGCCGAAACGGTAGCTTTTTTGCAGCAGGCAGAGGCTATCGCGCAAAGATGCCGCTTCTGTGCCACTTCCCGCTGGAACGTGACTTCCTGTCAGACGACTTAATTGCCCGGCACGCTCTGCGGTAAACCCTGCGTTGGCATAAGCGCAGATATCGCCCAGCACAGCCCCAGCCTCAACGGAAGCCAGTTGATCGCGATCGCCAAGAAAGATCACTCTGGCATGATCGGGCAAGGCGTCGATCAGTCTCGACATCATAGGCAGATCGATCATTGATGCTTCATCTACCACCAGCACATCAAGATGCAGTGGGTTACCTGCATGATGACGTAAACGCTGACTGCCCGGCTGCGCGCCCAGCAAGCGGTGCAAGGTGCTGGCGTCTTCCGGTATGCGTTTCTTTTGTTCATCGGTCAGCGGTAACTGGCGCAAAGCCTTGCCAAGCGATTCAGTTAAGCGCGCAGCAGCTTTCCCCGTTGGCGCAGCCAGGCGGATACGGCAGCGTTCGCCGTCTGCCATCTGAATTAACGCAGCCAGCAACTTCGCTACGGTGGTCGTTTTACCGGTGCCAGGGCCGCCGGAAATCACCGAGATCCGCCGCGTCAGCGCCACTGCCGCTGCAACTTTTTGCCAGTTAACTTCATCGCTTACTGGAAAAAGTTTGTCCAGGGTTTGCGCCAGTAGAGCTTCATCAACCTCAATGGCATGATTCACTTCGTTGAAAAAGCGTGCCACTGTGCGCTCGTTACACCACATGCGATTCAGGTAAAGGCGATCGCCACAGAGGATCATTGGCGTTGGTTCATCTCCCCGGCTGACCGCTTGTGAAGCCAGCAAGCACTCTTCCCAATTTTGTAGCTCACCGATTTCACTGACACAGGTCGCCAGCAGCGGATGTGACGCCTCGTTATTTTCCAGTCGTGAAAGCGGCAAACAGACGTGCCCTTCCCCGGCGTCGTGGCTTAACAGTGCCGCCGCAAGGGTGACGGCGGGATGTTCATCACCCGCCACGGTCAGGGCGAACTGCACATCCAGCGGGCGTAGCTGTTTGTGCTCCACAGCTTCCAGTAATTGCTTTTGCAATTTCATTACGCCTCCTCCAGGCTCATACCGGCAAACATCTCATCCATCAGCGCAATCAACCCGGCATCGGGGCGGGTTGCGTAAATTCCTTGTTGCGGATGTTCTTTATCAACACCGCGCAGGAACAGATAGATAACGCCGCCAAAGTGGCGCTCATAGTCGTAATCAGCAATTCGATGGCGCAGATAACGATGTAACGCCAGGGTATAAAGCTGATATTGCAGATCATAGCGGTGTGCCTGCATCGCCGCTGCCATAGCCTGTTGGGTGTAAGCCGAACTGTCTTCACCCAGCCAGTTGGATTTATAGTCGAGCAGGTAATAACGCCCTTCATGGCGAAATACCAGGTCGATAAAACCTTTTAACATGCCGCGCACCTGCATGAACTCCAGCGGCGGGCAGCCAGCGGATAGCGAGTCAAACTGGCGGATTAGCGCATCAAGCTGGCTGGCAATAAGCGGCTCGCTAATCGGCAGGTAAAACTCCATCTCCACCTGTTTATCGCGGGCGGAAAGGTGACTCAGCGTGACGCCAGTTTCATTGAGCGGCGCCTGAAGAATAGCGGTGATCCACTCAGTCAACACCGGTTCCCACTGCGGTTCAAAGCCGCCAAGTTCCAGTTTTTCCCGCACCCAGTTCGGGTCAACCGGCTGGGTAAAATCCAGATCCTCAAACAAACTGTGCAAGAACGTCCCCGGTGAGGCGCCGCGCGGAAACTGATGCGGTGTTAACGTAGGTTCTTCAACAACACTAACCACGCCTGCGGCGTCAACATCCAGCCGTGGCATCAGATCCTGAGCGATACCGTGACCACGCTGCTGCAAACCAGAATAACTGGTGACGCGCCAGTTATCGCCGGGCAAACGTTGTAGCGTCTTCGCATTCAGTTCTGCTGTAGAAACATCATTAACCTGCCAGGGTTGGTTATCACCCGTTTGTGCCGTTTGCCAGGCGATATCATCATCGCACAGAGCCTCAATACAGGCGCGAAGCCCTGCCGCATCTTGTGGTTCCCCTTTTTGCAGCAAGCGCCCGAGCGCACTTTGATGGACGTCGGTGTCACCTTTTTTATCGCCACGACGGCGCACCAGCGGCGCAACGCCGAGACTGCAATGCCAGACCGAACGCGTCAGCGCCACGTAAAGCAAACGCAGATCTTCCGCCAGACGTTCGGCCTCGGCGAGATCGACGCTTTCTGGCGCAGCGTTAAGATCAAGTACAGGCTCAAATGAATGACGATCGTGATAGAACGCCTGATCCTGGACGCGGAAATTGGTAATAAACGGCAACCAGACCAGCGGATATTCCAGTCCTTTCGATTTATGGATCGTGACGATCTGCACCAGATGTTTGTCACTTTCGAGGCGCATTTGCTGGCTGGAGGCGTTACTGTCGGGTTCGAGGATATGTTGCGATAACCAGCGTACCAGTGCATGTTCACTTTCCAGCTGCGTTCCGGCTTCTTGTAGCAGTTCGCTGATATGCAAGATATCGGTAAGACGACGCTCGCCACCTGCCGTGGCCAGCAGGTTTTCTGCAATGTTGCGCGCCGACATCAGCGCCCGCAGCATCGGCATAACGCCGCGTTTGCGCCAGATTTGTCGATACCTATCAAACTCTTCGACGACTGCATCCCACGCATTTTCGTTATCATTCAACGTTTCGATATCCAGGGCGTTCAACCCCATCATCGACGTTGCTAACGCACTGCGCAGAGTGTTCTCACGTTCAGGCGTCATTACAGCCTGCAACAGCCAAAGCATCTCCTGCGCTTCCAGTGTTTCAAAAACACTGTCGCGGTTCGAAAGGTAAACGGAAGGGATTTCCAGCAACGTTAAGGCATCGCGCACCTGGGCGGCCTCCTGGCGGCTGCGTACCAGCACACTGATGTCCGAGGCGCGAACAGGACGCGCGGTGTCACCATTCATCAGCAATGCTTCGCCCCGCTGCCCGGCCTGTAGCCAGTCGCGGATTTGCGCAGCACATACCTGCGCCATGGTACTTTGATAATCGCCAACACCGCAGCTTTCGCCTTCCATCAACCACATTTTCATCGCCGGCTGCGTTTCACCTTTAAATACAAAACGCAGTGCCTGATTTTTCCCGGCTGATTTCACTGGAATAAACGGAATTTCGCGGAACATGAAAGCGTCATCCGCCTGGCTGAAAAGTTTGTTCACACTGTTCACCATTCCCGGCGCAGAACGCCAGTTGGTGTCTAAAGTGTAGTGGGCGTGAACTTCGCTACGCGCCTTCATGTAGGTGAAGATATCTGCACCACGGAATGCGTAAATGGCCTGTTTCGGGTCACCAATCAGCAATAACGCCGTTTCCGGCTGATGGTGCCAAATACGGCGGAAAATCCGGTACTGCTGAGGGTCGGTATCCTGAAATTCGTCGATCATTGCCACCGGAAAGCGCGTACGGATCGCCGTCGCCAGCGCCTCTCCGCTTTCGCTACGCAGCGCGGAATCCAGCCGACTTAGCATGTCGTCAAAGCCCAGTTCGCCACGGCGACGTTTTTCGCGCGCTACTGTTTCGCGGATCTCAGCTAACGCGCGGGTGATCACCAGATCGCGGATCGATAATGGTTCGGCAAGCAATTGATCGATCGCTTCAAATAACGGGTGGCGCGGCGTCTCGCCCCCTGCTTTTGTGCGATCTTCTAAGAAACGCTGAGAAAATTTTTCCAGCGACTCAGGCAACTGGTAGCTGTTGGTCTCTTCTTCTGCCCAGGCACTGATCTTGTCTATCCATTTAGCCTGATTGCTACGGTTAAACTTGCGGCGATCAATACCGGAAGATTCGATCAGCGCATCCAGTTCACCTACTGCGTCACGCCACTGCTGTTTTACCACATCAATACGCGCCACAATTTGCGCGTGGCGGGAAGCCAGCGTTTCATCATCGGGCGGTGGTGCTTTGATAACCGGCGCTTCGCCTTGCAGATAACGATTAATATCGCGCAGCAACGCCTGCGGCCCTTTCCAGGTTTCAAAGACGACCTGGGCAATTTCACGCGGTAACGGATAGCAGTGGCGACGCCAGAAATCGGCGCAGGCCTGGTAGCGCAGTAGAGACTCGTCTTCAATCAGCTGCTGCTCAAACAACATGCCGGATTCAAAGGCATTCAGGTTGAGCATTCGCTGGCAAAAACCGTGGATGGTAAAGACTGCTGCTTCATCCATCTGTCGCTCAGCTAACAGCAACCACTGCGCGGCTTGCGCTTTATCGTCGATCTCTTCCAGCAGGCGTGCATACAGCGGATTGTCGGTGGTTTCACGCAGACAGGCGATGCGTAATTCATGAATATTGCTACGGATACGGCCACGCAATTCTGCAGTGGCAGCCTCGGTAAAGGTGACCACCAGCAGTTCTTCAACGGTCAATGGGCGGGGAAAGGCGGAGGAACCGCCTAGTCCAAGTAACAGGCGCAAATAGAGCGCCGCAATCGTAAAGGTTTTGCCTGTGCCGGCAGAGGCTTCAATCAGGCGCTCGCCCTGTAAGGGCAAGCGCAAAGGATCTAGTGTCTCGGCGACATCACTCATTCTTTTCACTCATCAGGGGCATTGTTTGCTGCAACGCGCTGACGTTCTCCCACACTTTCCAGCCTTCAGGATGTACATATTCGGCTTTCCCGTTCTGGCTGCCGGAAATCTGCGACAGGATAGCCATGCCTTGCGGCTCGACCACCGCCTGATGGAAGAAATCGGCCAGTTTTTGCGGCGTCAGCAGTTTTATCTGTGCCACAATTTTATCACGCGAATCGAAGCGCATATTGCCACGATCGAAATCTTTACTTAACTTCGATGCTTCTTCGCCGAGCGTTTGCGGAGCCTGCAGCATCTGGGTAATGACCGCCTGCTGAATTTGCGCGAACTCTTCTGGCTTCATCGCCCGCAATTTTGCCTCTGCGGTTGGGAAAAACGCCTTGTAACGCTCCCACAAGAATGAAGGCTGTTTATCATTGCTTTGCAGCAAGAAGCCCATGCCCCACTGGCGGCCCACACTCATAGGAAACGCGAACACGGCATAACCCAACTGTTCTTCGGTACGCAACTGATTGTAGAACCACGGCTGTACAATCTGCGCCAGCAGAGAACTGTAGGCTGAACTGGTGTATTCATCGTAGCCAGTCGGTACGAAAACCGCTGCCAGGGCAGAGTCGGTACTGTTACCGGCTTTTTCAAAGATGACGGACTGTTTTTTCTCAACCAGCACATCTTTGTTACGACACCACTCAGTGCCATCAGCGCCCAACTGTTTTTGCACATCGCGCGCCAGCGTTGTTGCCTGTGATTCGGTCATGTTGCCGATAACCATAAACTCTGGTCGTGCCCCCGTTTTTAAGGCGTCGCGGTAGGCCAGCACCTCTTTCAGAGTGATGGAGGGCAAAATTTTACGTCGCTCATCTCGCGAGAAGTACGGCACCTGCGAGAGCATCTGCGCGGGCATAATCGCCTGCTCGAACGCTTTGCCCTTTTCTGCCGAATCCATCATCTGGTTATACCAGGACTTCGCCTGCTCAAGCTGATCTTCCGTGGCGGTATAGCTAAAGTAGCCCTCCAGCAGAGCCTGGAACAGCTGCGGCAGGCGCTGGGTGTAACCATTGGCATTAACCATAAGGCCGTTGTTAGCATTGGTGGAAAAACTTATGCCACCAACCGACGCCTGGTTGCTTAACTGATCAAGCGCCAGCCCTGCGAGATAATCATTGAGCGCAAACATCACCTGATTGCGGGCGCTGTCCATGGCTTTCGGATTACGCAAAATCAGGCTGACATCAGCTTTGGGCTCGCTGGCAAAATAACGGCTTGGCGCATACACCACACGCAGATTCGACTCATCAACAATCAGCTCTGGATGGTCGTATTTCTTCTCTGACTTAATCAGCGAGAAATCGTCAGGAATATAGGGGTTAAGCTCCGGCAAGGAGAGCGCAATGTCGGCGGCTTTTTTCTGCCAGTCAGCGAAGGTTTGTTCGCTGATTTTATCGACCTGATACGGCGCATCGACAAAGTAAGCCGTTTTATTGTGCGGCTCTTTCGGGCTGATATACCAGATACGCGCGTTCTGCGGCGTCATCATCGCCAGACGTTCTTTTACTGCTTTAGCATCATACCGATCGGCAATATTTACCGCGTCCAGCGTATGCTCAACAGGAACGCGAATCATGGTATCCGCCAGCCATTCGACGTAATCCATATCACGGGTGATTGACGGATAACGGAAGTCGATATCCAGCACATTCGCCAGCTCATCGAAATACTGTTTATCAATCCCTTTTTCGCGTAACAGATTGAGGTAGCTGAAAATGGCCGCCACAACCTGATCGCGATTCGCCAGACCTTTATCGGTTAAGGACGCAGAGATCGCTAATACGCCGCTGTTGCCGTTGACGATAGGATCGGAGTTGGCGCTAATGCCCTCAACTAATCCCTGCTTTTGCAGCCAGTCAGAAAGTGTACCTGGGCTGCGATTACCAATCAGATAGGTAATCAACTCATCCGTTTTACTACGGAACTTCTCCGAGTTGTTATCGATGCGAAACTCGACGCGCAGAACTTTACGCGGCAGTGCCGGGACGTAATGAATGATAATTCCCTTTTGCGCGTCGGTGACTACCGGTACGGTAATTTCCGGTTTCTGGCTCTCTTTGTTAGGCACGCGACCGAAGGTGTCCGCCGCCATTTTTGCCAGTTCCGGCAATGGTTTATTGCTATAGATAACCGCCTTCATCAGATTGGCAGAGTAATATTTCTCATGGAAATCTTTCAGCGCCTGCTGCACAGGATTACCGGGTTTGTCGCTTAAGGTTTCCAGGTTACCGCCAGAAAACTTTGAACCTGGGTGCGCCGGGTTAATGGTTTCTGCGCTGACCTGCGCCATGCGCATCCCGTCACGCGTGCGCGCCATGGTTAATTCTGCGTTCACTGCATTACGTTCACGTTCAGCATATTTCTTGTCGAGCAAGGGTTCAGCGATGGCATCGGCCAGGCGGTCTACTGCACCAGGCAAGGCATCGTTTTCCACTTCCAGATAGAAAGCGGTGCGATATGGTGCCGTACTGGCATTGTGACTGCCGCCGTGCATTTTGAGATATTCAGCGAGGCTATCTGCTTGAGGGTACTTTTTCGACCCCATCAGACTCATATGTTCAAGGTAATGCGCCAGCCCCTGATACGCCTCAGGATCTTCCAGCGACCCAACGGGCACTACCAGCGCCGAAAGCGATTTAACCGCCTGCGGATCAGAAACCAGCAAGACCACCATACCGTTATCCAGACGTATAGCCTGATACTGGCGGTTATCTTTATCACTTTTACGGATGGTTTCCTGAATCGGCTGCCATCCCGTTTCTGCCTGACTTAAGGGTGCCCAAAGGGCAACAAACAACAGTAATGCTTTGAACCAGGTGCTGCGGGGCATTCACGAACCTCATTATCAACTTTATTTTTCAACCAGATTCAATAGCTTAAAGAAAATCATCCGGCAGAATATAATCTTGTGCTGAACGAGCCAGCCAGTGTCTATATAACCATCAGTCCGTGACTGGTGCGCATCATAAAGTAAGCAGATGGATTGCGCAATTTTTATACAGAACTCATGACTGATTAAAACGAAACAGCGGTAACAGGAAACGTTGCGACTGATCAACGATGGCCTCCATTGTCTCTGGTGTTAATTGCCGCCAGAGCCGTTGATACCAGATATCATCACCTTCGCCACGCACCATCATGTTGCCTTCGTAAGCCTGAAGGAATTTCGTACGGGCTTTTTGCAACGTGGAATCGTCATCCAGCATGGCATCGTTTTGCGCGTCATAACAGGTTTTTAGCCACGCGCCGCCACTTTCAGGTAACACCAGCAATGGCGCGGACATTCCTTCACGATACCCCTCAATCAGTTGTGAGAGGTAATGCAAAGCCTGTTCGGCTGCAAGCGGCGGAAAACGCCACTCGCCGTCTTTGCGTAGAAAAAGGCGACTTTCGCCATTACCACCGCTGGCACAGTAGACAAGGTGTTCCAGCCAAAGTTGCATTCCCTGCGCCACACTTAATAAAGAGGGACGCCAGCGCAACAGGCCATCCGGCTGCACCTGCGGCAACCAGCCAGTTATCTGCACACCGTTGCAGGCGAGATCAATTTCCATACTCTGCCCCGGCTGGCGACAGGCAATGACTCTGTCGGCAAGCAGCTGCATCTCCTGGCACTGTGTTTCCCAGAAAATTTCACCAAAAGCGCCATACGGTAAATCCCCTGCCGCCCGGAAGCGGCGGAACAAACGTTCGGCATCATCCTGCTCAACCAGTGCATTCAATAACTGCTGATTGATTTGATAACGGCTAAGCCCTTCCAGAATAAATGGCTCGGTGTCGGGGATTTCGCTGTCTTCGGTACGGAAGTTCACCTGCAAACGCATCTGGAAAAATGCCCGCACCGGATGTGCCCAGAATCGTTGTAGCGTTTCCAGCGGCACGGTTTCCGGTAAGGTAAACGGCAGCGGCTGAACAAATTCAGAATGTGCTTTACCAGCCTGGCTGGCTGCCGGTAGCCATTCACGAGCATAACTTTGTCGTTCGCCAGGCTGGTAGTTTTGCGGATCAAACGGCATCCGGGTATGGAGGCAAGTAAGATGCTCTTTTACCCGTACCTCGCTTTCATCACAGTTAAGCTCTTCATCACCCGGCAGATAATGACTTTGTCCAATGTAGTCGATCAGTTCTTGCACTAGCACCGACGGGAAACGTTCACTGTTATCCTGAATGGAACGCCCGATATAGCTGATATAGAGTTTTTGCTGCGCGGAAATTAACGCTTCCAGGAATAGATAGCGGTCGTCATCGCGACGGCTACGGTCGCCACGTTTCGGTTTCTGACTCATTAAATCAAAGCCCAATGGCGCAAGCTGGCGCGGATAAACACCATCGTTCATTCCCAGCAGGCAAACCACTTTGAACGGGATTGAACGCATTGGCATCAACGTACAAATGTTAACCGGACCTGCAAGAAAACGCTGGCTGATACGTTCTTGATCGAGGCGTTGTGCCAGTTCATCACGTAACAGCGACAGCGGCACCGCGTCGCCATACTGCGCACCTAAACCTTCGGCGATAATCGCTTGCCATTGTTGTTCGATAAGCGTCATCGCCGCTTCAGTTTCCGCATCCGGCAGGAAGAAGGCGTTTAGCATATCGCGACAAACCGGCAGCCACTCCTCAAGCGGGCGCTCCTGCGCTAACCCGCGACGCCAGATATTCAGTTGCATTAGCAGTGACGCCAGATGCCCTACCAGTTCCGCAATTAAGCCGCTCGATTCATCATAAGGCAGAACCGATTGCCACTCGCCCTGGGCGCTCTCCATTGCATAGCCCAGCAACATGCGCGTCAGGCCAAATCGCCAGGTGTGTTGCCCGGTGGCGGGGAGTTCCAGCTCGCGAACGTTGTCGTCATCAATCCCCCAGCGAATGCCGGATTCATTAACCCACAAACGTAAATAACGTAGCCCTTCTTCGGTGATATCAAACCGCGCCGCCAGTACCGGCACGTCCAGCAGCGCCAGCACATCCTCCGACACAAAGCGGCTGTCAGGCAGTGATAACAGGCTAATAAATGCTTCCAGTACTGGATGTGACTGCCGCGCCCGACGGTCGGAAATGGCATAAGGCAGGTAACGATCCGCAGGCGCGCTACCAAATACAGCCTGAATAAACGGACTATAGTTGTCGATGTCGGCCACCATCACGATGATGTCGCGTGGAGTAAGTGTCGGATCTTCTTCCAGCATCGCCAGCAGGCGATCGTGCAAAACTTCCACTTCGCGCTGCGGGCTGTGGCATACGTGGAAGGTGACGCTGTTATCTTGTGGATCAAGCAGACGTTTGTTATCGCTACGGGAAAACTCTGCCAGATTCACGCCCGCAACGGCACGATTTTCCAGTTCGAGAATGTCGGACTGGATGTTATGCAACAGGCTGTCTGGCGTAACATCAACGAATGCGTCCAGCTCCTGACTGCTCTGGAGATCGGCAAGCAGATAGATGTAGTCGCGCCCCAGCTTGCCCCATGAGGCCAGTAGCGGGTTACCAACATCCTGTTCGCCGTCGCTGTTAAACAACTGTCCGGCGTTTTCGCTATCGCGGAATAGCGGCAATTCGCGATCTTCAAAACTGTGTCGGCGCTGGCGAGTCAGCAGTTTCGCCAGATAAGCCGGATCTTTAATATCGCCCCAGTAATAACGGCAGGGATTGGTAAACAGAAGATGGATTTCAATATGTTTACCCAGCGCCTGTAGCGCCTGTAGATAAACAGGCGGTAACGCGGAAATACCGCATATAAAGACGCGCGAAGGTAACCCCGGCGGGCAGGTCGTCGCGGACTCCAGCGTTTCGATAAAGCGTTGATAGAGATTGGCACGGTGCCAGCGCGGTTGCCCCAGTTCATGGGTATATTCCACCAGCGCCTTCCACAAGGGAGCTTGCCAGGCCTGCGCTTCTCCCAACCCTTCAACCAGATGTCCCGCTTCCCACTGTGTCAGCCAGTCCGGGCGATAGACCAGATACTGGTCAAACAGGTCCGCCGCTTTTGAGGAAAGCTGAAACAGCTTGCGCTTGTCGCTATCGTCAGTCAGGTAATGACGCAACAGGGTAAAATCTTCGCGATCCAGCAATTGCGGCAGCAGAGTCATCAGTTTCCAGCTCATGCTTTGCTTGTTGAAGGCGCTCTCTTTAGGGATCTCCGGCAATACGCGGACGAACATATCCCAGATAAAGCTCGCCGGCAGCGGAAAATCAATGTTTGCCGCAATGCCAAACTTCTGCGACAGCGTCATTTGCAGCCACTGCGCCATACCGGTACTTTGCACCAGAATCATTTCTGGTTCGAAAGGATCGTCCAGCCGTTCGCGTTCGACGATAAACTCCATCAACGCTTCCAGCACGTCCAGACGATTGGAATGGTAGACCCTTAGCATAGCGGCTCCTGACTACTGACGATTCGGGCAATGCAGGCGGGTCATCTCGCCTTCTCTGCCCCCGGGTGAAACTAACGTAACGCTGATGCTGACACATCCCGCCTGCGATGTCTGCATTCGGTTAACCTGCCAGTTGGCAGGTGGCGAAATCGCGCGCAGTTGAGTTTGCTGCCAGCCATGCCGCCAGAGTTGCAGATACTGGTTTCTGCTGGCAAGACTGTTCATTAATGTTCTCTGATACCCCGATAACGCAGTGACAATCATCACCATCAGCACCATCGCCAACATCACTTCCGGCAGGCTAAAGCCTTGTTGATTCTTCAGGGAAGCTGACATAACGCCCCCTCTTTCTGCGGACAAAAATCACTCCAGCCGCATGGCGAAAAAACAATGTTTCCATCGATGACTTCGCCTGTTCGCCATAATGAAACGCCTTCATAACCGGCAATCAGCAAGGTTTGATTATCTGCCAGTAAACGCAGACAAACTCGGGCACCGGTTGCAGCGTACTGTGAGCACTGAACTGCGGGCTGTGTCTGCCAGGAGTGCATTTTGCCCCATTCCAGCGCCGACTGTACGATAGCCTGACGGCGCAATGACTGGCTTTCCATAGTCACCCGAGAGGCAAAACTGCGATCCTGTTGGCTCATTCCCTGTAGCAGCAAGCTGCCCAAAACCAGCAACATTAGAACCAGTGCCAGCGATGAAACTCCCCGTTCACGATTCACAGGTTGAATCCTGTTACGCTATAGCTGGCATCCACCACGGTTTGTGGTTCAGCCTTACTGGCGCCCCGCATATTAACCGTCAACACCGGCGAGAAACCACTGACATCCTGACGCACGACCTGAAAAGTATCGATAATGATGGCATCCGGATTAGTGACTTTATCCCAGCCCTTACCTTCACAAGATGTCGCACCGCGTAGCGTTTCCAGCACATGCTCCTTCAGACGAAATCCAATCTGGTCGGACTCTTTTACCGGTTCGCTCTCCCAGATACCGTTACTGTTCGCATCCCACTGCACAATGATACAGTCCCCCTGCCCGACAATGACCAGCCCCTCGCCAGTGCAGCTCCCATGACAATAACCTGCTCTCTGGAGATGCTTCGCGACTGTAAATATCCGCAGCCAGATTTCATCTTCCAGCGCCAGCTTACGGGTGCTCGTCAAACTTTCACGCTGTAATGCAGGCAGAAATTGTGCAGCCCCCAGCAACAGTACGCTACTGATCGCCATAGCAATCAAAACTTCCAACAGAGAAAATCCTTGCTCTTTTACAGGCATCCTTCTGTTTCTCCTTTCTGGCAAAGCCGGAGCCTTCCCCACGGCGAAACCACCAGCCACCACTCTCCCGCTGAATTTTTGAAGCGAATATGCCCGGCCCATGCGGTATTGCGCAGGCCAAAGAAAGTGAGCGAAGGCGTCAGGTCGTTCATTTCTACGTCGGGCCAGCGTGGCACAAAGACCAACGGTGAACTGCCATGACAGGCATTCGCCCCTGCGGCAGAACTCACAAGACACCATAACTTCCCCTCCCTGATGACGCTGATACTGTGGTCGCGGTTATGCCAGTTGGCATCCTCACGTAAATAGAGCAAATAGTCCCGCGCCTGGCTGGCGGTTTGCCAGAGCCGTTGCGACTGCTGCCAGTATTGCCAGCCATAGAGTCCACTTGCGCTTAGCATGACCAAAATCAGCATCGCAACCAGCGTTTCAATCAGCGTATAACCACGTTGTGTTTTCATGCCGGCAGTATGGAGCGAGGAGAAAAAAAGACGAGGGCCAGTTTCTCATTCTTCGGCGCGTCTTCCGGACTATTTACGCTGTTGCAGGGCGTTGCAAAATTTCGGGAAGGCGTCTCGAAGAATTTAGTGAAGGATAAAAAAAACCGACGCACACTGGCGTCGGCTCTGGCAGGATGTTGCGTAATTTAGATAGCAACCGGCGCTTTAATTCCCGGATGCGGATCGTAGCCTTCAATCTCAAAGTCTTCGAAACGGTAGTCGAAGATGGATTCAGGTTTACGTTTGATAATCAGCTTCGGCAGCGGACGCGGTTCACGACTTAATTGCAGATGGGTTTGATCCATATGATTGCTGTACAGGTGCGTATCGCCACCGGTCCAGACAAAATCACCCACTTCCAGATCGCACTGCTGCGCCATCATATGCACCAGTAACGCATAGCTGGCAATGTTAAACGGCAGGCCGAGGAAGACGTCGCAGGAACGCTGATAAAGCTGGCAAGAGAGTTTGCCGTCTGCCACATAGAACTGGAAGAACGCATGGCATGGAGCCAGCGCCATTTTATCCAGTTCGCCTACGTTCCATGCCGAAACAATAATGCGGCGGGAATCCGGGTCGTTTTTCAGCTGGTTCAGTACCGTAGTGATCTGGTCAATATGACGACCATCCGGCGTTGGCCAGGCGCGCCACTGTTTACCATAAACCGGACCAAGATCGCCGTTTTCATCGGCCCATTCGTCCCAGATGGTGACATTGTTTTCGTGCAGATAAGCAATGTTAGTGTCGCCCTTCAGGAACCACAGCAGCTCGTGGATAATGGAACGCAGGTGGCAACGTTTGGTTGTCACTAACGGGAATCCATCCTGGAGGTTAAAACGCATCTGATGACCAAAAATGGAAAGCGTTCCGGTTCCGGTACGGTCGTTTTTCTGTGTGCCTTCGTCGAGCACTTTTTGCATCAGTTCTAAATACTGTTTCATGGTTCCTCAGGAAACGTGTTGCTGTGGGCTGCGACGATATGCCCAGACCATCATGAAAACACCCGCGACAATCATCGGGATGGAAAGAATTTGCCCCATGCTGATGTACTGCACCCATGCGCCGGTGAACTGCGCATCGGGCTGGCGGAAAAACTCAACAATGATGCGAAACGCGCCATAGCCAATCAGGAACAAGCCCGAGACAGCCCCCATCGGGCGCGGTTTACGGATATACAGGTTGAGGATAATAAACAGCACCACACCTTCCAGCAGCATCTCGTAAAGTTGCGACGGGTGACGCGGTAGTACGCCGTAGGTGTCGAAAATAGATTGCCACTGAGGGTTGTTTTGCAGCAGCAGAATGTCTTCAGTACGGGAGCCTGGGAACAGCATGGCAAACGGGAAGTTCGGATCAACGCGCCCCCACAATTCACCGTTAATAAAGTTGCCCAGACGCCCGGCTCCAAGGCCAAATGGAATGAGCGGTGCTATAAAATCAGACACCTGGAAGAAGGAACGTTTGGTGCGGCGGGCGAAGATAATCATCACCACAATCACGCCAATCAGACCGCCGTGGAAAGACATGCCGCCGTCCCAGACACGGAACAGATACAGCGGATCGGCCATAAACTGCGGGAAGTTGTAGAACAGAACATAACCAATACGTCCGCCAAGGAAGACGCCGAGGAAGCCCGCATAGAGTAAGTTTTCAACTTCATTTTTGGTCCAGCCACTGCCCGGACGGCTAGCCCGACGCCCAGCCAGCCACATCGCAAAAATGAAACCCACCAGATACATCAGGCCGTACCAGTGAAGCGCAACGGGTCCTATTGAGAAAATGACCGGATCAAATTCCGGAAAATGCAGATAGCTACTGGTCATCTGTCACCACAAGTTCTTGTTATTTCGCTGAAAGAGAACAGCGATTGAAATGCGCGCCACAGGTTTCAGGCGCTCCAAAGGTGCGAATAATAGCACAAGGGAACCTGGCTGGTTGCCGGATACCGTTAAAAGATATGTATATGATCCGCGCTATAACCCTCCGCGAATCAGCCCGCCCATGCCGCGACGCTCCATAAAGGCTGCAACCTGATGGCGAACTTCGGTCGCCAGTTGCGCTTCCAGACTACGCTGCGCAAGATTTTCTGCTTCGGCATAATCAATGCGCCGCAGCAGGTATTTTACCCGCGCTACAGAACGTCCGTTCATAGACAGATGGCGATACCCCAGCCCAATGAGGATTGCCACGCACATGGGATCGCCCGCCATTTCACCGCATAAACGCAGATCGATTCCCTGCGTTTCCGCCTCACGGGCGATCATCGCCAGAGCACGTAACATTGCAGGATGAAGGCTGTCATAAATGTTCGCGACCCGGGTGTTGTTGCGATCAACGGCCAGGATGTATTGAGTCAGATCGTTGGTGCCAACAGAGATAAAATCAACCCGATTTGCCAGATGCGGCAGCATAAATACCATTGAAGGTACTTCCAGCATGATACCGATGCGTGGTTTGGGAATTGCGTAACCGATCATCTCCTCAACTTCACGTCCGGCACGTTCAATCAGGCGACGCGCTTCGTCAACTTCATCGAGGCTTGTGACCATTGGCAACAGAATGTGCAGGTTGCCCGTTGCAGCATTGGCGCGCAACATCGCCCGCACCTGGATCAAAAAGATCTCCGGCTGATCGAGCGTAATGCGAATCCCACGCCATCCCAGGCATGGATTCTCTTCGCTGATCGGCATGTAAGGCAGTTGTTTGTCAGCACCGACATCCAGCGTACGCAGGGTGACGGGTTTATCATTGAACATTTGCAGCATCCCCTGATACTGCGCCACCTGTTCTTCTTCCGACGGGAAACCACTTTGCAGCATGAAAGGGATTTCGGTGCGATAAAGACCGATACCATCAATGCGACTGCCCAGTTTTTCTTCATGTTCCGGGCTTAATCCCGCATTGAGCATAACTTTTATGCGCTCGCCGCTTTTTAACTGCGCAGGTAAATTGACGTCATCTTCCGCCAGACGACTAAGCTCAATCTCTTCGCTAATCAGCCGCTGATATTCTTGCAGCAGCACCGGCTCCGGGTCGACCAGCAATTCACCACGATAACCGTCAACGATCAGTGTGCGACGATGCAGCACCGAAGGCTGAATGTCCGCGCCCATCACGGTAGGGATCCCCAGCGCACGTACCATAATCGCAGCATGGGAGTTGGCTGCGCCATCGCGCACGACAACGCCGACTAAGCGATCCTGAGGCAGCTCTGCAAGGGTTGTCGCTGACAGTTCATCTGCCACCAGAATGAAACGTTCCGGCCAGGCGTTCGCCCCCTGGTTGGCATCATCAAGGTGAAACAACAATCGTTGG
Source organism: Escherichia sp. MOD1-EC5433 (assembly GCF_002966005.1). Lineage (NCBI taxonomy): Bacteria > Pseudomonadati > Pseudomonadota > Gammaproteobacteria > Enterobacterales > Enterobacteriaceae > Escherichia > Escherichia sp. MOD1-EC5433. The sequence continues at coordinate 704,273 of NZ_PTRL01000001.1, read as the reverse complement.
CCCAGCGCACGTAAATCACCGGCTCGCTCTTTGAGATAGCTATCACTTAGCGCAGCAAACTGTTCGGCGAATTTTTCAATGACCGTTTTCACCGCCCACTCTGCAACTGAGCCTTTATCCACCTCGTCAAATAATTCGCGACGCAGACGCGTGTCAGAAAGCAGGTGTGAGTAAAGATCGAAAATAGCCGCCGTTTCTTTTTGTGCACCGGCGGCAAAGCGTTTGCTGTAGCGACGAAACTCGTTAGCCGCTTCTTCCAGCGCCCCGGTCAGTCGCTCGCGTTCCAGAGCCGGATCCAGCGTTGATGCCTGATACACCTGTTCCATTAAGGGTAACGTGGCATCCTGCCAGCCTTCGGCAATCGCTACGCCGGGCGCTGCCGGTAATGCGCGAATTCGCGTCTGGCGATATTGCCCAAACAAGGCAGTCAACTGCGACTGAGAAAGAATAGCTGCCATCTGGGTGGCAAGCGTCACCAGGAAAGATTCTTCACTTTCGTTGTACTGCCGCAACTCTCGTTGCTGTACCACCAGTACACCAAGTAACTGGCGACGTTGAATAATTGGCACGCCTAAAAACGCGCGGAAACGTTCTTCTTTTACGGAGGGGATATATTTGAAGCTGGGGTGTTTTTGCGCATCCGCAAGGTTTATCGGTTCCGCCAGCCTGCCAACCAGGCCGACGATCCCTTCATCAAACGCGAGCGTTACGGTGCGACCACGTGGCTTTTTTAATCCCCGGGTCGCCATCAGGTAGTAACAACGTCGGTCGTGATCGGCCAGGTAGACCGAACAGACCTCGGTATCCATCGCAAGACAGATGTCGGTAACCAGAATATTTAACGCCTCATTCAGGCGTGGTGCGCTGGCTACCTTTTCGACTATTTCGCGCAGGCGAGTGAGCATAATGGGCGTGACTTAACCTCTTTTACGTCGATAAGCAGATACGTTTTGTGGTTTAGGCGTATTTTCTTGCAGCGCCATCACAACACTTGCGAACTCTTTCATTACCCTACGGTAGACATCACGTTTAAATGACACCACCTGTCTGACCGGATACCAGTAACTTACCCATCGCCAGCCGTCAAACTCTGGTGTACTGCTGGTTTGCATATTGATTTCCGCATCGCCGCTCACCAGCTGCAAGAGAAACCATTTTTGTTTTTGGCCGATACACACCGGCTTCGTGTCCCAACGCACCAAACGTTTCGGTAATTTGTAGCGCAACCAGTTACGCGTTGAAGCAAGGATTCGAACGTCTTTACGGCTTAATCCTACTTCTTCAAACAATTCACGGTACATCGCCTGTTCTGCGGATTCTCCGGGATTAATTCCGCCTTGCGGAAATTGCCAGGAGTGCTGACCAAATCGCCGGGCCCACATTACTTGCCCCTGACGATTACAAATCACGATACCTACGTTTGGGCGGTAGCCATCGTCATCAATCACCGGACTACCTCAAAATAAAGCTTTATATACGAATGATTGTTTCATACTCCAGGAAGACGGTAAACCACTCTCTGCAGGGCATTACACACTAATAACAATTGAATAACTCACAGTTAAGTGCAGAGTTATAAACAGAGGAAGGGGTGGATAGCCGTTTTTATTCACCTTTTCTGTGGATAGAGTTGTGAAGAACTACGGAATTACCACGGGAAAACCCAGAGCATTCTGAATCAGCCGCTAAAATACACTTTAAAATATTCGTTATTAATCAATATATTAAATACATAAATATTGATAAAACAGAGAAATTCGTGACCCATGTCACACCACTCATTTACGCGTTGGCGAAAGATCAACCAACGTCGTATTTATCCACAGAATGTGCCACTAAGTTAAGCACCGAACCACTAAAAATTAGAGTTTCGTCGCACGTCAAGGCTGTAAATGGAAACAGTAGTGAGGGTTTTTCACAGTTATCCCAGCTTTCTGTGGATAACATGGTGTAAGATCCTGTTTATTTTCAGTGACCAGAATTGGAAAACCCACCATGACGTTGCGCAACACCGTCACCTGTGAATTAAAAAACAAGATAAATCATAGAATTGAATAACGCTTGTGGAAAAAGTTACACTCTGAATATTCGGTACAAAATAGCTGCTTGTTTTTTAATCAAGGTGTAATGCCATGTCTCAACCTCGCCCATTGCCCTCTCCCCCCGAAACTGAAGCGCAGTTATTAGCGCAAGCACAGCAACTTTCTGGTTACACCCTTGGAGAACTGGCAGCACTTGCCGGATTGGTTACGCCGGAGAATTTAAAACGCGATAAAGGTTGGATCGGTGTGTTACTGGAGATCTGGCTTGGCGCCAGCGCAGGAAGTAAACCTGAACAAGATTTTGCCGCTTTAGGCGTGGAACTCAAAACTATACCTGTAGATACTCTTGGTCGCCCGCTGGAAACGACATTCGTTTGTGTTGCACCGTTAACTGGCAATAGCGGTGTGACTTGGGAAACCAGCCACGTGCGCCACAAACTCAAACGGGTGTTATGGATACCGGTTGAAGGCGAGCGCAGCATCCCACTGGCGCAGCGTCGCGTAGGAGCACCGTTGCTGTGGAGTCCGAACGAAGAGGAAGACCGCCAGCTACGCGAAGACTGGGAAGAATTAATGGATATGATTGTCCTCGGTCAGGTTGAGCGAATCACCGCTCGTCACGGGGAATATTTGCAAATACGACCGAAAGCGGCGAATGCGAAAGCTCTCACCGAAGCCATTGGCGCCGAGGGTGAACGAATTCTGACATTGCCGCGCGGATTTTATCTGAAAAAGAATTTCACCAGCGCACTGCTGGCGCGTCATTTTTTGATCCAGTAGCCATCGCTTTGACCTGCTGCATTCCGGGCATATAATTACCGCTTCATTTTTTTGGCAGGGCTTTTTAGATGTTATTTGCATGGATAACCGATCCTAACGCCTGGCTTGCGCTCGGTACGCTGACGCTGCTGGAGATCGTTCTTGGGATCGATAATATTATTTTCCTTTCTCTGGTGGTCGCAAAGTTGCCCACCGCACAGCGTGGTCACGCGCGGCGTCTGGGACTGGCAGGAGCCATGGTTATGCGTCTGGCGCTGCTGGCGTCGATTGCCTGGGTTACGCGCCTGACGAATCCGCTTTTTACCATTTTCAATCAGGAAATTTCCGCTCGTGATTTGATTCTGCTGCTGGGTGGTCTGTTCCTTATCTGGAAAGCCAGTAAGGAGATCCACGAGTCTATCGAAGGCGAAGAAGAAGGGCTGAAAACACGTGTTTCATCATTCCTCGGCGCTATCGTGCAGATTATGCTGCTGGATATTATTTTCAGCCTCGATTCGGTGATTACCGCCGTGGGTCTGTCGGATCACCTGTTTATTATGATGGCGGCCGTAGTCATTGCCGTAGGCGTGATGATGTTCGCCGCACGTTCGATTGGTGATTTTGTTGAACGCCATCCATCAGTGAAAATGTTGGCGCTCTCTTTCCTGATTCTGGTGGGCTTTACCCTGATCCTGGAAAGTTTCGATATCCACGTACCGAAAGGTTACATCTACTTCGCGATGTTCTTCTCCATTGCAGTAGAAAGCCTCAACCTGATTCGCAATAAAAAGAATCCGCTCTGATATTCCGTTCGCTCTCCTGTGGGAGAGCGAACGTCTTCCCTTTATTCTCACAGTTTAAGACTTTCCTGCTTTCAAGATGTATAACGTCAGATTATAAACAGACTATTATCATTGATGGGCTTAATGAGGATAACCGGATGAAAAAATGGGCAGTATTAATTTCCGCAGTCGGACTGGCATTTGCTGTTTCCGGTTGTAGCAGCGATTATGTGATGGCAACTAAAGATGGTCGAATGATCCTGACTGATGGAAAACCGGAAATTGACGATGATACCGGGCTTGTGAGTTATCACGATCAACAAGGTAACGCGATGCAAATTAACCGCGATGATGTCTCGCAAATTATTGAACGTTAAAAAATAAGGTCAGCATCCGGCTGGCCTTAAGATTTTTCGCTTTCCCTTTTCCCTTCCCTCTGCCATTTTTATATTCCTTATGTCGTGATTATAAAAAGGAAACGGCTATGCAATATCACCGTATACCCCACAGCTCGCTGGAAGTCAGCACGCTGGGGCTTGGCACGATGACGTTTGGTGAACAGAACAGCGAAGCCGACGCCCACGCACAACTCGACTATGCCGTTGCTCAGGGCATTAATCTTATCGACGTTGCCGAGATGTACCCTGTACCGCCGCGCCCCGAAACTCAGGGTCTGACCGAAACCTATGTCGGTAACTGGCTGGCAAAACATGGCAACCGCGAAAAATTAATTATCGCCTCTAAAGTGAGCGGACCGTCGCGCAACAATGACAAGGGTATTCGCCCGGATCAGGCGCTGGACAGGAAGAATATCCGCGAAGCTCTGCATGACAGCCTCAAGCGTCTACAGACTGATTACCTCGATCTTTATCAGGTACACTGGCCGCAGCGCCCGACCAACTGCTTCGGCAAACTCGGTTATAGCTGGACGGATTCCGCGCCTGCGGTTTCGCTGCTGGATACGCTGGATGCACTGGCAGAATACCAACGCGCAGGGAAAATTCGTTATATCGGCGTGTCGAATGAAACCGCATTTGGCGTAATGCGTTATCTACATCTGGCGGACAAACACGATCTGCCGCGCATCGTCACTATTCAGAACCCCTATAGTCTGTTAAACCGCAGCTTTGAAGTGGGTCTGGCGGAAGTCAGCCAGTATGAAGGCGTCGAGTTACTGGCCTATTCGTGCCTGGGTTTCGGCACGCTGACCGGTAAATATCTCAATGGTGCAAAACCGGCTGGTGCGCGTAATACGCTCTTTAGTCGCTTCACCCGTTATAGTGGTGAGCAAACGCAAAAAGCTGTCGCGGCATATGTTGATATTGCCAGACGTCATGGTCTCGATCCTGCTCAGATGGCGCTCGCTTTTGTACGCCGCCAACCGTTTGTTGCCAGCACGCTGCTGGGCGCAACGACGATGGAACAGTTGAAAACTAACATCGAAAGTTTACATCTGGAGTTGAGCGAAGACGTATTAACTGAAATTGAAGCGGTGCATCAGGTTTATACTTATCCGGCACCTTAAGCATTAACGCCGGGGTTACCCGGCGTTAAATATTAATGACGGCGTTGCCAGACCCACAGCGCCGTTATTGCCAGCGCAAACAGCGCACCGAAGCCAATGCCAATGGGCACGACCGGAATCCCCACCATTACCGCCAGTGAATAAATCCCCAACATCAGCAACATGGCACTGTTTTCGCCCAGGTTCTGTACTGCAATCGCATTCCCCGCCCCGACGCTTTTTTTACCTCGTTCCTGGAGTAACGCATTCAATGGAACGACAAAAAAGCCGCCCAGCACGCCAATCAACATCAGCAAGGCATAGGCTGGCAGCAGCTCATGTTGCAGGGAGAAAATCAGCACCACCACGCCAATTAAAATCCCGGCGGGCATACAGCGTGAAACGGTTTCCAGCGTGACCAGCTTCGCTGCCGCGCCGGCACCAACCACGATGCCAATCGCCACCATGGCGTTGAGATAGGTCGGCGTAGCGTTATCGGTAATGCCCAGCGCCACTGGCACCCAAAGTACTAACAGGAAACGCAGCGTGACGCCTGCTCCCCAGAACAAACTGGTGCCTACCAGCGAAAAACGCGTTTCTCCATTGCGCCATAACGAGGTGCAGGCATTCAGGAAACTGCGGGTCATGTTGATGAGATTCCACGACTGCCCCGGACGCGCCGCCGCCAGTTTTGGAATGTAGATATTGGCGACGACCGCACCACCATAGGCCAGCGCACATGCTGCCAGAGCAACCAGGACATGCCAGTCAGCCAGTACACCACCGGCTACGGAACCGAGCAAAATCGCTGCAATGGTGGAGGCTTCCATTAAACCGTTAGCTTTCACTAACTTGCTGCCAGTGGTCAATTCACCAAGAATGCCGTATTTCGCCGGTGAATACGCCGCTGCTCCCACGCCGACCAGCGTATAGCCGAGAAAGGGATTTATGCCAAAGCAGATACTGGCAGCACCCAGCAGCTTAAGACCGTTGGCAAACATCATCACCCGACCTTTGGCAAAGCTATCGGCCACCTGCCCGACAAACGGCGCAAAAAGAATGTAAGCACCTACAAACACCATTTGCAGGACGGGCTGACTCCACTCCGGATAGAACTGTGCTTTCAGTAACGCCAGAGTGGCAAACAGCAGCGCGTTATCGCCAAACGCAGAGAGAAACTGCGCGACGATAACCGCTTTCATCCCCTTCGACCACAGCGAAGTGTTAGTGTGCACTGACTCACTCATCGTGTTGTTCCGCTTCGTCTACCCAGCTTTTCAACGTGACAAAGTCAGGTTTACCACTGCCCAGTAATGGCATCTGTTTCAGATAGCGAATGTCGCGCGGTACGGCAAGTTCCGGCACGCCGTGCTCGCGGGCATACTGTTGCAGTTTATCGCGCGCCAGTTCACTGTCCGTGGTGAAAAGCACCAGCGCCTCACCTTTGCTGGCATCGCTCTTAATCGCAGTGGCATGCATCTTGTCTGGTGAAACACCAATGGCCAGTTGTTCCACCATTTCCAGCGACACCATTTCGCCTGCAATTTTGGCAAAGCGTTTCGCGCGTCCCTGAATCTGCACAAAGCCCTGCTCGTCGAAACGCACGATATCGCCCGTGTCATACCAGCCGCGCTCCATCTCGCCGCGAACATTCTCGGCGGTGGGCACTTCCAGCACGCCCGGCTTCTCTACCCGCAGGTAGCCGTTCATAATGTTCGGCCCTTTCAGTTGCAGGCGACCACCGTCTTCGATACCCGGAACCGCCAGCAGTCGCGCATCCATACCAGGCAAAATACGCCCTACCGTACCTGGTTTCGCCGCCATCGGTACGTTGATGGACACCACGGGCGCGCATTCCGTCACACCGTAACCTTCAAGAATGCGCAGGCCAAATTTATCCTGCCAAAGCTGTTTGGTGCTTTCTTGCAGTTTCTCTGCGCCTGCCACCACATAGCGTAGACGATAGAAATCATACGGGTTGGCAAAGCGCGCGTAGTGACCGAGGAAGGTCGAGGTGCCAAAGAGCACGGTACAACTGCGGTCGTACACCAGTTCCGGCACAATGCGGTAATGCAGCGGGCTTGGATAAAGGAATACTTCCGCCCCCGTCAGCAGTGGCGTAAACAGACCAACAGTCAGACCAAAAGAGTGGAACAGTGGCAATGCCGACATAAAGCGATCGTTGGTGGTGAAGTCGGCAATGGTTTTAATCTGCTCGACGTTCGCCAGAATGCTTTTATGGCTATGGACAACACCTTTCGGATGACCTTCAGAACCGGAGGTAAAGAGGATCAGCGCCTCTTCTTCTGGCTGCTGTTTTACCTGTGCGAGGCGCGGCACCAGCAGATGCGCGAAGATCCACACTTTGTCGGCAGTGGTGACATCCGCTTTTAAATCTTCCAGATAGACCCAACGTACCTGAGTTAGCTGTTCCGGCAGATGCCAGAGTTTGCCTTTATCGAGAAACTGGCGGGAAGTGAAGATGGTTTTGATTTCAGCCGCCGTAATGGCGCTGGTCAGCCCTTTTACCCCGGCGGTGTAGTTCATCATTGCTGGAATGCGACGACGTGCGATGGCTCCGAAAATCACTGCCGCACTGATGCCCGCATTGGGCAGCATTAAGCCGATGCGTTCCCCTTCAACACTGTATTTTTCAAGAATGCGCCCGACAAACAGCGTTTTGGTAAGTAATTTACGATAGGTGTCAGGGGTAAAATTGATATCTTCGACACACTTTTTACCCGCACCGAAACGGTACATCGCACTCAAAAAGGATTCGTACAACGTTTCACGCGGGCGCACTGCCATACGCGCTTCCATCATAATTTGATGCAGCATTTCGCCAGCGATTTTGCGACGGTCACGGGCACGCGGCGCATCCGGCATCTGTACCTGCGTTGGTGGCAAAATATGCAGATGAATTTGCGGGAACAAGCGACGTTTAACCAGACCTTTCAGGCGGCTGAAGTGCGTAAGTTCCGCCCCTTCAATACGCACTGGAATGACTGTCGCACCTGACTTCGCAGCGACAAAACCCGCGCCATCGTAGATTTTCATCAGCGAGCCGGTTGTCGTGATTCGTCCTTCAGGGAAAATCACCACCGGTCGCCCCTGTTCCACCAGACGTACCAGATGTTTAATTGCCATAGGTTGCGTCGGGTCGAGGGGAACGAAGTCGATAAATGATTTCAGCCAACGCATATACCACTGCTGGCTGATGGAGGTGTAAACGGCAAAAACAGGGCGAACGGGTAAAAACAGTGCCAGCAATATGCCATCAATAAATGAGACGTGATTGGGCGTGATAAGAACGCGCTCGCCCTTCAGTGCCTGCGTGTCGCCTGTCACGCGAACACGGTACAGGACACGGCACAAATTACGAAAAAAGCTAAAAAGCATTCCAACTCCCTTTGCTCATTCTTCAGTAAAAGCGAATGGTGCGAGATTACACCAGAAGGAGAACGCGAGCGACAGTAAAATGGGTGCGAAAAAAAACCTGCGCATCCGCGCAGGCTGGTGCAAGAGACAGGGTACGAAGAGCGTACCGAATAATCTCACCAATCAATACCTCTGGGATCTTGATTGTGGTCTGCACACAGACTGTTCGCCAGCGAGAAAACGCAAAGGAGTGAAGGGAAATGCAACCAGGTGTGTAAATTATCGGTTACTGTTACAGATTGATGACAGACAAAAAAAACCTGCGCATCTGCGCAGGTTGGTGTAATTCATGTGATCAACCCGAAGTTGACTTCACCTATCAATACCTCTGGGATCACCACTTTATCAATCTGAAGCCAAACGCCACCAGCGGTCAATCGCAACAGCGTTTCGCAAAGTGTAACCAAAGGTTTGCAATCTCTTTTTTTGTCTTACTTATTTGCGTTTCGCTCACATTCCCCGCGCTGAAAGTACCACACCCCTTGAACCAACGGACGTTTTCCGTAACACTGACAGAATGTAAGCGTTTACCCACAAAGGTATTTTCATGGCGACCATAAAGGATGTAGCCCGACTGGCAGGCGTTTCAGTCGCCACAGTTTCCCGCGTCATTAATAATTCTCCCAAAGCCAGCGAAGCTTCCCGGCTGGCTGTACATAGTGCAATGGAGTCTCTTAGCTATCACCCGAACGCCAACGCCCGGGCGCTGGCACAACAGGCCACCGAAACCGTTGGTTTGATTGTTGGCGATGTCTCCGATCCTTTTTTCGGCGCAATGGTGAAAGCGGTTGAACAGGTGGCTTATCACACGGGTAATTTTTTATTGATTGGTAATGGTTACCACAACGAGCAAAAAGAACGTCAGGCCATTGAGCAGTTGATCCGCCATCGCTGCGCCGCACTGGTCGTTCATGCCAAAATGATTCCCGATGCCGATTTGACAGCGTTGATGAAACAAATGCCCGGCATGGTGCTGATCAACCGGATCCTTCCGGGGTTTGAGAATCGTTGCATCGCACTGGACGATCGTTATGGCGCCTGGCTGGCGACGCGTCATTTGATTCAACAAGGCCATACTCGCATTGGTTATCTCTGCTCTAACCACTCTATTTCTGACGCCGAAGATCGTCTGCAGGGTTATTACGATGCCCTTACCGAAAGCGGTATTCCGGCCAATGATCGGCTGGTAACTTTTGGCGAACCGGATGAAAGCGGCGGCGAACAGGCAATGACTGAGCTGCTGGGAAGGGGGCGAAATTTCACTGCCGTGGCCTGTTATAACGATTCAATGGCGGCAGGCGCGATGGGTGTACTCAATGATAATGGTATTGATGTACCGGGTGAGATTTCATTGATTGGCTTTGATGATGTGCTGGTATCGCGCTATGTACGTCCGCGTTTGACGACAGTACGCTATCCAATTGTAACGATGGCGACTCAGGCTGCCGAACTGGCTTTGGCACTGGCGAACAATCACCCGCTTCCTGAAATTACCAACGTCTTTAGTCCAACGCTGGTACGTCGCCATTCAGTTTCAACACCGTCGCTGGAGGCAAGTCATAACGCCTCCAGCAACTAGCCGCAATTAAAGCAGCTCAAGCGCCAGTAATTCTTCAATGGTCTGGCGACGGCGAATCAACCGCGCCTGACCATTATCAAACAGAACTTCTGGCAGCAGTGGGCGACTATTGTAGTTTGATGACATTGACGCGCCATATGCGCCAGTATCATGCAGTACCAGATAATCCCCCGCCTTCACTTCCGGCAAAGCACGAGTTTCGACATTCCCCCCCTCCTGCTGGGTAAAAACATCCCCCGATTCACATAGCGGCCCGGCGACAACGGTTTCCACCGTTGGTGCGTGCTCAAGGGAATGACCATCAGCCGCCAGTGCGCTAATGTGATGGTAACTGCCGTACATTGCCGGGCGCATCAGATCGTTAAACCCGGCGTCAACCAGCACAAAGTGGCGGCTCCCCATCTGTTTGACGCTTCGCACCTGGGTAATCAATACACCAGACTGCGCCACCAGGAAGCGACCCGGTTCAATTTCCAGTTTCACAGGGTGACCCAGATGATGTGCGATCTGCTCACGTGCCGCATTCCACAGGCCATAATAATGCTCGGTATCAACCGCTTCTTCTCCATGCTGATAAGGAACTGAAAGCCCACCGCCAGCAGAAATCGCCTGTAAATCCTGATCAAAGTCGATAACCTGCCGCACCATCGCACCACACACCTGTTCCAGATGCGCATAGTCAACACCGGAACCAATGTGCATGTGAATGCCGACCAGCTGCAATTGATGCCGCTGTATTACTTCTAGTGCGGCGGGAAGATCGGTATACCAGATACCGTGCTTGCTGTTTTCGCCGCCGGTATTGGTTTTTTGGCTATGTCCGTGACCAAACCCCGGGTTAACGCGCAGCCATACCCGATGCCCTGGCGAAACCTGGCCTAGTTGGTCGAGCATATCGACAGAACCCGCATTCACCGGAATTTGCAATTCACTGACACGCTCGAGCGTAGCCTGGTCGATAACATCAGCGGTAAAAACAATATCATCGGGATGCGTTTGTGGATTGTATCCCGCCGCCAGCGCGCGCTCGATTTCGCCCAACGAGACGGAATCTACTTTCACGCCCTGCTCTCGCATTAAGCGCAAAATATGGATATTGGAGCAGGCTTTCTGCGCAAAGCGCACCACATCAAACTGCTTCAGAGCCGTAATCTGCCGACGAATGATTTGTGCATCGTAGACCCAAACCGGGCAACCGAATTCTGCGGGCAAGCGCAGCAGATTTTCAGCGGTGAGATCGGTATCGGTGCTGAACAGTGAATGTGGCATAACAAACTCCGAATAAGTGAGGCTGACGGCGAATAAAACATTGCCTGATGCACTTCGTTTATCAGGCCTACATGGCTCCTGCAATATATTGAATTTGCATGATCTTGTAGGCGCATCAACAAAGCGCACATTGTCAACAATCTGAATAAGTGCTTTTTTATGATTACGCCACATCATAAAAAGAATAAAAAATATCGATTTATGCCAGGTCTATGCAAAAATGATATGGATTACCGAAGAATGAGATTAAGCAGATGGCCGCCGTTAACTTACGTCATATTGAAATTTTTCATGCGGTGATGACCGCCGGAAGCCTGACTGAAGCGGCACAACTGCTACATACTTCACAACCCACTGTCAGCCGCGAACTGGCGCGCTTTGAAAAAGTGATTGGGCTGAAATTGTTTGAGCGCGTACGTGGACGATTACATCCTACCGTGCAAGGGCTGCGGCTGTTCGAAGAGGTGCAGCGATCCTGGTACGGATTGGATCGCATTGTCAGTGCCGCAGAAAGTTTGCGCGAGTTTCGCCAGGGCGAACTGTCTATTGCCTGCCTGCCGGTCTTTTCGCAGTCTTTTTTGCCGCCACTGATGCAACCGTTTCTGGCTCGCTATCCTGAAGTCAGCTTAAACATAGTGCCGCAGGAATCGCCGCTACTTGAAGAGTGGCTCTCGGCCCAGCGCCATGATTTAGGCCTCACCGAGACGCTGCATACACCTGCGGGTACGGAACGTACTGAATTACTGTCTTTAGATGAAGTCTGTGTTTTACCGCAGGGGCATCCGCTGGCAGCAAAAGAGGTATTAACGCCGGAAGATTTTCAGGGTGAGAATTACATCAGCCTTTCCCGTACTGACAGCTATCGCCAGTTATTGGATCAACTATTTAATGAACATCAGGTTAAACGCCGCATGATTGTGGAGACCCACAGCGCCGCGTCAGTCTGCGCGATGGTACGGGCGGGGGCGGGAGTTTCCGTGGTTAACCCGCTCACCGCACTGGATTATGCGGCAAGCGGTTTAGTGGTGCGGCGATTTAGCATTGCAGTTCCGTTTACCGTTAGCCTGATTCGCCCCCTTCACCGCCCGTCATCAGCACTGGTGCAGGCATTTAGTGAGCACTTACAGGCAGGTTTACCGAATCTGGTTGCCTCACTTAACGCTATTTTGTAGCGAGTTACGACAGCATAAAGGCGACGGCATCCTCGGCATGAAGAGCGGTGGTATCGAACACGGGCAGGACACTGCGCTCCTCTGGCACCAGTAAACCAATTTCAGTACAACCGAAAATCACGCCCTGCGCCCCCTGTTCTGCGAGACGAGTAATGACTTGTGCATAATAAGCGCGTGACGTTTCGGTAAATTGCCCCAGACACAGCTCTTCAAAAATAATCTGATTAATTTTCGCCCGCTCATCCGCTTCAGGCACCAGACAATCGATAGAAAATTGCTCTGCCAGCCGTCCACGATAAAAATCCTGTTCCATGGTGTAGCGCGTTCCCAGCAGCGCCACGCGCGTCATTCCAGCACGGGTGATGGCACGCCCGGTGGCATCCGCAATATGTAAGAAAGGCAGTGAGCAACGAGACTCGATGACATCTGCTACTTTGTGCATCGTATTGGTACATAACACAATGCCTTCTGCTCCTGCCCGTTGTAATCCAAGCGCCGCACTGGCAAGAATCTCTCCTGTTTTGTCCCACTCACCGCGACGTTGGCACTCTTCTATTTCATGAAAATCGACGCTATGTAGCAGCACTTGCGCAGAGTGAAGCCCGCCAAGTCGCTGTTTAATGCCTTCATTTATCAGGCGATAGTAAGGAATAGTGGATTCCCAGCTCATTCCTCCCAGCAAACCAATTGTTTTCATTCCTCTCTCCTGGTGTGAGTTACCGCAACAGGGCTGATTAAGGAACGAGACAAACGCCTCAACGGCCTGGTGCCAGATCTCTATTAGCGAAAAAAAGGCCGGATGTACAGCACATCCGGCCTGTGAAATCAGACACCGATATTTCTCAATTTCTCACCAGCCATCAGTCTACGTTCGATATGTTCCAGCGTGACATTCTTGGTTTCCGGAATAAGCCAGAAGGTGATGCCAACAAACGCAATGTTCAGCGCAGTGTAGAGCCAGAACGTACCTGCCGCACCAATGCTATCGAGCAGAGTCAGGAAGGTCGCGCCAATAATCATGTTCGACACCCAGTTTGTGGTGGTCGAGCAGGTAATACCAAAATCGCGGCATTTCAGTGGCTGAATTTCGGAGCACAGGATCCACACCACTGGCGCGGCGCTCATCGCATAACCGGCAATGCACATCATTGTCATGCCAACAGAGAGCCAGGACAAACCACTGGAAGCCGTACCATTATCAAACTGCATCAGGCAATAGCCCAACACCAAAGTTCCCAATGCCATCACGCTAAAACCAATTTTCAGTGCCGGTTTACGCCCCGCTTTATCTACTGTAAAGACAGCAATAAAGGTGGCGAACATAAATGTCAGCCCCACGACCAGAGTCGCAATCATCTGTTGTTCTGTGGTCGTAAAGCCCGCCATTTTGAAGATGCGAGGCGCGTAGTACATGATGATGTTCATACCGGTAAATTGCTGCATCGCCTGCAACAACATACCGAGAAACACTGCTCGACGGACATTACGGTTGATCTTAAACAGCGCCCAACCGCCCTGTTTTAATTTCAGGCTTTCACGAATTTCGTTGAGTTCGTCTCGCGCTTTTTCCGACGTATCGCGCAGCATACGCAGCACTTCTTCCGCCTCAATATGACGCCCTTTCTCCGCCAGCCAGCGCGGGCTATTCGGCAGGAAGACCACCAGAATAATCAACACAACTGCCGGTAAGGCAAGAACACCTAACATTGCGCGCCAGTTACCGCTATAGCTGAATGCTGTGTCGGATAAAAACGCCAGAACGATGCCAAGCGTGACCATTAACTGGTACATACTGATCATCTTGCCACGTACTTTTTCACTCGCCATTTCAGAGAGATACAGTGGCGCAGTGTAAGAGGCAATCCCCACCGCAATCCCCAGAACCACACGGGCCGCGATTAACATTTCGACACTGGTGGCAAACGCTGATCCTATTGAGCCCAGTACGAACAGCACAGCACCAGCCATCAGGCTGTATTTACGTCCCAGACGGAATGACAGCCAGCCGTTAAACAGCGCACCGATTGCTGCGCCAAGCATCATGCTACTGACGACCCATTCCTGCAAACGACTGGTCAGCACAAAGTGATCGGTGATAAACGGTAATGCACCTGCGATAACCCCGATATCAAGACCGAATAACAATCCCGCGACCGCAGCAGCTACCGAAACAAACATATTCATACGCCGCGTATCACGCAGAGGGCGCGGCGTTAAAGCAGATTCCGTATTGATAGTAACCATTTTTTCCTGCCAGCACAGAGTAAGACATAGTGAAAAAATACGTGAACAATTAACTCAGGTGTCAGGTCGGAAATAGCATAAATATGGATTAAATTGCTGCCACATGCAGTTATGTGATGGACATTACACTTTTAAAATTAAGTGAAATTAATGACATTATTATTAAGCAACTAATTTTAAAGCAGATAAAACCAACAAAACTTATCAATTGATAATTAATATGGATTATTTAATAGCCATGATATGGATTATGTTGATTATCGGAAATAAAAAACCCTGCCAATGTGACAGGGTCATAAATGTAAGCAAAATGAATTAACGTGCTAACCAGCCACCATCCACGGCAATGGTGTAGCCATTAACATAGTCAGAAGCACTGGACGCCAGAAACACCACCGGCCCCATCAGATCGCTCGGCAACCCCCAACGCCCCGCTGGAATACGATCCAGAATTTCCGCACTACGCTGTTCATCAGCCCGCAGTTGCTGAGTATTGTTGGTCGCCATGTAACCCGGAGCAATCGCGTTAACGTTAATGTTGTGTTTTGCCCATTCGTTCGCCATCAGGCGCGTCACACCCATTACGCCGCTTTTTGATGCGGTATATGAGGGCACGCGGATCCCGCCCTGGAATGAAAGCATTGACGCGATATTAATAATCTTGCCGCCATTGCCCTGCGCGATAAAGTGCTTCGCCGCCGCCTGGGACATGAAAAACACGCTCTTGATGTTCAGATTCATCACATCGTCCCAGTCTTTTTCGCTGAAATCGAGAGCATCTTCGCGGCGAATCAAACCGGCGTTATTCACCAGGATATCAATATGACCAAATTCTGCCACTGCACGATCCAGCAGTGCTGGAATACCATCAATCTTACGCAGATCGGCGGTCAGGCTTAAAAAACGACGCCCCAGCGCAGTGACCTGTTCAATGGTCTCTGTTGGCTCAACAATGTTGATGCCAACAATGTCACAGCCCGCTTGCGCCAGACCCAACGCCATTCCCTGCCCCAGCCCAGTGTCACAACCGGTGACAACTGCAACTTTACCTTCAAGAGAAAATGCATTTAAAATCATGAGAATACCTTATTCATATATATCCGCGACTAGCGCAGATCTTTAATGGCAACGTGGTCCATATCATCAAAGACCTGGTTTTCACCGACCATGCCCCAGATAAAGGTATAAGCCCTGGTTCCTACACCTGAATGGATAGACCAGCTTGGGGAAATCACCGCCTGTTCGTTATGCATCACAATGTGACGCGTTTCTTGCGGTTGCCCCATCATGTGGAAAACGCAGGCGTCATCGTCCATGTTGAAATAGAAGTAAACTTCCATCCGGCGCTCGTGGGTGTGGCACGGCATGGTATTCCACAGGTTTCCCGGTGCCAGTTCCGTTAGCCCCATACTCAACTGGCAGGTTTCCAGCACATCCGGCACAAAGTATTTGTTAATCGTGCGGCGGTTACTGGTGAGATTATCGCCCAGCGTAACCGGAGACACTTCAGACGGCGTGACTTTTTTGGTGGGATACGTCGTGTGAGCAGGTGCGCAGTTGTAATAAAACTTCGCCGGAGTGGCGCTATCAATGCTGGCAAAAACAACTTCTTTTGCACCTTTACCAACATAGAGGGCGTCGCGGTGACCGATTTCATAACATTGGCCATCGACGGTAATCGTACCGGTTCCGCCAATATTGATAACGCCCAGCTCACGACGCTCAAGAAAGTAGCTCACGCCCAGTTGTTTTCCTACTTCCCCGCCAACGGAAACCGTTTTTGCTACCGGCATAATGCCGCCAACAATAATACGGTCAATGTGGCTGTAAACCATGGTGTACTCATCCGCGACGAATACCTTTTCAACCAAAAATTCATTGCGCAGCCCTTGGGTATCCAGCGTTTTCGCGTGCGCACTGTGGATGCTCTGTCTTACGTCCACATCAACCTCCGATAATCATTGAAGTGTGAAATTAGAACGATTATGAAACATCGTTTCGTTTTTCTATTGAAGGATGATAAGCCCGTGATGTGCTCTTTTCAATTAAAAATAAAACATTGTTTCATTTTTAAGAAGGCGATTGTGAAAAGTGTAGTGTCGATCACGAATAAGCCGGGGAAAGGAAAAAGTCAGGTTCTATATGGGATATGCATAGACGTGCCAGCCATCATTATAAAGCAGCTTGATGGCGGTAGAGGTTTAACTGATAAGGAAGAAATACAGATCTAATCGTCACGCTCAATAGTTAACGCCACCCCCTGACCACCACCAATACAGAGTGTAGCCAATCCTTTACGAGCGTTGCGTTTCACCATTTCATGAACCAAAGAAACCAAAATGCGGCAACCAGAGGCGCCAATCGGATGACCCAATGCAATCGCGCCGCCATTGACATTGACCCGGCGTTCATCCCATTCAAGCATCTTGCCAACAGAAAGCGCCTGCGCGGCAAATGCTTCATTAGCCTCAATAAGATCAACATCAGCCAGCTGCCAGCCTACACGCTCCAGGCAACGGCGAGTCGCATACACAGGAGCAATACCCATCAGTGCAGGATCAACACCAACGCTGGCAAAGGCGCGAATACGTGCCAGCACGGGTAAATTCAACGCATGTGCTTTGGCTTCGCTCATCATCATTACCGCAGCTGCGCCATCATTGATGGATGAGGCATTTCCTGCGGTAACAGAACCGTGACTATCAAATGACGGATTTAAACTAGCCAGCCCTTCGGCACTGGCATCAGTACGCGGCTGCTCATCGGTATCAACAATCAGTAACTGCCCGTTACTTTGCGTTCTGACCGGGACGATCTCATCTTTGAATCGTCCGGCATCAATGGCCGCTCGCGCTTTCTGTTGTGAGCTAAGTGCGTAGGCATCTTGTAACTGACGACTGATACCATATTCGCGCGCCAGATTTTCGGCAGTGACACCAATATGGTAATCATTGAATGCATCCCACAAGCCATCATGCACCAGGCTATCAACCAATTGGCTATCGCCAAGCTGTGCTCCGGTGCGGCTATCAGTCAAAACATGTGGCGCACGACTCATATTTTCCTGACCACCGGCAATAACAATATCAGCCTCGCCACACTGGATCGCCTGAGTAGCAAGATGCAAAGCTTTTAGCCCGGAACCACAAACATCATTAATGGTTATTGCCGAAACGCTGTTGGGAAGACCACCTTTAATGGCAGATTGCCGTGCTGGATTCTGCCCTGCCCCGGCAGTCAGAACCTGTCCAAGAATCACTTCATCCACCGCATGTGCAGCAACGCCGGTGCGCTCTAATAATGCTTTCACGACCAGACTGCCTAATTCTACCGCAGAATGACCAGCCAACGCGCCACGAAAGCAGCCGATAGGTGTTCGTAACGCACCGACAATCACAACATCTTTCATCACAACCTCGCACCAATTAACAGCGCAATAGTAAATGATTGTTAATTTCAATTATCCAAAATGTTTAAAAAAAGTGATTTTTATCACAAAGGAAATTTACCGTAAGAAGGGGCGATGATATCTGACTGGCACGCAAGGTTTGCATCTACTAACACACCAATCCAGAGGTTGATATAGCGTTAATCTCCCATGTCCGGCCTGGTTTATGGTAAATTGCCCTCCATTTTGTTTAATTTGTAGATGATACGTTCAAATAATGTCTAAAATTTGGTCAAAAGAAGAAACTCTCTGGAGCTTCGCACTCTACGGCACAGCCGTTGGCGCAGGCACGCTCTTCCTTCCTATTCAATTAGGTTCAGCAGGAGCGGTGGTCCTGTTTATTACTGCACTGGTCGCCTGGCCTTTAACATATTGGCCACATAAGGCCTTGTGCCAGTTCATCCTTTCTTCAAAAACATCGGCAGGCGAAGGGATCACTGGCGCGGTAACTCACTACTATGGCAAGAAGATCGGTAATCTGATTACCACTCTGTACTTCATTGCCTTTTTTGTCGTTGTACTGATATACGCAGTGGCAATCACCAACTCACTCACTGAACAGCTGGCGAAGCATATGGTCATTGATCTACGCATCCGTATGCTGGTGAGTCTTGGCGTTGTGTTAATCCTGAATCTTATTTTTCTGATGGGGCGTCATGCCACAATTCGGGTAATGGGATTTTTGGTTTTCCCGCTGATTGCTTACTTCTTATTTCTTTCCATCTACCTGGTCGGTAGCTGGCAGCCTTCTTTATTAACAACCCAGGTAGAGTTCAATCAGAATACCCTTCACCAGATATGGATATCGATTCCCGTGATGGTTTTCGCCTTTAGCCATACTCCGATTATTTCTACGTTTGCCATCGACAGACGAGAAAAATACGGCGAACACGCTATGGATAAATGCAAAAAAATTATGAAGGTCGCTTATCTCATCATCTGTGTGAGCGTGCTGTTCTTCGTGTTTAGCTGCCTGTTATCAATTCCACCTTCATATATTGAGGCAGCCAAAGAGGAAGGCGTCACCATTTTATCGGCACTGTCTATGCTGCCAAATTCCCCTGCATGGTTGTCAATTTCCGGGATTATAGTCGCGGTAGTTGCAATGTCTAAATCATTTTTAGGCACCTACTTTGGCGTTATTGAAGGTGCGACGGAATTAGTCAAAACCACGTTACAGCAGGCGGGCGTTAAAAAAAGCCGTGCATTTAACCGCGCGCTGTCAATTATGTTGGTATCGTTGATTACTTTCATCGTTTGCTGCATCAACCCTAACGCAATTTCGATGATTTACGCGATCAGTGGTCCGCTCATTGCCATGATTCTTTTTATCATGCCAACACTGTCTACGTATCTCATTCCAGCCCTTAAACCCTGGCGCTCCATCGGAAATCTAATTACGTTGATCGTGGGTATCCTGTGCGTGTCGGTAATGTTCTTTAGTTAATCGCTGATGAGAATGGTTCAAAATAGTCATTATTTTGAACCATTCCAGTTCTTACAATGCCTCTCCACCATTAATCACCCTCCTGACTATCTATAGCATAAACAAACAATATCAAGCTGTTATCCTCAGTAAAAATCTGAACATCTTAAATAAGACTATTTAAGATGCGTCACTTAGATTTACACGATATCGTCTGGTTATTCGAAAACAATTTGCAGTATAGATATTCCTAATGCATTAAGCATTTATCTGATTTGCGATAAGCCAAACATGGTTAAATGAGTGAAATCAAGCCATATTTAAAACTTAATGATGTATTCTTAAATATCTTATTGAGAATAATATCAAATACAGATTAAACGCAAATTCCAATTAAAAGCTTATTAAATCAGAGTGTATTGACATCATCAATAACCAATGAAATTATGCGATTATCTATGAATAGGGAGGTTATTAACATGAGACTTTGTAGTAGATATAAAAGTCTTACATGCAATAGTTGCTCAATGCATTGCCAAATAATGCCAGAAAAGTCACCTCGCCTGCAGTATTGTGCAAACGCCTGTTTTTGTATGTGGCCCGAAGATAGTTCGTATTTTAATCGTGGCGTGGTTGAAGGCATATTAAGTAAAAATCACAATGCTCGATTAAGCGGATACATTTTTGTGGATTTTTCAGTAAGTTTTTTACGTCTTTTCCTGGATAAAGACTGGATTGAGTATCTTGCAAGTACGGAAATGGGAATTGTGTTGATAAGCGACAGGAATATGCAATCTCTTGCTAATTACTGGAGAAAACACAACCCCGCAATATCAGCCATTATATATAATGATGATGGACTGGATGTTGCTAACGAGAAGATCAGGCAGTTGTTTATTGGTCGTTACCTGTCATTTACCAGAGGCAATACGTTGACTCAAATGGAGTTCACCATAATGGGGCATATGGTCTCTGGCTATAATCCATATCAGATTGCAGACACTCTCGACATGGATATCCGTAGCATCTACGCCTACAAGCAAAGAATTGAAAAAAGGATGGGTGGTAAAATAAACGAATTATTTATACGTTCAAACTCAGTTCAGCATTGAAACGTAACTATCCACAAAAATAATTATTGTATATACGGGCATTTATAATAATGCCCGTGTTTTATACGATGAGCTTCAAGTCCGCTTGTTAATTTTTAGTTTAATCATGTGAATTTTGTGTGCTATTTCAAAAATTCATGAGAGAAAAAACCATAAAAGTAGACGTTATAACCGTTAAATTTGTTAACACACATGGTTATTTAAGTTGCATTAATATATTGCAATTATAATTGTCATAATGAATATAAAATTAATATATATTTATTAGATGAATACTAATATACTTACCAAACTATCTCATTTGAATTTTCTTGATGCTGTGTTTTATTGACCTATGTACTGGATTATTAACAATAATATTGAGTTCTGGCCGGAACACAAGAAATTAATTTCGGTACATGACGCCGAGTTGAACGTTGTTCTGACAACGCCCGCAAGCAGGTGTTTATCGTTGCTACTCGAAGCTTTTCCAGATGTGGTCGCCCAGCAGGACTTTTTCTCCAGAGTCTGGGAAGAAGAAGGTATGCGTGTACCGGTCAACACGTTATACCAAAACATATCGATTATCAGGCGTGGGTTTCGCGCGGTTGGTGATACGACTCATTCGCTTATTGCAACCGTGCCGAGAAAAGGGTTCAAGCTCAATAACGATATCAACATAGAAAATCATACCCCCCTCTCTGCAATAGATGTCCAAAAGCACAACTCTCCCCTCAGTTTGAACGTTACAGATGGGGTTAAAGAGATAAATTCTGCTCCAGATAATCATGTCAGGAACATACTCCGGCACTCTAAATTTTATTTACTCATGTTAAGTGCATTTGGTGTGGGTTTGCTTACCGCATTTTTACTATGGAATAATAATCAACCCAAACCATTCTTTAGAGATTACAGGACTGTTGCAGAAATAAATGGTTGTCATTTTAATATAACAGAAGATAGCATTAATGGCCTGAAAGATTTTGATAAATATAAAAAGCATATATTAGCGTCAGGAATTGACTGCAAGAAATATCCATGGCTATATTTCCCTCTGGCCAGATCGTTTCCGGGCTTGATTGTTATGGCCTGCAAAAAAAGCTATAGAAATAACGAAGTTGCAGGTTGTTTAACTTTGTCTTATCGTGGGATTAATCGTGACTCGTTATAAAAAAGCCCTGATACTTATTTTATGTTTTATTAGCGGATTTGTTCTTTTTATTACCTATCATTATTCTAAACAGCAAATCGCATACAATGAAAAATGTACAGCTAACTGGGTTATTTTTAATGACCAGGGACAAGCCAATCTTACTCTTGACTTTATGTATAATAAAAACAAAAAGACAGGTATAGTTGCACTCAGCGGTACATGGAAACAAAACACAAAGGCTTATAAAGCAATTCGACGTGATATTGAATATACATGGACTGAAAATTATAATACGTTGCATCTCACCTCCAACAAAATAAATAAGTTCGATATTATTGATCAAGTTGAAGATAATAAACTCGCACTACTCCTTCCTGACTTCTATGTCTTTTCAGGAAAAATGATAAGCTATAATATACAAACACAGGGTAATCGCGGTTTTCTTTTTAACATTAGTAACAGAGCGATTATGTACTGTGCAAGGTAACCCTGACACGGTCGAAATAAAAATATTAAAAATAACACATGCAATATTTCTATAATTTTTTATAACCATACATATCTATATAGCAACCTTCCACTCCCTAAAAACATTAGCAATATATTCCCCTTCTCTCAGTATGACACTCAATCTTCAAATTAACGCCTTGCCGATATTAATTTGAAGGAAATATCACCAGTGAGAATACTCCATTGTAAAATGGTGATATATATGATGGTGAAAAAAACAAACAAATATTTTTCATATCTAGCATATCAAAAACAATAATAAATTGCCAGAGAAAGATATCGTTACTATAACGTTCACAAACAAGGTTAGAACTCGATATATAGCTGTTACCTGACTATGTTTTCTTATCTTAAATCAAAATCAGCACTCAGTTAAGGAATGATAGCCGCGTCAGTTTATCATTGCCTTTCAATTAGTTACGTAGAAACATGATTAAAAAGCATTAATTAAGGACATTTCAGGTTACATTCGAAAAAATCCTCTATAAATTAATGCAAACAGTCATGGAATTTTATATATACAAAATCATATACAGTTTAATAAAACATATATGAATATCAGTTATATCTATTACTCATTCAGGACGTAAATAACTATAAACTTTACAGGGGTTAGCTAATGGATTTAGAAATTAAGTTTTCATATCATTTTCCTGATGGAATAATTCTTACAGAAGATGGTATTCTTACAAAAGGGAATGAGCAATCTTACATACCTCCGAAAGAGCTTGGCGTATTATTTGTATTGCTTGAATCATCTGGCAATGTTGTATCAAAAGATATGATCATTGAGTCCGTGTGGAAAAATGTGATTGTAAGTGACGAGTCCCTTACACGGTGTATATATTCATTAAGATGTATTTTTGAACGCATCGGTTATACCCGCTGTATAGAAACCATATACAGGAAAGGCTATCGATTCAGTGGGCAAGTTTTCAAAATAAAAGGGAACCAAAATAATGAAGAAGGAAGTACGGTTGCTTTATTTCCATTTACAACGTCTCACAGTCATCATGATCCATTAACACTAAATCAGAATCTTGTACAACTTATCTCAAACCAAAAAAATGATGACCTTTATATATACCCACTGGCAGCAACCCAATATTGTATAGATAATAAATCTCAAACAGCTTTTCTGGCCAGATTCAAACCAGATTATTTTATAACCGGAAGAATCAGCCAACATGGAACATCAAATAGTTTATATGTTGAGGTGATCGATGCAAAAAGTTTTTATCTTGTTGCCAGCACACATCTGCAAGCGGATGATATACAAAAAGTATCACAATTTATAATAAGTAACTTGTATCTGGCTATGAAGAAGCCTAAAGCTGCACAGGGCTTGATTAATCAACGCGATTCTTTTAATGACCATATTTTATCAAAAGAAATGTCTAACGGAAAAAACGCGCTAAATGAGTTCACGCCTGAAAGTATTGTCAAAGCAATAACGATATTTGAACACCTGAAAAAAAAACACAATATTCCGTCTCTAATAAATGAGTGTCATTGCCTGTTGGCTGAATGCTATATATCCCTGGCTCTTCATGGTATGAATGAGCACAAAGATGCAACTCAAAAAGCATTAGCATTTATAGATAAGGTGTCAGATAAAACTATTTGTGATGGAAAGATTTCAGGAATCATGGGATTGATAACTGGTCTTTCCGGACAAGCAACGACATCACGTATTTTTTTTGAACATGCGCAGACACAAATATTAGATATCGCCGCCTTATACTATTATCGTGCACTGGTAAATATATATAACGATAAAATTGAGGATGCAATTGCTTGTATAGACCAGGCACTGTTACTTGAACCTGATATGCATAAAGCTGTGGTAATAAAAAAATGCATTAATGCATATATTTCTGCAACACAGAATAAAAAATGCACACACGTTTATCAAGGAACAGAGAAAGAATGCTATTTAGTTATTATTAATAACATCCAAAAATTAAAGCAATTATCAAAAACTAATAATAATATCGATTTTAATAGTCAATGTGCAGTAGCGTGAGTCGTGATAATCCTCGACTGGTATAACGAATGCAAACTCGTTTATGACTGCTAATGTCGAGGAGCACACAAGCTCTACTTATTTTTGATTGTTGTTATTTGATTCAGCCATACTTGATGTAAGCACATTAAAAGAATGGAAAGTTTCGATAAAAAAAGAAAAATAAATGAGGATATAAAAACTGGAGCGGGCGAAGGGAATCGAACCCTCGTATAGAGCTTGGGAAGCTCTCGTTCTACCATTGAACTACGCCCGCTTTAAAATGCGTAAGGCATTATAAACCTTACGCTCTTCTTAGCAAGTGCCTTGCTACTGACTGCTGATTAATTCACCATCAGCACTTTGGTTTACTGCCCTGTGGCGGCAAGTAGCGCAAAGGATCAATCGCCGTAGCACGGTAACGAATCTGGAAATGTAACCGCACAGATTCAGCATCCGTACTGCCCATCGTCGCTATCTTTTGCCCAGCCTTAACATTTTGCCCATTGTTTACCAGCATCGTGTCGTTATGAGCGTAAGCAGTGATGTAATCTTCACTGTGTTTAATCATGATGAGATTACCGTAGCCACGTAATTGGTTACCGACATACACCACCTTACCGGCGCCGGCTGCATATATTGGCGTCCCGCGCGCTGCAGCAATATCAATCCCTTTATTGCCGCCATCTGCCATTGAGTAAGGCATGATAACTTTTCCACTCGTTGGCCATAACCAGCAACGTTGTCCGACGGGCGGCCATGAAGATTTCGGAACCACTGGTGGTGGAGTGACTGACGCTGTTTTCGTCGTTGATTTGGCTGTATTTTTTCTCGAGCTGCGGTTACTTTTTGCCCCACCAAGCTTCAACTTTTGACCAACTTCGATGGTATAGGGTGGAGAAATGCCGTTGAGTCGGGCAAGTTCTTTTACGCTTGTTCCCGTGGTGCGTGAAATACGATAAAGCGTATCCCCCCGTTTCACGGTGTAAACGGAGCCGGAATACGTTCCTGTGTCTGATGATTTGCTACCAGAACAGCCCGCCAGAAGCAGCCCTGCCGATAACAGCATCACGATACCCAGCGTTTTTTTATTCGGGCGTCCTGCGCTCAAAATCTTTCCTCGCTCAAAAAACAAGACGCTATATCATAGCAGCCACCTGTCAGATACCCAATCCATTGCTCGGAAAATGGATGTACAAATCAAGAATTGTTAATGAATCCATTAGGATAGCGATCCCCCATTTGCACATCATCATAACGCAAAAGAAGGCATCCTGACTGTCGCCTAATATTCATTTATCACAATGATTTTTATCACACTCATATTGATACACAGCCCTCTCTTTCTTTGCTGATAAAAACGCATCATCCCTGGCGTTTTATTAACAACATCACACTTCCCTCCTCCCCCCATGCTTATAGTCGTTTCTGGCGTAATTCTTGCCTGCAAAGACTAAATCATTGCCATAAGAACCAAATGTTCAAATCAAGGGGATTTCTATGGAAGCGCGGGAAGCAACCGCTACAGGTGAATCATGTATGCGCGTAGATGCCATTGCTAAGGTTACCGGGCGGGCACGATATACTGATGATTATGTTATGGCGGGCATGTGTTACGCAAAATATGTACGTAGCCCTATCGCACATGGTTATGCCGTAAATATTGACGATGAAAAGGCCAGAAGCCTGCCGGGCGTACTGGCGATTTTTACCTGGGAGGATGTACCGGATATCCCATTCGCTACGGCAGGACATGCCTGGACACTTGACGAAAATAAACGCGATACCGCCGATCGCGCACTGTTAACCCGCCATGTTCGTCATCATGGTGATGCCGTTGCCATTGTCGTGGCTCGCGATGAGCTCACGGCAGAAAAAGCGGCGCAACTAGTCAGCATTGAGTGGCAAGAATTACCCGTTATCACCACACCAGAAGCGGCACTGGCAGAAGACGCAGCACCAATCCATAACGGCGGCAATTTACTTAAACAAAGCATGATGTCGACGGGCAATGTCCAGCAAACAATCGATGCGGCAGATTACAAGATCGAGGGGCATTATCAAACACCGGTCATTCAGCATTGCCATATGGAAAGTGTGACCTCACTGGCATGGATGGAGGATGACTCGCGAATTACCATC
Source organism: Escherichia sp. MOD1-EC5433 (assembly GCF_002966005.1). Taxonomy (NCBI): domain Bacteria; kingdom Pseudomonadati; phylum Pseudomonadota; class Gammaproteobacteria; order Enterobacterales; family Enterobacteriaceae; genus Escherichia; species Escherichia sp. MOD1-EC5433. Next base: position 677,709 of record NZ_PTRL01000001.1, on the reverse strand, counting down.
GTCTCCAGTACGCAGATCCCACATATTGTTCGCCGCGTTGTCGGTCAGGCGCTGGATATTCCCTGGTCATGTGTTCGAGTCATCAAACCGTTTGTCGGCGGCGGTTTTGGTAATAAACAGGATGTGCTGGAAGAGCCTATGGCGGCCTTCCTGACCAGCAAGCTCGGGGGCATTCCGGTGAAAGTTTCCCTTAGCCGTGAAGAGTGTTTTCTCGCAACCCGAACCCGCCACGCCTTTACCATTGATGGGCAAATGGGCGTGAACCGTGATGGTACGTTGAAAGGTTATAGTCTGGATGTTCTGTCCAACACCGGCGCTTATGCCTCCCACGGTCACTCCATCGCTTCCGCAGGCGGTAACAAAGTCGCTTACCTTTATCCTCGTTGTGCTTATGCCTACAGTTCAAAGACCTGCTATACCAATCTGCCCTCGGCAGGCGCGATGCGTGGTTATGGCGCACCGCAAGTCGTTTTTGCTGTCGAATCAATGCTGGATGACGCCGCTACCGCGTTAGAACTAGACCCAGTAGAAATCCGTTTACGTAATGCTGCTCGAGAAGGCGATGCAAATCCGCTCACGGGCAAACGTATTTACAGCGCAGGATTACCAGAGTGTCTTGAAAAAGGGCAGAAAATCTTTGAATGGGAAAAACGCCGTGCAGAGTGCCGGAACCAGCAAGGCAATTTGCGGCGAGGCGTTGGCGTTGCCTGTTTTAGCTACACCTCTAACACCTGGCCTGTCGGGGTGGAAATCGCGGGCGCACGCCTGTTGATGAATCAGGATGGAACCATCAACGTGCAAAGCGGCGCTACAGAAATCGGTCAGGGTGCCGACACCGTGTTCTCACAAATGGTGGCAGAAACCGTGGGTGTCCCGGTCAGCGATGTCCGCGTAATTTCGACACAAGACACCGATATTACACCATTCGACCCCGGCGCGTTTGCATCACGTCAGAGCTACGTTGCCGCGCCAGCGTTGCGCAGTGCGGCGCTGCTGCTGAAAGAGAAAATCATCGCTCACGCCGCAGTCATGCTACATCAGTCAGCGATGAATCTGACCCTGATAAAAGGCCAAATCGTGCTGGTTGAAAGACCAGAAGAGCCGTTGCTGTCATTAAAAGATCTGGCAATGGATGCGTTTTATCATCCCGAGCGTGGCGGACAGCTTTCTGCAGAAAGTTCTATCAAAACTACCACTAACCCACCGGCGTTTGGCTGCACCTTTGTTGACCTTACAGTCGATATTGCGCTGTGCAAAGTCACTATCAACCGCATCCTCAACGTTCATGATTCGGGGCATATTCTTAATCCGCTACTGGCAGAAGGCCAGGTACACGGCGGGATGGGAATGGGCATTGGCTGGGCGCTATTTGAAGAGATGATCATCGACGCGAAAAGCGGCGTGGTACGTAACCCAAATCTGCTGGATTACAAAATGCCGACCATGCCGGATCTGCCACAACTGGAAAGTGCGTTTGTCGAAATCAATGAACCGCAATCCGCATACGGACATAAGTCACTGGGTGAGCCACCAATCATTCCTGTTGCCGCTGCTATTCGTAACGCGGTGAAGATGGCTACCGGTGTTGCAATCAATACACTGCCACTGACGCCAAAACGGTTATACGAAGAGTTCCATCTGGCAGGATTGATTTGAGGATAACATCATGTTTGATTTTGCTTCTTACCATCGCGCGACCACCATTGCCGATGCCATCAACCTGCTGACCCACAATCCGCAGGCAAAACTGCTCGCCGGTGGCACTGACGTACTGATTCAGCTCCATCATCACAATGACCGTTATCGCCATATTGTTGATATTCACAATCTGGCGGAGCTTCGGGGAATTACGCAGGAGGAAAATGGCGCGCTACGAATCGGCTCCGCGACGACATTTACTCAGCTCATTGAAGATCCGTTAACCCAGCATCATCTTCCGGCGTTATGTGCTGCGGCTTCGTCAATTGCCGGACCGCAGATCCGTAATGTCGCTACCTACGGTGGAAATATTTGCAACGGTGCCACCAGCGCAGACTCCGCCACACCAACGCTGATTTATGACGCGAAGCTGGAGATCCACTCACCGCGTGGAGTTCGTTTCGTCCCGATTAATGGCTTTCACATAGGGCCAGGCAAAGTCTCTCTTGAGCATGACGAAATTCTTGTCGCCTTTCATTTTCCACCACAACCGAAAGAACATGCTGGTAGCGCGCATTTTAAATATGCCATGCGCGACGCAATGGATATTTCAACGATTGGCTGCGCCGCGTATTGTCGGCTGGATAATGGAGGTTTCAGTGAATTACGCCTGGCATTTGGTGTTGCCGCTCCAACGCCGATTCGCTGCCAACACGCCGAACAGGCTGCACAAAACGCGCCACTGAACCTGCAAACGCTGGAAGCCATCAGCGAGTCTGTCCTGCAAGACGTCGCCCCGCGTTCCTCATGGCGTGCGAGTAAAGAGTTTCGTCTGCATCTTATCCAGACGATGACCCAAAAAGTCATTAGCGAAGCCGTCGCTGCGGCAGGGGGAAAACTGCAATGAACCACAGCGAAACAATTACCATTGAATGCGTCATTAACGGTATGCCTTTTCAGCTCCGCGCCGCGCCGGGTATGCCGCTTTCAGAGCTACTCCGTGAACAAGGATTACTTAGCGTCAAACAAGGATGCTGCGTTGGAGAATGCGGCACGTGTACTGTGCTGGTTGATGGCACCGCGATAGATAGCTGCTTATACCTTGCCTCCTGGGCTGAAGGAAAAGAGATACGCACGCTGGAAGGCGAAGCAAAAGGCGGCAAACTTTCTCATGTACAACAGGCTTATGCGAAATCAGGCGCGGTACAGTGTGGCTTTTGTACGCCCGGGTTGATTATGGCCACCACGGCAATGCTGGCAAAACCACGCGAGAAACCATTAACTATTACGGAAATTCGTCGCGGCCTGGCGGGAAATCTTTGTCGCTGCACCGGTTATCAGATGATTGTGAATACAGTGCTGGACTGCGAGGAAACGAAGTAAAACGAAATCCGGCCTGAATGCAGGCCGGATTTACTGCGGTTACGCACTTAACAATTCATATTTTTTAATCTTACGATAGAGCGTAGCAATGCCGATTCCCAGTTCATCAGCAACTTGCTTCTTGCTGTTATGACGTGAAAGCGCCTCGCGGATCATCTGTTTTTCCATCTCCTCCAGCGCCGTACCACCAGCATCATCAAGTGCCAAATGTGCTTCGCTGGCTTCTGGGCTCTCACTTTGCTCTGTCACGCCGTTATTTACCAGATTGGGCGGCAGGAGTGTGCTGTCAATGACTTCACCTGAAGGAACAACGTTGACCAGATATTCCATCAAATTGCTTAGCTCTCGCAGGTTTCCAGGCCAATAATGCTTACGCAGCAACTCAACAACATCAGGAGCAATGCCAGGATAAACCGACCCCAGACGACGGGTATGCAGATGTAAAAAGTAATGCACCAACAGTTCAATATCTTCCTGACGTTCACGCAAAGGCGGCAACGTTAACGGAATAACATTCAGGCGATAGAAGAGATCCTCACGAAACTTACCTTCAGCAATAAACTGAGCCAAATTCTGGTTAGTTGCAGAAATGATGCGGATGTCGACCTGTATTGGGCTGCTGGCACCAATCGGCAGAATTTCACGCGCCTCAATAGCTCGTAACAATTTTGCCTGCAACATTAATGGCATATCGCCAATTTCATCGAGAAACAGCGTGCCCGTATTCGCCGCCTGAATCAGCCCTGTTTTGCCGTTGGCAGAAGCACCCGTAAAAGCGCCTTTGACATAACCGAACAGCTCACTTTCCAGAAGCTGCTCCGGGATCGCGGCACAGTTGATAGCAATAAAGGGTTTATTCCGTCTTCCACTCAACTTATGAATTGCACGAGCGACAACTTCTTTACCGGTGCCACTTTCCCCGACCACCATTACGCTGGATGGGCTGGGCGCGATACGGCTAATGAGTCGTTTTAATTGCCGCATAACCCGGCATTCACCCACTAATTGTTCAATATGCGGTTCATCAGAAACGTTCGCCACAGAAAAACTGGTATGTGACTGGTGAAACGCCATCAAAAATAACTGTCGCCCCTGGATGTTATGCAACTGACCAATTATTAATTCACTTTTATCATCCCACGAAACGATATGTTGCATATGTCCATGAGTAAAATTACTCTCAAATGTTAATGGTCTGAAACGAATAGGTTTCCCAACCATATTATTTTGAGCAACACCAAGAGTTTTTAATGCAGTCTGGTTAACAAACTGAATACGATTGTCTTCATCGATAACTAACACTCCCTGATCCATATTATCGATCATGGTAGCGAATATTTTACTTATATTATCTCCTGGCCCCTGATCTTCCAGAAGTTTCGAGACAAAAATAGTAGATATATGGCGAACGTAATCTGAAAATTCGCGTAAATTATCACTGATATGTTCTTGTTGCTCATGAGTAACAGCAATCAAACTTATTACTCCGACACAACGATCTTGCAGAATAACGGGCGTGCCCAGGAATGCCTTTTCACGACAATTTTCTTTACTGTCACAACCTTCACAAAGGGGATCGAAGCGAGACTGTGTCACAACCTTTTCGGTTTTGGTTTCCAGGACATAGCGGAGCAAACGTGAATTGCCACTTAGCTGGCGCCCAAGAAACTTCCCATATGCGCCAGTTCCAGCGACGCGACACAAGTTTTCATCAACGATCTCAACCTCAAGCTGCAAAACGCTGGCTAGCATTCTGGCAAAACGCTGAATTGTTGGTTGAATTTGCATCAATACTGACTGCGTAGTAACAAGCTCCATAGCTTTACCTTCCAGAATCACTTAAAAGTCGATCATTGAAGACGTTGATGGTTCACAGGTCATGACGATATTAACTCAGACAAATATAGCTTTGCTAAAAACATAGGATTTTTATCACTTTCTAATGAAATTATGGAAGTGATATCACATTTCTATATCAATATGAGAATTACGGGACTGCATTTATCAAACTGACGACGATTCTCCTCTCCCTTATATCTTATTTACGATACTTAGCAGCAAATAAATAACGGCAGAAAAAAAGCCAATCGTTTCCGTATATTTTTATGCTCCATAGTGCAATGTTAATTTGTGATCAACCCCACACATTACCTGTCAAATTACTCTTTCGCAGCCGCGTAGATAATTCTGGCACACTTATTGTTAGTCCCTGGTATAGCTGTGAAAACACCAATCACTTTGGCAAGTCACAGTGAAATAAACCACTTTGCCTGTCATTCCACTATCGGGACTTTATGATGAAAACTGTTAATGAGCTGATTAAGGATATCAATTCGCTGACCTCTCACCTTCACGAGAAAGATTTTTTGTTAACGTGGGAACAGACGCCAGATGAACTGAAACAAGTACTGGACGTTGCCGCAGCGTTAAAAGCACTGCGTGCTGAAAACATCTCGACCAAAGTCTTTAATAGTGGATTAGGTATTTCCGTATTCCGCGACAACTCCACCCGTACCCGTTTTTCTTATGCTTCCGCGCTTAACCTGCTCGGTCTGGCACAGCAAGATCTTGATGAAGGTAAATCACAAATCGCTCACGGCGAAACCGTTCGTGAAACCGCTAATATGATCTCCTTCTGCGCCGACGCTATCGGTATTCGTGACGATATGTATCTGGGTGCGGGTAACGCCTATATGCGTGAAGTTGGCGCGGCACTCGACGACGGCTACAAACAGGGCGTGCTGCCGCAGCGCCCGGCTTTAGTTAACCTGCAATGTGATATCGACCACCCGACGCAGTCGATGGCTGACCTGGCATGGTTGCGTGAACACTTTGGTTCGCTGGAAAACCTGAAAGGTAAAAAAATCGCCATGACCTGGGCCTATTCACCAAGCTACGGCAAACCGCTTTCTGTTCCGCAAGGCATCATCGGCCTGATGACCCGCTTCGGTATGGATGTCACCCTGGCCCACCCGGAAGGTTACGACCTGATCCCGGATGTGGTTGAAGTGGCGAAAAACAATGCTAAAGCGTCCGGCGGCAGCTTCCGTCAGGTCACCAGCATGGAAGAAGCGTTCAAAGATGCAGACATCGTTTATCCGAAGTCATGGGCACCTTACAAAGTGATGGAAGAACGTACTGAACTGCTGCGCGCTAACGATCACGAAGGCTTAAAAGCACTGGAAAAACAGTGTCTGGCGCAGAACGCACAGCACAAAGACTGGCATTGTACTGAAGAGATGATGGAGCTGACCCGTGATGGCGAAGCCCTGTATATGCACTGCCTGCCAGCCGATATCAGCGGCGTATCCTGCAAAGAAGGTGAAGTCACTGAGGGCGTATTCGAAAAATACCGTATCGCGACCTACAAAGAAGCTAGCTGGAAGCCTTATATCATCGCCGCGATGATCCTGTCCCGTAAATACTCCAAACCGGGTGCACTGCTCGAACAACTGCTGAAAGAAGCGCAAGAACGCGTGAAATAACCCCTCGGGCCGATCGACAGATCGGCTCTCTATTTACAGAGGCCAAAAGGATAGGATATGTCCGTTTTCTCATTGAAGATTGATATCGCCGATAACAAATTTTTCAACGGCGAAACATCACCGCTCTTTTCGCAAAGCCAGGCAAAACTGGCGCGCCAGTTCCATCAGAAGATTGCTGGCTATCGCCCAACACCGCTTTGTGCGCTGGACGACCTCGCGAACCTTTTTGGTGTGAAGAAAATTCTCGTTAAGGACGAATCAAAACGATTCGGTCTGAACGCCTTCAAGATGCTCGGCGGTGCGTATGCCATCGCTCAGTTACTGTGCGAAAAATATCATCTTGATATCGAAACACTGTCATTTGAACACCTGAAAAAGGCTATCGGCGAAAAAATGACCTTCGCCACCACCACCGACGGCAACCACGGGCGCGGTGTGGCATGGGCAGCGCAGCAACTCGGACAGAATGCGGTGATTTACATGCCGAAAGGCTCCGCTCAGGAACGCGTTGACGCCATTCTGAATCTCGGTGCCGAGTGCATCGTCACCGATATGAACTATGACGACACCGTTCGCCTGACCATGCAACACGCGCAGCAGCACGGCTGGGAAGTGGTACAAGACACAGCCTGGGAAGGCTACACCAAAATCCCAACCTGGATCATGCAGGGCTATGCCACGCTGGCAGATGAAGCTGTCGAGCAAATGCGTGAAATGGGCGTAACCCCGACGCACGTTCTGCTGCAAGCCGGTGTCGGTGCTATGGCCGGTGGTGTGTTGGGTTATCTGGTCGATGTCTATAGCCCGCAAAATCTGCACAGCATTATTGTTGAACCTGACAAAGCTGACTGTATTTATCGCTCTGGCGTCAAAGGCGATATCGTCAACGTTGGCGGCGATATGGCCACTATTATGGCGGGCCTGGCCTGCGGCGAACCTAACCCGCTGGGCTGGGAAATCCTACGTAACTGCGCCACCCAATTCATCTCCTGCCAGGACAGCGTTGCCGCATTAGGTATGCGCGTGCTGGGTAATCCGTATGGCAACGATCCACGCATCATCTCCGGTGAATCTGGCGCTGTCGGTTTGGGCGTTCTCGCGGCGGTTCATTATCACCCGCAACGTCAAAGCCTGATGGAAAAACTGGCGCTGAACAAAGATGCCGTGGTGCTGGTTATCAGCACTGAAGGCGACACCGACGTGAAGCACTACCGCGAAGTTGTCTGGGAAGGCAAACACTCTGTAGCACCTTAATCACCCTATTGGAACTGCTCCCTGCAAAACGGGGAGTAAAAAAACTGGAGAAAAATAATGGCTAAGAATATTCCATTCAAACTGATTCTTGAAAAAGCAAAGGATTACCAGGCAGACATGACTCGCTTCCTGCGCGACATGGTTGCGATTCCCAGCGAAAGCTGCGACGAAAAACGCGTAGTGCATCGTATTAAAGAAGAGATGGAAAAAGTCGGCTTCGATAAAGTTGAAATCGACCCGATGGGTAACGTTCTCGGTTATATCGGCCACGGCCCGCGTCTGGTGGCAATGGACGCTCATATCGATACCGTCGGCATTGGCAACATCAAAAACTGGGACTTCGATCCGTACGAAGGCATGGAAACTGATGAGCTGATTGGTGGTCGCGGCACTTCCGACCAGGAAGGCGGCATGGCATCTATGGTTTATGCCGGTAAAATCATTAAAGACCTTGGTCTGGAAGATGAATACACCCTGCTGGTCACCGGTACGGTGCAGGAAGAAGACTGCGACGGTCTGTGCTGGCAGTACATTATTGAACAATCCGGCATTCGCCCGGAATTTGTGGTCAGTACTGAACCGACTGATTGCCAGGTATACCGTGGTCAGCGCGGACGTATGGAAATTCGTATAGATGTTCAGGGAGTTAGCTGCCACGGTTCTGCGCCAGAACGCGGTGATAACGCCATTTTCAAAATGGGACCGATTCTTGGCGAATTACAAGAACTCTCCCAGCGTCTGGGCTATGACGAATTCCTCGGCAAAGGCACCCTCACCGTTTCTGAAATTTTCTTTACCTCCCCAAGCCGTTGCGCTGTAGCAGACAGCTGCGCAGTTTCTATTGACCGTCGTCTGACCTGGGGTGAAACCTGGGAAGGCGCGTTGGACGAAATCCGCGCCCTGCCTGCGGTACAGAAAGCCAACGCGGTTGTTTCTATGTACAACTACGACCGTCCTTCCTGGACTGGCCTGGTTTACCCAACCGAATGCTACTTCCCGACCTGGAAAGTGGAAGAAGATCACTTCACTGTTAAAGCCCTGGTGAATGCCTACGAAGGTCTGTTTGGCAAAGCGCCGGTCGTTGATAAGTGGACCTTCTCAACTAACGGCGTATCCATCATGGGTCGTCACGGCATTCCGGTGATCGGCTTTGGCCCAGGTAAAGAACCTGAAGCGCACGCGCCAAACGAAAAAACCTGGAAATCACACCTAGTGACCTGTGCCGCTATGTACGCTGCAATCCCGTTAAGCTGGCTGGCAACCGAATAATTATTCTTAACTTATTCCCCTCCGGTTCGCCGGAGGGTTTTTGGAGTTTGCTATGCGCGTATTGATCAAAAACGGCACTGTCGTTAACGCAGATGGACAAGCCAAACAGGATTTGTTGATTGAAAGCGGGATTGTTCGCCAGTTGGGCACCGATATTTCGCCGCAGCTCCCTTATGAAGAAATTGATGCCACTGGCTGTTACGTTTTCCCTGGCGGCGTCGATGTCCATACACATTTCAATATTGATGTCGGCATTGCGCGCAGTTGTGATGATTTTTTTACCGGTACTCGCGCAGCCGCGTGTGGCGGTACAACAACCATTATTGACCATATGGGATTTGGCCCAAACGGCTGCCGGTTACGCCATCAACTGGAAGTTTATCGTGGCTATGCCGCCCATAAAGCGGTCATCGACTACAGCTTTCACGGTGTAATTCAGCATATTAATCACGCCATCCTCGACGAAATTCCGATGATGGTCGAGGAAGGGCTGAGCAGTTTTAAACTCTATTTAACCTATCAATATAAACTCAACGATGACGAAGTGTTGCAAGCATTACGCCGCTTGCATGAGTCCGGCGCCCTGACCACTGTGCACCCGGAAAATGACGCAGCTATCGCCAGTAAGCGGGCGGAGTTCATCGCCGCCGGGCTAACCGCTCCGCGCTATCACGCATTGAGTCGACCTCTGGAATGCGAAGCAGAAGCTATCGCCCGCATGATTAACCTGGCGCAACTTGCCGGCAACGCCCCACTCTATATCGTCCATCTGTCTAACGGCTTAGGTCTGGATTATCTGCGTCTTGCCCGTGCGAATCACCAGCCAGTCTGGGTTGAAACCTGCCCACAATATCTTCTGCTGGACGAACGCAGTTACGATACAGAAGACGGAATGAAATTTATCCTTAGCCCGCCGCTGCGCAACGTTCGTGAGCAGGACAAGCTGTGGTGCGGCATCAGCGATGGTGCGATTGACGTGGTAGCGACCGATCATTGCACCTTCTCGATGGCTCAACGCCAGCAAATTTCTAAAGGCGATTTCAGTCGCTGCCCAAATGGCTTACCCGGTGTGGAAAATCGTATGCAATTGCTGTTTTCCAGCGGCGTAATGACCGGACGTATCACCCCGGAACGTTTTGTTGAGTTAACCAGTGCGATGCCCGCCAGGCTGTTTGGCCTGTGGCCACAAAAAGGATTGTTAGCGCCCGGTTCCGATGGCGACGTGGTGATTATCGATCCACGCCAGAGCCAACACATTCAACATCGCCATCTCCACGACAATGCCGACTATTCTCCCTGGGAGGGCTTTACCTGTCAGGGCGCGATTGTCAGAACCTTATCCCGTGGTGAAACGATTTTCTGCGACGGAGCCTTTACAGGCAAAGCCGGACGTGGTCGTTTCCTGCGACGCAAACCGTTTGTCCCTCCCGTGCTCTAACCACTGCCAGGGATCTATACACAATCAAGAATGATGAGTGAGGAAAAATGAGTAAGAAAATTGTTCTCGCCCTCGGCGGGAATGCGCTGGGCGACGATCTGGCCGGACAAATGAAAGCGGTAAAAATTACGTCTCAGGCAATTGTTGATTTAATTGCCCAGGGACATGAAGTTATCGTCACTCATGGTAATGGACCGCAGGTAGGCATGATTAACCAGGCATTCGAAGCTGCCGCAAAAACTGAAGCGCACTCGCCGATGCTGCCGATGTCTGTCTGTGTTGCGTTAAGTCAGGGATATATTGGTTACGATCTGCAAAATGCCTTAAGGGAAGAGCTGCTTTCTCGTGGTATTAATAAACCTGTAGCAACGCTGGTTACTCAGGTCGAAGTCGACGCTAACGATCCGGCATTCCTCCACCCGACCAAACCGATCGGATCGTTCTTTACCGAGCAGGAAGCCGAGCAACTGACAAAACAGGGTTACACCCTGAAAGAAGACGCGGGTCGTGGCTATCGTCGTGTAGTAGCCTCACCGAAGCCTGTTGATATTATTGAAAAAGAAACGGTTAAAGCTCTGGTAGATGCAGGCCAGGTGGTGATCACCGTTGGCGGTGGCGGTATTCCTGTGATTCGTGAAGGCAATCATCTGCGCGGTGCCAGCGCGGTTATCGATAAAGACTGGGCCAGCGCCCGTCTGGCAGAAATGATCGATGCCGATATGCTGATCATTCTGACTGCGGTAGAAAAAGTGGCCATTAACTTCGGTAAAGAGAATGAGCAGTGGCTCGACCGCCTGTCATTGGCCGATGCAGAACGCTTTATCGAAGAAGGTCATTTTGCGAAAGGTTCTATGCTGCCGAAAGTGGAAGCTGCCGCCTCGTTTGCTCGCTCTCGCGCAGGTCGCGAAGCACTGATTACCGTGTTGAGCAAAGCGAAAGAAGGGATTGAAGGCAAAACCGGAACGGTGATTTGTCAGTAAGTTAAAGGCCGGATGGGTAATACCATCCGGCCGTTTTCATTTAAGCCACTTCCAGCACTTCTTCTGTCGCTTTAACGCCCTGATGCATCAACATCATTAACGCCTCAAGTACGCCGCCGCCAATCGCCCTGGCTTTATCTGAAACACTGGTAAAATCAGCCGTTTCACCACGAGGGTCAATATCACCAATTTTAAAACCACCGACCACAGCCAGTCCGTCGTTCAACAAGCCACGTACCATCCCCGTCAACGGCGCTTTAATTTCATGCTCGCCAATCCAGGCAATCACATCACCTTCTTCCACCAGATCGCCTAATTTCACCTTGGATCGCATGATGCCCGCCGCCGGAGCACGAATAACTCGTCGGGTGGTGTGCCCCATGATATTACCGGGAACACCTGTATTTTCCTGTGCGCAGCCGGAGTAAATCACCTGACCGAGCCAGTGCCCACGATTCGTTTCAATCACCGCATGACAATCTTTACCTGCGGTAAAGCCCGGTCCAAGCGCGATCGTCACTGGCGCCATATCTGCACGCGTACCCAAATTCTGTTTCGCAAGAATAGCGTCCACAACGCAAAGCGGTTTCAGTTCATCAAGCAGTGAACAGGCAGGATCTACCATCACCGGGATGAATCCGCGTTCGGTAAGTTTCATCGCCTCCGCAGAGCTGGTTGCCAGGCAGGCAGTGACGCCTTCGACCGTCATTTCGCCGTCGAACACGGCTTGGGCAAACGCCACGGTACAACGAATCACCGTTGGCTTTTCCACTTCCAGCATGATCACTTTGAACCCCGCATGATACAGACGCAGCGCCACACCACTGGCGATATCCCCCGCACCGCGAATCACCACCAGTTGGTGTCCGGAAGGATGCGTAGGTTTCATCATCAGCCCACCCGGCGCGTTATTTTTCACCTGTAATATTTCTGCCAGCACGCTGATGGCTATCTCCTGCGGCGTTTCCGCACCAATGTTGTAACCAACCGGCGCATGTAAACGGGCAATATGTTCTTCAGCCACGCCTTTCTCGCGCAACTGACGCAGGAAAAGCTGCACCTTGCGGCGACTTGCCAGCAAACCCAGCCATGCAATAGGCTGCTCAATGAGTTTATCGAGGGCTTCACGATCCTGATTATTCGTGGCAATCAGGACAAAATTATCAGGGCGAATCTCCAGTGCTTCTACTGCCGCGCCAAACGAATCGGCATGGAGAAGCGTAGTTGACGGCGGAAAAAGTTCAGGATTGAGGCTTTCGCGATAAATATCGGCAACGGCGATATCAAACCCTAATAACGCGGCACTCTGGGCTATCGCCCGGTTGACATGCCCCGCGCCGATCAACACCAGACGTGGTCGCATACCATGTACGCTGATAAACACTGACATTGCGCCTCCGCAATCTGACCCGACGGCATCCGCGCCGTTACGAGCCATGCGCCCGTGGAATAATCGCGGCTTACGTTCCTGCAATGCCTGAAGCGACTCTTCAATCACCTTCCGCTCAACCATTCCGCCGCCAATTGTGCCGACGATAGAACCATCGGCACGCACTAACATTTGTGCAGAATGACGGGGTGTAGAACCTCGGCTATCAACAATTTGCGCCATCGCAAACGGACAATTTTGCTCTTCGAGTTTTGCAGCCTCTGTGAAAATATTCATACCAACCTCAATGGATATCCTTTCAGTAACCCGGAATGCCCGAGCTGCTAATTCACAAATCTGCGCGCGATTGCAGGATGTTCTTGTATATCGCCCAGCCAGATTGCCTCTACGTCATGTTGTTGCAGCGGTTTGAGTAGCTCGCTTTGCGCAATCGCATTCTCACATTGAGAAAAACGGTTAATGAACCAGACTCGCCGACAGCCTTGCGGTACGTTTTTAAACGCGCCCTGCGGATGGCGAACCAGCGCAACGAGATCGCTCAGTTGCAAGGTTGCATCTGGTGTTAACCCAGTAATATCAGCAAACTGCGACCAGCGATGGATATTTTCGGTGCCAACTTTAGCGCCCAAAATATGCCCTCCCATCACAGCAATCACGCAGCAACTGCTTTTTGGTATGCAAGGTTCGTGCTCATCCGGCGCTTTTAACGGCATTCCACGCGAGCCATCTGCCTCAATGAGAATTACGTCACATTCTGGTCGTTGCGCCAGTACATCAATGGTATCTGGCGTAAATCCCTGCGCTTTTCCCTGTTTCGCTTTGAAGCGGTGAAAACAAAATGCAATGGGGGATGTGAGAGACGCATGAGGAAGCATGGCGGGATCGCGACAGAAAACCACGGGCCAGTGAGACGTTGGTATAAACATATGTGTCGTCGTCGTGATTAACACGCGCCTGCCACTAGACTGAAGTAACTCTGCCAGCCAAAAAAGCAGACTGGTTTTCCCCCCTGCACCAACAACAGAAATGACTGCCGGAGCGTTCTGCACGCCTAAATCAATGAATAATGCTGATGGGTCAATTATACTTTTCACGAGTCTTCATAGACCTCTCTGGGATAAATTAACCCACAAATTCATTAACCAGGAAGTAACGCAATTTTCAGGCGTTATTAACCGATATAAATAATGGAATCACTATGTCAGCCATCGACTGTATAATTACCGCTGCTGGATTATCATCAAGAATGGGACAATGGAAAATGATGTTACCCTGGCAACAGGAAACAATTCTTGATGCAAGTATCAAAAACGCGTTGCAGTTTTGTAGTCGAATTATTTTAGTTACGGGTTTTCGCGCTAATGAACTGCATCATCGCTACGAGAACACTGACAATATTACTCTTATTTATAATCCAGATTATGAGCAGGGCTTACTGACCTCGGTGAAGGCTGCTGCTCCTGAAGTGCAAACCGAACATTGCTTTATTACTCATGGCGACATGCCGAGCATTAATGCAAATATTTTCAATAAAATCTGGCAGTTACGCAATGACGGCGCAATACTTCCACTCCACAATGGCATTCCTGGTCATCCCATTTTAATCTCAAAGTCGAGTCTGATGCAGGCTATCCAACGCCCCAACGTGACCAATATGCGTCAGGCATTGCAAATGGGTGAGCATTATTCCGTCGAAATAGAAGATGAAGAAATAATTTTAGATATTGATACCCCCGAGGACTTTATTTATGCGCAAAAGCGGCATACTAAATTTTAGAAAATCAGGTTAAACGATTGCGTTCAAATATTCATTCCACTCAGCGCGTTTTTATCATAATGATAAGGAGTCACTGATTTTGAGAAATGAGAAAAAATGATAAAAGCCCTGACAATAATAACTATCAGTAGTGATTTTAATTCTCATTTAGCACCTGTGAGATCATTCACAAAAAACCATTAAGTTTCGAGGCGCCTCACATTTTTTTATATTTCAGGACCAACCTGGCAATAGTGGTGCGATTGTTGCTCTGTCTCCTTAAACCACCGGATTTATCAATACCGGTTACTCAATGATATCTGTATAAGCTAAGGAGAGGGTTATGGGGGATATTATGCGTCCCATTCCGTTTGAGGAACTTTTGACGCGCATATTTGATGAATACCAACAACAACGCTCAATCTTTGGTATTCCTGAGCAACAGTTTTACTCACCCGTAAAAGGTAAATCTGTCGGCGTCTTCGGTGAAACCTGTGCCACCCCCGTCGGCCCTGCCGCTGGTCCGCACACGCAACTCGCGCAAAACATCGTCACCTCCTGGCTGACTGGCGGACGCTTCATCGAACTAAAAACCGTCCAGATTCTTGATCGTCTGGAGCTGGAAAAGCCTTGTATCGACGCCGAAGATGAGTGCTTTAACACCGAATGGTCCACCGAATTTACCCTGCTTAAAGCCTGGGATGAATACCTCAAAGCCTGGTTTGCCCTGCATCTTCTCGAAGCGATGTTCCAGCCTTCTGACTCCGGTAAATCGTTTATTTTTAATATGAGCGTCGGTTACAACCTCGAAGGCATTAAGCAGCCGCCGATGCAGCAGTTCATCGACAATATGATGGACGCATCTGACCATCCGAGATTCGCTCAATACCACGATACGCTGAATAAACTCCTCCACGATGACGCATTTTTAGCCCGCCACGGATTGCAGGAAAAACGTGAAAGCTTGCAGGCCTTGCCAGCCCGTATCCCCACCAGCATGGTACAAGGCGTTACCCTCTCCACCATGCACGGCTGCCCTCCGCATGAAATCGAAGCCATTTGCCGCTACATGCTGGAAGAAAAAGAGCTGAACACCTTTGTGAAACTCAACCCGACCTTACTTGGGTACGCGCGTGTTCGTGAGATTCTTGATGGATGTGGATTCGATTACATCGGCTTAAAAGAAGAGTCATTTGATCACGACCTCAAGCTGACGCAGGCGCTGGAAATGCTGGAACGCCTGATGGCGCTGGCAAAAGAAAAATCACTCGGCTTTGGCGTCAAACTGACTAACACTCTCGGCACCATCAATAACAAAGGCGCACTGCCCGGTGAAGAGATGTATATGTCCGGCCGTGCGCTGTTCCCGCTCTCTATCAATGTCGCAGCAGTTCTGTCCCGCGCCTTTGACGGCAAACTGCCAATTTCTTATTCCGGTGGTGCCAGCCAGCTGACTATCCGCGATATTTTCGATACTGGCATTCGCCCAATCACCATGGCAACCGATTTGCTGAAACCAGGCGGCTATCTGCGTTTAAGTGCCTGTATGCGCGAGCTGGAAGGCTCCGACGCCTGGGAACTTGACCACGTTGACGTGGAACGACTGAGCAAGCTGGCCGCAGATGCGCTGACCATGGAATACACCCAGAAACACTGGAAGCCAGAAGAGCGGATAGAAGTGGCAGAAGACCTGCCGCTGACCGACTGCTACGTTGCCCCCTGTGTCACTGCCTGCGCCATCAAACAGGATATTCCGGAATACATTCGACTGTTGGGCGAACATCGTTATGCCGACGCGCTGGAACTCATCTACCAACGTAATGCCCTGCCCGCCATTACTGGTCACATTTGCGATCACCAGTGCCAGTACAACTGTACCCGCCTGGATTACGACAGTGCGCTGAATATCCGCGAACTGAAAAAAGTCGCCCTGGAAAAAGGCTGGGATGAATACAAACAACGCTGGCACAAACCAGCGGGTTCCGGTTCTCGCCATCCGGTTGCCGTTATTGGCGCGGGTCCTGCGGGTCTGGCTGCAGGTTACTTCCTTGCCAGAGCGGGGCATCCGGTCACACTGTTTGAACGCGAAGCTAACGCCGGCGGCGTGGTGAAAAATATCATTCCCCAATTCCGTATTCCTGCTGAGTTGATTCAGCACGATATCAATTTTGTTGCCGATCACGGCGTGAAATTTGAGTATGACTGCTCACCGGATCTGACCGTCGAACAGTTAAAAAATCAGGGTTTCCACTATGTTCTGATTGCCACCGGCACCGATAAAAACAGCGGTGTGAAACTGGCTGGCGACAACCAGAATGTCTGGAAATCCCTCCCCTTCCTGCGTGAGTACAACAAAGGAACGGCGCTCAAGCTGGGCAAACATGTGGTGATTGTCGGTGCGGGTAACACCGCAATGGACTGCGCCCGCGCGGCATTACGCGTGCCGGGCGTAGAAAAAGCGACTGTCGTTTACCGTCGTTCACTGCAAGAGATGCCAGCATGGCGCGAAGAGTATGAAGAAGCACTACACGATGGCGTAGAGTTCCGTTTCCTCAATAACCCAGAACGTTTTGATGCGGATGGCACCTTAACGTTGCGCGTCATGTCGCTTGGCGAACCTGATGAGAAAGGTCGCCGCCGTCCGGTTGAAACCAGCGAAACGGTAACGCTGCACGTAGACAGCCTGATCACCGCCATTGGCGAACAGCAGGATACTGAAGCCCTGAATGCGATGGGCGTGCCGCTGGACAAAAACGGCTGGCCTGATGTCGACCATAACGGTGAGACCCGCCTGACTGACGTCTTTATGATCGGTGACGTACAGCGCGGACCGTCCTCTATCGTTGCCGCAGTTGGCACCGCTCGTCGGGCTACCGATGCCATCCTTAGTCGGGAAAATATTCGCTCCCACCAGAACGATAAACACTGGAACAACGTCAACCCGGCGGAAATCTACCAACGTAAAGGTGATATCTCTGTCACCCTGGTGAACAGCGACGATCGCGACGCGTTTGTCGCCCAGGAAGCCGCTCGCTGCCTTGAATGTAACTACGTTTGCAGCAAGTGTGTAGATGTCTGCCCGAACCGCGCCAACGTCTCAATTGCCGTCCCTGGCTTCCAGAACCGTTTCCAGACGCTGCACCTTGACGCTTACTGCAACGAATGCGGCAACTGCGCCCAGTTCTGCCCGTGGAACGGTAAACCGTACAAAGACAAAATCACCGTCTTTAGTCTGTCGCAAGACTTTGATAACAGCAGCAATCCAGGCTTCCTGGTGGAAGATGAGCGTGTACGTGTCCGTCTGAATAACCAGAGTTGGGTGTTGAACATCAATAGCGAAGGTCAGTTCGACAACGTACCGCCAGAGCTGAACGACATGTGCCGCATTATCAGCCATGTCCACCAGCATCATCATTATCTGCTGGGCCGCGTGGAGGTGTAATCATGTTGATTCTGAAGAATGTCACCGCAGTGCAGTTACACCCGGCAAAAGTGCAGGAAGGCGTCGATATCGCCATCGAAAATGATGTGATTGTCGCGATCGGCGATGCTCTGACGCAGCGTTATCCTGACGCCAGCTACAAAGAGATGCATGGCCGGATTGTGATGCCTGGGATTGTCTGCTCGCACAACCATTTTTACTCGGGACTTTCGCGCGGAATTATGGCGAACATCGCCCCCTGCCCGGATTTCATCTCAACGCTGAAAAACCTGTGGTGGCGGCTCGATCGTGCCCTTGATGAAGAGTCGCTCTATTACAGCGGGCTGATTTGTTCACTCGAAGCAATCAAGAGCGGATGCACGTCGGTTATCGATCACCATGCTTCCCCGGCTTATATCGGCGGGTCACTCTCGACGCTGCGCAACGCATTTTTAAAAGTTGGCCTGCGTGCGATGACCTGTTTTGAAACCACTGACCGTAACAACGGCATCAAAGAATTGCAGGAAGGGGTAGAAGAAAACATCCGCTTCGCCCGTCAGATTGACGACGCGAAGAAAGCGGCTACCGAGCCATATCTGGTCGAAGCGCATATTGGTGCTCACGCGCCGTTTACTGTGCCGGATGCCGGTCTGGAAATGCTGCGCGAAGCCGTAAAAGCCACCGGGCGTGGTTTACACATTCACGCTGCTGAAGATCTTTACGACGTTTCTCACAGTCACCACTGGTACGGCAAAGATCTGCTGGCACGGCTGGCGCAATTCGATCTTATCGATAGCAAAACGCTGGTCGCCCACGGCCTGTATCTGTCGAAAGAGGATATCGCCCTGCTTAATCAGCGTGACGCGTTCCTGGTACATAACGCCCGCTCCAACATGAATAACCATGTTGGTTACAACCATCATCTTAGCGATATCCGCAATCTGGCGCTGGGAACCGACGGCATCGGTTCAGACATGTTTGAAGAGATGAAATTCGCCTTCTTTAAACATCGTGACGCTGGTGGTCCGCTGTGGCCTGACAGTTTTGCCAAAGCCCTGACTAACGGCAACGAACTAATGAGTCGCAACTTTGGTGCGAAATTCGGCCTGCTGGAAGCCGGTTATAAAGCCGATTTAACCATTTGCGATTACAACTCGCCAACGCCGTTGCTGGCGGACAATATCGCCGGTCATATCGCTTTCGGCATGGGTTCAGGCAGCGTTCACAGCGTGATGGTCAACGGTGTGATGGTCTATGAAGACCGTCAGTTTAACTTCGATTGCGATTCCATTTATGCGCAAGCCAGAAAAGCCGCTGCCAGTATGTGGCGTCGGATGGATGCGCTGGCATAAATGACAAATACCCTCTTCCCGTAGGGAAGAGGGTTAAATAAGGAAAGAAGATGATTGAACAATTTTTCAGGCCCGACTCTGTCGAACAGGCGCTGGAACTGAAGCGCCGCTACCAGGATGAAGCCGTCTGGTTCGCCGGGGGCAGCAAACTCAACGCCACACCAACCCGTACCGATAAAAAGATTGCCATTTCCTTACAGGATCTGGAACTGGACTGGGTTGACTGGGATAACGGTGCACTGCGGATTGGCGCAATGTCTCGCTTGCAGCCACTGCGTGATGCGCGATTTATTCCTGCAGCACTGCGTGAAGCCCTCGGTTTTGTTTACTCACGCCATGTTCGTAATCAGTCGACCATTGGTGGTGAAATCGCCGCCCGGCAGGAAGAGTCGGTGCTGCTTCCCGTCCTGCTGGCACTGGATGCTGAACTGGTTTTTGGCAACGGCGAAACGCTGTCAATCGAGGACTACCTGGCCTGTCCATGCGATCGTCTGCTGACGGAAATCATCATTAAAGATCCGTATCGCACCTGCGCGACTCGCAAAATTAGCCGTTCCCAGGCTGGGTTAACGGTGGTGACTGCGGCCGTTGCGTTAACCGACCACGACGGTATGCGAATTGCGCTGGATGGCGTCGCCAGTAAAGCCCTGCGTCTGCACGATGTTGAAAAACAAAATCTGGAAGGCAATGCACTTGAACAGGCTGTCGCCAACGCCATTTTCCCGCAGGAAGATTTGCGGGGCAGCGTGGCCTATAAACGCTATATCACGGGAGTTCTGGTAGCCGACCTGTATGCCGACTGCCAACAGGCTGGGGAGGAAGCCGTATGATTATCCACTTTACTTTAAATGGCGCGCCCCAGGCGCTAACCGTTAATCCTGGCGAAAACGTGCAAAAGCTGTTGTTTCACATGGGAATGCACTCTGTACGCAACAGTGATGATGGTTTCGGTTTTGCCGGTTCTGACGCAATTATCTTTAACGGTAATATCGTCAACGCATCCCTGCTTATTGCCGCACAGTTAGAAAAAGCAGACATTCGTACCGCAGAATCACTGGGCAAATGGAACGAGTTAAGTCTGGTTCAGCAGGCAATGGTTGATGTCGGCGTGGTGCAGTCCGGTTATAACGATCCGGCTGCGGCTCTGATTATTACCGATCTTCTTGATCGCATCGCTGCACCTACCCGCGAAGAGATCGACGACGCGCTTTCTGGTCTGTTCAGCCGCGATGCTGGCTGGCAGCAATACTACCAGGTCGTTGAACTGGCGGTTGCGCGTAAAAATAACCCACAAGCCACGATTGATATCGCCCCGACTTTCCGCGACGACCTTGAAGTCATTGGTAAGCACTATCCTAAAACTGATGCCGCGAAAATGGTGCAGGCGAAACCCTGCTATGTTGAAGACCGCGTAACGGCTGACGCCTGCGTCATTAAAATGTTACGTAGCCCACACGCTCACGCACTGATTACCCATCTGGATGTCAGCAAAGCCGAAGCATTACCGGGCGTCGTTCACGTTATTACTCACCTGAATTGCCCGGACATCTATTACACCCCTGGTGGTCAGAGCGCGCCGGAACCGTCACCACTTGACCGCCGCATGTTCGGCAAGAAAATGCGTCACGTCGGCGATCGCGTTGCTGCGGTCGTTGCTGAAAGTGAAGAAATTGCGCTCGAAGCACTGAAGCTCATTGACGTTGAATATGAAGTGCTTAAACCGGTAATGTCGATCGACGAAGCAATGGCGGAGGATGCACCTGTCGTGCACGATGAACCGGTGGTGTATGTCGCTGGTGCGCCAGATACTCTGGAAGATGACAACAGTCATGCAGCCCAGCGCGGCGAGCATATGATCATTAACTTCCCTATCGGTTCTCGCCCACGCAAAAATATCGCCGCCAGTATTCATGGACATATTGGCGATATGGATAAAGGCTTCGCCGATGCCGATGTGATCATTGAGCGAACCTATAACTCAACTCAGGCGCAGCAATGCCCGACTGAAACACATATCTGCTTTACCCGGATGGATGGCGATCGGCTGGTTATTCACGCCTCCACTCAAGTACCGTGGCACTTACGCCGCCAGGTTGCGCGCCTTGTAGGTATGAAACAACATAAAGTTCATGTCATTAAAGAACGCGTAGGTGGCGGTTTCGGCTCTAAACAAGACATTCTGCTGGAAGAAGTGTGCGCCTGGGCAACCTGCGTGACCGGGCGCCCGGTGCTGTTTCGCTACACCCGTGAAGAAGAGTTTATTGCCAACACCTCTCGTCACGTCGCGAAAGTCACTGTCAAACTGGGGGCGAAAAAAGATGGTCGCCTGACGGCAGTGAAGATGGATTTCCGTGCTAACACGGGGCCTTACGGCAACCATTCACTCACCGTACCCTGTAACGGACCGGCGCTGTCGCTGCCGTTATATCCGTGCGATAACGTCGATTTCCAGGTCACCACCTACTACAGCAACATTTGTCCAAATGGTGCTTATCAGGGTTATGGCGCACCGAAAGGTAACTTCGCGATCACCATGGCATTAGCGGAACTGGCTGAACAGTTGCAGATCGACCAACTGGAAATTATCGAACGAAACCGGGTACACGAAGGACAAGAGCTGAAAATCCTCGGTGCAATCGGTGAAGGTAAAGCACCGACATCCGTTCCATCTGCCGCCAGCTGCGCGCTGGAAGAGATCCTGCGTCAGGGTCGCGAGATGATTCAATGGTCTTCACCGAAACCGCAAAATGGTGACTGGCGCATCGGTCGTGGCGTTGCCATTATCATGCAGAAATCGGGGATCCCGGATATCGATCAAGCTAACTGCATGATCAAACTGGAATCGGACGGTACCTTTATCGTTCATTCTGGCGGTGCGGATATTGGTACTGGTCTGGATACTGTGGTGACCAAACTGGCAGCAGAAGTGCTGCACTGCCCACCGCAGGACGTGCATGTTATCTCCGGTGATACCGATCATGCCTTGTTTGATAAAGGCGCATATGCCTCGTCCGGTACTTGCTTCTCGGGCAACGCGGCGCGTTTAGCAGCGGAAAATCTGCGGGAGAAAATTCTGTTCCACGGCGCGCAAATGTTGGGTGAGCCACTGGAAGATGTTCAACTGGCAACGCCGGGCGTCGTGCGCGGTAAGAAAGGCGAAGTGAGTTTCGGGGATATTGCCCATAAAGGCGAAACCGGTACTGGCTTTGGTTCACTGGTGGGAACAGCCAGTTATATCACGCCTGATTTCGCCTTCCCGTATGGTGCAAACTTTGCTGAAGTTGCCGTCAACACGCGTACCGGTGAAATCCGCCTGGACAAATTCTACGCCCTGCTGGATTGCGGTACGCCGGTCAATCCGGAGTTAGCGTTGGGACAAATCTACGGCGCTACCCTGCGTGCTATCGGACACAGTATGAGCGAAGAAATCATTTATGACACCGAAGGTCACCCGTTAACCCGCGATTTACGCAGTTACGGCGCACCGAAAATTGGTGACATCCCACGTGATTTCCGTGCCGTACTGGTGCCGAGCGACGATAAAGTCGGCCCGTTCGGGGCGAAGTCCATCTCGGAAATTGGCGTAAATGGCGCAGCACCAGCAATAGCTACCGCAATTCACGATGCCTGCGGCATCTGGTTACGCGAATGGCATTTCACTCCGGAGAAAATACTCACCGCGCTGGAAAAAATATAAGTAATAAATGGCCGCTTCGGCGGCCTGGATTGCTGACAAACGCGAAATGGCCTGATGCGCTGCGCTTATCAGACCTACATGTCGACTGCAATATATTGAGTTAGCATGATTTGGCAGGCGGATAAGGCGTTCACGCCGCTTCCGGCATGAACAAAGCGCGATTTATCAACAATCTGTTACCGCTTCTGCGGCCTGTTTCTCTGTTTGAACGATGACTAAATAGTAACTGCGAAAATGAGATAAGCCGTTCTCAAGGCGTCCTGCGCCCCAAATTCGTGGGTATTTATTTTACTGATTCAGATGATCAAATTTACTTTAAAAGGAGTGAAGGGATGTCTGATATAAACCATGCAGGTTCCGACCTTATATTTGAACTGGAGGATCGCCCTCCCTTTCATCAGGCTATTGTTGGCGCAATTACCCATCTGTTGGCAATTTTCGTTCCGATGGTGACTCCCGCATTAATTGTGGGTGCGGCCTTACAACTTTCCGCAGAAACGACCGCCTATCTGGTTTCAATGGCGATGATCGCCTCCGGCATTGGAACATGGTTACAGGTAAACCGTTATGGCATCGTGGGTTCCGGTTTACTCTCCATTCAGTCAGTCAATTTTTCATTTGTTACCGTCATGATTGCGCTGGGCAGCAGCATGAAAAGCGATGGTTTCCACGAAGAATTAATCATGTCGTCGCTGCTTGGCGTTTCCTTCGTCGGCGCATTTCTGGTTGTCGGTTCTTCTTTTATCCTGCCTTATCTACGTCGGGTTATCACCCCCACCGTCAGCGGCATTGTGGTGCTGATGATCGGCTTAAGCCTGATTAAAGTCGGCATTATCGATTTTGGCGGTGGATTTGCAGCCAAAAGCAGCGGTACGTTCGGCAATTACGAACATCTCGGCGTTGGTTTATTGGTTTTGATTGTGGTGATCGGCTTTAACTGCTGCCGTAGTCCGTTGCTACGCATGGGCGGGATCGCCATCGGGCTTTGCGTCGGCTATATCGCGTCGTTATGTCTTGGCATGGTGGATTTCAGCAGTATGCGCAACCTGCCGTTAATCACTATCCCACATCCGTTCAAATACGGGTTTAGTTTCAGCTTTCATCAGTTCCTGGTGGTTGGCACTATTTATCTGCTTAGCGTACTGGAGGCAGTAGGCGATATCACCGCCACGGCAATGGTTTCCCGCCGTCCTATTCAGGGTGATGAATATCAGTCCCGACTGAAAGGTGGCGTGCTGGCAGATGGTCTGGTCTCTGTTATCGCCTCCGCTGTCGGTTCATTACCGCTAACCACGTTTGCGCAAAATAATGGGGTTATTCAGATGACTGGCGTCGCTTCACGTTATGTCGGGCGAACCATCGCGGTTATGTTGGTTATCCTCGGGTTATTTCCGATGATCGGCGGCTTCTTCACCACTATCCCCTCGGCAGTTCTGGGGGGCGCAATGACGTTAATGTTTTCCATGATTGCCATTGCCGGTATCCGCATCATTATCACCAATGGCTTAAAACGCCGTGAAACACTTATCGTCGCCACCTCATTAGGTTTAGGTCTTGGTGTTTCCTACGATCCCGAAATTTTTAAAATATTGCCTGCCTCTATTTATGTATTAGTTGAAAACCCTATTTGTGCAGGCGGGTTAACTGCGATTTTATTAAATATTATTCTCCCTGGTGGCTACCGACAGGAAAACGTTCTGCCTGGTATTACCTCAGCGGAAGAGATGGATTAAAAGTAAAGGAGTCAATGATGTCAGGAGAACACACGTTAAAAGCAGTACGAGGCAGTTTTATTGATGTCACCCGTACAGTCGATAACCCGGAAGAGATCGCCTCTGCGCTGCGGTTTATTGAGGATGGTTTACTACTCATTAAACAAGGGAAAGTGGAGTGGTTTGGCAAATGGGAGGACGGAAAGCATCAAATTCCTGACACCATTCGCGTTCGCGACTATCGCGGCAAACTGATAGTTCCGGGCTTTGTCGATACACATATCCATTATCCGCAAAGTGAAATGGTCGGTGCCTATGGCGAGCAGTTGCTGGAATGGCTGAATAAACACACCTTCCCCACAGAGCGTCGTTATGAAGATTTAGAATATGCCCGCGAAATGTCTGCATTTTTCATCAAACAGTTATTGCGCAACGGCACAACCACGGCGCTAGTGTTTGGGACTGTTCATCCGCAATCCGTTGATGCGCTGTTTGAAGCCGCCAGTCATATCAATATGCGCATGATTGCCGGCAAGGTGATGATGGATCGCAATGCGCCGGATTATCTGCTCGATACCGCAGAAAGCAGCTATCACCAAAGCAAAGAACTGATCAAACGCTGGCACAAAAATGGACGTCTGTTATACGCCATTACGCCGCGCTTCGCACCGACTTCATCTCCCGAACAGATGGCAATGGCGCAACGCCTGAAAGAAGAGTTTCCCGATACGTGGATACATACCCATCTGTGTGAAAACAAAGATGAAATTGCCTGGGTGAAAGAGCTTTATCCTGAACATGATGGTTATCTGGATGTTTATCACCAGTATGGCCTGACAGGTAAAAACTGCGTCTTTGCTCACTGCGTCCATCTGGAAGAAAAAGAGTGGGATCGTCTCAGCGAGACTAAATCCAGCATCGCGTTTTGTCCAACCTCCAACCTTTATCTCGGCAGCGGCTTATTCAACCTGAAAAAAGCATGGAATAAGAAAGTCAAAGTTGGCATGGGGACTGACATTGGCGCAGGAACCACCTTCAACATGCTGCAAACACTGAACGAAGCCTACAAAGTATTGCAGCTACAGGGCTATCGTCTCTCAGCATATGAAGCATTTTATCTTGCCACGCTCGGTGGCGCGAAATCTCTGGGGCTTGACGATCTGATCGGCAACTTTATACCAGGCAAAGAGGCTGATTTCGTGGTGATGGAACCTACCGCCACACCGCTGCAGCAACTGCGCTATGACAACTCTGTTTCTTTAGTCGACAAATTGTTCGTGATGATGACATTGGGCGATGACCGTTCTATCTACCGCACCTACGTTGATGGTCGTCTGGTGTACGAACGTAACTAATAATAAACCTCGTGAGGACATCATTATGTCTGGAGACATCCTACAAACACCGGACGCACCAAAGCCACAGGGCGCGCTGGATAATTATTTTAAAATTACCGCTCGTGGCAGCAGCGTTCGCCAGGAGGTACTGGCGGGTCTGACCACATTCCTCGCTATGGTTTACTCCGTTATCGTAGTGCCGGGAATGCTGGGTAAAGCAGGTTTTCCTCCCGCAGCGGTCTTCGTTGCCACCTGTCTGGTCGCAGGCTTCGGCTCTCTGCTGATGGGGTTATGGGCTAACCTGCCAATGGCGATTGGTTGCGCCATTTCCTTGACAGCATTTACTGCATTCAGCCTGGTACTTGGGCAACAAATTAGCGTTCCGGTAGCACTAGGGGCGGTCTTTCTGATGGGGCTGATATTTACCGCTATCTCCGTAACTGGCGTGCGAACCTGGATCTTACGCAATTTACCAATGGGTATTGCGCACGGTACAGGTATCGGTATTGGTCTGTTCCTGCTACTGATTGCCGCTAACGGCGTAGGTATGGTCATCAAAAACCCGATTGAAGGCTTACCAGTTGCGCTTGGGGCGTTTACCTCTTTCCCGGTGCTGATGAGCTTGCTGGGATTAGCGGTGATTTTCGGCCTGGAGAAGTGCCGCGTACCTGGTGGGATCTTGTTGGTCATTATCGCCATCTCGATCATCGGCTTAATTTTTGATCCGGCGGTGAAATACCACGGTCTGGTGGCAATGCCGAGTCTGACTGGCGAAGATGGAAAATCTCTGATTTTCAGCCTGGATATTATGGGCGCGCTCCAGCCAACCGTACTTCCGAGTGTACTGGCATTAGTGATGACTGCTGTGTTTGACGCCACCGGCACCATCCGTGCAGTAGCCGGTCAGGCGAATCTGCTGGATAAAGACAACCAGATAATCAACGGTGGCAAAGCCCTGACCAGTGACTCGGTTAGCTCAATATTCTCCGGTTTAGTGGGTGCGGCACCTGCGGCAGTTTATATCGAATCAGCGGCAGGAACCGCCGCCGGAGGCAAAACCGGTTTAACCGCAACGGTAGTTGGCGCGTTATTCCTGCTGATTCTGTTCTTATCTCCGCTGTCGTTTCTGATCCCTGGGTATGCCACAGCCCCTGCACTGATGTACGTTGGTCTACTGATGTTAAGCAACGTTTCGAAGCTGGATTTCAACGACTTTATTGATGCAATGGCCGGACTGGTGTGTGCCGTGTTCATCGTCCTGACCTGCAATATCGTTACCGGTATTATGCTGGGCTTTGTGACGCTGGTTGTAGGTCGCGTCTTTGCTCGCGAATCGCAAAAACTGAATATTGGTACGGTTATCATTACCGTCGCCCTGGTCGCGTTTTACGCCGGTGGTTGGGCTATTTAAGAGATTCTCCGCGCCTTTCAGCGCGGAGATTTCTATCAGAGATGATTCTCGCCGCTGGCAGCAATACGCTGCTGGCGGATTTGCCTGAGTTCTCTCTCAGTCATCAACTGCAACGCCTGCGTTGGGCAAGATTCAACGCAGGCTGGCCCCTCTTCCCGCTGTTCACAGAGATCGCATTTCACGATGAGTTGGCGAGTATGTCCGGGCAAAGACTGAACAGTGATCATCCCAAACGGGCACGCACTGACACAACTCTGACAGCCAATACAGCGGGCAGAATTTGCCTGTACCACCTGTTCGCCCATCGTCAGCGCCTGCACGGGGCAAGCGCCAACACAAGGGGCGTTTTCGCACTGATGGCACATCACTGGCGCACTAATGTTGTTCAGACGCTGCACTTTTAAACGTGGGAGAAAGAAACTCGCATTCAACTCCTGTTTTAACGGATGGGCGACCACGCAAGCCACTTCGCAAGTACGGCAGCCAATACAGTCAGCTGGATTAACGATAATTAACGATTTCATCGCGATGCCTTCGTATTAAACATAGCTAACATATCGTGTGCCGCCTGTCTTCCTGCTGCCATTGCGGTGACGACCAGATCCGCACCATGAACGGCATCACCACCGGCAAAAACCTTTTTCAGATGCGTCTGGGTGGATAAATGCCCTGCATCGCCAGTTTTTATCAGCCCCCATTTATCAAGTTTAATGCCGCTGCCCTGCAACCACGGCATGGCATGTGCCTGGAAGCCAAAGGCCATAATCAGCACATCGGCGGGCAGTTCAAACTCAGATCCCGCCACCGGATGTGGACGACGGCGACCATCAGGCCCCGGCTCACCCATTGCGGTACGAATCAAGCCCACCGCCTTTAAGCGCCCGTTATCATCAAGAGCGATATATTGCGGCTGAACATTGAACAGAAACTCAACGCCTTCCTCACGCGCATTAACCACCTCTTTTCGCGAGCCGGGCATACTGACTTCATCACGCCGATAAGCACAGGTCACACTGGCGGCCTTCAGGCGAATGGATGTGCGCAGGCAATCCATTGTTGTATCGCCGCCCCCCAATACGACAACTCGCTTACCTTCTACATCCGTCAGCGGATACTCTGCAGACTCTGGCAGCCCCATCAACTGGCGAGTATGCGCGGTCAGAAACGGTAGCGCCTGAATCACACCGGGCGCATCTTCATGCGGCAGATCCGCTCGCATCATCCCGTAAGTCCCCACGCCAAGAAAAACAGCGTCATATTCTGTCGTTAAGTCGTTGAAAGAGATATCACGACCAATTTCACAGTTGAGATGAAAGTCGATCCCCATCGCGGTGAATATCTCCCGCCGCTGGCTTAACACCGCTTTATCGAGCTTGAAAGGAGGAATACCAAAGGTGAGCATACCGCCGATTTCCGGATGGCGATCAAAGACATCAACATGAACGCCGGCGCGCGCCAGGATATCGGCACACCCCAGTCCTGCTGGCCCGGCACCAATCACAGCTACCCGTTCCATACGCGGAACGACCTGGCTGACATCGGGACGCCAGCCCATCGCCAGCGCAGTATCAGTAATATAGCGTTCCAGATTGCCGATAGAGACTGCGCCAGAGTGATCTTTCAAAGTACATGCGCCCTCACAAAGCCGATCCTGCGGACATACCCTGCCGCAGATTTCTGGTAAGGAGCTGGTCTGGTGGCAGAGTTCTGCCGCTTCAATAATCTTCCCTTCCTGTACCAGATGGATGTAATCCGGAATGGCGTTATGCAACGGACAATGCCAGTTACAGTTGGCTTTTTTGGCACAATAAACACAGCGGTCACTCTCATAAGTTGCTTGTTGCGGATCCAGTCCACAATAGATTTCGCCAAAGTGAGTCTTCCGCTCGCTCGCTGTAATTTTCTCTGCGCCTTTGCGCGGGTTAACGGGGAGCAACGCTGCACGGCGAGATGGCTGAGCATCTGATGACGCCTTTCCTTCTGCCGTTTTGCGCTGGCGGGTCATCTTTATCTGCTGTAACCCTTTATCGTCCATCAGCCTTAACGCCTGTGTTGGGCAGACCTCAATACAGGTTTGCGCGCCGGAACTGCGCTGGTTACAAAGGTCGCATTTCTGCGCAATAGAACCGACCATCTCGATTACGCCAAAGGGGCAAGCGATTGCGCATCTTTTACAGCCAATACACTTTTGCTCGTCCAGTTGTACGCTATCAGGCTGGAAAGTCAGAGCATTTACCGGGCAAACCGTAACGCAGGGGGCATTGTTGCAATGATGACAGGCCACCGGATTCGCGTGCAGGCCTTTCCCAACAATGTGAATACGGGGTCTAAAGTCACTGTAGCTCTGCGGCCAGTTTTCTTGATTGTGTGCCGCCGCACAGGCAATTTCACAGGCATGACAGCCTATACATTCCGCAGCTTCAGCAGCGATAAACTTATTCATTTGCATCCCTTTCATTTGATGAGTTATGTCTTCTCAAATGTCGCGATGCAATAAACGGGCATATATTATAAAACGTGTCCGCTTTAATGATATTTTGCGACTGAGGTCAAATTATTACCCCTCAATTTGTGCCGCTTTCATTAATTAAGCGCCGTCGCTGAAAACAGAGTAATCCAACTCAAAAGCATTAAATGCGAGAGTGCGACATGCCAGAATGATTAAAGACATATCAATATGAGAAAATTAAAGATAATTCCATTGTCTTATTCTTTTCTCATTTTCTCGGTTTAACCAGGATTATGTGATTGCCTCCGCATTTCCATTCTATAACTTCCCTTCCTCGTTAAAACTGGCATCCCACGAGCATGTCATTAAACAGTTTTATTAACGTAAACGGTTGCATTTCACTCTGGCGAGCGAAAGGAGAATGACTGATGAGCGCCATAGATTCCCAACTTCCCTCATCTTCAGGGCAAGACCGCCCCACCGATGAGGTTGACCGCATATTATCACCAGGAAAGTTGATCATACTCGGTCTGCAACACGTACTTGTGATGTATGCAGGCGCAGTCGCTGTACCACTGATGATTGGTGACAGACTCGGCCTTACCAAAGAGGCGATAGCGATGCTTATTAGCTCCGACCTCTTTTGCTGCGGTATCGTCACACTTTTGCAATGCATTGGCATCGGTCGTTTTATGGGGATTCGCCTGCCCGTTATTATGTCAGTGACCTTTGCAGCTGTAACGCCAATGATAGCTATCGGGATGAACCCGGATATCGGGCTGCTGGGGATTTTTGGCGCAACCATCGCAGCCGGATTTATCACCACATTATTAGCGCCGCTTATTGGTCGCTTAATGCCTTTGTTCCCACCGCTGGTTACCGGTGTGGTTATTACCTCTATCGGGCTGAGTATTATTCAGGTGGGCATTGATTGGGCTGCGGGAGGTAAAGGAAATCCGCAATATGGTAATCCCGTTTATTTAGGAATCTCCTTCGCAGTCTTAATTTTCATCTTGCTTATTACTCGCTATGCAAAAGGATTTATGTCCAATGTTGCCGTATTACTGGGGATTGTATTTGGCTTTTTACTTTCGTGGATGATGAATGAAGTCAATTTATCCGGGCTGCATGATGCTTCGTGGTTTGCGATTGTTACGCCGATGTCGTTTGGTATGCCGATTTTCGACCCTGTTTCTATTTTGACCATGACCGCAGTTCTCATCATCGTATTTATTGAGTCGATGGGGATGTTCCTGGCACTGGGTGAAATAGTCGGTCGTAAGCTCTCTTCGCACGACATTATTCGCGGGCTGCGCGTGGATGGCGTAGGAACCATGATCGGCGGAACGTTTAACAGTTTTCCGCATACATCTTTTTCACAAAACGTCGGTCTGGTCAGCGTGACGCGCGTTCATAGCCGCTGGGTGTGTATTTCTTCGGGGATTATTTTAATTCTGTTCGGCATGGTGCCTAAAATGGCGGTGCTGGTGGCTTCCATTCCGCAATTTGTGCTGGGCGGCGCGGGGCTGGTGATGTTCGGCATGGTGCTGGCAACAGGGATTCGGATTCTGTCGCGCTGTAACTACACCACCAACCGTTACAACCTTTATATTGTGGCAATCAGTCTCGGCGTTGGCATGACCCCGACGCTTTCTCACGATTTTTTTTCTAAATTACCGGCCGTACTGCAACCGTTGCTGCATAGCGGCATTATGCTCGCAACCCTTAGCGCCGTTGTGCTGAACGTCTTCTTTAATGGCTATCAGCATCATGCTGACCTGGTGAAGGAATCCGTCTCTGATAAAGATCTAAAAGTCAGGACAGTACGTATGTGGCTTCTGATGCGCAAGCTGAAGAAAAATGAGCATGGAGAATAATATGAATCTTTTAATGCGCGCTATATTCAGTCTGTTATTACTCTTAATGATCTCCATTCCTGTCATTTCTGACTGCGTTGCAATGGCTATTGAAAGCCGCTTCAAATATATGATGTTGCTTTTTTAAATGGTCTTTCTCTGTCGGCATCCGCTCAAAACGGGCGGTTGTCGATAAACGCTCACTTGGTTAATCATTTAACACTTCTGTTATCTATAATGACGAGTGATTAGAATTACATGTGAGAAATTATGCAAACGGAACACGTCATTTTACTGAATGCACAGGGAGTCCCTTCGGGTACACTGGAAAAATATGCTGCACACACGGCAAATACCCCCTTACATCTCGCGTTCTCCAGTTGGCTGTTTAATGCCAAAGGGCAATTATTAGTTACCCGCCGCGCACTGAGCAAAAAAGCATGGCCGGGTGTGTGGACAAACTCGGTTTGTGGGCATCCACAACTGGGAGAAAGCAACGAAGACGCAGTGATCCGCCGTTGCCGCTTTGAACTGGGTGTGGAAATAACATCACCAGAACCGGTTTATCCCGGCTTTCACTACCGCGCCACCGATCCGAGTGGCATTGTCGAAAATGAAGTGTGCCCGGTATTTGCCGCTCGCGTAATCAGCGAGTTACAGCCCAACAATGATGAAGTGATGGATTATCAATGGTGTGATTTAGCAGATGTATTACACGGTATTGATGCTACGCCGTGGGCGTTCAGCCCGTGGATGGTGATGCAGGTAGCCAATAGCGAAGCCAGAAAACAATTGTCTGCATTTACACAGCTTAAATAAAAAACCCCGACGGTTGCCGGGGTTATGTGCTTACGCGTAATACTTATTTTACCGGACGCATCGCCGGGAACAGAATAACGTCGCGGATAGTATGGCTGTTGGTGAAAAGCATAACCATACGGTCGATACCAATTCCCAGACCTGCTGTCGGCGGCAGACCATGTTCCAGCGCAGTAACGTAATCTTCATCGTAGAACATTGCTTCATCGTCGCCTGCGTCTTTCGCCGCAACCTGATCCAGGAAACGCTGCGCCTGATCTTCTGCATCGTTCAGTTCGCTAAAGCCGTTACCAATCTCACGACCGCCAATAAAGAATTCAAAGCGATCGGTGATTTCCGGGTTGACGTCGTTACGACGCGCCAGCGGAGAAACTTCAGCCGGGTATTCAGTAATGAAGGTCGGCTGAATCAGATTCGCTTCTGCCACTTCGTCAAAGATCTCGGTCACAATACGACCCAGCCCCCAGCTCTTCTCAACGTGAATGCCGAGAGATTCAGCAATCGCTTTCGCAGAGTCGAAGTTATCCAGATCTGCCATGTCGGTTTCCGGGCGATATTTCTTAATCGCTTCACGCATGGTCAGTTTTTCGAACGGCTTACCGAAGTCCAGTACCACATCACCGTAGGTTACTTCGGTCTTACCGAGAATATCCTGCGCCAGAGTGCGGAACAGCGATTCGGTCAGTTCGATCAGATCTTTGTAATCCGCGTAAGCCATATAGAGTTCCATCATGGTGAACTCTGGGTTATGGCGTACGGAGATACCTTCGTTACGGAAGTTACGGTTGATTTCGAACACTCGTTCAAAGCCGCCAACCACCAGACGCTTAAGGTACAGTTCCGGCGCAATACGCAGGTACATGTCGAGATCCAGCGCGTTATGATGGGTGATAAACGGACGCGCAGCCGCACCGCCAGGGATCACCTGCATCATCGGGGTTTCAACTTCCATAAAGCCGCGATTCACCATGAACTGGCGAATGCCAGAGAGGATCTGTGAACGCACTTTAAAGGTGTTGCGGGAATCATCGTTAGAGATAAGATCCAGATAACGCTGACGATAACGCGCTTCCTGATCTTGCAAGCCGTGGAATTTGTCTGGCAGCGGGCGCAGTGCTTTGGTCAGCAGACGCAGCTCGGTGCAGTGGATCGACAGTTCGCCGGTTTTGGTTTTAAACAGCTTACCTTTTGCGCCGATAATATCGCCAAGATCCCATTTCTTAAATTGATCGTTATAAACGCCTTCCGGCAGATCATCACGAGCTACATACAGCTGAATGCGACCACCGACATCCTGCAGGGTAACGAAAGAAGCTTTACCCATGATTCGGCGAGTCATCATGCGACCAGCTACAGCGACTTCGATGTTCAACTCTTCCAGCTCTTCGTTCTCTTTACCGTCGAAGTCTGTATGCAGTTGGTCAGAAGTATGGTCGCGACGGAAATCATTCGGAAAGGCAATCCCCTGCTCGCGCAGGTTCGCCAGCTTTTCGCGACGTGTTTTCAGTTCATTGTTAAGATCGGTTACCGCGTCAGTGCCTTGTACGTGTTGTTCAGACATGTTGGTTCCTTATAACCCAGCTTTCAAACTTGCTTCGATAAATTGATCCAGGCTGCCATCCAGCACTGCCTGCGTGTTGCGGGTTTCAACCCCGGTACGCAGATCTTTAATGCGGGAGTCATCAAGGACATAAGAACGAATCTGGCTGCCCCAGCCGATGTCAGATTTATTGTCTTCCATCGCCTGTTTCTCAGCATTCTTCTTCTGCATCTCCAGCTCATAAAGCTTCGCTTTCATCTGCTTCATGGCCTGGTCTTTGTTCTTGTGCTGGGAACGGTCATTCTGGCACTGGGTCACAATCCCGGTCGGGATGTGAGTAATACGCACCGCAGATTCGGTACGGTTAACGTGCTGACCGCCTGCACCGGACGCGCGATATACATCAATGCGCAGATCCGCTGGGTTGATTTCGATATCAATATCGTCATCCACTTCTGGGTAAACAAACGCGGAACTAAACGACGTGTGACGACGACCGCCGGAGTCAAACGGGCTCTTACGCACCAGACGGTGAACGCCGGTTTCTGTGCGCAGCCAACCATAAGCGTAATCGCCGGAGATCTTGATAGTCACGGATTTGATACCCGCCACTTCACCTTCTGACTCTTCGATAATTTCAGTTTTGAAACCGCGCGATTCTGCCCAGCGCAGATACATACGCTCAAGCATACTTGCCCAGTCCTGTGCTTCCGTACCGCCGGAACCTGCCTGGATATCAAGGTAGCAGTCGGCGCTGTCATATTCGCCGGAGAACATGCGGCGGAACTCAAGCTGCGCCAGTTTTTCTTCCAGGGCGTCGAGTTCAGCAACGGCTTCGTTAAAGGTTTCTTCGTCGTCAGCTTCTACAGCCAGTTCCAGCAGACCGGAAACATCTTCCAGCCCTTGTTTCATTTGGTCGAGGGTATCGACAACAGCCTCGAGAGAGGAACGCTCTTTACCCAGCGCCTGCGCACGTTCGGGTTCGTTCCAGACATCCGGCTGTTCCAGCTCGGCGTTTACTTCTTCCAGACGCTCTTTCTTGGCGTCGTAGTCAAAGATACCCCCTAAGAACGTCGGAGCGTTCCGTGAGGTCCTGAATGCGATTATTTACCGGATTAATTTCAAACATGGTCTGATTTCTTTTATTGAGCTAGTCAAAATGCGGTGATAAGAGCGGGATTGTACCCAATCCACACTCTTTTTTATAGAGAAGACGACGCTAAAGTGGCCAGATATTATCGATGATAATCTGTAGACTGCGGTTGCCACGAAACTCGTTGATATCCAGCTTGTAGGCCAGTTGTACTTCACGAACGCCGTTATCCGGCCAAAGGGCGGTATCGACATTAAAAGCAATACCATCCAGCAGCGGGCCGCCGCCGACCGGTTCAACCATGACCTTCAGATGGCGCTCCCCCACCAGCCGCTGTTGCAGCAGGCGGAAATGACCGTCAAACAGCGGTTCCGGGAACATCTGCCCCCACGGACCGGCATCACGCAGCAGTTGCGCAACTTCCATGGTCATCTCCGCTGCACTTAACGGGCCGTCGGAAACCACTTCACCCTGTAATAATGCCGGATCCAGCCACTCGGTAACCAGTTCGCCAAAGCGTTGCTGAAAGAGTTCGAATTTGTCCTCTTCCAGTGACAATCCTGCCGCCATCGCATGACCGCCAAACTTGAGCATCATGCCAGGGTAGAGCGTGTCTAACCGCTCCAGCGCGTCGCGCATATGCAGTCCCTGAATGGAGCGCCCAGAACCTTTCAACGTACCGTCGCCCGCAGGCGCAAAGGCGATAACCGGACGATGAAAACGCTCTTTGATGCGCGAAGCCAGAATACCAACGACGCCCTGATGCCATTCAGGGTGATACATTGCCAGCCCGCCAGGCAGCGTATCGCGGCTACGCTCCAGTTGCTCGCACAAGGTCAGTGCTTCGACCTGCATTCCCTGTTCAATCTCTTTTCGCGTCTGGTTTAGTGCATCAAGCTCATTAGCCAGAACGCGCGCTTCGCCGAAGTTGTCGCAAAGTAACAGTGCCACGCCAACGGACATATCATCCAGTCGTCCGGCGGCATTGAGACGCGGCCCCAGCGCAAAACCTAAATCGCTGGCAGCGAGTTTTTGTGCATCGCGGTTTGCCACTTCCAGCAGAGCTTTAATCCCCGGACGGCACTTCCCGGCACGGATGCGACTCATCCCCTGCCAGGTCAGAATACGATTATTGGCGTCCAGCGGCACTACATCCGCCACCGTACCCAGCGCCACCAGATCCAGCAATTCCGCCAGATTCGGTATTGCGATACCACGTTCATCGAACCAACCCCGATCGCGCAAAAAGGTGCGTAACGCCAGCATCAGATAAAACGCTACGCCAACGCCTGCCAGCGATTTCGACGGAAACTCGCAGTCACGCAGATTGGGATTAATAATGGCTTCCGCCGCAGGTAAAGTTTCGCCAGGCAAATGATGATCGGTAACAATAACCGGAATGCCCAACGATCGAGCATGTTCAACACCTGCGTGGGAAGAAATGCCGTTATCAACCGTTACAATCAACTGCGCGCCACGCGCATGAGCCTGATCGACCACTTCCGGACTTAAGCCGTAACCGTCTTCGAAACGGTTCGGTACAAGGTAGTCGATGTTGTCACAGCCGAGAGAACGCATCGCCAGCACGCTAAGAGCTGTGCTGGTGGCACCGTCGGCGTCGAAATCACCGACCACAATAATCCGTGTTCCTTCGCGAAAAGCGTTGTAAAGGATCTCAACGGCCTTTTCGACACCGCTCAGTTGCTGCCAGGGCAGCATACCTTTAACGCTACGCTCCAGTTCCTGCGCGCTGCGCACGCCCCGGCTGGCGTATAAACGCCGCAGCAAGGGGGGCAGGTCAGCGGGCAGGTCTGCCGTTTCGTCGACTTCACGACGACGAAGTTGTATCTGTTGTTTCACGCGAATTATTTACCGCTGGTCATTTTTTGATGTTCGTCGAGGAATTCTTTCATCTCTTTCGGCGGCTGATAACCCGGAACCAGTGTGCCATTGCTCAGCACAACTGCCGGAGTTCCGCTAACGCCAAGCTGTACGCCAAGTGCGTAATGGTCGGCAATATCGATATCGCAACTTGCCGGGGTAACGGCTTTGCCTGCCATTACGTCATCAAAGGCTTTATTTTTATCTTTTGCACACCAGATGGCTTTCATTTGTTGCTCCGCCTGGCTTTCCAGCCCCTGACGCGGGAACGCGAGATAACGCACGGTGATCCCCAGCGCGTTGTAGTCAGCCATCTGCTCATGCATTTTGTGGCAGTAGCCGCAGGTAATGTCGGTAAACACGGTGATGACGTGCTTTTCTTGCGGCGCTTTGTAGATAATCATCTCTTTTTCCAGCGCATTCAGTTGCTTTAACAGCATCTGGTTGGTGACGTTGATTGGTGCCGCGCCGCTAACGTCATACATTGGCCCCTGAATGATGTGTTTACCGTCATCGGTGATGTACAACACACCGCTGTTAGTCAGAACTGTCTTCATGCCTGCCACGGGTGCTGGCTGAATATCGCTGCTTTTGATGCCCATTTTGGCTAACGTTTGTTGTATTGCCGCGTCATCCGCCTGAACAAAGCCAGAAAACGCCGTCAACAAAGTAAACAACATAAAACCTTTCTTCATAAATCATCCCGTTCTTTTCAGCTATCACGCCCGAGGGTGATGCTGTTGATGAAGTTGCCGCAGACGCTCAGTAGCGACATGCGTATAAATTTGAGTCGTCGAGAGATCGCTATGACCCAGCAACATCTGCACAACGCGTAAGTCCGCACCATGATTTAACAAATGGGTGGCAAAGGCGTGACGCAACACATGCGGCGACAGCTTTTCGCTGTCGATCCCCGCCAGCACGGCATAATGTTTAATGCGATGCCAGAAAGTTTGTCTCGTCATCTGCTGCGCACGCTGGCTGGGAAACAGTACATCAATTGACACACCGTTTAGCAACCACGGTCGCCCGTGTTCCAGATAGGTTTCCAGCCAGTAAACTGCCTCTTCACCTAACGGCACCAGGCGTTCTTTGTTGCCTTTACCAATTACCCGCACCACCCCCTGACGCAAGCTGATATCGCTCATCGTCAGCCCTACAAGTTCAGAGACACGCAATCCGGTAGCATACAGCACTTCGAGCATCGCTTTGTCGCGTAGCTCCAGAGGCTGATCAACCAGCGGCGCCTGCAATAACCTTTCGACTTGCGCTTCACTTAAATCTTTCGGTAGACGCTGGGGTAATTTTGGCGAAGCAAGATGCGCACTGGGATCGTCTTCACGAAACTTTTCGCGATAAAGATACTGGAACAATCGGCGCACCGCACTCAGCAAACGAGCGGAACTGGTGGCTT
Source organism: Escherichia sp. MOD1-EC5433 (assembly GCF_002966005.1). Taxonomy (NCBI): domain Bacteria; kingdom Pseudomonadati; phylum Pseudomonadota; class Gammaproteobacteria; order Enterobacterales; family Enterobacteriaceae; genus Escherichia; species Escherichia sp. MOD1-EC5433. The sequence goes on along the minus strand of NZ_PTRL01000001.1, from coordinate 639,134 downwards.
TATACCCGCCTTCCAGCCGTTCTGCCAGTAATGCCTGTAAGTCGCCGCTTTGCGCCGTTGCCAGCGTCAATCCACGATGATGCAACCACTCCACCATCATTGACAGATCGCGACGATATGCGTTCAACGTATTTTCTGCCAGATTTTTTTCCAACCACAGGGCATCAAGAAACTGCTCGATGCGTGCCAGATCCTGTTTCACTTGCGCCCCTTATCGTTACTCGTTTGATCCATTATGCCTTATTGTGCCGTGACTAAAGCGATTCTGATACACTAGCCGCAAAAGCCACAGCAGAATCGAGAAGCTTACGTTATGAATATGGGTCTTTTTTACGGTTCCAGCACCTGTTATACCGAGATGGCAGCGGAAAAAATCCGCGATATTATCGGCCCAGAACTGGTGACCTTACATAACCTCAAGGACGACTCCCCTAAATTAATGGAGCAGTACGATGTGCTCATCCTGGGAATCCCGACCTGGGATTTTGGTGAAATCCAGGAGGATTGGGAAGCCGTCTGGGATCAGCTCGACGACCTGAACCTTGAAGGTAAAATTGTTGCGCTGTATGGGCTAGGCGATCAACTGGGATATGGTGAGTGGTTCCTCGATGCACTCGGTATGCTGCATGACAAACTCTCGACCAAAGGCGTGAAGTTCGTCGGCTACTGGCCAACGGAAGGGTATGAGTTCACCAGTCCGAAACCGGTGATTGCTGACGGGCAACTGTTCGTAGGTCTGGCGCTGGATGAAACTAACCAGTATGACCTCAGCGACGAGCGTATTCAGAGCTGGTGCGAGCAAATCCTCAACGAAATGGCTGAGCATTACGCCTGAGATTACTGACGGCATAGCGCACTCGCTTTGCCGTCGCCATTATTTTTGCGTCTCCTGCTGTAACAAAATCCGCCGCAAATCTCGCCATTCGGCTTCATCCATGCTGTCTGCTGCCAGCCACAGATGCTGACGTTTGCCGCTATCAGAACGTAAACGCAACATCATGCCGCTTTTAATCATCCACGGCGCTTTAACGATGCTCCACTCCTGCCCCTGCCAGCGCAAACGCCCATCCATCAGCAGACGAATCTCGCCCTGACGAGCATTAATGCGCCGCTGGCTGCGAACGCAATCAAACACCACTAGCGAAAGCAACACCAACCATAACGGGGTGTAACTAAGCGGCCAGGGCATGAGTAAAATAACAGCGGCAACCAGCCCATGAATCAGCAAGGAAAGCCACTGCGCGCGCCAGGAGACGCGCAGTTCAGATTGCCACAGGACCACGTTCCCGGTTCCGTGTCTGGATGAGTCGGACCATCATTTCCAGTTCTGCATCGGCCGGTTTACCGTGATTCATCAGCCAGTTGAACAGATCGGGATCGTCACATTCCAGCAGACGAATAAAGATGCGTTTTTCGTCATCGCTTAAGCTGTCGTACTCATGTTCGAAAAACGGCATGATCGAAATATCAAGTTCGCGCATACCACGGCGGCATGCCCAATGAATGCGGGCTTTGTTGTTAATGTCCATCTTCTTCCTGTCTCACGAAAATCCAGTACCTGGCTATTGTAACGTGTTTTTCGACTTCTTTTGCGGGAATATCGGAAAACACAATCACAATCGCGAAATTAATCCACAACAATTCAATGGCTTCATTTTTTTGGAAGTCACCTCGCAAAGCCTGGTTGAAGGCACAGATCGCGTAGTGAAAGCACTTGCAATGCCCCATAGCTCTTTTACCATTAGTCATTAATTACGCCGTTTGTAAAACAGGACTCCATTATGGCTTTTACACCTTTTCCTCCCCGTCAGCCTACGGCTTCTGCCCGTTTACCGTTGACGCTGATGACGCTTGATGACTGGGCGCTGGCCACCATTACTGGCGCGGACAGCGAAAAATATATGCAGGGTCAGGTGACAGCAGATGTCAGCCAGATGACAGAAGATCAGCACCTGCTCGCCGCACATTGCGATGCTAAAGGTAAAATGTGGAGCAATTTGCGTCTGTTCCACGATGGCGACGGTTTCGCATGGATTGAACGGCGCAGCGTGCGCGAGTCGCAGCTTACTGAACTGAAAAAATATGCGGTATTTTCTAAAGTGACCATCGCGCCAGACGACGAGCGTGTGCTGCTTGGTGTTGCCGGTTTTCAGGCGCGCGCCGCGCTGGCCAATCTCTTTAGTGAACTGCCTTCGAAAGAAAAACAGGTAGTCAAAGAAGGCGCGACTACTCTGCTTTGGTTTGAACATCCGGCAGAACGTTTCCTGATCGTAACCGATGAAGCTACTGCCAATATGCTGACCGATAAACTGCGCGGTGAAGCGGAACTGAACAATAGCCAACAGTGGCTGGCATTAAACATTGAAGCGGGTTTCCCGGTGATTGATGCCGCCAACAGCGGGCAGTTTATCCCCCAGGCGACCAACCTCCAGGCGCTGGGCGGCATTAGCTTTAAAAAAGGCTGCTATACCGGACAAGAGATGGTGGCGCGAGCTAAATTCCGTGGTGCCAACAAACGCGCGCTCTGGTTGCTGGCAGGTAGCGCCAGCCGACTGCCGGAAGCAGGTGAAGACATCGAGCTGAAAATGGGCGAAAACTGGCGTCGTACCGGAACCGTGCTGGCGGCGGTCAAACTGGAAGATGGGCAGGTCGTGGTTCAGGTAGTCATGAATAACGACATGGAACCGGACAGCGTTTTCCGCGTTCGTGACGATGCGAATACATTGCATATCGAGCCGCTGCCGTATTCGCTGGAAGAGTAAATTTCTGTATCGCTTCGGGCATCTATTGCCTGATGCGACGCTGACGCGTCTTATCAGGCCTGGGATTTGGTGCCTTTATCACAACAGGGACGCAGCCCGTAGGCCGGATAAGGCGCTCGCGCCGCATCCGGCAGTTGCGCTCTGATGCCTGATGCGACGCTGGTGTATCTTTTCATTCCTACAAAGGCATACCAATTACGCCTGCCCAATATACAAATAAATCGCCAGGAAATGGCACACGCTGCCGCCGAGCACAAAGCCGTGCCAGATGGCGTGGTTGTAGGGAATGCGTTTGCAGACGTAGAAAATTACCCCGAGCGAGTAAACTACACCGCCTACGGCCAGTAAGGTAACGCTGCCCGCCGCGAGCTTAACTGCCATTTCATAAATCACCACCAACGACAGCCAGCCCATAGCCAGATAAGTCACCAGAGATAAGATTTTAAATCGGTGCGCGATGGTCAGTTTGAACAGAATCCCCAGCAATGCCAGGCTCCAGATAACAACCATCAACCCGCGCGCTAACGGAGAATCCAGCCCCACCAGCAAAAACGGCGTGTAGGTTCCGGCAATCAACAGATAAATGGCGCAGTGGTCAAATTTCTTCAGCCACATTTTTGCCCGTTGATGAGGAATGGCGTGATAAAGCGTCGAAGCGAGGAACAGCAGGATCATACTGCCACCATAGAGGCTATAACTGGTTATCGCCGTGGCGCTGGCATTGAGAGCCACCGCCTGAACCAGTAGCAATACCAACCCGACGATACCAAACACCAGTCCAATACCGTGACTGACGCTGTTGGCAATTTCCTCTGCCAGCGAATATCCCTGCTTAATGAGAGGCTTCTGAACCATAACTTACTCCGGAGAAACGTACACGCACGTGTATACCTCTCCAGCGTAACTGAGAATAGTTCCAGTGAACACCTGTTAGCTAAAATAAATTCTGATTTGAGACTAATCTCCGAAAAATCATGAAATTAAATGCGAAATTTCAACTAACAGGCGTGAGTTCAATTTAAAGACATTTAAATTCAATTAAATAAAACTGTGTCTGACCGGGATAGATATCGGCAATGACCTTTTTCAATTCAGCCAGGGTCATATTTTCCTGTTGCGCGTGTTTTTCTGTGAGAGTATCCAGCGTCACCGTTGAGGTTGCAGTGACTTCAATAGTGCAAAAATAGCCGTCATCTTCAAAGCGCCCGACACGAAGCACATCGCCAGCTTTAAAGTGCGATTCAGACTCGTCACGGATAGTGATGGTTTTACGCCCAGCCAGAATATCATCCTGGAATCGTTGAAAAAAAGTGATGTTGTTTGGCTGCATGGTACTATTTCCTGTAAGAATTGACTCATCTGGAGCCTATGATAGTGAAAAAACTCACCTTACCGAAAGATTTCTTATGGGGCGGCGCAGTTGCCGCTCATCAGGTCGAAGGCGGCTGGAACAAAGGCGGCAAAGGGCCGAGTATTTGTGACGTACTGACCGGCGGTGCACACGGCGTGCCGCGCGAAATCACCAAAGAAGTCTTGCCGGGCAAATACTATCCGAACCATGAAGCGGTAGATTTTTACGGTCACTACAAGGAAGACATCAAGCTCTTCGCAGAAATGGGCTTCAAATGTTTTCGTACTTCCATCGCCTGGACGCGCATTTTCCCCAAAGGCGATGAAGCTCAGCCAAACGAAGAAGGGCTGAAGTTTTACGACGATATGTTCGATGAACTGCTGAAATACAACATCGAACCGGTGATCACCCTCTCCCACTTTGAAATGCCGCTACATCTGGTGCAGCAATACGGTAGCTGGACCAACCGTAAAGTGGTTGATTTCTTTGTCCGTTTCGCGGAAGTGGTCTTTGAACGCTATAAGCACAAAGTCAAATACTGGATGACCTTCAACGAAATTAACAACCAGCGTAACTGGCGCGCGCCGCTGTTCGGTTACTGCTGCTCCGGCGTGGTTTATACCGAGCATGAAAATCCTGAAGAGACCATGTACCAGGTGCTGCATCACCAGTTTGTCGCCAGCGCCCTGGCGGTGAAAGCCGCGCGTCGCATTAACCCGGAGATGAAAGTCGGCTGTATGCTGGCGATGGTGCCGCTCTATCCCTACTCCTGTAACCCGGACGATGTGATGTTTGCCCAGGAGTCGATGCGCGAACGTTACGTCTTTACCGATGTCCAGCTACGCGGCTATTACCCTTCTTATGTGCTGAACGAGTGGGAACGTCGCGGATTTAACATCAAAATGGAAGACGGCGATCTGGATGTGCTGCGCGAAGGCACTTGCGCTTATCTTGGCTTCAGCTATTACATGACCAACGCGGTGAAGGCCGAAGGCGGCACCGGCGATGCGATTTCTGGTTTCGAAGGCAGCGTACCGAACCCGTATGTTAAAGCGTCTGACTGGGGCTGGCAGATTGATCCGGTGGGTCTGCGTTATGCGCTTTGCGAACTGTATGAGCGTTACCAGAAGCCGCTGTTTATTGTCGAAAACGGTTTTGGCGCTTACGACAAAGTGGAAGAAGATGGCAGCATCAACGACGACTACCGCATTGACTATCTGCGCGCCCATATTGAAGAGATGAAAAAAGCGGTAACTTACGATGGTGTGGATCTGATGGGCTACACGCCGTGGGGCTGCATCGACTGTGTATCGTTTACCACCGGGCAGTACAGCAAACGCTACGGCTTTATCTATGTGAATAAGCACGACGACGGTACTGGTGATATGTCGCGTTCACGTAAGAAGAGTTTCAACTGGTACAAAGAGGTGATTGCCAGCAACGGCGAGAAGCTTTGATTAGATGACATGACGGATGCGACGCCGATTGCGTTGCATCCGCCCAGACCACTTTCTCATCTTATTTTCCACCCGCCAAATCGATAAAACTTCCCGTGACATAAGAGGCTTTATCGCTTAACAGCCAGACAATGGCCTGCGCGACCTCTTCCGCCTGTCCGCCGCGCTGCATGGGGATGTTCGACTTAACGCGATCGACGCGTCCAGGTTCGCCACCGCTGGCGTGCATTTCGGTATAAATAAACCCTGGTCGCACGCCGTTAACGCGGATCCCCTGCGCGGCGACTTCCAGCGATAGTCCGGTGGTTAACGTATCAACCGCCCCTTTCGATGCCGCATAATCAACATATTCCCCCGGAGATCCCAGCCGTGAGGCTACCGAAGAAACATTGACGATAGCGCCGCCGCTACCGCCGTTTTTAAGCGCCATGCGTTTTACCGCCTCGCGGCAGCAGAGAAAATATCCCGTCACATTGGTGGAAAGCACCCGGTTGATTCGCTCTGCGGTAAGGTTTTCTACAGTGCACTGGGTAAACAAGATCCCGGCGTTATTGACCAGCGCAGCTAGCGGTTCATCGTGCTGGTCGATTGCTGTAAACATCGCGACAACCTGGTTTTCGTCGCTAATATCCGCAAGGAGCACAAATGCCTTGCCACCCGCTTTAGTTATTAAGTTCACCACTTCCTGCGCCGCATGAAGGTTTTGCTGATAATTAACCGCCACCGTATACCCTTCTTTTGCCAACAGCAGCGCAGTTGCCCGCCCGATGCCGCGACTGCCACCAGTCACAAGTGCTATAGCCATTTGTTTTTCCGAGAAAAATTAAGTCGTTGACGTATCTTTGAGATTGCTAACAAACTGGCTCAATCTTCAATGTTGGCACGCTTTTCCCCCTCACCCTAACCCTCTCCCCGAAGGGGCGAGGGGACTGTCTGAGCACTTTTGTACTTTGTCATCTGACTAAAAAGGCGCCGAAGCGCCTTTAGAAGATAGTCGAATCAGTAAATTACTGGTATTCGCTAATCGGTACGCAGGAGCAGTACAGGTTACGGTCGCCGTACACATCATCCAGACGTTTCACCGTCGGCCAGTATTTGTCTGCCACACCTGCCGGGAATACCGCAACTTCGCGGCTGTACGGATGCACCCACTCGGCAACCAGTTCGCTCTGAATGTGCGGCGCGTTCACCAGCGGGTTATCTTCCAGCGGCCAGACACCGGCTTTCACCTGGTCGATTTCTGCGCGGATAGCCAGCATCGCGTCGATAAAGCGATCCAGCTCTACTTTGCTTTCAGATTCAGTCGGTTCAACCATCAGCGTACCCGCCACCGGGAACGACATGGTCGGCGCGTGGAAACCGTAGTCGATCAGACGCTTGGCAATATCCAGCTCGCTGATGCCGGTTTCTTCTTTCAACGGACGAATATCGAGAATACATTCGTGCGCCACGCGACCGTCGCGACCGGTATACAGCACCGGGAAGGCATCCTGCAGGCGGCTGGCAATATAGTTGGCGTTAAGAATTGCCACCTGACTTGCTTTTTTCAGCCCTTCTGCGCCCATCATGCGGATGTACATCCAGCTGATTGGCAGGATGGATGCGCTACCGAACGGTGCCGCAGAAACCGCGCCCTGACGGGTTAACATGCCTTCGATTTGCACCACGCTATGACCCGGTACAAACGGCGCCAGATGCGCTTTCACGCCGATCGGTCCCATACCTGGACCGCCACCGCCGTGCGGAATGCAGAAAGTTTTATGCAGGTTAAGGTGCGAAACGTCCGCGCCAATAAAGCCCGGCGAGGTGATGCCAACCTGGGCGTTCATGTTCGCGCCATCAAGGTAAACCTGACCGCCGAACTGGTGTACAACTTCACACACTTCACGGATCGTTTCTTCATACACGCCGTGGGTGGAAGGATAGGTCACCATGATGCAGGAGAGGTTATCGCCCGCCTGTTCCGCTTTCGCGCGCAGATCAGTCAAATCGATATTGCCGTTTTTATCACACGCCACAACCACCACTTGCATCCCCGCCATATGCGCGGAAGCGGGGTTAGTGCCGTGAGCAGAAGCCGGGATCAGGCAGATATCGCGATGCCCTTCGTTGCGGCTTTCGTGATAATGACGAATCGCCAGCAGCCCCGCATATTCGCCCTGAGCGCCAGAGTTCGGCTGCATACAGACGGCGTCGTAACCGGTCAGTTTCACCAGCCAGTCAGCCAGTTGCGCGATCATCTGCTGATAACCTTCGGCCTGTTCCGGCGGGCAGAACGGGTGCAGTTCAGCAAATTCCGGCCAGGTGATTGGGATCATCTCAGCGGCGGCGTTCAGTTTCATGGTGCAGGAACCCAGCGGGATCATCGCCTGATTCAGCGCCAGATCTTTACGCTCCAGCGAGTGCATATAGCGCATCATTTCGGTTTCGCTGTGGTAGCGATTAAACACCGGATGGGTGAGGATTTCGTCGTCGCGCAGCATTGCAGGCTGAATAGAACGGCTGTCGTGAGCCACGTCTTTGTCCAGCGTGTCGATGTCCAGCCCATGATTATCGCCCAGCAGTACGCTGAAAAGCTGCATCACGTTTTCGCGCGTGGTGGTTTCATCAAGGGTGATCCCAACCGCGTTCAGAATATCGCTACGCAGGTTGATTTCAGCCGCTTCGGCACGCGTCAGTACGCCCGCTTTGTCTGCCACTTCCACACACAAGGTGTCGAAATAGTTCGCATGACGCAGTTTCAGACCTTTTTGTTGCAGGCCTGCCGCCAGGATATCGGTCAGACGGTGGATGCGGTTAGCGATACGTTTCAGGCCAACCGGGCCGTGATAAACGGCATACAGGCTGGCGATGTTTGCCAGCAGTACCTGGGAAGTACAAATGTTGGAGTTCGCTTTCTCACGACGAATATGTTGCTCGCGAGTCTGCATCGCCATGCGCAGCGCGGTGTTGCCAGCTGCATCTTTCGATACACCGATAATACGGCCCGGCATTGAGCGTTTGTATTCATCTTTCGCCGCAAAGAATGCCGCGTGTGGGCCACCGTAGCCCATCGGTACACCGAAGCGTTGCGCCGAACCAAAAACAATATCCGCGCCCTGTTTACCCGGCGCAGTTAACAGCACCAGCGCCATAATATCGGCGGCAACGCTGACCACGATTTTGCGTGATTTCAGTTCGCTGATAAGCGCAGTATAGTCGTGGATTTCACCGGTAGTGCCGACCTGCTGTAACAGCACGCCGAAGACGTCCTGATGATCGAGCACTTTTTGCGCGTCATCGACAATCACTTCAAAACCAAAGGTTTCGGCACGAGTACGGACCACATCCAGCGTTTGCGGATGCACATCGGAAGCCACGAAGAAGCGGTTGGCATTTTTCAGTTTGCTGACGCGTTTCGCCATCGCCATTGCTTCGGCGGCAGCGGTGGCTTCGTCAAGAAGAGAAGCCGATGCCATATCCAGCCCGGTTAAATCCAGCGTTACCTGCTGGAAGTTGAGCAGTGCTTCAAGGCGGCCCTGGGAGACTTCAGGTTGATACGGAGTATACGCGGTATACCAGCCCGGATTTTCCAGCATGTTACGCAGGATAACCGGCGGTAACTGCACGGCGGTGTACCCCATGCCGATGTAAGACGTGAAGCGTTTATTGCGACTGGCAATAGCCTTGAGTTCTGCCAGTGCGGCGTATTCGGTCGCCGGTGCGCCAACCTGCGGCGGAGTCGCAAGCTGAATATCTTTCGGCACAATCTGGCCGGTCAGCGCGTTTAATGATTGTGCACCAACGGCATTCAGCATTTCTTGCTGTTGCGCGGCATCCGGTCCGATATGGCGTTCAATAAAAGCGCCGCTATTTTCAAGCTGGCTTAACGTCTGTGTCATGAGCGATGGTTCCTGAAACGTGCAGTGAATTGTGAACCTCTCTCCTTGCGAAGAGAGTGAGGGTGAGGCGTAAATTTCCTCACCCTGATCCTCTCCCGCAGAAGAGGAATAAAGCCGTTACTCGTCTTCTAACAATGCTTCGTATGCGGTCGCATCCAGCAGTGATTCCAGTTCGCTTTCATCGCTGGCTTTGATTTTGAAAATCCAGCCGCCTGCATACGGTTCGCTGTTCACCAGTTCCGGAGAATCGCTCAGTGCGTCGTTTACCGCCACGATTTCACCGCTTACTGGCGCATAAATGTCTGACGCCGCTTTTACCGATTCGGCAACCGCGCAGTCATCGCCCGCGCTAACCGTCGCGCCCACTTCCGGCAGGTCAACAAACACCATATCGCCTAACAGCTCCTGGGCATGTTCGGTAATACCAACGGTGTAAGTGCCGTCGGCTTCTTTACGCAGCCATTCGTGTTCTTTGCTGTATTTCAGTTCTGCTGGTACGTTGCTCATCAATCAATCTCCAAAAAAGTAAATCACGCGACGGCTTTGCCGTTACGCACAAAAACAGGTTTAGTCACTTTTACCGGCATTTCACGGTTGCGAATTTGCACAATCGCCGTTTCGCCAATGCCTTCCGGCACACGCGCCAGTGCAATGCTGTAACCCAGCGTCGGGGAGAAAGTGCCGCTGGTGATAATGCCTTCATGCTGGTTGCCCTGCGCGTCGGTAAAACGTACCGGTAGTTCATTACGTAGCACGCCTTTTTCGATCATCACCAGACCAACCAGTTTTTCTGTGCCATGTTCACGCTGCGCTTCCAGAGCTTCACGACCGATAAAGTCACGATCTGCCGGTTCCCAGGAAATGGTCCAGCCCATGTTGGCGGCTAAAGGAGAAATGGTTTCGTCCATCTCCTGACCATAAAGATTCATGCCCGCTTCCAGACGCAGTGTGTCACGCGCGCCCAGGCCGCATGGCTTAACGCCCGCTTCCACCAGCGCGCGCCAGAAATCCGCCGCTTTTTCATTGGGCAGCGCAATTTCGTAGCCCGCTTCACCGGTATAACCAGTGGTGGCAATAAACAGATCGCCCGCCTGCACGCCAAAGAACGGTTTCATCCCTTCCACCGCCTGACGCTGGGCGTCATTAAACAGTGTGGCAGCTTTTGCCTGCGCATTCGGCCCTTGCACGGCAATCATGGAAAGGTCATCACGAACGGTAATTTCGATGCCGAAAGGTTCAGCGTGTTGGGTAATCCAGGAGAGGTCTTTTTCGCGGGTGGCGGAGTTAACAACGAGGCGGAAGAAATCTTCAGTAAAGTAGTAGACGATGAGATCATCTATCACACCGCCAGAGGCATTCAACATCCCCGAGTAAAGGGCTTTGCCGCTTTTGGTGAGCTTCGCCACATCGTTCGCCAGCAGATAACGCAGAAACTCCCGGGTGCGGCAGCCGCGAAGATCGACGATGGTCATATGTGACACATCAAACATTCCGGCATCGGTACGTACCGCATGATGTTCGTCGATTTGCGAACCGTAATGCAGCGGCATCATCCAGCCGTGGAAGTCCACCATGCGAGCGCCGCAAAGCGTGTGTTGTTCGTACAAAGGAGTCTGTTGTGCCATCTTGTCCTCATTGAATAAGCGGGGCTGACAACTTTTCATGGCGAAATTATCACCACGAAACCCAGCATCGGAGCCACTCCCGGTCCCCAACGCAATCGTTCTCTTTTCCCTGAACTTACCACCGAAACAGACGGTTAACCATAAGGTAAAATTGATCATCACATTAGCTTATGGTTAAAAAATACAAAAATCTCAACAGAATAAAAAACCAAAAATTTATTTTATTTTTATACAAATATGATGCTTTCAGGAAACAGATTTGGATAAACCAATATTAAGAACTGAAAATATGTCAAAAATCACTCAATGAAAAAATCGTAACATTAGAAAATATAATGCGAAATTGATGGTGAAATTAGTTTATTTCAAATGAGGAAAATCTCCCGGCGAAAAAACCGGGAGATGAAAGTGTGATGGGTATCAAATAAACAGTTGAGGAGAAATTTTTAACGCAGCCATTCAGGCAAATCGTTTAATCCCATTGCCTGGCGGATAAGTTGCGGCTTAACGCCAGGAAGCGTGTCGGCCAGTTTCAAACCAATATCACGCAGCAGTTTTTTCGCCGGATTGGTACCGGAAAACAGATCGCGGAATCCCTGCATACCAGCCAGCATCAGCGCAGCACTGTGCTTGCGGCTACGCTCATAGCGACGCAGGTAAATATACTGCCCGATGTCTTTACCCTGACGATGCAACCGTTTCAGTTCAGCAATCAACTCTGCGGCGTCCATAAAGCCGAGATTAACGCCCTGCCCCGCCAGCGGATGAATGGTATGCGCGGCGTCGCCCACCAGCGCCAGACGGTGCGCGGCAAACTGGCGCGCATAACGCCCCGTCAGTGGAAACACAAGGCGCTCACTCTCAACCTTGCATAAGCCCAGGCGATTATCAAAAGCGATATTTAACGCGCGATTAAATTCGTCTTCCCCTGCCTGCTGCATCCGCTGCGCTTCCTCTGGCGACAGTGACCAGACAATCGAGCAAAGATGCGGATCGCTAAGCGGTAAAAAGGCCAGAATGCCTTCGCCATGGAAAACCTGGCGCGCCACCGCATCATGCGGTTCTTCCGTGCGAATGGTCGCTACCAGCGCGTGATGCTGATAATCCCAGAAAGTCAGCGGGATATCGGCTTTGTTGCGCAACCAGGAATTAGCGCCGTCCGCACCAATCACCAGACGCGCCGTTAACATACTGCCGTCTTTCAGCGTCAGGAAGGTTTCGTTCTCTCCCCAGGCGACCTGCTGTAATTCTGCGGGAGCCAGCAGGGTGATATCTGACGACTGCTGCGCTTTGTTCCACAGCGCGTAGTGAACTACTGAATTTTCAACAATATGCCCAAGATGGCTATAGCCCATGCTTTGATCGTCAAACGAGATGTGACCAAAGCTGTCTTTGTCCCACACGTCCATGCCGTGATAGCAACTGGCTCGGCGAGAGAGAATGTCCTGCCAGACACCAAGACGGGTAAGTAATTTTTCGCTGGCGGCATTGATAGCCGAAACGCGCAGTTGTGGTGGTGCATCCGCCGCCAGAGGTTCCGGTACGCGCTGCTCCAGTACGGCGACGCGTAAGCCGCTACCCTGTAAGCCGCAGGCAACCGCCAGCCCCACCATGCCGCCGCCAACAATGGCTACATCAACACTTTGCATTGTTTATTCCTTAAAACCGCCTTCAACGCGCCACCCAACCGAGGGTGCGCTGCGCCAGCACATCGCGTGCCGGGGTGAATAATTCCATCGTCATCAGCCCGATGTTACGCCCAACAACCAGCGGCGCCCAACGGTTGGCAAAAAGATGTACAAGGCTGTCCGTGACACCGATAGTTGCTTCGCGATCGCTCTGCCGACGCTGCTGATAACGGCACAAAATGCCATAATCACCGATATCCTCTCCGCGTTCCTGCGCCTGAGTCAGGGTTTCGGCAAGGCTCATAACATCACGCATACCGAGGTTAAATCCTTGCCCGGCAATCGGGTGCAGGGTTTGCGCCGCATTGCCCACCAGCACGGTGCGATGGGTAATAGGTTTGGCGGCGCGGGTTAACGCCAGCGGATAAGCACTGCGTTTTCCGGCGTGGGTAATTTGCCCCAGCCGCCAGCCAAACGCAGCCTGGAGTTCACAGCAAAACTTCTCGTCGCTCCACGCCAGTACCTCTTCGCGCCGTTCCAGTGGATGACACCAGACCAGCGAACAACGTCCGTCAGACATCGGCAACATCGCCAACGGACCGTATTGCGTGAAACGTTCAAAAGCACGGCCTTCGTGCGCAACGGAGGTCGCAACGTTGGCAATTACCGCCAGTTGTTCGTAAGGCTCCTGCTGCCAGTCAACGCCGCAGGCGCTGGCTAATGCTGAATGGGTGCCGTCAGCGGCTACCAGCACGCGCCCCGTCAGCGTCCCGCCGCTCTCCAGCGTCACTTCAACGGTATCCTGTGTACGGGCAACGTTAGCAACGCGATCCGGGCAATGCAGCGTTACGCCTGGCGCTTTGCGCAACAGCGCAAACAGCCGTTGCCCGACATTATGCAACTCGACAACCTGCCCCAGCGCCGCCAGTTGGTAATCTTCTGCGGCGAGGGTGACGAATCCGGCATGACCGCGATCGCTGACATGCACGGTAGTGATGGCGGTTGCGCAATCAGCCAGAGATTGCCAGACGCCGATACGTGCCAGCTGCTGGCAGGTGCCCGCCGCCAGCGCAATAGCTCGTCCATCAAAGCCCGGATGTGCATGAGACTCTGGCGCGGTCGCTTCAATCAGATGTACCGGCAGCGCCCCATGACTTAAACGGGAAATAGCCAGCGCCAGCGTCGCGCCCGCCATGCCGCCACCGACGATGATTACGCTCATTGCTTTCTCGCAGCTGCCATCAACGCTTCGATTTCTTCCGGCTTTTTCACCACGCTGGCGGTGAGGTTTTCGTTGCCAGTTTCGGTAATCACAATATCGTCTTCAATACGAATGCCGATACCGCGATATTGTTCTGGCACATCTGCATCCGGCGCAATATACAGCCCTGGCTCTACGGTTAACACCATACCAGGTTCAAGAATGCGCGAGCGATCCTGGCCATAAACGCCAACGTCATGAACATCCAGACCTAACCAGTGGCTAAGGCCATGCATAAAGAAAGGACGATGTGCGTTCTGGGTGATCAGTTCATCGACTTCACCTTTCAGGATCCCCAGTTTTACCAGGCCGCTAATCATGATGCGCACCACTTCACCGGTGACTTCCTGAATGGAAGTTCCCGGACGATACAGGCGCAGGCTGGTTTCGAGAGACTCAAGCACAATGTCGTAGATTTCACGCTGAGCCTGGGTGAATTTGCCGTTGACCGGGAAGGTGCGGGTAATATCGCCAGCGTAACCTTTGTATTCACAACCCGCATCAATCAACACCAGATCGCCGTCACGCAGTTCACACTCGTTTTCGGTGTAGTGCAGAATGCAGCCGTTTTCACCGCTGCCGACAATAGTGTTATAGGAAGGATAGCGCGCGCCGTGGCGGTTAAATTCGTGGTGAATTTCGCCTTCCAGATGGTACTCGAACATCCCAGGACGGCATTTTTCCATCGCACGTGTGTGCGCCAGGGCGGTGATTTCCCCCGCGCGGCGAAGTACGGCAATCTCTTCTGCCGATTTGAACAGGCGCATTTCATGAACAATGGGACGCCAGTCGATCATCGTTGCCGGAGCGGTGAGATTTTGCCGTGAGCCTTTACGCAGTTTTTCCAACGCGCTGTTCACGATTTCATCAGCATAGGTATATTCGCCCTGAGCGTGGTAAACCACATCCAGACCGTTGAGCAGTTGATAAAGTTGCTGATTGATTTCGCTGAACGCCAGGGCGCGGTCAACGCCTAGTTTCTCTGGCGCGGCATCCTGACCTAAGCGACGGCCAAACCAGATCTCCGCCGTCAGGTCGCGAACGCGGTTAAACAGAACGCTATGGTTATGAGTGTCATCGCTTTTAATCAGCACCAGCACCGCTTCCGGTTCGTTAAAGCCGGTGAAGTACCAGAAGTCACTGTTTTGACGATACGGGTATTCGCTGTCGGCGCTACGGGTCACTTCCGGGGCGGCAAAAATCAGCGCGGCGCTGCCGGGTTGCATTTGCTCCACCAGAGCCTGACGGCGACGCTGAAATTCTTGCGGGGATATATCACTCATAACACTCTCCTTACGTTTTTTGTTTTTAGTGTAGAGTCGGTTTTTGTACTTCTGGCGCGGTCGGTTGCGGATGAGTAAAAGTGTCGTGGCATAACAGCGCGGCAACACGGACGTACTCGATGATCTCTTCAAGCGACATTTCCAGCTCTTCCTGATCTTCGTCTTCGTCATATCCCAGTTGCGCAATGTTACGCAGATCGTCGATGGCTTCACCGGTTTCGCCAGTCACTTTATCCAGCTTCGGCTGAGTCACACCAAGACCAAGCAGGAAGTGATTTACCCAGCCTGCCAGCGCATCAGCGCGATCGAAAACGCTGACATCATCGCCATCAGGCAGATAAAGCTGAAAAAGGAAGCCGTCATCCTGCAGGGCATCGCTGGTGGCTGAGTGCATTTTGCGCAATGCCTGTGCCAGCTCATGACCGAAAGCCATGCCTTCGTTCGTCAGGTCGTGAAGCAGCGGCAGCCATGAACTGTCATCATTGCCACCGCAAATCATCCCGCTGATTAAACCGTGCATCTCAGCAGGGGTCAG
Organism: Escherichia sp. MOD1-EC5433; assembly: GCF_002966005.1. Classification (NCBI taxonomy): domain Bacteria; kingdom Pseudomonadati; phylum Pseudomonadota; class Gammaproteobacteria; order Enterobacterales; family Enterobacteriaceae; genus Escherichia; species Escherichia sp. MOD1-EC5433. The sequence goes on along the minus strand of NZ_PTRL01000001.1, from coordinate 623,351 downwards.
ACCCGTCCCTTGTTGGTTCAGATACTGGTTCATTTCGTTGTAACCAGGCATTTCGTTCTGTATAGACATAAGCATTCGTCATCAAAGGGAGGAAGATTCATGATATGCTACCACTTTGGACCCTGGTGAACCAGAAAAGGGCTTGTCTCTTCTCATCAGGGTAGCTATAGTTCGCCCCTTCGCAGACCATGGGTCTGAAGACGAAGGAAGCGCAGTCAATCAGCAGGAAGGTGGCATGTCTGCACAACCCGTCGATATCCAAATTTTTGGCCGTTCACTGCGTGTGAACTGCCCGCCTGACCAAAGGGATGCGTTGAATCAGGCCGCAGACGATCTGAATCAGCGGTTGCAAGATCTGAAAGAACGCACTAGAGTCACAAATACTGAACAGTTGGTCTTCATTGCTGCATTGAATATCAGCTATGAGTTAGCGCAAGAAAAAGCGAAGACCCGTGACTACGCGGCAAGTATGGAACAACGTATTCGGATGCTGCAACAGACCATAGAACAAGCGTTACTTGAACAAGGTCGCATCACCGAAAAAACGAACCAAAACTTTGAATGACACTTTTCGGTTTACTGTGGTAGAGTAACCGTGAAGACAAAATTTCTCTGAGATGTTCGCAAGCGGGCCAGTCCCCTGAGCCGATATTTCATACCACAAGAATGTGGCGCTCCGTGGTTGGTGAGCATGCTCGGTTCGTCCGAGAAGCCTTAAAACTGCGACGGCACATTCACCTTGAACCAAGGGTTCAAGGGTTACAGCCTGCGGCGGCATCTCGGAGATTCCCTTCTTATCTGGCACCAGCCATGACGCAACTACCAGAACTCCCACAGACATTATCCCGACAAGAAATCCGTAAAATGATTCGGCAACGTCGTCGTGCGTTAACGCCGGAACAACAGAAAGAAATGGGTCAACAAGCCGCTACCCGGATGATGACTTATCCCCCGGTGGTGATGGCGCATACGGTCGCTGTATTCCTCTCTTTTGATGGCGAGCTCGACACCCAACCGCTCATAGAACAACTCTGGCGTGCCGGTAAGCGCGTGTATCTTCCAGTTTTGCATCCCTTTAGTGTCGGTAACTTACTATTCCTGAATTACCATCCGCAAAGTGAACTGATAGTGAACAGGTTAAAGATCCACGAGCCGAAACTGGACGTGCGCGATGTGCTTCCTCTTTCCCGGTTAGATGTGCTGGTCACACCGCTGGTCGCCTTTGATGAGTACGGTCAACGCCTGGGAATGGGCGGCGGTTTTTATGATCGGACATTGCAAAACTGGCAGCACTACAAAATGCAGCCAGTAGGTTATGCGCATGATTGTCAGTTAGTAGAAAAACTGCCGGTTGAAGAGTGGGATATCCCACTGCCTGCGGTGGTTACACCGTCGAAAGTCTGGGAGTGGTGAGGGCGATACTCCCGCATCGCCCTGATTGACATCGTTGATTCTTTAACCTAATTTAGTGAGTAAGGGTAAGGGAGGATTACTCCTCCCCTGAGACTGACTGTTAATAAGCTGGCAAACTTATCAGTAACAGTACAATCAGTATGATGACAAGTCGCATCATAACCCTTCTCCTTCAAGCCCTCGCTTCGGTGAGGGCTTTACCGTTACAGCCCTGTGCTGCCCCGCCATCGTAAACTCTCTTTAAATAAGCACAACGCTTTGATCTGGCTTTAAATCTTTTCTTCGAGCGCGCTCGTAAAACGTCATGCAAGGTATGAATACATTGTGGGCAAAAGAGATTTATTACGGCAGTAAACGAGGACAGTGATGTGACTATCAAAAAGATCGGTTCAGGCGACGCCTCCCGCATCGCCCTGATTGACATCGTTGATTCTTTGACCTAATTTAGTGAGTAAGGGTAAGGGAGGATTGCTCCTCCCCTGTGACTGACTGTTAATAAGCTCCGAAACTTATCAGTAACAGTACAATCAGTATGATGACAAGTCGCATCATAACCCTTCTCCTTCAAGCCCTCGCTTCGGTGAGGGCTTTACCGTTACAGCCCTGTGCTGTCCCGCCATCGTAAATCCTCTTCGAATAAAGGCAACGCATTGATCTGGCTTTGATTTATTTCTTCGAGCAGACTCGCAAAGCCGATTGCAGCACACTGCAAATGCAGTGATAAGCGCGGGAAAAGGGATAAAAAAACGGGCAAGTCAGCGACCTGCCCGTTGTTTGTCAGAGAAGGGAATCAGTACAGCAGACGGGCGCGAATGGTGCCCGGAATCGCTTTCATTGCCTGTAATGCTTTTTCAGCAACGTCTTCATCTGCTTCAATATCAATAACTACGTAGCCCATCTGAGCAGATGTTTGCAAATACTGCGCGGCGATGTTAACGCCCTGCTCTGCAAAGATTTTGTTCAGCGCAGTCAGCACGCCCGGACGATTTTCGTGGATGTGCATCAGACGGCGGCCACCGTGCAGCGGCAGCGAGACTTCCGGGAAGTTCACCGCAGAGAGCGTGGAGCCATTGTCAGAGTACTTGATCAATTTACCCGCAACTTCCAGGCCGATATTCTCCTGCGCTTCCTGAGTCGAACCGCCAATGTGCGGCGTCAGCAGGACGTTGTCGAATTCGCACAGTGGTGAGGTAAACGGATCGCTGTTGGTCGCTGGTTCTGTTGGGAATACATCGATTGCCGCACCAGCCAGATGTTTGCTCGCCAGTGCGTCACACAGCGCCGGAATATCAACCACAGTACCGCGCGAGGCGTTAATCAGCAGCGAGCCGGGCTTCATCAGCGAGATCTCTTTCGCGCCCATCATGTTTTTGGTGGACGGGTTTTCAGGCACATGCAGGCTCACCACGTCACTCATATTCAGCAGGTCGGAAAGATGTTGCACCTGCGTCGCGTTGCCCAGCGGCAGTTTGTTTTCAATATCATAGAAGTAAACATACATCCCCAGCGACTCCGCCAGAATGCCAAGCTGCGTACCGATATGACCATAACCAATGATACCCAGCTTTTTGCCGCGCGCTTCAAAAGACCCCGCTGCCAGTTTGTTCCATACGCCACGGTGCGCTTTGGCGTTGGCTTCCGGCACTCCGCGCAATAGCAGCAGAAGTTCGCCAATCACCAGCTCGGCGACAGAACGCGTATTCGAAAACGGTGCGTTAAATACCGGAATCCCGCGTTTTGCCGCAGCATTTAAATCAACCTGGTTTGTGCCTATGCAGAAACAGCCAATAGCGACCAGCTTTTCTGCGGCATTAATCACTTCTTCGGTCAGATGGGTACGGGATCGCAGGCCGATGAAGTGGGCATCGCGGATGGATTCTTTTAATTGTTCATCATCCAGCGCGCCTTTATGAAATTCGATGTTGGTGTAACCTGCCGCGCGAAGACTTTCCAGCGCCTTTTGGTGCACGCCTTCTACCAGCAGAAACTTAATCTTGTCTTTCTCCAGCGATACCTTTGCCATTTACCCAATCCTGTCTTTGAAATGTTGTGTGTGGATTTACATCCGCCTTTCAACATATCAAAAAATAATAATGCGGCAATATGAACGTTTGCGTCGCGATGTTGAGGAAATATCACGAGAGGTTGATTAACAGAAGAAAATGCTGAAGATGAGACTTTCTTTAGCGTGTTAGGCAAAAGTGAGTTAAAAACGTGATAGATGTCACCAAATTTAACAATGCAAAAAATTTTTAACGGGGGAACGAACTCCCCCGTCAGATCATTTCACAATGGTTTTAACGCCGTCAGGCGTGCCAATCAGCGCGACGTCCGCGCCACGGTTGGCAAACAGACCAACAGTAACTACACCCGGAATTGCGTTAATCGCATTTTCCATCGCCACCGGATCAAGGATTTCCATACCGTGGACGTCGAGGATTACGTTGCCGTTATCAGTCACCACGCCCTGACGATATTCCGGACGACCGCCAAGTTTCACCAGTTGACGAGCCACTGCACTACGCGCCATCGGAATCACTTCCACCGGCAACGGGAATTTGCCCAGAATATCGACCTGCTTGGAGGCGTCCGCGATGCAGATAAATTTCTCTGCAACCGAGGCGATGATTTTTTCACGCGTCAGCGCCGCACCGCCGCCTTTGATCATCTGCATATGACCGTTGATTTCATCTGCACCGTCAACGTAGATGCCGAGGCTGTCAACTTCATTGAGGTCAAATACATGAATGCCAAGACTTTTTAGTTTTTCAGTGGATGCATCCGAGCTGGAAACTGCCCCTTCAATCTGACCTTTCATCGTGCCGAGTGCATCAATAAAGTGTGCGGCGGTGGAACCTGTACCAACACCAACAATGGTTCCGGGCTGAACATACTGAAGTGCCGCCCATCCTACTGCTTTTTTCAATTCATCCTGCGTCATGATCGTTTCGCCTGTGGTATGAAATTTCAGACGCATTATATACAAAAAAAGCGATTCAGACCCCGTCAGCAAGTCGTACGGATAACTCATCCATGAAATAACAGACAATGGCGGGCATCCCCTTTCACCCCGGCAAATCTGGGTATCAGGAGGCATCAGAATTACCCTTCTATCCCCCAGTCTGCATATCTGAAACTACGCCGATAAAGGTGAAGCTCTGTAATACAATTAATTGATAATATTACCAATAAAAATCACATCCAGTGCCAGTAACTCGCCCACAGAACCTTGCCTGTACGCTCCACAAAGCCTAAAAAAACACGGTGTTGTCAGTCAAAATTTCCATTATGGCTGCTTTTGTATACGTTAAATGCTCTGTACCCAAAGCAAAATTATGTCATAGTTCGGCATAAGAAAATTTGAGGAGCAGGTTAAAGCAATGAAACGCCCGGACTACAGAACATTACAGGCACTGGATGCGGTAATACGTGAACGAGGATTTGAGCGCGCGGCACAGAAATTGTGCATTACGCAATCAGCCGTCTCACAGCGCATTAAGCAGCTGGAAAATATGTTCGGGCAGCCGTTATTAGTGCGTACTGTCCCGCCGCGACCTACAGAACAAGGGCAAAAACTGCTGGCACTGCTTCGCCAGGTCGAATTGCTGGAAGAAGAGTGGCTGGGGGATGAACAAACCGGTTCAACCCCGCTACTGCTTTCACTGGCGGTCAACGCTGACAGTCTGGCAACCTGGCTGCTACCGGCGCTGGCTCCGGTGCTGGCTGATTCCCCTATTCGTCTGAACTTGCAGGTGGAAGATGAAACCCGCACCCAGGAACGTCTGCGTCGCGGTGAAGTGGTTGGCGCGGTGAGTATTCAACATCAGGCGCTGCCCAGTTGTCTTGTCGATAAACTTGGCGCGCTCGACTATCTGTTCGTCAGCTCCAGACCATTTGCTGAAAAATACTTTCCCAATGGAGTAAGCCGCTCCGCGCTGCTCAAGGCTCCGGTGGTGGCGTTTGACCATCTCGACGATATGCACCAGGCCTTTTTACAGCAAAACTTCGATCTGCCGCCAGGTAGCGTGCCGTGCCATATCGTTAACTCGTCTGAAGCCTTCGTTCAACTCGCTCGCCAGGGAACAACCTGCTGTATGATCCCACACCTGCAAATTGAGAAAGAACTGGCGAGCGGCGAGCTGATCGACCTTACGCCAGGGCTGTTTCAACGGCGAATGCTCTACTGGCACCGCTTTGCCCCAGAAAGCCGCATGATGCGTAAAGTCACCGATGCTTTGCTCGACTATGGTCACAAAGTGCTTCGTCAGGATTAATCAATCACTTAATGCCTGGTAGCACATATCAGGCATTTTCCTTTTTTCTTTTTACCTTCTTTGAACAACGTCACGAAACAGACAAATCTCACGCGGCAAAAAACGACGTCCCAATGCATTTTTTTTGCTGGCGACAACCCCGTGTAAAAAGCTCACCGTAAGCGCATCCCACCATTTTGATTGCGTTTTATGGAGCAAATAATGTCTAACGTGCAGGAATGGCAACAACTTGCCAACAAGGAATTGAGCCGTCGGGGGAAAAACGTCGACTCACTGGTACGGCAAACGGCGGAAGGGATAACCATCAAGCCGCTGTATACCGAAACCGATCTCGACAATCTGGAAGTAACCGGCACCCTTCCAGGCTTGCCCCCCTACGTTCGTGGTCCACGTGCCACCATGTATACCGCTCAACCGTGGACCATTCGTCAGTATGCTGGTTTCTCCACGGCAAAAGAATCTAACGCCTTTTATCGCCGTAACCTCGCTGCCGGGCAAAAGGGCCTTTCCGTTGCCTTTGACCTCGCCACCCACCGTGGTTACGACTCTGACAATCCGCGCGTTTCAGGCGACGTCGGTAAAGCAGGCGTCGCTATCGACACCGTTGAAGATATGAAGGTGCTATTCGACCAGATCCCGCTGGATCAAATGTCGGTATCGATGACTATGAACGGGGCGGTGTTGCCAGTACTGGCGTTTTATATCGTGGCCGCTGAAGAGCAAGGCGTTACACCCGATAAACTCACAGGCACCATCCAGAACGACATTCTGAAAGAGTACCTCTGCCGCAATACCTATATTTATCCGCCAAAACCGTCTATGCGTATTATCGCTGACATCATCGCCTGGTGTTCCGGCAATATGCCGCGCTTTAATACCATCAGTATTAGCGGTTACCACATGGGCGAAGCGGGAGCCAACTGCGTGCAGCAGGTGGCATTTACTCTCGCTGATGGAATTGAGTACATCAAAGCTGCACTTTCTGCTGGCCTGAAAATTGACGACTTTGCCCCGCGCCTGTCGTTTTTCTTTGGCATCGGTATGGATCTTTTCATGAACGTCGCCATGCTGCGCGCCGCACGTTATCTCTGGAGTGAGGCGGTAAGCGGATTTGGAGCCAAAGATCCAAAATCACTGGCACTGCGCACCCACTGTCAGACCTCAGGCTGGAGTCTCACCGAGCAAGATCCCTATAACAACGTTATCCGCACCACCATTGAAGCGTTGGGCGCCACACTTGGCGGTACACAATCACTGCATACCAACGCTTTTGATGAGGCACTTGGACTGCCAACCGACTTCTCGGCACGTATAGCCCGTAATACTCAGATAATCATTCAGGAAGAGTCAGAAATCTGCCGCACCGTCGATCCACTGGCCGGATCTTATTACGTTGAGTCGTTGACCGATCAGATCGTTAAACAAGCCAGAGCTATTATCCAACAGATCGATGAGGCTGGTGGCATGGCGAAAGCGATCGAAGCGGGTTTGCCAAAACGAATGATCGAAGAGGCGTCTGCGCGTGAGCAGTCACTGATCGATCAGGGCAAACGCGTGATTGTTGGTGTTAACAAGTACAAGCTGGATCACGAAGACGAAACCGATGTCCTTGAGATAGACAACGTGATGGTACGTAACGAGCAGATTGCTTCACTGGAGCATATTCGCGCCACCCGCGATGATGCTGCCGTAACCACCGCACTGAATGCTCTGACTAATGCGGCACTGCAAAACGAAAACCTGCTGGCTGCTGCTATTAATGCGGCACGCGTTCGCGCGACATTGGGTGAAATCTCCGATGCGCTGGAAGCCGCTTTTGACCGTTATCTGGTGCCGAGCCAGTGTGTTACTGGCGTGATTGCGCAAAGCTATCATCAGTCGGAAAAATCAGCTTGCGAATTTGATGCGATTGTTGCGCAAACGGAACAGTTCCTCGCGGATAACGGCCGTCGCCCGCGCATTCTGATCGCCAAAATGGGGCAGGATGGACACGATCGCGGGGCCAAAGTCATTGCCAGCGCCTATTCCGATCTTGGATTTGACGTTGATTTAAGTCCGATGTTCTCGACACCAGAAGAGATCTCCCGCCTGGCGGTGGAAAACGACGTTCATGTGGTGGGCGCGTCCTCACTCGCTGCCGGGCATAAAACACTGATCCCGGAACTGGTAGAAGCCCTCAAAAAATGGGGACGCGAAGATATCTACGTAGTCGCTGGCGGCGTTATTCCACCGCAGGATTATGCCTTCCTGCAAGAACGTGGCGTGGCAGCAATTTATGGTCCGGGTACTCCCATGCTCGACAGCGTACGTGATGTACTGAATCGGATTAGCCAGCGTCATGATTAACGAAGCCACGCTGACAGACAACATTCGGCGCTTACGTCAGGGTGAGCGTGCCACGCTCGCCCAGGCGATGACGCTGGTAGAAAGCCGTCATCCACGTCATCAGGAACTAAGTACTCAGTTGCTCGACGCCATCATGCCGTTTTGTGGAAATGCACTGCGCCTGGGCGTTACCGGCACACCTGGCGCGGGGAAAAGCACCTTTCTTGAAGCTTTCGGTATGTTGCTGATTCGCCAGGGGCTGAAAGTCGCGGTAATTGCCGTCGATCCCAGCAGCCCAGTGACCGGTGGCAGCATTCTTGGCGATAAGACCCGGATGACCGAACTGGCGCGTGCCGATACGGCATTTATTCGCCCGGTTCCATCATCCGGTCATCTGGGCGGCGCCAGCCAGCGGGCGCGGGAGTTAATGCTGTTATGCGAAGCGGCGGGTTATGACGTGGTGATCGTTGAAACCGTCGGCGTCGGGCAGTCGGAAACCGAAGTAGCCCGCATGGTGGACTGTTTTATCTCACTGCAAATCGCCGGTGGTGGTGATGATCTCCAGGGCATTAAAAAGGGGCTGATGGAGATGGCAGATCTGATTGTCATAAACAAAGACGATGGCGATAACCACGCGAATGTCGCCATTGCCCGCCATATGTACGAGGGCGCTCTGCATATTCTGCGTCGCAAATATGACGAATGGCAGCCGCAGGTTCTTACCTGTAGCGCGCTGGAAAAATGCGGTATTGATGAGATTTGGCACGCAATTATCGATTTCAAAACCGCACTTACCGCCAGCGGTCGTTTGCAACAAATGCGGCAACAACAATCGGTGGAATGGCTGCGTAAACAAACCGAAGAAGAGGTGCTGCACCACCTGTTCGCGAATGAAGATTTCGATCGCTATTACCGCCAGACGCTATTAGCAATCAAAAACAATACGCTCTCGCCGCGCACCGGCTTGCGGCAGCTCAGTGAATTTATCCAGACTCAATATTTTGATTAAAGGAATTTTTATGTCTTATCAGTATGTTAATGTCATTATCATCAACAAAGTGGCGGTCATTGAGTTTAACTATGGCCGCAAACTCAATGCATTGAGTAAAGTCTTTATTGACGACCTGATCCAGGCGCTAAGCGATCTCAACCGACCCGAAATTCGCTGTATCATCCTGCGTGCCCCGAGTGGTTCCAAAGTTTTCTCCGCAGGCCACGACATCCATGAACTGCCATCAGGCGGTCGCGATCCTCTCTCTTACGATGATCCGCTACGGCAAATTACCCGTATGATCCAAAAATGCCCGAAACCGATTATCTCAATGGTCGAAGGTAGCGTCTGGGGAGGTGCTTTTGAAATGATCATGAGTTCCGATCTGATCATCGCCGCCAGCACATCGACCTTCTCAATGACCCCAGTTAACCTTGGCGTACCGTATAACCTGGTGGGCATCCACAACCTGACCCGCGACGCGGGCTTCCACATCGTCAAAGAACTGATATTTACTGCTTCGCCAGTCACCGCCCAACGCGCGCTGGCTGTTGGCATTCTCAACCACGTTGTTGACATCAGCGAGCTGGAAGATTTCACCCTGCAAATGGCGCACCACATTTCCGAAAAAGCACCGCTGGCGATCGCGGTAATCAAGGAAGAACTGCGCGTGCTGGGCGAGGCGCACACGATGAATTCAGACGAATTTGAACGTATTCAGGGGATGCGCCGAGCAGTTTATGACAGCGAGGATTATCAGGAAGGTATGAACGCTTTCCTGGAAAAACGTAAACCTACTTTCGTCGGGCATTAATGCTCAGCGAATGAAGGAGCAAAAGATGAATATGATCTGGGCAAGGATGACCGCCGATGAAGCGGCGGAAATTATCCAGCACAATGATATGGTAGCATTCAGCGGCTTTACCCCTGCGGGTTCACCTAAAGCTCTACCTGTCGCTATTGCTCATCGTGCCAACGAACAACATGAGGCGAAAAAACCGTACCAGATTCGCCTGCTAACCGGAGCGTCAATTAGCGCCGCCGCCGATGACGTGCTCTCTGAAGCTAACGCCGTTTCATGGCGCGCTCCGTATCAAACATCATCTGGGTTACGCCAAAAGATCAATCAGGGGGCAGTCAGTTTTGTTGATCTACACTTGAGCGAAGTCGCGCAAATGGTTAACTACGGCTTCTTCGGCGACATTGATGTTGCGGTAATTGAAGCCTCAGCCATCGAGCCGGATGGACGTGTCTGGTTAACCAGTGGGATCGGTAACGCTCCGACCTGGTTACTGCGGGCCAAGAAAGTAATCATTGAACTCAATCACTATCATGATCCGCGCGTTGCGGAACTGGCGGATATTGTGATTCCTGGCGCACCACCGCGACGCAATAGCGTTTCGATCTTCCATGCGATGGATCGCGTCGGTACTCGTTATGTGCAAATTGATCCGAAAAAGATTGTCGCGGTCGTGGAAACCAACTTACCTGATGCAGGTAAGCTGCTGGATAAGCAAAATCCCATGTGCCAACAGATCGCCGACAATGTGGTTACCTTCTTATTACGTGAAATGGCACAGGGGCGCATTCCGCCGGAATTTCTGCCACTGCAAAGTGGGGTAGGCAACATCAATAATGCGGTAATGGCGCGTCTCGGGGATAACCCGGATATTCCACCGTTTATGATGTATTCGGAAGTGCTACAGGAATCAGTAGTTCATCTTCTGGAAACTGGAAAAATCACCGGAGCCAGCGCCTCCAGTCTGACTATCTCTGCCGATTCATTGCGTAAGATTTATGACAATATGGACTATTTCTCCTGTCGCATTGTGTTACGTCCGCAGGAGATTTCCAATAACCCGGAAATTATCCGCCGCCTTGGCGTTATCGCTCTGAACGTCGGCCTGGAGTTTGATATTTACGGGCACGCCAACTCAACGCATGTTGCCGGTGTTAATTTAATGAACGGTATCGGCGGCAGCGGTGATTTTGAACGCAATGCTTATCTGTCGATCTTTATGGCGCCGTCGATCGCCAAAGAAGGAAAAATATCAACCATCGTGCCGATGTGTAGTCATGTTGATCACAGCGAGCACAGCGTGAAAGTGATCATCACTGAACAAGGGATCGCCGATCTGCGCGGCCTCTCTCCACTTCAGCGCGCACGCGCTATCATCGATAACTGCGCCCATCCCATGTACCGTGACTATCTGCATCGCTATCTGGAAAATGCCCCTGGCGGGCATATTCACCACGATCTTAGCCACGTTTTCGATCTGCATCGTAACTTGATCGAAACGGGTTCAATGCTGGGTTAATTGCTCGTACCATCACGATCTTCAGCAATTTGCTGTAGCATCGTGGCGGTATAGCGATGATTTTTCAGTGAATAGAGATATTCCTGCATATACATTGGCGTATGCGGCGCATCAAAATATTTCAGCGTTGCCGGATTCACCAGTCGCCAGGCAAAATGTGGAATGACTGTCAGAAAATGTCCGCGCTCAACGGCGCTGATTTTGGCCATAAAACTGTAGGGGCGATAAATGATTGTTGGATTGATCCCACAAGGGCGCATGTTCGCATCAATCATCGCTTCATAGTTAGCGCGGTTCTGAAAGCGCATCTGTAACCACGGTAGCTCCTGTAATAACTCCTGCTCCTGACGTTCTTCAAAACGGCGGGAAACAAGAAACCCTAGCCGCAGCGGCGACAGTTCGCTGATAGTTAGATTTTCCAGCCCCTTTACTCGGGCGGATACATGCTGCGGAGAGATAATAAAATCAAACTGACGGTAGAAGAGATTATCGATAACCCCATTTTCGCTAAACTCAACCGGCTGAGCAGTCACCCCTTCATATTTATCACCAAGACTGATTAGCTGATCAAAAATAATCGTCGGATAAGTATTATCGATGCCAATGACAATTTCATGAGAATGACGCCCGGAATTATGAATTTCATTATCAATAGCAGAAAGTCGTTGGTAAACCGGGAATAGTTTTTGATAAAGTTCCTGCCCGGCTTTATTAAGGCTAATGTTGTTATCTTTACGGGTAAACAGCGTATAACCAATTTGCTCCTCCAGCGCGGCAATACTTTTGCCAAACGGTGAAGCCGTCATATGAATCTTTTCTGCTGCCCGAGCAATATTATTGGTTTGCGCTAATAAAATAAAATTGCGCATCTTTTTCGAAATAAAAATATCCATACCCTCTCCCAAACATCACTGTCCGCTTAACCGTTTCAGTTATTCAATCTTTGATGAAATCGCGAGCAAAGATAGGTAATTGCATCATGGTTTTACAGAAAATTACAGAAAAAGGAGACGATATAAGGTGAAGACATTAGCCCGACAAATGAGTCGGGCTAAATGTATTATTGTGCGGTAGGTGTTTTTGCAGGTTGCTGATCAACGGGTTCTAACTGGAAGACCACATCCACCTGATCATCAAACTGAATAGCGGCCTGCTCGTAAGTTTCCTGAGCAGAAACCGGCGCGGCATCAGCTTTCATCATCCGAACCATCGGGCTGGGCTGATAGTTGGAAACATGGTAGCGCACGCTATACACCGGTCCCAGTTTGCGATTAAAGCCATTTGCCAGCTCCTGCGCCTGATGAATCGCGTTATCTATCGCTGCCTTACGCGCTTTATCTTTATAGGTATCCGGTTGCGCTACGCCCAACGAAACAGAACGAATTTCGTTAAGACCGGCCTTCAGCGCACCATCCAGCAACGAATTCAGTTTGTCTAACTGACGAACTGTTACTTCTACCGTTCTCACTGCCCGATAGCCTTTCAGAATACTTTTGCCATCCTGGTAATCGTAATCTGGCTGGGTACGTAAATTCGCAGAACTGATATCTTTTTTCGCGATCTGATTGAGTTCAAGGAAAGAGATATATTGCGCCACGCGCTCATCCGCTTGTTTCTTGGCGGTAGCAGCATCCTTCGCTGCCACATTAACTTCAATAGCAAGAGTGGCAATGTCTGGCACTGCATCTACGCTTGCCGTTCCTGAAGTGACAATGTGCGGACCATCCGGTAGTTCATTGGCCTGTACTGCCATCCCGCTGAAACCCATCAATGCCGCCAGGGCGATAACTTTGAACTTCACGTTAGTCTCTCCGTGTTAATTTACTTGCCCAAAATTCAAAACCTCTGTAGGCAAGCTTAGCGTCTCTGTTTTTATTTTCCATAAGATAGCGCCTAACTGAACAAGGCTTGTGCATGGGCAATACCATCTCTCGCCAGCTGTAGGGCGATAAACCACATTACGCTACCAACAATAATATTAATAATACGCTGCGCTTTGGCGGTACGCAGACGCGGTGCCAACCAGGCTGCGAGAAGAGCCAGACCAAAGAACCACAAGAAAGAGGCGCTAATCGTCCCAAGCGCAAACCAGCGTTTTGGTTCGACGTCGAGCTGCCCGCCGAGGCTCCCCAATACCACAAAGGTATCCAGATAAACATGGGGATTCAGCCAGGTCACTGCCAGCATGGTGGCAATAATTTTCCAGCGTCCCTGTTTCATGACTTCAGCACTAACCAGCTCAATATTACTGCTCATCGCCGTTTTAAAAGCGCCAAAGCCATACCACAGCAAGAAGGCAACGCCGCCCCAGGTCACTAAGGCCAATAACCACGGTGACTGCATCAGTAACGCGCTACCGCCAAAAATCCCGGCGCAAATCAGAACCAAATCGCTGATTGCACAAAGTAAGGCAATCATAATGTGGTACTGGCGGCGAATACCCTGATTCATCACAAAAGCATTTTGTGGACCGAGCGGCAGGATCATAGCCGCACCAAGTGCAAGACCTTGAAAATAATAAGAAAACACGTTAAACATTCCGAATTAATTATCTGATGCAGAGACTATAGCGCGGGATTGTTATTAGCGGAAATTGATAATATTAATTGGCAATCAGAATAACTAATAAGAGAGAGGCCAGATAGTATTATCTGGCCTCAGCGTTGATTATGCAGCTTTGTCCTCTTTCACCCGCTTAAAATTCACATCCATTTGCGGGTACGGGAAGCTGATACCAGCAGCATCAAATTCGCGTTTAATACGCTCCAGCACATCCCAGTAAACGTTTTGCAGATCGCCGCTGTTGCTCCAGACGCGGACCACGAAATTAATCGAGGATGCGCCAAGCTCGTTCAGACGCACGGTCATTTCGCGATCTTTTAAAATGCGATCGTCAGACTGGATAATATCGGTCAGGATCTGCTTCACCTGATCGATATCGGAATCATACGCCACACCAATGATAAATTCGTTACGGCGCGCAGGCTCGCGAGAGAAGTTAATAATATTACCGGCAATAATTTTACCGTTCGGGATAACGATAATTTTACCGTCTGCGGTGCGCATAGTCGTAGAGAAAATCTGCACGCTCTGCACTGTACCGGCAACACCGCCGAGGTCGACATATTCACCGGCACGGAACGGGCGGAACAGTACCAGCAACACGCCAGCGGCCAGGTTAGACAGAGAACCCTGCAACGCCAAACCTACAGCTAAACCTGCGGCACCCAGCACGGCGATAACCGATGCGGTTTGAACGCCCACGCGACCTAACGCTGCGATCAGCGTAAAGGCAATAATCGCATATCGGGCTAATGCAGAGATAAAATCAGCTACGGTGGCATCTATGTTACGGGAGATCATCAGGCGATTCACCGCGTTGGAGATCATCCGCGCGACAATCAAACCGATAATGATAATCGCGAGAGCCGCCACGATGTTTACAGCATAACTCAGCAACAGCGCCTGGTTGTTCACCAACCAGGAACCTGCACCGTGTATGCTATCGACAACATTCAAATCTTCCATTCAATATTCCTTTTTAACTGACTCAAAATGGAGAAATACACTCCGCCGCCTTATGACGGGCGGTCTGACAAGGGTAAACAATAAAGTATAATTTTGCCAAATAGATCACAAAATTCTCATCTGCATCACCTTGCTTTTGGCGAAAAAAAAGCCCGCTATGCTGGCCTCCTCAGATTGTTGGCAAGGTGCGCTTTGTTCATGCCGGATGCGGCGTAAACGCTTTATCGGTCCTATGAAAGCATTTAAGTTCACGTAGGCCTGATAAGCGTAGCGCATCAGGCAATTTTTCTTTTGGCGAAAAAAAGACCCGCAAAGCGGGTCTTGAGATAAGCAAAAAGGAATATCTTACAGAACGTCGATCGCGTTCAGTTCCTTGAATGCTTTTTCCAGACGAGCGATCATCGAAGTCTGACCGGCACGCAGCCATACGCGCGGATCGTAGTATTTCTTGTTCGGCTGATCTTCGCCTTTCGGGTTGCCCAGCTGACCCTGCAGGTAAGCTTCATTTTCTTTGTAGTAGTTCAGAACACCTTCCCAGGTTGCCCATTGGGTATCGGTATCGATGTTCATTTTCACTACACCGTAGCTTACGGAGTCTTTGATTTCTTGAGCAGTAGAACCGGAACCGCCGTGGAATACGAAGTTCAGGCTGTTGTGCGGCAGGTTGTGTTTCTTAGAAACATATTCCTGAGAATCGCGCAGGATAGTCGGGGTCAGAACCACGTTACCCGGCTTGTAAACGCCGTGTACGTTACCGAAGGAAGCAGCGATGGTGAAACGCGGGCTGATTTTGCTCAGCTCGGTGTATGCGTAATCAACGTCTTCCGGCTGGGTGTACAGTGCAGAAGCGTCCATGTGGCTGTTGTCCACGCCGTCTTCTTCACCACCGGTGCAACCCAGTTCGATTTCCAGAGTCATACCGATTTTGGACATGCGCTCCAGGTATTTAGAGCAGATTTCAATGTTCTCTTGCAGAGATTCTTCAGACAGGTCGATCATGTGAGAAGAGAACAGCGGCTTACCGGTAGCAGCGAAGTGTTTTTCACCTGCGTCCAGCAGACCGTCGATCCACGGCAGCAGTTTCTTCGCGCAGTGGTCAGTGTGCAGGATAACCGGAACACCGTAGTGTTCCGCCATCTGGTGTACGTGATGTGCACCAGAGATCGCGCCCAGGATAGCTGCACCCTGCGGAACGTCAGATTTCACGCCTTTACCAGCGATAAAAGAAGCACCACCGTTGGAGAACTGAACGATAACCGGCGCTTTAACTTTAGCAGCGGTTTCCAGTACGGCGTTGATGGAGTCAGTACCGACACAGTTTACTGCTGGCAGTGCGAAGTTGTTTTCTTTTGCTACCTGGAAAACTTTCTGTACGTCATCACCAGTGATTACGCCAGGTTTTACGAAATCAAAAATCTTAGACATGTTTCTTTGTCCTGTATCGTCGGGCTGTAGAAAAAGTGCGTGCTTTAAAAGCGCGCTGAAACAAGGGCAGGTTTCCCTGCCCTGTGATTTTTTTACTTCTTAGCGCGCTCTTCGAGCATCGCTACTGCAGGCAGTACTTTACCTTCCACGAATTCGAGGAATGCGCCGCCGCCAGTGGAGATGTAGGAGATTTTGTCAGCAATACCGAACAGGTCGATTGCTGCCAGAGTGTCGCCGCCACCAGCGATGGAGAACGCTTCGCTGTCTGCGATAGCGTTAGCCACGATTTCAGTACCTTTACGGAAGTTCGGGAATTCGAACACACCAACCGGGCCGTTCCACAGAATGGTTTTCGCATTCTTCAGGATTTCAGCCAGTTCTTGCGCAGAAGCGTCGCCGATATCCAGGATCTGCTCGTCAGCTTTCACGTCGTTAACAGATTTCAGAGTAGCCGGAGCAGTTTCAGAGAACTCAGTTGCTACGCGAACATCAGACGGAACCGGGATGTTGCAGGTGGTCAGCAGACGTTTTGCTTCGTCAACCAGGTCTGCTTCGTACAGAGATTTACCCACATCGTGGCCTTGTGCCGCGATAAAGGTGTTAGCAATACCACCACCAACGATCAGCTGGTCAGCGATTTTAGACAGGGAGTCCAGAACGGTCAGTTTGGTAGAAACTTTAGAACCACCAACGATAGCCACCATCGGACGAGCTGGTTCTTTCAGTGCTTTACCCAGCGCGTCCAGTTCAGCCGCCAGCAGCGGGCCTGCGCACGCAACGTCAGCGAATTTACCGATACCGTGAGTAGAAGCCTGCGCGCGGTGAGCAGTACCGAATGCATCCATTACGAACACGTCGCACAGTGCAGCGTATTTCTTGGACAGAGTTTCGTCGTCTTTCTTCTCGCCTTTGTTGAAGCGAACGTTTTCCAGAACAACCAGTTCACCTTCAGCAACGTCAACGCCGTCGAGGTAATCTTTAACCAGGCGAACCGGGTTAGACAGTTTGTCTTTCAGGTAGTTAACAACCGGCAGCAGAGAGAATTCTTCATTGTACTCGCCTTCGGTAGGACGACCCAGGTGGGAAGTTACCATCACTTTAGCGCCTTGTTTCAGAGCCAGTTCGATGGTCGGCAGAGAAGCACGGATGCGTGCGTCGCTGGTTACTTTCCCGTCTTTTACTGGTACGTTCAGATCCGCACGGATAAATACACGTTTCCCAGCAAGATCCAGATCGGTCATCTTAATTACAGACATGGTGAATCCTCTCGTTGATTCTAAAAGTTTTGCAGACGCTGCTTGCGTCTTACCTGAAAGCAACAGTAGCCATCGCTAACGTCGTGTCGAGCATTCGGTTAGCAAAGCCCCATTCGTTATCGCACCAGACCAACGTTTTGATCAGGTGTGCGCCACTGACCCGGGTTTGGGTGCCATCGACAATGGCACTGTGCGGATCGTGGTTAAAATCTACAGAGACCAACGGTAATTCCGTATAGTCAACTATACCATGAAATGCACCTTGTGCCGCCTTTTGCAGCAACTGGTTGACTTCATTGGCTTTTACAGGTTTCTTCACCGTCACGCTTAAATCAATTGCCGTCACATTTATGGTTGGCACACGTACCGCAATCGCTTCAAAACGATCGTTAAACTGCGGGAAAAAACGCGTGATACCAGCGGCCAGTTTTGTATCGACCGGAATAATCGACTGACTGGCTGCCCGGGTGCGACGCAGGTCAGGATGGTATGCATCAATAACCTGTTGATCGTGCATGGCGGAGTGAATTGTGGTCACAGTGCCGGACTCAATACCGTACGCATCATCTAACAATTTGATGACGGGAATTATGCAATTCGTGGTACAGGAAGCGTTAGAAACGATGCGGTGTTCCGCACGAAGTTGATCCTGATTGACGCCGTAAACAACGGTCGCGTCGAGATCGTTACTGCCAGGATGTGAAAAGAGCACTTTTTTGGCCCCGGCGGCAATATGCGCTTCGCCATGCTCGCGAGTGCCGTATACGCCAGTGCAGTCGAGAACCACATCGACGCCAAGTTCACGCCAGGGAAGCGATTGCAGTGAACGTTCATGCAATACGCGGATGGCGTCATCACCAACAAAGAGTTGATCGCGTTCCTGACGTACTTCCCATGCAAAACGGCCATGGCTGGTGTCATATTTCAACAAATGCGCCATGCCCGCAGCATCAGCCAGTTCGTTGATTGCCACCACGGTGATTTCCGCCCGGCGTCCGGATTCATACACAGCACGAACCACATTACGCCCGATGCGACCGAAGCCATTTATCGCTACGCGTACGGTCATAGGTCTCCTGCAAGGCTTTCTCTAAGCAAATTTGCCAGACAGAGTAGTCCAGCAAATCGTTCGGGAAAACCTTACCTGTCGCAAATCGCGACTGATTGGTTAATTGTCGAACATTTAATCGACTGAAACGCTTCAGCTAGGATAAGCGAAACGCGGAATAAAAGGAATGATTGTCCAGTCAAAGAAGACAATTATCTGACTTACGTCACGTTTTTCGCCCTGATTCGCCAGGAATTATTCCACCTCGCAGAATCACGAATAAGCGTAGCAAAATCTTTTCGTTATGCCGTCATAAACCCTGACTTATATCAGAATATGACTGATGCAGCGTCGATATCATCCGCAATACGTCCGAGTTTCGGAGTACTTCAATGATGACATTGCCTCACCCTTATTCTTCAACTGCACGCTTTTACGCGCTGCGCCTGCTTCCCGATCAGGAAGTTTTCTCTCAATTACGCGCCTTCGCACAGCAGCAACAGCTTCACGCTGCGTGGATTGCTGGTTGTACCGGCAGTCTGACTGATGTTGCTTTGCGCTATGCCGGGCAAGAAAACACCACCCTTCTAAGCGGTAAGTTTGAAGTGATCTCACTGAACGGCACGCTGGAACAGACGGGCGAACATCTTCATCTCTGCGTTTCTGACCAACACGGTGCGATGCTTGGCGGTCATATGATGCCCGGCTGTACCGTGCGCACCACGCTTGAACTGGTGATCGGCTGCCTGGAAGAACTGGCATTTAGTCGCCAACCTTGTGCACTTTCTGGTTACGACGAGTTGCATATTTCCCCCGTTAACTAACTATTTTCAGAGAGGTTTTCTTATGGCGCGTCGCCACTTTTCCAGTCAGGCTCTGGTGCTGATCGTTATCTCTATCGCCATCAATATGATCGGCGGGCAACTGGCCAGCATGGTCAAACTACCTATTTTTCTCGACTCCATCGGCACGCTTATTAGCGCGGTACTGCTTGGGCCGGTGGTCGGTATGCTGACCGGCTTGCTGACCAATTTACTTTGGGGATTATTGACCGACCCGATCGCCGCCGCTTTTGCTCCCGTAGCGATGATCATTGGTCTGGTCGCGGGCTGGCTGGCGCGGGTGGGTTGGTTTCGCACCCTACCGAAAGTCGTTGTCAGCGGCGTGATTATTACCCTGGCGGTCACAGTCGTTGCTGTACCGTTACGTACTGCGCTGTTCGGCGGCGTAACCGGTAGTGGAGCCGATTTGTTCGTTGCCTGGATGCACTCTATGGGGCAAAACCTGGTGGAATCGGTGGCGATTACGGTGATAGGCGCGAACCTGGTCGATAAAATTCTCACGGCGGTGATTGTCTGGCTTTTACTGCGACGACTGCCGATTCGCACTACGCGCCATTTTCCAACGATGGCAGCCGTGCGCTAAATGCATCCGTTTACCTCATTAACGCTGTGGGCGCTGGCGGCCTGCACCACGCTAGTCCTGCCCGCGCAGACCATTTTGCCGGTCTATAGCGCGGCGACCTTTCTCTGTCTCATTGCGTTAAAAGCCACGCGGCGACGGGCAAAATATGTCGCCTGGCTGATGTTTTCGCTGGGGGTCGGGCTGTGGCTAGTGCACGGTGGCTGGCTGACAGAATGGATAAGCGGAACGCCGCGCAATCCAGAACGTTGGGCATTTGCTATTACGCTCTGGCTGCGCATTCTGGCTATTGTTTCCACTTCGCAGTTGTGGATGCAGTACGTACCCGTGCAATGTTTTATCCGCGCTTTGTTTGCTTCTCGCCTGCCGCCGGGCGTCGCTTATCTGTTTGCCGGACCGCTGCTGGTCGTTGAGCAGTTAAAACGGCAATTAGCGATTATTCATGAAGCACAGCGTGCGCGTGGCGTGCCGCTGGATGAAGGCTGGTATCAGCGTTTACGTGCGATGCCGGCGTTAATTATTCCGCTAACACACAATGCGCTTAACGATCTGGCGATCCGTGGTGCGGCGCTGGATATGCGGGCATTTCGCTTACATAACCGGCGCACTACGCTATGGGCACCACCTGACAGTAAATTACAAAAAGTGTCTCGTTACACCATGATATTGCTGATACTGGCAGAACCCGGAGTGTGGCTATGGTTACGTTAGAACAGTTTCGCTATTGTCCGACGCACTCAACGCACTCTCCGTTCTGTTATGACTTTCACTATGACAAACCGGGGATGGTCGCCATCTTTGGGGACAACGGCAGCGGCAAAAGCACGCTGGCGCAGCTGATGGCGGGTTGGTATCCGGACTTCCTGCCGGGTGATATCGCTGGCATGGGAATGCTCCTCAATACGCCTATTGGGCAACTCTCACTAAACGAACAAGCCGCTACCATTCAACTCATCCAGCAATCTCCCTATTTGCAGCTTTCTGGCTGTACCTTCAGCGTGGAAGAGGAAATTGCGTTTGGACCAGAAAATCTGTGTCTGGAAGAAGCCGAGGTTATGGCGCGCATTGACGCAGCCCTGACCCTGACCGAGTGCCAGTCGTTGCGCCATCGTCACCCAGCAACGCTCTCCGGCGGAGAGACCCAACGTGTGGTCATCGCCTGCGCTATCGCCATGCAACCAAAACTATTAATTCTTGATGAAGCCTTTAGCCGACTGACGTCGCAAGCCAGCGAAATGCTGTTGCAACGTTTACAACACTGGGCGCTGGAATGTGATTCGCTGATTATTCTTTTTGAACGTCATCGCACACCTTTCCTGAACTATTGCCAGCAAGCGTGGCAACTGCAAAACGGAGTGCTCCGGTCATTATGTTAACGTTAAATCAGGTGACTTATCGCTGGCCAGGTGCGGCAACGGATTGTCTTTGCGACATTTCTCTGCAACTCAAACAAGGTGAATGGCTGGCGCTGACCGGCGACAACGGCGCGGGTAAATCGACACTGTTACGCATCATGGCGGGTCTTCTTCCCCCATCTTCCGGTACAGTAATATTGCAACAACAGGCATTACATACGCTTAAGAACCGCCAACGCGCGGCAAAGATTGGCGTGCTGTTTCAGGAAGTGGAAAACCAGCTGTTTCATAGCACCGTCGCTGAAGAGGTCGCGTTTGGCCTGAAATTACAAAAATACTCACCCGCAGACATCGCGAAACGCACCGAATACGCCCTGCAATGTTGTTAGTTAGCAGACGTTGCCAGCGCGCATCCATTGGATCTGCATAGCGCACAGCGAAGGATGGTCGCCGTCGCCAGTCTGGAAGCTCTCGCCCCGCCGCTGTTATTACTTGACGAACCGAGCCGAGATTTTGATGCCCAATGGCTGGCGGTATTTGAAAGCTGGCTGGAAAAGTGCCGCCAGCGAGGTGCAAGCGTGGTGGCAATCAGCCATGACGCCGCGTTTACCCGGCGTCATTTTTCTCGCGTTGTGAGACTGGAAGGCGGTGTAGTGAGAGACGTCAATCCGCCAGACGATATTCACCGCTAGCCGTCATCATTAAGGTCAAATTTGCCGGCAGACTCTGTTCCAGCACCCGGCGAACATTTGGGCCGTCGGTACGTTCATAAAAGGCTTCAGCGTCTGCCAGCGATAACCCTCCCGCCAGCTTGCGCCCCACCAGCCGTTCCCGTAACGCAGCTGCGGGCGCGTTGATAAAGATCGAGAAATCACAAAATTGCGCAAGCGTGCGCCACTTCTCGTCATCCAACAACAGCCAGTTTCCTTCTACGATAATGATCGGTGCAGTAACGTGTAACGCATCTTCTACGGGATCATGCTTTTGTCGATCGTACTGCGGCCACGTACAATCCCCTTCCACTGCCCGGCGCAGATTTTCCGCCAGTTTCGCCACGTCAAACGTCTGCGGTGCGCCTTTATAAGGGCGAAGCTGATACTCATCCAGCCAGCTATTGTAATGGTGAAAACCATCCATCGGGAGCGTCTGAATAGCGGGTAATTCGGGATCTTGTTGTGCAAGATATTCCCAGAAGGTCGTTAGCGTAGATTTGCCCGTCCCCGGTGGAGCGCAAAGAAATACCACCGTGCGCCGCTGCGGATTTACCGCCTGCAAGGCGGCCAACATGTGCAGCAATGGTTTATGCACGTGTTTTATCTCTTCATCATGGTACTGCGCTTGCACGTTCAGCCCATTCACCGTTAATTCAATTTTCACGGCGTTAATTCCTTTAAGGTTGTCGTTACTGCCAGCGTCAACGCCGTTTTGACCATCCCGGTAAAACGCCCCTCTGACCAGACGGCGAAATCGGCGAACTTCATCGCCTTTAACGCATCATAGAGAGTCGCATTGCGGGTTATACTATTGACGTTGCTGATAAAATCCCAGGTTATGTCATCGGCAAATCCTGGGGGGGAATCCTGTTCGTTCAGGTAATGCCAGAACTGAGAAAAATGCGTGATATCGGCGTACAGCCATTTATCCATTTTCCCCAGCGCATAAATTAAACGCAGCGCAACATCAATATCGTCAAGCGGGCCGCTTTGGGCGAGTAACGGTTTCACTGCATATTCCACGATCTCTTCATCGTTATCGACAAACAGCGACGGCAGAAACTGGCGTATTCCCTGGAGCAAAATGGTATGCGCAGTTTTCATAAATGAAAATAAATTGTCCTGTGCGTCCAGTTGCTCAAGCACATCATCTTCTGTCAGCGTCGCCATTCGTCTTCCGATAGATCACCATCAATGCAGGGAATCTATTATATTACACGTTTGGTCCGCGCCGCCGATCAGTAATGTCTGCGTCCGCACCCCATTCGCCGTCTGTTGTATACCGTTCACCAGCTCTCCGCCCGTGACGCCCGTGGCACTAAAGAGGATATCTTTTCCCCTCACCAGTTCGTCGAGTGAGTACACACGGTTAACGTCAACACCCATTTCCTTACACCGCTTGCGCTCTTGCTCTGCAATTTGCCGATTTTCGGTGTAGTCACCTTTGGCCTGACAAAAATCAATCAGCTCGGCCTGCATATCCCCGCCCAATGCTTTAACAGCGCAGGCAGAAATAACGCCCTCTGGCGCACCGCCGATGGTGTACATCACGTCGTAAGGATTATCCTGCCAGCAGGTCAGCACGCTGGCGGCAACATCGCCATCCGGCAGAGCAAAAACCTTCACGCCAAGCTGCGTCGCTTCCTCAATCGCGGCACTCAGGCGCGGTTTATCAAGCGTAACCATACGTAACCGATCCAGTGGTTTACCTAACGCTTTCGCTACGTTGCGCAAGTTTTCTGTAAGGGGCAAAGACAGATCGATTGCCCCGGCAGCCAGTCGATTAACGACCAGTTTTTTCATATACATATCGGGCGCGTGTAACAGGCTGTCTCGTGGGGCGAAAGCCATGACCGCCAGCGCATTGCTCTGCCCCATCGCCACCATCCGGGTGCCTTCAATCGGGTCAACCGCGATATCGACTTCTGGCCCATCGCCTTTGCCCACATCTTCGCCAATCCACAGCATCGGCGCGTGGTCAATTTCTCCCTCGCCGATAACCACTCGCCCACGAAAAGCGACGTCGTTTAATGCCTGGCGCATCGCGGTGACCGCCAGGCCATCAATTTTATTTTTGTCGCCACATCCGGTTTGCGGCCAGGCAGCCAACGCTGCCTGCTCCGTAACGCGAAATAATGGCCACGCCAGGGACATCATTGCGCGGCCTCCCCGATATCAACGCCAAATTGCGCCAGCAGATATTTCTCGGCCTGCTCATTCCAGATACCGTGCGTTTCCTCAACCAGCCGCGCCAGCTCTTTAAACAGCGGATCTGTTTTGCCTTTTTCGGCAAAATCGCTAATGGCGGTGAGCGGCATGGTGACGCCGTTGTAGATGAGTTTTTTACCGCCGGGGATATCCGGCAAATTGAGCACGGTTTCTGGCACCGCATCCAGCCCACCGATATGGGTAACCATAAACGACGGCTGCAACTGCCCCGTGGCGCTAAGGGCTATCGCCTCTTTCATATCGTCCGTTGAACCGCCGGATGTACCGACGACGTGGGTACTGTTGTAATGGACGTTGTAGAAATTAAATGGCACTTTGAAGTTTTTATCCGTCGGGCCGGCAAAGAAGTTCAGGCAGCCATCTTCCGCCAGTAATTCATCAGCCATCTCGACGACTGAAGGCACCGCTGCATAGACAAACACGTCATCGAACCCGGCATCTCCTGTCAGCGTCCGTAGCGTCTGGACTGGATCGCTCATCCCTTTGGTATTCACATACACCAGCTCAATGCCCTTGCTTGCAGCCAGTTCCACCGGCAACAACTTCTGCACCTGCGCCAGGCGTTTTTCGTCGATATCGACCACCACTACCCGCGACGGTTGTACGCCGCCGTTAATGGCGTAATCTATAGCGCCAATTCCCATCGGGCCAGCACACGCCAGCAGCGCAATATTGCCACCAGGTTTGACGCCCATGCGATGCTCATAAACATATTGCGTGGTGTGATAATTGGCATGATAAGCGCCAATAATGCAGCACATCGGCTCCGCCAGCGACGCCGCTGCAAAATAAGAACCGTGATACGGTAATACACAGCCCAGGTTAATGGCGATTTCGGGAATAATCATATAGGTGGCATTACCGCCGAAATATTCGTAGCTGTATCCGGCTGAATATCCAGTGGGTAATCCCATTGCCGGTTGCAGTACAAAACGTTGGCCTTTTTTATATTTGTCGGTGAGATTTTTACCCACTTCGACAATAACCCCGGCACATTCATGCCCGGTAATTACCGGATGATTTTCTAAATCGTCAGGCACCCGTTTATGTTCGCTACCGAGTAACGCCGCTTTCCAGGTCGATAAACAAATGCTGTCAGAAATTACACTCACCAACAGTTCATTATCGGTAATTTCTGGCAGTTCAAATTCGCGCAGACGGACATCCCGCTTGCCATAAATAGCAGCAACTTTGGTTTTCATTTTTACCTCTGTAATCAGTGTTTATGTTCGGCGGTTAATTGATTAAATAAAGTGTCGAGCTTTGGATCACCAATATAGTTATTAATCAATATCAGCGGTTTATCCGTCACACGTTTCACGCGTCCTTCCAGACTGGCGTGTGTGACCACAATATCGGCATCCGCAGGCACGTTTTCTATCGCGTAATGTTTTACTTCTATTGCCAGCCCCGCTTTTTCCAGGCGCTTACGGAAGGTGGTTGCGCCCATCGCGCTGGAGCCCATCCCCGCATCGCAAACAAAGGCAATGCGTTTCACACGGCTTAACGAAAATGCGCCTTCCTGCTTCATTGCTTTAACCGCATTGGCTGACTCGGTAAATTCATCTTCACTCTCAGTCTCCACCGTTTTTTCCATCTTCAGAATCAGAGAAGTGATGACAAAGGAGACCAGGGTGCCGACCGTAACACCGGCAATTGTCGCAAGGAACGAGCCTTTCGGCGTCAGTGCCAGGTAGGCAAAGATAGACCCCGGACTTGGGCCTGCAACCAAACCGCCATCCAGTAAGTTAAACATCCAGGTGCCAGACATACCGCCCGCAATCATGGCAATAATGGTCAGTGGCTTCATCAGCACATACGGGAAATACAGTTCGTGGATGCCGCCAAGAAAGTGAATAATCATCGCACCCGGCGCAGAACGTTTACTCATTCCTTTACCAAACAGACTAAACGCCAGCAGCAACCCCAACCCAGGCCCCGGATTCGACGCCACCATAAAGAAGATGGATTTGCCGTTAACCGAAGCCTGTTGCATACCCAACGGGTAATAAACACCCTGATCGATCGCGTTATTGAGGAAAAGCACTTTCGCAGGTTCATTGATAACAGACAGCAGGGGCAGATAGCCCGCATGTACCAGCGCCTCAATACACTCTTTGACGAAAGTATTGGCTATTAACACCGCTGGACCGATAACTTCAAAACCTAACAGGCAGAGAGCCATGCCGGCGATACCTAATGAGAAGTTATTGATAACCATCTCAAAACCAGCGGGGATGCGTTTTTCCAGTGCCTTATCGACATATTTAATCATCAGGCCGCCAAGCGGTCCCATAATCATCGACCCCAGGAACATGGGGATCTCAGCACCAACAATTACGCCAATCGTCCCTATGCCCCCCATCACCGCGCCGCGTTTACCGCCGACAAGGTGGCCACCGGTAGAACCAATCATCACCGGTAATAAATAGGTAATCATTGGGCCGACAATTTTGGCGAAATGTTCATTCGGCAGCCAGCCGGTAGGAATAAATAATGCAGTAATAAAACCCCAGGCAATAAAAGCTCCGATATTGGGAATGACCATAGCGGTCAAAAAGCCCCCAAAAGCCTGAACCTTTGCACGAGCAGACTTGTTTTCCATAATATTATCCTGTAGAGGAGAGAGTCCATTATTCGCGGCTGATAATGTCCGCTAATTGTTTTTCTGATGATGCTGTTAAGAGTTGTTCAAGTATTTCTTCTTCGCACAGTAATTCACTTAACGCCTGAATAGCGCCAATGTGCGAATCGGCATCGGCAGCAGAAAGCCCGATGAGTAATTTAATCGGTTCGTCATTCCCGGAAAAATAAACACCTTGTTTAAGTAACGTCAAAGACATCCCGGTTTTGAGCGCCCCACATTCCGGTCGCGCATGAGGCATTGCCACGCCTGGTGCGAGAATATAATAAGGGCCATTGCTAATGGTGGAATCTTTAATAGCCTGAATGTAATTCTCGCTGATATAGTCTTTTGTTAATAATGATGCCATCGAAAAATCAATAGCCTCCTTCCAGTCTTTAGCTGCATGTATCACTGAGATTGATGATTCTGGAAAATAATCAATAAGCCGCATAAATTATCCCTATTTTTAGAGTACCGACTGTCGGTGAAAATAAAATACGCGCGCAAAAAATTGAAAGCAATTGGGCTAAAAAGGCGAAACACCTGAAGAGGAAAAATAAACAAGCCATAAATAACAACAGGTTGCGATTAGTAATTATAAAGTCAACTTTCTGTTTGTGAGTTGAATTGCAAATAAGACAAATTTATTATTATTGTGTTTGTGATCATGCTCACCATTTATAGCTTGAAAGTACGAAAACAGATAAAATTAAATCTTACAGCCCCTTCTTTATAGATTCTTAATATTCGGGGTTGACTGTTATCCTCACATCAGAGGGGGCATATTCCTTGCTTTGCTCAATTTCTGACGCTTATGAGAAGTCGATTGAAGATCGAATGAAAGCGGAAGTCGCCATTGCCACACGTAAGCAAAATCTGGAAACGGAGAAAATCCAGGCGCAAATTGCGGTAACTCAGGCTCAGGCAGAAGCAGACAGCAGCTAAAGCGGAGACTATTGCGTAAGAGGTGCGGCTAAAGCTGAAGCTATCCGCCTGCGCGGTGAGGCTCTGCGGGACAATCCGGGTCTTGTTGCCCTTACCACTGCTGAGCGTTGGGACGGCAAATTACCCGATACCATGCTCCCCGGCAGTACCGTTCCGTTTATCTCAACCAAGTAAAAAGAGCCGCGTTTGCGGCTCTTGAGACTGATGGCAAGGGCTAAACTGCCTGATGCGCTACGCTTATCAGGCCTACACAGTCCGTGCAATATATTGAATTTGCATGATTTCGTAGGCCGGATAAGGCGTTCACGCCGCATCCGGCATGAACAACGCGCACTTTGCCAACAATATAAAGGGCCGCTTTCGCGGCCCTTCTCACAAAGCATCTTACCGATTACAGCAACGCTTTTGCTTTCGCAACAACGTTTTCAACGGTGAAGCCGAACTCTTCAAACAGTTGCTCTGCCGGTGCAGACTCACCGAAGGTGGTCATGCCGACGATAGCACCGTTCAGGCCAACATACTTGTACCAGTAGTCAGCAATGCCCGCTTCCACAGCTACGCGTGCAGTAACCGCTTTCGGCAGTACGGATTCACGGTAAGCCGCATCCTGCTTGTCGAATGCGTCGGTAGAAGGCATGGAAACCACGCGCGCTTTCACGCCTTCAGCAGTCAGTTTTTCGTAGGCAGCGACAGCCAGCTCAACTTCAGAACCGGTAGCGATGAAAATCAGTTCCGGCTGACCGGCACAGTCTTTCAGCACATAACCACCGCGCGCGATGTTTGCCAGCTGCTCTTCAGTACGTTCCTGCTGCGCCAGGTTCTGACGGGAGAGGATAAGCGCAGTCGGGCCGTCCTGACGCTCAACGCCGTATTTCCACGCTACAGCGGATTCAACCTGGTCACACGGACGCCATGTAGACATGTTCGGGGTCACGCGCAGAGAAGCGACCTGCTCTACCGGCTGGTGAGTCGGGCCATCTTCGCCCAGACCGATGGAGTCGTGGGTGTAAACCATCACCTGACGCTGTTTCATCAGCGCAGCCATACGTACCGCATTACGTGCGTATTCTACGAACATCAGGAAGGTGGAGGTGTACGGCAGGAAGCCACCATGCAGAGAGATACCGTTAGCAATCGCGGTCATACCGAACTCGCGAACACCGTAGTGGATGTAGTTACCGGCAGCATCTTCGTTGATTGCTTTAGAACCAGACCACAGGGTCAGGTTAGACGGAGCCAGGTCAGCGGAGCCGCCGAGGAATTCCGGCAACAGCGGACCAAACGCTTCGATAGCATTCTGAGACGCTTTACGGCTGGCGATTTTCGCCGGATTAGCCTGCAACTTCGCGATGAACTCTTTCGCTTTCGCGTCGAAGTCAGACGGCATTTCGCCTTTCATACGACGGGTAAATTCAGCCGCTTCCTGCGGATAAGCTTTCGCGTAAGCCGCAAACTTCTCATTCCATGCAGATTCTTTCGCCTGGCCTGCTTCTTTCGCATCCCACTGAGCATAGATTTCAGACGGGATTTCGAACGGTGCGTATTTCCAGCCCAGCTGTTCGCGGGTCAACGCGATTTCAGCGTCGCCCAGCGGCGCACCGTGGGAATCGTGCGTACCAGCTTTGTTCGGCGAACCGAAACCGATGATGGTTTTGCACATCAGCAGGGACGGTTTGTCAGTCACTGCGCGCGCTTCTTCAACTGCGCGTTTGATGGATGCCGCGTCATGACCGTCGATGTCGCGAATAACGTGCCAGCCATAGGCTTCGAAACGCATTGCGGTGTCGTCGGTGAACCAGCCTTCAACGTGACCATCAATAGAAATACCGTTGTCATCGTAGAATGCAATCAGTTTACCCAGCTTCAGCGTACCCGCCAGAGAGCAAACTTCGTGGGAGATGCCTTCCATCATGCAGCCGTCGCCCATGAAGGCGTAGGTGTAGTGGTCGACAATGTCGTGGCCCGGACGGTTAAACTGCGCCGCCAGCGTTTTTTCGGCAATCGCCATACCGACTGCGTTGGCAATACCCTGCCCCAGCGGACCGGTGGTGGTTTCCACACCAGCGGTATAACCTACTTCCGGGTGGCCCGGAGTTTTAGAGTGCAGCTGACGGAAGTTTTTCAGTTCTTCCATCGGCAGATCGTAACCGGTGAGGTGCAGCAGGCTGTAGATCAGCATGGAGCCGTGGCCGTTGGACAGCACGAAGCGGTCACGGTCAGCCCAGGACGGATTCTGCGGGTTGTGTTTCAGGAAATCACGCCACAGGACTTCGGCAATGTCAGCCATACCCATAGGGGCACCCGGGTGACCGGATTTGGCTTTCTGTACTGCGTCCATGCTCAGCGCACGAATAGCATTGGCAAGCTCTTTACGTGAGGACATTTTGACTCCAGATCGGATGATGAAGGGCACGCCCTTAACGACTTGACGACAGCGCGTTTTGGGCTACGCCGGAAAATTTGCCAACAATTTACCGCAAGCCGCGCGTCATGTACATGGAACATCCTTTTGCCGCTTCAGAAATCTCTGGATCATGCTCGCATGTTGCGC
Source organism: Escherichia sp. MOD1-EC5433 (assembly GCF_002966005.1). Taxonomy (NCBI): domain Bacteria; kingdom Pseudomonadati; phylum Pseudomonadota; class Gammaproteobacteria; order Enterobacterales; family Enterobacteriaceae; genus Escherichia; species Escherichia sp. MOD1-EC5433. The sequence continues at coordinate 592,932 of NZ_PTRL01000001.1, read as the reverse complement.
AATCTGCTCGCCCGTCCGCTGCGCTTTTCCTTATACTCAGGATGAGCGTCGATTCACCTGCAAACGGCGCATTTTTAGAATAATCCTGACCTTGTGCGGAAGAGAAAACATGAAAATTCGCGCCTTATTGGTAGCAATGAGCGTGGCAACGGTACTGACCGGTTGCCAGAATATGGACTCCAGTGGACTGCTCTCATCAGGAGCGGAAGCTTTTCAGGCCTACAGTTTGAGTGATGCGCAGGTGAAAGCCCTGAGCGATCAGGCCTGTCCGGAGATGGACAGCAAGGCGACGATTGCGCCAGCCAATAGCGAATATGCTAAGCGACTGACCACCATTGCTAACGCGCTAGGCGACAATATCAACGGTCAGCCGGTGAACTACAAAGTATATATGGCGAAGGATGTGAATGCGTTTGCGATGGCGAACGGCTGTATCCGCGTTTATAGCGGCCTGATGGATATGATGACCGATAACGAAGTCGAGGCGGTGATCGGTCACGAAATGGGGCACGTGGCGTTAGGCCATGTGAAGAAAGGGATGCAGGTGGCACTTGGTACAAATGCCGTGCGAGTAGCTGCGGCCTCTGCGGGCGGGATTGTCGGCAGTTTGTCACAATCACAACTCGGTGATCTGGGCGAGAAGTTAGTCAATTCGCAATTCTCCCAGCGCCAAGAAGCAGAAGCGGATGATTATTCCTACGATTTGTTGCGCCAACGCGGCATCAGCCCGGCAGGTCTCGCCACCAGCTTTGAAAAACTGGCGAAACTGGAAGAAGGTCGCCAAAGCTCAATGTTTGACGACCATCCGGCATCCGCCGAACGCGCCCAGCATATTCGCGATCGTATGAGCGCGGATGGGGTTAAGTAAGGTTCGGGGGTGCCTAACGTAGGTCAGATAAGGCGTTCACGCCGCATCCGACATGAATGGCACATGCGTTACACCGTGCGCATTGCCGGATGCGATGCTGACGCATCTTATCCGGCCTACGGGTGATGAGCGTAAGCAGGATAAGGTGCTTACTCGCCCTTTTTCGCCGCCTGAATATAGAGCATCTCCAGCGCCAGCGTTGCCGCAGCCAGCGCGGTGATTTCCGACTGATCGTATGCCGGAGCCACTTCCACAACGTCCATCCCAACAATGTTGAGATCTTTCAGGCCGCGTACCAGTTTAATGGCGCGATCGGAGGTCAGGCCGCCAATTACCGGGGTACCGGTGCCTGGTGCAAAAGCAGGGTCCAGGCAGTCGATATCAAAAGTCAGATAAACCGGCATATCACCCACAATCTGTTTCACCTGGGCGATAACATCATCCACGCTGCGATCGTTCACCTGGCAGGCGTCCAGCACGGTAAAGCCGTTGTCTTTATCAAACTCGGTACGAATACCAATTTGCACGGAATGATTCGGGTCAATCAGACCTTCTTTCGGCGCGGTATAGAACATCGTGCCGTGGTCAAATTCACAACCGTTAGCGTAGGTATCGGTGTGGGCGTCAAAGTGTACCAGCGCCATTTTGCCGAAATGTTTCGCATGAGCGCGCAGCAGCGGCAGCGTGACAAAGTGGTCACCACCGAAGGAGAGCATACGTTTACCGGCAGCCAGCAGTTTCTCTGCGTGCGCCTGCAATTTCTCGCTCATCTCACGGGCATCGCCGAAGGCATATACCAGATCGCCGCAGTCCACGACGTTCAGGCGCTCGCGCATGTCGAAATTCCACGGGAAACGGTTGTGTTCCCAGGCCAGGTTAGTTGATACCTGACGGATAGCCGCCGGACCGTGACGACCACCCGCACGACCAGAAGTGGCCATATCGAACGGCACGCCGGTAATCACCCAGTCAGCATCGCTGTCATACGGCTGGAAGTTCATCGGCAGGCGTAAAAAACCAAAGGCGTTGGAAACCAGTGAGTTATCGTATTGATGCCCTAAGGTGCTCATGGATGGACTCCTCTTACAAAGTCGATATAAAAAAACCCTTCCGCGTCGTTAGGCCCGACGAGGAAGGGTTGGATTTGCGAAACACAAGTTTACGCTAATTATCGCCTTAAATGGGCGAGGCATCAAGCGAGGTTGCTATTTACGACACGGTGGCGGCGCATAGCCATTGTTGTCAGCCGGAAAGGCTTGTCCAGAGCACGGCGGCAGCGCGCTTTTCGCCGAGCCTTGCAATTCAAAGGCGGCAAAGCCGATCACCCCGGTATTACGCACATCGCCTTGCGCCGAATTGGCGGCGTAGGAATCTGCAACATTGGCGAACTGAAAAGCCGCTTCGGTATGTTTATCTTTGCGGAATCCTTTAATCGCTAACGAATCACCAGCGTTCACAATATAGCCATTGTTATTCAACGAACCTTGTTTACCATTCAGAACATCCAGGCCATCAACCGTAGCAACGATCTCGTAGTTAGTGTTCCGGCTGTAGTTACGGACATATAATTGATAATTCATCCCCACTCTGGCATGAACAATATATCGCGGTTCATTATTTGATGAATCATAAACTCGCGTAATAGGTAGAGAATTAAAATTCGCATCACGAATAGCATATTCCAGTTCGTTAATACGAATGCTATAAACACGGTCGTAGCCGGAAGGAATATTTGTCGAATAATTAATAACGATCATCTCTGCCGGATCGCGCCAGGCTCGCTCAGCAGATACGCCCTGAACCGTTGAGTGCACATCCCCACCCCAGGCGGTGCCGACATTGCCCGATGCACTGCTATTATACTGCGCATTACTGGAACAACCGGCCAGCAGCACGACTAATGCTATCAACGCGCTACGTACTTTCCATTTTTTCATAACCGTTCCCTCTATTTAATTAATACAGCGATTGTAGGGAGATTATTTAATAAGAAAAGCAGCTAAATTATTTTTAAGAATATATAAAAAGAAAGCGGACCGATTTACGTAAATAAATCGACCCGCCAGCAGAATAATCTTAATTATTCATCTTCAAGATAGGTATAACCGTACAAACCTGCCTCGAACTCTTCAAGGAACTGTTGTTGCAGTTCAGCATCAAGATCGGTTTTCTTCACCTGATCGCGGAACTGAGTTAACAGCGTTTTCGGATCGAGCTGCACATATTGCAGCATATCCGCAACGGTATCGCCTTCGTCAGACAGTTCCACTTCTACACTACCGTCAGGGAAGACGAACACGTCAACCGCTTCGGTATCACCGAACAGGTTGTGCATGTTGCCGAGGATCTCCTGATAGGCACCGACCATAAAGAAACCGAGCATCGGCGGATTCTCTGGATCGTACTCCGGCATTGGCATTGTCGTGGCAATACCGTCACCATCGATATAGTGGTCGATAGCACCGTCAGAGTCACAGGTGATATCCAGCAGCACAGCGCGACGTTCCGGCACTTGATCCAACCCTTCAAGCGGCAGAACCGGGAACAACTGGTCGATCCCCCAGGCATCCGGCATTGACTGGAACAGCGAGAAGTTGACGTACATTTTGTCCGCCATACGTTCCTGCAATTCGTCGATAATCGGACGATGAGCGCGGTTTTGCGGATCCAGCTGCTTCTGCACTTCATGGCACATGCTCAGATAGAGCTGTTCCGCCCATGCACGTTCTTGCAGGCTAAAGGTGCCGGAAGAGTATCCAATATGAATATCGTGCAGATCCATCTGGCTGTCGTGCAACCATTCACGCAGAGAACGGCGAGTCCCCGGTTCGTGCATTTCCTGCCAGGTTTCCCACATGCTTTGCAGTGCGCGCGGCGCATCTTCTGCGGGCGCGGTCGGCACCGTGTATTCATTACGTTCCACGCCGATGATATTAGACACCAGCACGGTGTGATGCGCAGTCACCGCACGACCCGATTCGGTGATCACCGTCGGATGCGGCAGGCCGTTTTCTTCACAAGCATCGCCAATCGCCCAAATGATGTTGTTGGCGTATTCATTGAGGCCATAGTTCACCGAACAATCGGACTGCGAACGGGTGCCTTCATAATCCACGCCCAGGCCGCCGCCGACGTCAAAGCACTGAATATTGACGCCGAGCTTGTGAAGCTCAACATAGAAGCGTGCAGATTCCCGAACGCCGGTGGCGATATCGCGAATATTCGCCATCTGCGAACCGAGGTGGAAGTGCAGCAGTTGCAGGCTGTCGAGACGTCCGGCTTCACGTAGCGTTTCAACCAGTTGCAGTACCTGAGTTGCTGCCAGACCGAACTTCGATTTTTCCCCGCCAGAAGACTGCCATTTGCCAGAACCTTGTGAGGCCAGACGCGCACGCACACCCAGACGCGGAACAACGTTCAGGCGTTCAGCTTCATCCAGCACAATGGCGATTTCCGACATCTTCTCAATAACCAGATAGACCTTATGGCCCATCTTCTCGCCAATTAGCGCCAGGCGGATATATTCGCGGTCTTTATAACCGTTACAGACGATGACGCTACGGGTCATGCCCGCATGAGCCAGCACCGCCATCAACTCGGCTTTGGAACCTGCTTCCAGTCCCAGCGGTTCACCAGAATGAATCAGAGACTCAATCACGCGGCGATGCTGGTTAACTTTAATCGGATAAACGAGGAAGTAGTCACCGTTATAACCGTAGGATTCCCGCGCACGTTTAAACGCAGCATTAATGGAACGCAAACGGTGCTGGAGGATCTGCGGGAAGCAGAACAGTGCTGGCAGGCGCTGCCCCTGCGCTTCGCGGGTTTTCACCAACTGCGCGAGATCGACGCGAGCTTCCGGGACGTCCGGGTCCGGGCACACGCTGATGTGACCCAGCTCGTTAACGTCATAGTAGTTATTGCCCCACCAGGCAATATTGTAAGTACGCAGCATCTTGCTGGCTTCCTGGGAGCTCATTGCAACCTCCTGCATGGAGCGTAGTACACCGTGTTCGCCCGCTGACGAAGGCAAACTCATAGACATGTCGTCAGACATAGCGAACCTCAAATTATTTTATTAAGTGTAAAACAGTTAACCACTATCGCAGCCTGAAACTGCGATAACAACCCATAAGCACACGGATTTTCCAGCAGCGTATGCTGACGCTCCGACTGCGCAACCGGTTTCTTTTTCATAACATTATTAAACACATAACCGAACGTAAGTGTGACAGTTCGGCGAAACCACGAGAAAACTCTTGTTTTTTACAAGAGCGCCCTTGTTCAGTCTTCAGTAACTGTTGCCAGCTCTTGAATCCTGAGAAGCGCCGAGATGGGTATAACATCGGCAGGTATGCAATGCAGAGATGCAGAATGCGGGGAACGAATCTACACCAGAACGGTGCGACAGATTAAGCAGCAGACAACGATTCATTATTTCGTATCACCTCCACGGCCGCCTGCGAAGACGAACCAACAAGCTAAAACACTGATTTCAACCCGGCTGGAAGTGGCAACACGAAAGAAACGTCGTGTGCTTTTTATTTAAGCCGCGCGCCGCGTTTTATACCCCACAATGGCAGAAAATTGCAAAAGATAAATGCGCAGAATGCCAGCATTGTCAGGAAAAATTTCCAGCTACGTTTTTAGCAGAATGAGACACGATTCAAAAAAAAGTGGAAATTGGGTGAAGAAGTGACCTAAAATAGCCGTCCAGATGTTAATCCATCCATACTGATTAACACTCAGACTGCCAGTGTTTTTAATCTGCAGAGTCGTGGTAGGATCCGCTACCACAGAAAATCCACACAACAGTTTGAGCTAACTAAATTCTCTTTTGGTGATATTAAATATGGCAAAACACCTTTTTACGTCCGAGTCCGTCTCTGAAGGGCATCCTGACAAAATTGCTGACCAAATCTCTGATGCTGTTTTAGATGCGATCCTCGAACAGGATCCGAAAGCACGCGTTGCTTGCGAAACCTACGTAAAAACCGGCATGGTCTTAGTTGGCGGTGAAATCACCACCAGCGCCTGGGTAGACATCGAAGAGATCACCCGTAACACCGTTCGCGAAATTGGCTATGTGCATTCCGACATGGGCTTTGACGCTAACTCCTGTGCGGTTCTGAGCGCCATCGGCAAACAGTCTCCTGACATCAACCAGGGTGTTGACCGTGCCGATCCGCTGGAACAGGGCGCGGGCGACCAGGGTCTGATGTTTGGTTACGCAACCAATGAAACCGACGTGCTGATGCCAGCACCAATCACCTATGCACACCGTCTGGTACAGCGCCAGGCTGAAGTGCGTAAAAACGGCACTCTGCCGTGGCTGCGCCCGGACGCGAAAAGCCAGGTTACTTTCCAGTATGACGACGGCAAAATCGTCGGCATCGATGCTGTAGTGCTTTCCACCCAGCATTCTGAAGAGATCGACCAGAAATCCCTGCAAGAAGCGGTGATGGAAGAGATCATCAAGCCGATTCTGCCCGCTGAATGGCTGACTTCCGCAACCAAATTCTTCATCAACCCGACCGGACGTTTTGTTATCGGCGGCCCGATGGGTGACTGCGGTCTGACTGGTCGCAAAATCATCGTCGATACTTACGGCGGCATGGCACGTCACGGTGGCGGCGCATTCTCTGGTAAAGATCCATCAAAAGTGGACCGCTCCGCAGCCTACGCAGCACGTTATGTAGCGAAAAACATCGTTGCTGCAGGTCTGGCCGATCGTTGTGAAATTCAGGTTTCCTACGCGATCGGCGTGGCAGAACCGACCTCCATCATGGTCGAAACTTTCGGTACTGAGAAAGTACCTTCTGAACAGCTGACCCTGCTGGTACGTGAGTTCTTCGACCTGCGTCCATACGGTCTGATTCAGATGCTGGATCTGCTGCATCCAATCTACAAAGAAACCGCAGCATACGGTCACTTTGGTCGCGAACATTTCCCATGGGAAAAAACCGACAAAGCGCAACTGCTGCGCGATGCAGCCGGTCTGAAATAATCTTTTATCCCTGCTTTCAAAGGCCAGCCTCGTGCTGGCCTTTTTCTTTTCTAAAAAAATGCCCGATGCACTACGCTTATCAGTCCTACAAACTCCAAACGTAGTTATTCACGCCGCATCCGGCAAAAAGCCGCCACACGATAGTAACTTTCCATTGCTGAACACGTTTACCCGCAAATTATCACCATTACTGAAACCGATTACACCAACCACGAAGAGCAAACATTCACAGTATTTTCATCTTGTGATTCATTTTTCATAACTGTTACATTTCTTTTCAGCAAAGTCTTAATTGCAGATAACTATGTTTAATCTATGATGATATAAATCAATTGTTTTCATGCACTTAAATTATAACCACTATAAATGCCAGTGTAAGCGATTACACTGATGTGATTTGCCTCACATCTTTTTACGTCGTACTCACCTATCTTAATTCACAATAAAAAATAACATATTGGAGGGCATCATGCCTGACGCTAAAAAACAGGGGCGGTCAAACAAGGCAATGACGTTTTTCGTCTGCTTCCTTGCCGCTCTGGCAGGATTACTCTTTGGCCTGGATATCGGTGTAATTGCTGGCGCACTGCCGTTTATTGCAGATGAATTCCAGATTACCTCGCACACGCAAGAATGGGTCGTAAGCTCCATGATGTTTGGTGCGGCAGTCGGTGCGGTAGGCAGTGGCTGGCTCTCTTTTAAACTCGGGCGCAAAAAGAGCCTGATGATCGGCGCAATCCTGTTTGTTGCCGGTTCGCTGTTTTCTGCGGCTGCGCCGAACGTTGAAGTATTGATTCTTTCCCGCGTTCTGCTGGGGCTGGCGGTGGGTGTTGCCTCTTATACCGCGCCGCTTTACCTCTCTGAAATTGCACCGGAAAAAATTCGCGGCAGTATGATCTCGATGTATCAGCTGATGATTACCATCGGCATCCTCGGTGCTTATCTTTCTGATACCGCCTTCAGCTACACCGGCGCATGGCGCTGGATGCTGGGTGTGATTATCATCCCGGCAATTCTGCTGCTGATTGGTGTCTTCTTCCTGCCAGACAGCCCACGCTGGTTTGCCGCCAAACGTCGCTTTGTTGATGCCGAACGCGTGCTGCTGCGCCTGCGCGACACCAGCGCAGAAGCGAAACGCGAACTGGATGAAATCCGTGAAAGTTTGCAGGTTAAACAGAGTGGTTGGGCGCTGTTTAAAGAGAACAGCAACTTCCGTCGCGCGGTGTTCCTTGGCGTACTGTTGCAGGTGATGCAGCAATTCACCGGGATGAACGTCATCATGTATTACGCACCGAAAATATTCGAACTGGCAGGTTATACCAACACCACCGAGCAAATGTGGGGGACGGTGATCGTCGGCCTGACCAACGTACTCGCCACCTTTATCGCTATCGGCCTTGTTGACCGCTGGGGACGTAAACCAACGCTGACGCTGGGTTTCCTCGTCATGGCTGCGGGCATGGGCGTACTCGGCACAATGATGCATATCGGTATTCACTCACCGTCGGCGCAGTATTTCGCTATCGCCATGTTGCTGATGTTTATTGTCGGTTTTGCGATGAGCGCCGGTCCGCTGATTTGGGTACTGTGCTCCGAAATTCAGCCGTTGAAAGGCCGCGATTTTGGCATCACCTGCTCCACCGCCACCAACTGGATTGCCAACATGATCGTCGGCGCAACGTTCCTGACCATGCTCAACACGCTAGGCAACGCCAACACCTTCTGGGTGTATGCGGCTCTGAACGTGCTGTTTATCCTGCTGACGCTGTGGCTGGTGCCGGAAACCAAACACGTTTCGCTGGAACATATTGAACGTAATCTGATGAAAGGTCGTAAACTGCGCGAAATCGGCGCTCACGATTAATCTCCTCAGGCTTCCTCCCGTCGCGGAGGAAGCCGCCTCTTGCAGTCATCTTTTCTTCGCTTTATCCTCAGCCGCTATGAAAACTTCCCGTCTCCCTATCGCCATCCAACAGGCCGTTATGCGTCGCCTGCGGGAAAAACTCGCCCAGGCCAACCTGAAGCTGGGGCGTAATTACCCGGAGCCAAAAATTTCGTACACCCAGCGTGGTACATCCGCCGGAACGGCATGGCTGGACAGCTATGAAATTCGCCTCAATCCGGTTTTGCTGATGGAAAACAGCGAGGCTTTTATAGAAGAAGTCGTACCGCACGAGCTGGCGCATTTACTGGTCTGGAAACACTTCGGTCGCGTGGCGCCGCATGGAAAAGAGTGGAAGTGGATGATGGAAAACGTGCTGGGCGTTCCCGCCCGCCGCACGCATCAGTTTGAGCTACAATCCGTGCGCCGCAACACCTTCCCTTACCGCTGTAAATGCCAGGAGCATCAGCTTACCGTACGCCGCCATAATCGCGTGGTGCGTGGAGAGGCCGTCTATCGCTGCGTTCACTGCGGTGAACAACTGGTTGCCCAATAACCAGTAGAACTATCAGGAATTTTACTGATCTGGCTGATTGCATACCAAAACAACTTTCGCTACGTTGCTCGCTCGTTTTAACACGGAGTAAGTGATGTACCGTAATTTGTCTGTGGCTGCGGTGGTACTGAGCGCAGCATTATCCGGCACGGCGTTAGCCGAAGGCATCAATAGTTTTTCCCAGGCGAAAACAGCAGCGGTAAAAGTCTACGCTGATGTGCCGGGAACATTTTACTGCGGATGTAAAATCAACTGGCAGGGTAAAAAAGGCGTCGTGGATCTGGAGTCGTGCGGATACCAGGTGCGCAAAAATGAAAACCGCGCCAGCCGCGTAGAGTGGGAACATGTGGTTCCTGCCTGGCAGTTCGGCCACCAGCGTCAGTGCTGGCAGGAAGGCGGTCGTAAAAACTGCGCCAAAGATCCGGTTTATCGCCAAATGGAAAGCGATATGCATAACCTTCAGCCCGCGATAGGCGAAGTGAACGGCGATCGCGGCAATTTTATGTATAGTCAGTGGAACGGCGGCGAAGGGCAGTACGGGCAGTGCGCCATGAAGGTGGATTTCAAAGAAAAAGTGGCTGAACCGCCAGCTCATGCCCGTGGTTCCATTGCGCGGATTTACTTCTACATGCGCGACCAGTACAACCTGACACTCTCACGCCAACAAACGCAGTTGTTTAACGCCTGGAACAAAATGTATCCGGTCACCGACTGGGAGTGTGAGCGTGACGAACGTATTGCGAAGATGCAAGGCAATCATAACCCGTATGTGCAACGCGCTTGCCAGGCGCGAAAGAGCTAACCTACACTAGCGGGATTCTTTTTGTTAACCCCTACCCCACGCGGACAACCGCGTGGGGAGACGACGCGGATTTTTAACCATGCGTATCCCCCGCATTTATCATCCAGAACCACTTATCAGCAACTCTCACATTGCGCTTTGCGAAGATGCAGCCAACCATATCGGACGTGTGCTGCGTATGGGACCTGGACAGGCGTTGCAATTGTTTGACGGCAGCAACCAAGTCTTTGACGCAGAAATTACCAGCGCCAGCAAAAAAAGTGTCGAAGTAAAAGTGCTGGAAGGTCAGCTCGACGATCGTGAATCCCCGTTGCATATTCATCTCGGTCAGGTGATGTCGCGCGGTGAAAAAATGGAATTTACTATCCAGAAATCGATCGAACTTGGAGTAAGCCTCATTACGCCACTTTTTTCTGAACGCTGCGGCGTTAAACTGGATAGCGAACGTCTGAACAAGAAGCTCCAGCAGTGGCAGAAAATTGCAATTGCCGCCTGCGAGCAGTGTGGTCGTAATCGGGTGCCGGAAATCCGTCCGGCGATGGATCTGGAAGCCTGGTGTGCAGAGCAGGATGAAGGGCTGAAACTGAATCTTCACCCGCGCGCCAGTAACAGTATCAACACGTTGCCGTTGCCGGTCGAACGCGTCCGCCTGCTGATTGGCCCGGAAGGCGGTTTGTCGGCAGATGAAATTGCCATGACTGCCCGCTATCAATTTACTGATATCCTGTTGGGACCTCGCGTTTTGCGTACAGAGACAACTGCGCTCACCGCCATAACTGCGCTACAAGTACGTTTTGGCGATCTGGGCTAACGGAGAAGAATAATGATCAAGCTCGGCATCGTGATGGACCCCATCGCAAGCATCAACATCAAGAAAGATTCCAGCTTCGCTATGTTGCTGGAAGCACAACGTCGTGGTTACGAACTTCACTATATGGAGATGGCCGATCTCTATTTGATTAACGGTGAAGCCCGTGCTCATACGCGTACTCTGAGCGTTGAACAAAACTACGATAAATGGTACGAGTTTACGGGAGAGCAGGATCTGCCACTGGCCGATCTCGACGTGATCCTGATGCGTAAAGATCCGCCGTTTGATACCGAGTTTATCTACGCCACTTACATTCTGGAACGTGCCGAAGAGAAAGGTACGCTGATCGTTAACAAGCCGCAGAGCTTGCGCGACTGTAACGAAAAACTGTTTACCGCCTGGTTCTCTGACTTAACACCGGAAACGCTGGTCACGCGCAATAAAGCACAGTTGAAAGCGTTCTGGGAAAAACATACCGACATCATCCTTAAGCCGCTGGACGGTATGGGCGGTGCGTCTATTTTCCGGGTGAAAGAGGGCGATCCGAACCTCGGCGTAATAGCCGAAACCCTGACTGAACACGGCACGCGCTACTGCATGGCGCAGAATTATCTGCCTGCCATTAAAGATGGCGACAAGCGCGTGCTGGTCGTCGATGGCGAGCCAGTGCCGTACTGTCTGGCACGTATTCCACAAGGTGGCGAAACCCGTGGCAATCTGGCTGCCGGTGGTCGTGGCGAACCTCGTCCGCTAACTGAAAGTGACTGGAAAATCGCACGCCAGGTCGGGCCGACGCTGAAAGAAAAAGGGCTTATCTTTGTTGGCCTGGATATTATCGGCGACCGTCTGACTGAAATTAACGTCACCAGCCCAACCTGTATTCGTGAGATTGAAGCAGAGTTTCCGGTCTCGATCACCGGAATGTTAATGGATGCCATCGAAGCACGTTTACAGCAGCAATAACCCCGCTTAACGAGAGGGAACTCGTTGAGACTCTGAGTGACAGCGCCCTTCTTTCCACGCATACTGGGCGCTGTTGCTTTTTTGAACCAGGAAACAGAACCTCTGACAATGAATTTACAGCATCACTTTCTTATTGCCATGCCTGCTCTCCAGGATCCGATTTTTCGTCGTTCCGTGGTCTACATTTGCGAACATAATACCAATGGCGCAATGGGGATCATCGTCAACAAGCCACTGGAAAATCTCAAAATTGAAGGGATTCTGGAAAAGCTGAAGATCACGCCGGAGCCGCGTGATGAATCAATCCGTCTGGACAAACCGGTTATGCTTGGCGGCCCGCTGGCTGAAGATCGCGGGTTTATTTTGCATACTCCACCATCAAATTTTGCTTCCAGTATTCGCATTTCAGACAACACGGTGATGACCACCTCCCGTGATGTACTTGAAACGCTCGGCACCGATAAACAACCGTCTGACGTATTGGTGGCGCTGGGTTACGCCTCCTGGGATAAAGGCCAGCTGGAACAAGAGATTCTCGACAACGCCTGGCTAACCGCCCCGGCAGATCTGAATATTCTGTTCAAAACGCCGATTGCCGACCGCTGGCGCGATGCGGCAAGACTGATTGGTGTTGATATTCTCACTATGCCTGGTGTGGCGGGGCACGCCTGATGAGCGGAACCTTACTCGCCTTCGATTTCGGCACTAAAAGCATTGGCGTGGCGGTAGGTCAACGCATTACCGGCACCGCTCGCCCTTTGCCTGCAATTAAAGCGCAGGACGGTACGCCGGACTGGAACCTTATTGAACGTTTACTGAAAGAGTGGCAGCCGGACGAAATCATCGTCGGTTTGCCGCTGAATATGGACGGCACCGAACAGCCATTAACCGCCAGGGCGCGTAAATTCGCCAACCGTATTCATGGTCGTTTCGGTGTTGAAGTAAAGCTACATGACGAGCGCCTTAGCACCGTAGAAGCGCGTTCCGGGCTTTTTGAACAAGGTGGTTACCGGGCGCTCAACAAAGGTAAAGTCGACTCTGCCTCTGCGGTTATCATTCTCGAAAGTTATTTCGAGCAGGGTTATTAAGGCGATTTATAAGCCTGGCGAATTGTCATTACCGTCATCTTGCCGGATGCGGCGTAAACGCCTTATCCAGCCTACATGTGGCAACGTCTGTAGGTCTGATAAGACGCGTTAGCGTCGCATCAGACGTTTATTACCGGATGCAGCGTGAACGCCTTATTCAGCCTACATGTGGCAACGTCTGTAGGTCTGATAAGCGTAGCGCATCAGGCATATTTACGATGCTAATCAGACACTATAACGTCACAGGCGCCCTTCCCCCACCCGCTGCTGACAACTCTGCTGAAAAGTTAACATCCCCACCTGCTGCCCGGTTTGAATAACATGTGGCAACTGGTGGGTTTTCCCTTCGCGAATCAAATTCCCCACCGCAGGCGTGTTAATCAATAATTCAAACAGCGCCACGCGCCCTTCCTGCTTATCCACTTCCAGCTTTTGTGACAACACCGCCCGTAAACTCCCCGCCAGTTGATTACGCACGGGATCTTTTTCCTGCGCCGGAAATGAATCCACCAGCCGCTCAACGGCCTGCGCCGCACCGCGCGTATGTAAGGTCGCCAGCACCAGATGTCCGGTTTCTGCCGCCGTCAGCGCCAGACGTATTGTCTCGCTGTCACGCAGCTCTCCGAGCAATATCACATCGGGATCTTCCCGCAATGCGGCACGCAATCCCGATGCGAACGTCATACAGTGCAAACCGATTTCTCGCTGCTGGATCAAACATCGCTGGCTGGCATAGAGATATTCAACAGGATCTTCCAGCGTCAGAATATGCGCATCGACATTTTGATTGAGATAGCCAACCATCGCCGCCAGCGTGGTAGATTTGCCACTCCCCGTCGCCCCCGTCACCAGAATCAGGCCATTCTCGCTCTTGAGTAATTCCGGCAATACCGGTGGTGCGCCAAGCTGTTCGAGCTGCGGGCAGTGCGAAGGCAACAGCCGTAACGCCAGCGAAATGCCTTGCCGTTGCGCGAATGCGCTGCCGCGCAATCGCTGGTTTTCCGCCAGCGACACGGCAAAATCCAGCTGACCATTTTCCAGCAATATTGCCCGCTGATCGTCATCCAGCCACTCCCGCAGTAGCCCTTCGACGTCCGGCGCGTCAAACGGTGCAGCTTCCATTCTGCCGCGAATGCGCCATCGTGCGGGCCAGGCGCTGCACAGGTGTAGATCCGAGACGTTATGCTTTACACTAAGGGCCACAATTTCTTCCATATTCATACTAAGATCCTCGGAAAATGAACGATATTGCGCATAACCTGGCACAGGTCCGGGACAAAATCTCAGCGGCTGCAACGCGTTGCGGCCGTTCTCCAGAAGAAATTACGCTGCTTGCAGTCAGTAAAACAAAACCTGCGAGCGCCATCGCAGAAGCCATCGATGCCGGGCAGCGTCAATTTGGTGAAAACTACGTTCAGGAAGGGGTAGATAAAATTCGCCACTTTCAGGAACTGGGCGTAACAGGATTAGAATGGCATTTTATTGGCCCGTTGCAGTCTAATAAAAGCCGCCTGGTGGCAGAGCATTTCGACTGGTGTCATACCATCGACCGTTTACGTATCGCTACCCGCCTGAACGACCAGCGACCGGCAGAACTCCCCCCTCTTAACGTACTGATTCAAATTAATATTAGTGATGAAAACAGTAAGTCCGGGATTCAACTGGCAGAACTGGACGAACTGGCGGCTGCGGTCGCTGAACTACCGCGTCTACGCCTGCGCGGGCTGATGGCTATCCCGGCGCCTGAGTCAGAATATGTAAGGCAGTTTGAAGTTGCACGCCAAATGGCTGTAGCATTTGCCGGACTGAAAACGCGCTACCCGCATGTCGATACGCTCTCTCTGGGGATGTCGGACGATATGGAAGCCGCCATTGCGGCAGGTAGCACAATGGTTCGCATCGGCACAGCCATCTTTGGTGCGCGTGATTACTCTAAAAAATAAGGAATTAAAGGAACGCCATGAATACGTTGACTTTCCTGCTTTCAACGGTCATTGAGCTGTATACCATGGTGCTGTTATTACGCATCTGGATGCAGTGGGCTCATTGTGATTTTTACAACCCTTTCTCACAGTTTGTGGTGAAAGTGACACAGCCAATTATCGGGCCACTGCGCCGCGTTATTCCGGCAATGGGGCCAATTGACAGCGCCTCGCTGCTGGTTGCCTATATTCTCAGTTTCATCAAAGCCATTGTGCTGTTTAAAGTGGTGACCTTCCTGCCAATCATCTGGATTGCCGGTTTATTAATTCTGCTGAAAACCATTGGCCTGCTGATTTTCTGGGTACTGCTGGTGATGGCGATTATGAGCTGGGTAAGCCAGGGTCGTAGCCCGATTGAATACGTGCTGATTCAGCTTGCCGATCCGCTGCTGCGCCCGATTCGCCGCCTGCTGCCGGCAATGGGTGGGATTGATTTCTCGCCGATGATCCTCGTTCTGCTGCTGTATGTCATCAATATGGGTGTCGCAGAAGTATTGCAGGCGACCGGAAACATGCTGCTACCGGGGCTGTGGATGGCGTTATGAGTGCCGTAACAGTTAACGATGACGGCCTGGTTTTGCGGCTCTATATTCAGCCGAAAGCCAGCCGTGATTCTATTGTCGGTTTACATGGCGACGAGGTAAAAGTCGCCATTACCGCGCCGCCGGTTGACGGTCAGGCCAACAGCCATCTGGTGAAGTTTCTCGGCAAGCAATTCCGGGTAGCCAAAAGTCAGGTGGTGATTGAAAAAGGCGAACTTGGTCGCCACAAACAAATTAAAATCATTAATCCGCAACAAATCCCGCCAGAAATCGCGGCGTTAATTAATTAGGTATCCTATGCAAAAAGTTGTCCTCGCAACCGGCAATGCCGGTAAAGTGCGTGAGCTGGCGTCGCTGCTTAGCGACTTCGGTCTTGATATTGTGGCTCAGACGGAACTTGGCGTTGATTCCGCTGAAGAAACCGGCCTGACCTTTATCGAAAACGCGATTCTGAAAGCGCGCCACGCGGCAAAAGCGACCGGTTTACCAGCGATTGCCGACGACTCCGGTCTGGCGGTAGATGTACTTGGCGGCGCGCCAGGGATTTACTCCGCGCGTTATTCTGGTGAAGACGCAACCGATCAAAAGAATCTGCAAAAACTGCTGGAAACACTGAAAGACGTACCGGACAACCAACGTCAGGCTCGCTTCCACTGTGTGCTGGTGTATCTGCGTCATGCGGAAGATCCAACTCCGCTGGTGTGCCACGGCAGCTGGCCGGGCGTGATTACCCGTGAACCTGCCGGTACTGGTGGCTTTGGTTATGATCCGATTTTCTTTGTGCCTTCCGAAGGTAAAACCGCTGCCGAACTAACCCGCGAAGAAAAGAGCGCCATTTCCCATCGTGGTCAGGCATTGAAACTGCTGCTGGACGCTTTACGTAATGGTTAAATTACCGCCGCTGAGTCTCTACATTCACATCCCGTGGTGCGTGCAGAAATGCCCGTACTGCGATTTCAACTCTCACGCGTTGAAAGGGGAAGTGCCGCACGACGATTATGTTCAGCATCTGCTTAGCGATCTGGACAACGATGTCGCTTACGCACAGAACCGTGAAGTAAAGACAATCTTTATTGGCGGTGGTACGCCGAGCCTGCTTTCCGGCCCGGCGATGCAAACGCTGCTGGACGGTGTGCGCGCACGTTTGCCGCTGGCAGCGGATGCAGAAATTACCATGGAAGCGAATCCCGGTACGGTAGAAGCCGATCGCTTTGTCGATTACCAGCGTGCTGGCGTGAACCGCATTTCCATTGGAGTGCAAAGTTTTAGCGGAGAAAAGCTGAAACGGCTGGGACGTATTCATGGCCCGCAAGAAGCGAAGCGTGCTGCAAAACTGGCAAGCGAGCTGGGGCTACGTAGCTTTAACCTTGATTTAATGCATGGGCTGCCGGATCAATCGCTGGAAGAGGCGCTTGGCGATCTGCGCCAGGCTATTGAACTGAATCCGCCGCATCTTTCCTGGTATCAACTGACCATCGAACCTAATACGCTGTTTGGTTCACGCCCGCCGGTACTGCCGGACGACGACGCGCTGTGGGATATTTTCGAACAGGGGCATCAGTTATTAACCGCAGCGGGTTATCAGCAATATGAAACCTCCGCTTATGCCAAACCGGGTTATCAGTGCCAGCACAATCTTAACTACTGGCGATTTGGCGATTACATCGGCATCGGCTGCGGCGCGCACGGCAAAGTGACCTTCCCGGATGGGCGCATTCTGCGTACCACCAAAACGCGTCATCCGCGTGGTTTTATGCAGGGAAGGTATCTGGAAAGCCAGCGCGATGTTGAAACCGCAGATAAGCCATTCGAGTTCTTTATGAATCGCTTCCGTTTGCTGGAAGCCGCACCGCGCATGGAGTTTAGCCAGTACACGGGGCTTTGCGAAGAAGTTATTCGCCCACAGTTAGACGAGGCTATCGCTCAGGGTTATCTCACTGAGTGTGCGGATTACTGGCAGATAACGAAACATGGGAAGTTATTTTTAAATTCGCTGCTGGAGCTTTTTCTGGCGGAGTAAACTTGTATTGCCGGATGCGGCGTGAATGCAGCATCCGGCTACAAGTCATGCGTCATCGCAGAAATTACTTAATCACCCCATTACGCCGTAATTCTTCGGTATCTTTTTTCCAGCGATCGCTCGCCTGATTGATATCGTCAATCTTCATTAATATCGCGACTTTTTTACTGTTTATTTCTGAAACCTTCATCGTTAACGGATATTGCCCTTTCTCGAGCGTTATCCAGTCATCCTGCAATTTACGGCTAAGTTTTTGTGATTGCAGAAAGGTCTGTCGCCGCTGTTCGTTGATATCGAAATCCCGTTTCTGCTGAATCGGCACTTCATAACACTCTTCGCTTTGTTTATGACATGCCGCAATCGCCGGTTGATAAACCTCTTTGTCATATTTAACCGCGAACGCCTCGCTATCATTCTGTTTATTAAACTCATCCCGTTGCTGGTGTATTTTTTTGAAGGCGTCTTCGCGGGTCATTTGCTTGCCGTTTGCATCTTTTCCCCAATATGCATCCGCTGCTTTCTGCGCCGCCGCCATTTGCTTATCAAGCTCTTTCACTTCCTTTTCCAGCGCAGGAATCGAGTTCTTCTGGGTATTCAACACTGACTCAAGCTGACTAAAGCGATAATTGAAATCTTCGCTATTCACGATCAGATATTTATTATTCGTTTTGATATCGTCGACCACCCGTCCACGATCGCTGGCTGCTGCCTGAAAAGAGTAAAAGTTCACCGTCCAGCCAGACGCAGGTGTTCCTTTACTGGTTAACATCGCCGAAAATTTTACCGGTTTATCTTTCGTCCAGGTCTGTTCCAGTAGTTGGTAGTCTGCCAGTTGACCAACCCAGGTATAGAGATCATCACTGGAAGAAACATCGCCTTCCGCTGACCAGGTGGCCTGATTACCTTTTGCATCAAGGTTTTTTAAGCTGATGGCATCAAGCTTGAGTATGCCGTGATACTGCTTGTTGAATTGATCTTTTAAGACATTTTCAGTTGGCGGTTCGCCATCGGCCCAGCCATTACCAGACATCAACACAAACAGCGCCGTGCCTACAATCCATTGCTTTTTCACCAGAAAACCCTCGCGAGGAATAATTTATTCCAGTGATTATCATCATGGTAATAACAATTGGCAATGGACGTGAGTCTGAAGTGAAAAAGCCCCGGCACGATACCGGGGCGAGGCGATTAGTACTGATTGAAAATCTGCTGGATCTGCTGTGGATCTTTAGTTTGCGTCAGTGCCAGTTGCAGCAGAACGCGCGCTTTTTGCGGGTTCAGCGTGCCAGAAGCGACGAAACCGTATTTTGCATCATCCACTTCGGCATCCTGAGTGGTTGCGCCCGTCGGTACGCGGGAAGAACGTACTACCGCAGTGCCGTTTTTCGCAGCGGTCGCCAGGGTGTCGAACACGGTTTTATACAGATTGCCGTTACCCACACCGGCGCTAACGATACCGTCGTAGCCTGCATCTACCAGTGCTTTTGCCGGAAGATCGGATGCGTTGGCGTAGTTATAAACGATGCCGACTTTCGGCAGTTCATTTAGCTTAGAGACATCGAACGGCGTGTCGCTGGTGTGCTTACGTGCCGGGGTACGCTGGTAGTCAATCTTACCGTTGTGAATGTAACCCAACGGACCGTAGTTAACAGACTTGAAGGTCGCTACATCGGTGGTATTAGTTTTGGTGACGTCACGACCATCAAGCACGGTGTCGTTCATCACCACCAGCACACCACGGTTGGCGGAGGCTTTATCGGCTGCGGTCACTACCGCGTTATACAGATTGAATGGACCGTCTGCGCTCATGGAAGTGGATGGGCGCATTGCGCCTACCATCACCACTGGCTTGTCACATTTCACCGTCAGGTCGAGGAAGTAAGCGGTTTCTTCCATCGTGTCAGTACCGTGGGTAATAACGAAGCCATCAGTTTTATCGCAGTCGGTGTTAATTTTTTTCGCCAGCGTCAGCCAGACATTGTCATTCATGTCCTGGGAGCCGATGTTAACTACCTGCTCGCCTTTAACGTTCGCAATGTCCTTCAGTTGCGGCACCGCATTAACCAGATTTTCTACGCCAACTTTACCCGCTGTGTAGTTAGATTTGGTTGCGGAGTCACCACCGCCGGCAATCGTCCCGCCGGTCGCTAGAATGGTGATATTCGGTAATGCTAATGCTGCACCACTAAAACCCATAACCAGTGCGGCAAGTGCCGTCTTTTTGAAAAACTCCATTTCATTCCTCCAGTTACGTGAACGCTACGTATTATCCCTTAGCTTTGTATGGGAAATTTGACGTTAAACAATTTACAACGTGAATGAATTTTGGAGATCTATAAAGTTAGAGGCAGGTAACAAAACGAAGAATTAAACGGCATAAAAAAGTATTATGCCGTCTTAGAATAGAGGATTATTTCAAATTCCCGACCAGGGCTTTGCGGCTGTCTTCCAGTGTCACGACACGGATACAGACATCTTTGCCAAACTGCTGGAAATCTTTTTCCTGCTTTTTCCACTCGGTTTGGATTGAGGATTGCAGCCCCCCCAGGCTTCCCAGCACGTTCTGTAGTGGGTTACCGCCGCTTTTCAGCACCGCTTTCGCGCCCATTTCATTAATGCTGTCCTGCAAAATACCGCCCATTGCCTGATTCACTAACTGCTGGCCTTCGGCGCGAACCTGATCGATAGCTTTATAGTGGAACGTCAGGCCATCGCTGCGCGTTTCGATAATGCGGTTCATCTGCTCTTTTAATTGCGCATCCAGTTTGGTCAGACGGCTGCGCATTTTGCTGCTTTCGCCCATCTCCTGAACGATAATTTTATCCAGCGCGATACGGGCTTTCTCGACGCGACTTTTCGCGCCTTCATCAATCCACGGTAACGTACTGCGCAATTCTGCCTGATAATCCTTCGCCTGCTCGCGTTGGGCAGCGTTCAGAGAATATTGTTTGCCGTTGTACATCACGTTGCCGTCTGGCGTGATCACCAGATTGCCGTTTTCGCCCTTCACCTGCACGGTTTGCGGGCTGACAATCACATCGTCACGCGGCGTGACGCTGCACTGGTAGTCGGCGTGAGCGGTCATTGCCGTCACTGAAAGTGCTGCCGCCAGCAGCATTTTGCGCATCATAATCTTCCCTCAAGAACAAATCAGGCCAGCATTTGCTGGCCCAGATTGATAACAAAGTGCGCGCTGTCCATGCCGGATGCGGCGTAAACGCCTTATCCGGCCTACTCGATCGTGCATCTTTTGTAGACCTGATAAGCGTAGCGCATCAGGCAGTTTTGCATTTGTCATCGCCCGTATGTTTTCTTAGTCCCACCAAACGTCGAAAAGTTCGCTGGTGCGTACCTCATCCAGTTTGCGCTCTTCCAGCCACTTACGCACAATCGCCTGATGTTCTTCGGTGCATTTGCCGATTTCCTGCATACAGATCAGACCTTCCCAGGCCAGATAGCCGCTGCCGTCAAAGGCCAGTTTATTCGGTTCGATAACCTCGTTAATAAAGTCATCAACGGTTTTATCAATTTGTTCTTCCGATGTACCTTCCGGGAATCGCCATGCCACCGAAAATCCTAATTCCTGGAATTCGTCGATGTGCATTTTTTTACGCAGACGACGGCTACGGTTCTTTGCCATTATTTCACCCTCTCGAACATTAAGTCCCATACTCCGTGACCAAGACGATGACCACGTTGTTCAAATTTCGTCACCGGACGTGATGCCGGACGCGGTACGTAATCGTTGCTCTCTGACAGGTTTTTATAACCGTCAATGGAAGACATCACTTCAAGCATATGTTCCGCATAAGGTTCCCAGTCGGTCGCCATATGGAATACGCCCCCCAGTTTCAGTTTGCTTTTTACTAGCTCAGCAAACGGCACCTGAACGATACGGCGTTTATTATGGCGCGCTTTGTGCCACGGGTCAGGGAAAAAGAGCTGAACCATGCTCAATGAATTGTCAGGAATCATTTTATGCAGCACTTCGACTGCGTCATGGCACATCACACGCAGGTTATCTAACCCTTCTTCATGCGCAGAAGCCAGACAAGCGCCAACGCCCGGCGAATGCACTTCAATGCCGAGGAAGTCCTGCTCCGGGCGCTCTTTAGCCATTGCTACCAGCGAAGCGCCCATACCGAAACCAATCTCAAGCGTCACTGGCGCTTCACGGCCAAAAAGCGCAGGGAAATCCAGCATATCTTCGCTGAACTCAACGCCCATCACCGGCCAGTAGTTTTCCAGCGCATGTTCCTGGCCTTTGGTCAGTCGCCCCTGGCGGCGCACAAAACTACGGATACGGCGCAGTGGGCGGCCGTTTTCATCAAATTCCGGTGAGATGACGTCGTTTTTCATAAAGATTTAGTCGCTTGTGAAAGTGTTCTGAAAACGGGCATTATCCAAAGTTAGTTGCCGGATGCAAGCATGATAAGGCCGTGGCTGCGGAAAGTTCCGGTTTACACCCTGCCATCGCTGTGCTGCAATCTTGCCCCCAACAACAATGAATTCGGTGACCATGCAAGCGTCGCAATTTTCAGCCCAGGTTCTGGACTGGTACGATAAATACGGGCGAAAAACTCTGCCCTGGCAAATTGACAAGACGCCCTACAAAGTATGGCTCTCAGAAGTGATGTTGCAACAAACTCAGGTTGCGACCGTTATCCCCTATTTTGAACGCTTTATGGCGCGTTTCCCGACGGTGACCGATCTCGCCAAGGCACCGTTGGACGAAGTTCTCCACTTGTGGACCGGGCTTGGCTATTACGCCCGCGCGCGCAATCTGCATAAAGCGGCACAGCAAGTTGCCACCTTACACAGCGGTAAATTCCCGGAAACCTTTGAGGAAGTCGCCGAGCTACCTGGCGTCGGACGCTCCACCGCAGGCGCAATCCTCTCGCTTTCTCTGGGTAAGCACTTTCCGATTCTCGACGGTAACGTCAAACGCGTGCTGGCTCGCTGCTATGCTGTAAGCGGCTGGCCAGGGAAAAAAGAGGTCGAAAATAAACTGTGGAGTTTAAGCGAGCAGGTTACGCCCGCTGTCGGCGTGGAGCGGTTTAATCAGGCGATGATGGATTTAGGCGCGATGATTTGTACGCGCTCGAAGCCGAAGTGTTCGCTCTGCCCGCTACAAAACGGTTGTATTGCCGCCGCCAATAACAGCTGGTCGCTTTATCCGGGCAAAAAACCAAAACAGACACTGCCGGAACGCACAGGTTACTTTCTGCTGTTACAGCACGAAGATGAAGTGTTTCTGGCGCAGCGTCCGCCAAGCGGATTGTGGGGTGGCTTATACTGTTTCCCGCAGTTTGCCGATGAAGAAAGTTTGCGGGAATGGCTGGCGCAACGGCAGATTGCTACTGATAACCTGACGCAACTCACCGCGTTTCGGCATACCTTCAGCCATTTCCATTTAGATATTGTGCCTATGTGGCTTCCCGTGTCGTCATTCACCGGTTGCATGGATGAAGGCAATGCGCTCTGGTATAACTTAGCGCAACCGCCGTCAGTTGGTCTGGCGGCTCCCGTGGAGCGTTTGTTACAGCAGTTACGCACTGGCGCGCCGGTTTAGCGCGTGAGTCGATAAAGAGGATGATTTATGAGCAGAACGATTTTTTGTACTTTCCTGCAGCGTGAAGCAGAAGGTCAGGATTTTCAGCTATACCCCGGCGAACTGGGAAAACGCATCTACAACGAGATTTCCAAAGAAGCCTGGGCGCAGTGGCAGCACAAACAAACCATGCTGATTAATGAAAAGAAACTCAACATGATGAATGCCGAGCACCGCAAGCTGCTGGAACAGGAGATGGTCAACTTCCTGTTCGAGGGTAAAGAAGTGCATATCGAGGGCTATACGCCGGAAGATAAAAAATAAAAACAGAGCCGGAGTACGCCTCCGGCAACTTGCATAAAAACAAACACAACACGCACCCGGAATGATGAAAAAATATCTCGCGCTGGCTTTGATTGCGCCGTTGCTCATCTCCTGTTCGACGACCAAAAAAGGCGATACCTATAATGAAGCCTGGGTCAAAGATACCAACGGCTTTGATATTCTGATGGGGCAGTTTGCCCACAATATTGAGAACATTTGGGGATTCAAAGAGGTGGTGATCGCCGGTCCTAAGGACTACGTGAAATACACCGATCAATATCAGACCCGCAGCCACATCAACTTCGATGACGGTACGATCACTATCGAAACCATCGCCGGGACAGAACCTGCCGCGCATCTGCGTCGGGCAATTATCAAAACGTTGCTGATGGGGGATGATCCAGGTTCGGTCGATCTCTATTCCGACGTTGATGATATTACGATTTCGAAAGAACCTTTTCTTTACGGCCAGGTGGTGGACAACACCGGGCAGCCGATTCGCTGGGAAGGTCGCGCAAGCAACTTCGCGGATTATCTGCTGAAAAACCGTCTGAAAAGCCGCAGCAACGGGCTACGTATCATCTACAGCGTGACCATTAACATGGTGCCGAACCACCTTGATAAACGTGCGCATAAATATCTCGGCATGGTCCGCCAGGCGTCACGGAAATATGGCGTCGATGAGTCGCTGATTCTGGCGATTATGCAGACCGAATCCTCCTTCAACCCATATGCGGTCAGCCGTTCCGACGCGCTGGGATTAATGCAGGTGGTACAACACACCGCCGGGAAAGATGTGTTCCGCTCGCAGGGGAAATCCGGCACGCCGAGCCGAAGTTTCTTGTTTGATCCTGCCAGCAATATTGATACCGGCACTGCGTATCTGGCAATACTGAACAATGTTTATCTTGGCGGCATTGATAACCCAACGTCGCGGCGTTATGCCGTCATCACCGCCTATAACGGCGGCGCAGGCAGCGTATTACGCGTCTTCTCAAATGATAAAATTAAGGCTGCCAACATCATTAATACTATGACGCCGGGCGATGTTTATCAGACACTGACCACACGTCATCCGTCTGCGGAATCTCGCCGCTATCTCTATAAAGTGAACATGGCACAGAAATCTTATCGCCGCCGATAATTGCACTTATCGCCCCTTGACGATGTCTTGGGGCAAAAGTGTTATCTACATCACAATTATGTTTTGCAAAACGATATTATTTGCAATTATTTGCCACGGGTAACAAAAAAACAGTCAGTGAAGTTGATAGAATCGCATCATCTTGCACAGTCAAATGTGCTTTTTGAAACACTCATCCGCATCATGATGTGAGGAAATTAACATGAATCTTAAGCTGCAGCTGAAAATTCTCTCTTTTCTGCAGTTCTGCCTGTGGGGTAGTTGGCTGACGACCCTCGGCTCATATATGTTTGTTACCCTGAAGTTCGACGGTGCTTCTATCGGCGCAGTTTATAGTTCATTGGGTATCGCCGCTGTCTTTATGCCTGCGTTGCTGGGGATTGTGGCCGACAAATGGTTAAGTGCGAAATGGGTTTACGCCATTTGTCACACTATTGGTGCGATCACTCTCTTCATGGCGGCGAAAGTCACCACGCCGGAGGCGATGTTCCTTGTGATATTGATTAACTCGTTTGCTTATATGCCAACGCTTGGGTTAATCAACACTATCTCCTACTATCGTCTGCAAAATGCCGGGCTGGATATTGTGACGGATTTCCCGCCAATCCGTATCTGGGGCACCATCGGCTTTATTATGGCGATGTGGGTGGTGAGCCTGTCTGGCTTCGAATTAAGCCACATGCAGCTGTATATTGGCGCAGCTCTCTCCGCCGTTCTGGTGCTGTTTACCTTTACGCTGCCGCATATTCCGGTTGCTAAACAGCAAGCGAATCAGAGCTGGACGACTTTGCTGGGGCTTGATGCGTTCGCGTTGTTTAAAAACAAGCGTATGGCGATTTTCTTCATCTTCTCGATGTTGCTGGGTGCGGAACTGCAGATTACCAACATGTTCGGTAATACCTTCCTGCACAGCTTCGACAAAGACCCGATGTTTGCCAGCAGCTTCATCGTGCAACATGCGTCAATCATCATGTCGATTTCGCAGATCTCTGAAACCCTGTTCATTCTGACCATCCCGTTCTTCTTAAGCCGCTACGGTATTAAGAACGTAATGATGATCAGTATTGTGGCGTGGATCCTGCGTTTTGCGCTGTTTGCTTATGGCGACCCGACTCCGTTCGGTACTGTACTGCTGGTGCTGTCAATGATTGTCTACGGTTGCGCATTCGACTTCTTCAACATCTCTGGTTCGGTGTTTGTTGAAAAAGAAGTTAGCCCGGCAATTCGTGCCAGTGCGCAGGGGATGTTCCTGATGATGACCAACGGCTTCGGCTGTATCCTCGGCGGTATTGTGAGCGGTAAAGTGGTTGAGATGTACACCCAAAACGGCATTACCGACTGGCAGACCGTATGGCTGATTTTCGCAGGTTACTCTGTGGTTCTGGCCTTCGCATTCATGGCGATGTTTAAATACAAACACGTTCGTGTCCCTGCGGGCACACAGACTGTTAGCCACTAATTACGCAAAGAGAAACGGGTCGCCAGAAGGTGACCCGTTTTTTTATTCTCACTTCAATACATAACCGTACAACCGTTTCATGCCGTCCGCATCAGTTTCGCTATAGACACCTTGTAGCTCCGGCGAAAACCCCGGCAGCAAATTCACGCCTTCTTCCAGTGCGAGGAAATAACGCTGAACCGCGCCTCCCCAGACTTCCCCCGGCACTACGCAAAGTACCCCCGGCGGATACGGCAGCGCCCCTTCAGCCGCAATTCGCCCTTCGGCATCACGTATCCGCACCAACTCTACTTCGCCGCGAATATAAGCGCTATGCGCATCCTGTGGATTCATCACCACTGACGGGAAGCTCTGCTGGCGGAACATCGCTTTTTGCAGGTCTTTGACGTCGAAGCTGACATACAAATCGTGCATCTCCTGACACAACTGGCGCAAAGTGTAGTCGCGGTAGCGCACCGGATATTTGTTATAAACACTCGGCAGCACCTCAGCCAGCGGCGAATCATCCTCAATATGCTGTTCAAACTGCGCCAGCATCGACACCAGTTGTGCCAGCTTCTCGTGACTTTCCGCCGGTGTTAATAAGAACAAAATGGAGTTGAGGTCGCACTTTTCCGGTACGATGCCGTTCTCACGCAGATAATGCGCCAGAATCGTCGCCGGTACGCCAAAATCGCTATATTCAGCGGTTTCGGCATCGATACCTGGCGTGGTCAGTAACAGCTTGCACGGATCAACAAAATACTGGTCTGCGGCATATCCCTCAAAGCCATGCCACTTTGCTCCTGGTTCAAAGCTGAAGAAACGGCGGTCACTGGCCAACGCTGACGTCGGATACTCCTGCCACAATTTGCCATCGACAACGGGTGGGATAAACGGACGGAACAGCTTACAGCGTGCAAGAATCGCCTTGCGCGCTTCAATTCCCGTCTCAACGCACTCAGCCCACAGCCGACGACCACTCTCCCCTTCATGGATTTTGGCATTGACGTCCAGCGCGGCAAATAGCGGATAGAACGGGCTGGTGGAAGCATGGAGCATAAAGGCATTATTCAACCGCTTATGCGGGCAAAAACGCGCCTGCCCGCGAATATGGTTATCTTTTTTATGGATCTGCGACGTCTGCGAGAATCCCGCCTGTTGTTTATGCACCGACTGGGTAACAAAGATCCCCGGATCGTTTTCGTTAAGTTCCAACAGCAGCGGCGAGCTATCCGCCATCATCGGGATAAACTGCTCGTACCCGACCCATGCAGAATCAAACAGAATGTAATCACACAGATGCCCAATGGTATCGATCACCTGGCGGGCGTTGTAGATAGTGCCGTCATAGGTTCCCAGCTGAATAATCGCCAGGCGAAACGGGCGGGGCAGCTCGGCTTTTTTTGGCGCAACGTCGCGAATTTGCTGGCGCAGATACTCTTCATTAAAACAGTGCGCATCAATACCGCCAATGAAACCAAACGGGTTACGTGAAGCTTCCAGATAGACCGGCGTCGCCCCCGCCTGAATCAGCGCGCCGTGATGATTCGACTTATGGTTGTTACGGTCGAAGAGCACCAGATCGCCACGCGTTAACAGCGCATTCGTCACCACTTTATTCGCTGCCGATGTGCCGTTCAGGACAAAATAGGTTTTATCGGCATGAAAGACTTTGGCTGCGAATTTCTGCGCATCCTTCGCCGATCCTTCATGAATAAGCAGATCGCCCAATTTTACGTCAGCATTACACATATCGGCGCGAAAGACGTTCTCACCAAAGAAATCGTAAAAATGGCGTCCGGCAGGATGCTTTTTAAAGAACGCACCATGTTGATGCCCAGGGCAAGCAAAAGTGCTGTTGCCCATCTCAACGTACTGCGTCAACGTGTCATAAAACGGTGGCAGCAAATTCTCTTCATACTGACAGGCTGCGGATTCCAGCTCCAGCCACTGCTGCTCGTTGCCGTTGATTACCGCCGTAACGCCCGCAGGTAATTCAACAACATGTTCGGAATACAAAAACACCGGTAGATGAAAACCGGTGCGCTTAAGCAACGCAAGAATGCCACTGCGACTATCCGCAGCGGTAATGACGACTGCCGCGACGTCCGTAAAATCAGTATCTTCCAGCGCCACCACGCGACGATGGGTAGAAAGTCGGGAAACCAGTTCATAACTGGCGGCAATACTCATTGATTTCATAAGCGCAAACCCGTTTCGGGGAGGTAAGAATATCGGACAAGATGAAAAACCTTGCCCCATGAGATGTGGGTCAAACTGGTCACCAGCTCCGACCGCCAGACATCAGTAAAAGCAGAAACGCTCTGATTTTACTGTTGTCCTGCAGTAAGCGTGCGTTAACTTCACCGCATGAGCAGTAACATGGAAAGGGAAGATTTTCGCGCAAAACGGCGAGAAGCGAGAGAATGTAAGGAGGTGGCATGCATCAGGCAAACTCCGTACAGAGAGGAGAAAATTCGCGCAATAATGGCACCTTTCGCTAAAGCGTGCAAGCCAGGACTTTGCGGCCAGACAAGCCATAAACAGGGCAAAAAGTTCATAATAAAAAAATCAAACAATACAGTTAACAGGAACTCTCGTGGTCATCGGCCCTTTTATCAACGCTAGTGCAGTATTACTGGGTGGCGTTCTCGGCGCACTGCTTAGCCAACGTTTACCGGAACGTATCCGCGTCTCAATGACATCGATTTTTGGTCTGGCATCGCTGGGGATTGGTATTTTACTGGTGGTGAAATGCGCCAACCTTCCGGCGATGGTTTTAGCTACGCTACTTGGCGCTCTAATCGGCGAAATATGTTTGCTGGAGAAAGGAGTCAATACAGCGGTTGCCAGAGCGCAGAATCTGTTTCGCCACTCGCGCAAGAAGCCAGCGCATGAATCTTTTATTCAAAATTTTGTCGCGATTATTGTCCTGTTTTGTGCCAGCGGTACAGGGATCTTCGGCGCGATGAATGAAGGAATGACTGGCGATCCGAGTATTTTAATCGCCAAGTCATTTCTTGATTTCTTTACGGCGATGATCTTCGCCTGCTCTCTGGGGATTGCGGTATCAGTAATTAGCATTCCATTGCTCATCATCCAGTTAACGCTGGCCTGGGGAGCCGCGCTGATATTACCGCTAACTACGCCGGCGATGATGGCGGACTTTAGCGCCGTGGGAGGATTATTGCTTCTGGCGACCGGTTTGCGCATCTGTGGCATTAAAATGTTCCCGGTGGTCAACATGCTTCCAGCACTGCTTCTGGCAATGCCACTTTCCGCCGCCTGGACCGCCTGGTTTTCCTGAAATGTGTGCAATAGCGGCAAAGTGATGATAGATTGTGCAGTCTGCAGTAATTTGAAGAAATTTGATTGACGAGACGAGGCGAATCAGGTTTAATGCGCCCCGTTGCCCGGATAGCTCAGTCGGTAGAGCAGGGGATTGAAAATCCCCGTGTCCTTGGTTCGATTCCGAGTCCGGGCACCACTATTCATAAGGCCTCGCTGAAAAGCGGGGCTTTTTCTTTTTCTGGCTACGATAAATTTCTGGTCGTTGTTACAGATCATTCATAACCATTCACACCTTTTAGCTTCGAAGCATTCTGTTTAATGTCGGCATACCTGGCGATAAGTTGTTTCAGGCGCATCTCTGCCTGAGCCCCTGCGGCAGGAGGGAGTGGCTGCCCTACCGGCGATTGCGCCAGTATCCGCAGTTGTTCTTCAGCCGGTATGGATTGGTTAAATAGCTGCATAGCGGAATACACCACAGATTTCAGTTCACTGACCGTCATATATTTCCCTTTATGCTCATCCAGTCCGTTCAGTCGTTCACTCAGTTTCTGTAGCGTCATCATTCCCTGATGCCAGCCATTCAGGTTTCCTGTCGGCAATGTGGCAACATTAAGTTGTTGCTGCCACCGTTGCATCAGAGGTTTTGCCCGCTCCGGCCAAATCGACTGGGCTTGTTCGACAAGCTGCCGTTCTCGGGTAATGAGCCAGTCCGGTGGTAGCTTGTCCAGAAGTGCAAGCTGCTGCTGTGTTTGCGTTATTAACGTTTGTGGCAAGGAAGATTGCTGCCGCAATATATCCAGTTGTTCAGGCGTGAGTATTGCGGGTAATGGAGTTAAAGAGGCAGTAAGCTGGGCTTGTAATGGATCCGACCGGTGAAAATATTGCCAGCCCCATACCATTGCTGCACTTATCATCAGCATGGAACACATCCCAGCAACAAAAGATTTCCACCTTTTTACTGGCGCGGGTATTGCCGGAAGTACCTCTACGTTCGGTTGTGTAACATACACCCACTTCACCGTACCGCCTGGCCTTCGGGGATCTTCAAACAGACTTTCAGCATGGGAACCTATTGATATATCGGTTCTATTTATTACTGTGGCAGGTGACACGATACCAGACTGAATTGTCGTCCCTGTGCTGGTTGTACCGTCGCTGCTTTCCAGGCTGACAGCGTTGTTGTGTATCAGGGCACGCAAAGTATCCAGTTGGCTGAGATGCCTAAGCTCCAGACGCTGTAATACTTCCCCCAGACGGGTAAGCAGTTGTTCTGCCCGATACAATTGACCAAGATCGCTGTATATCAGCGGCAGCGAGCGTATACGTTGCTGCAAACGCTGACTCAGATTACTCAGGATCTCCATTCGAACGTGAACAGGCTGCGGCCAGAGCACACCCCACTCATGACTTATCAGAGCCTCCAGTATTGCCAGACCTTCATTAAGACCGAATAATCCAGCCAGTTGCGTACGAGCCAGCGTATACCAGGCTGCCGTCTGCAGCTCTACACCATTTTGATCAAACAGTGAGAGACAAAGTTTCTCGACATAATGCCAGTTCACATCCGGACGCGCCGGATGTGTAAGCTTATTCAGTTCATCGCGCAGGGCGGCATAATCCGGTAGCGTGCGCGGGTCACCGCCGGTTTTGATTTTACGTGGGGTAATGTCATTCATGACCAGTTGTCCATCTGACGTGCTTGCGGTTATAGAAGACTATCGTTTCTGCGGCATATTCAGAGCGTTGCCGAATTAAGGAAGAAACATTACATACGAGTTGTCGTGTCGAGATACTGTTGTTGCTTCAAATGCCTCAACAGAACCCGACCTTCGGGTACAAATTCGGTGCTATAACGCACCAGGCCAATACCTTTAAGTTCAGCATCAATGGCATAGCGCAGCTCACCGGGAACCTCTTGTTCCAGCAAAACAACGGTTATTTTTTGCAGGCGTGGCTCATATTTGAGCAGTACAGCAGATAATGCCCCCATAAGTTCATGCGCCATACCCGGCATCCCCTGAAGGATTTTGGTCATATCCGGCAGACCGTAGTCAGGTAAATGCGCCAGCGTACCGGCACGACAGTTAAGAATGCGCTGCATATTGTCCAGCACTGAGAGGATCGTCTGGTTCTGCTCGCTAACCTGATGCAGATCCAGCCCTCCGGTAAAATTCCCAAACAGGATCTCATACAATGACGGATGGGGAGTGTCATTCATCTTTCAGCGCCTTCAGAGTCAGTCGGTTGCTTCCTGCTTCAATGATTCGGGCTTTATCCGGGTCAAGATCGTCACGGCTTAACACCACCCGCCAGGTGTTACTCACCTGATCCGGCGACATAAACATGCCCGCCACCGCCACATACTGCGCACTTTCCTCCATCGGCATATCAACCATCACTGCCCCACCCGGCTTCAGGCGGATATCTTTCTCCGCCACCAGGTCAGCCTTAACAGCCTGACTGTCAGACTTAAACAGCGAAGGATAATCCGTGCTATCGAAGGTTTTGCGATCCTTGAGCTGATAAATGCGCACCACTATAGACAGCGCCACTTCACTGGCATTGAGGTTCAGCGCCTCGCGTGCCCGAATATCCAGATGCAGGGTTTTCACCTGTTTATAAAAAATCGCTTTTGTCACGGCGACAGTGCCGTCCGTAATGCTCTGGGTCAGGCCACACCCAGCCAGCATCAGTGTGATGCCCGTAGTCAGCGTAACCAGGGGAAATTTACCAGCGATAATCGCCATCTTCATCGGTCTCCCTGCGGTGAATATTTTCCTGTACCCGCTCATAGCGGCCAAGATTGATGGTTATTGTTTTGCTGTATGTAGCTGTGTCCGCCACACTCAGTGGACGCATTACGGCTGTACGCCCTAATTGCACTGCACCGACTGTAGGATTGCTGTTCATTGTGGCATCCGGTAGCAGGCTACGGTCGACACACAACTGCAGGCGGACATCAAGGCGTGAGCCAAGATAGACATGCAACAGAGCCATTAAATCTGTATGAAGCTCACTACCGGGTAACCAGCCCTGCACTTCAGCCGGGTCCGTCGTGGTAAGGCGCATCAACACCCGGCTGTTAACGTCAGTGGCATAGTTGCCCATCACTGGGCGATTTATCAGAGTGGAGGGATTACTCACGCTCATGGTCAGCGTTTTTTTCAGTGGCACCCGGTGTTTGTCGTGATGCCAGATTTTCGCCTGTGTATTGGGTGCCAACAAACGCACCAGAGAGGCCATACCTTCCGCAGTACGCCCCGGCAGCAACATGACTGGCAGTAGCGCCAGAAAGCGTGAGGCGGGAGCGGCGATACTGTCGGTGCAGCCGTCAATCCCAAGCCCAGCCAACCCCAGCAGATACTGCGAGATTTTGTCCTTACCACCTTCTTCAAACGTGGCCGGGTACGAGTATTTACGCCAGATGCGGTAGTATTGGGCAATCAGCCGATGGTTGAAGATATCGAGGAAATCGCTGGTGGCTTCGTACCCTTCGCGGCGCTGGGTGATGTCATCGATATAGTGCGTCGGCAATGGAGATTCCACGCCGTAGAGCCCCATAAATGTAATGCGTACCGTTGGGGGTAAGTGCGGATACTCAGGTAATTCCACGCCTTTGATTTCAGAGGCCGGAAACCCCATCCCCGGATGCGGGCGAAAGCGCACCGGTTCATGCCGTACCTGCCAGGTACTACCGGTGACCGGTTGATCCGGTTGGCTTTGCTCCAGCAACTGGCAGAAGCGGTAAAAATTCATATACGGCAGCCGGTCACCCCACTGTGCGATTAACCGGGCAGGCGCGGGCTGTGGTTCTCTTTCCACCGGATGCATTTTCCTTCTGGCTGGATAATGAGGGTAAGCTGGTTAAATTGGTTCATATCGGCATAGAGCGCAAAGAAACGGTTAAGCATCTCACCAAACAAATGAATATCGCCCTCGCCCGTAAACCCGTTGTTGTCGAGCGTCACTTCAATATCCAGCCCTCGTAACAGGAAGCCCTGTTCGAACCGCTGCAGACGATGATGAGCCACATGCTGAATCGCCTCCAGACGCCGGATGTTCAGTTCATCGTCTTGCCAGTTGTACAGCGCAAGCGTTCCACGCAGCACTTCTGCGGTACTCATCATGTTGAGGAACCCGGCTCCCAGGTGGCTCAGTACTCGCCAGTGGAAACGGTCTTCAGCGGGCGGGTAAACCGGCAGCGTTGGCTTGCAAAGGTTGCGCACTGAAAGCTGCGTATCCACGACCTGCTCACAGCGGTCAAGCAGTGTACTCTGCAGCGCCCGGCGCGGCAGTTGACCGTTCGTGCCGGTGATTTGCAGCGACACAACTTCACGCTCGACAAGTCGATCATCTTCCCACTGATGCCCCCCAAGAATTAACCAGGTGTCATACAGTCCGCTCACGCTGCGCTTAACGCGCGTATGGTAATAGCGCGGAGGTGCATGGCGACGCATCATCCCCCCTTTGTGGCGGAAGCTGCTGAACGGAACATACTCTGCGTCATTGGTTCGGTTTGAACCGGTAACCGAATCCACAGCATAAATCTCGGTATGCCCGTCCTGCAGCCGTTTAGGACGCAGCAGATATTCACTTTCAAGTCCGGTGATGATGAGCGGATCAGCCTCCAGGGTGAACAGGTTAATCACCGGTACGCAGTGAAGGCGAATGGCATCATCGGTGACTGGCAGATCAGGCGGCCACGGTGTACTGAGCACCACTTCAATGTCGAAATACTCCGCCCCGGCAGGAGGTGTGATCCCCTCCAGGCCGTTGAGATGGACGAACATAAACTTGTCCCGGAAGGTAAAGTATTCCAGTAGCAACTGATAGCCGCTGAAAGCACTATCGCCTTTCGGCCACAGGCGGTCTTCTTCGGCAAACCCGCCCGGCGAGAAATACCCGTCAAGACGGATGCGATCAGTCTGACCGGGCAGGCGCATATACAACGCCGCCTGGCGTTTCGTTAGCATCAGATGCAACTGGCTACTGACTGAAGCATCAGCCCCAAGATACAGGCTCAGGCAACTAAGATCAGCATTCGACCAGTCCGCCTGACTGCTACAGGCAAAGCGTATCCGTAGCAGCGAGCGACCGTCAGATTCGGTGGTCATAGTGATGCCCGAAACACTGAGGGGATTGAGCATCACATCCTGCGTGGTACGGTAACGACAAACGGTGTTCCTCGGTCCTATTGGTCGGGAATACACTTCAAGCCCTGCAGGCACCACTTCCGCCATTTTCATGGCGTGTAGCGCCGGGGTAAGTGCCACTACTGAAAGTGAAGGAATAGTGCGCAGATAGTGTGGCCAGAGCATACTGACCAGCCCTTCGGTAAGCTCCGGCAGGTCGTCGTCAATTTTTTCACGCAGCCGCCCCATCGAAAAGGCAAAGCCTTCAAACAGGCGTTCGACATACGGGTCTGGTGTACCGGCTTTATCCATGTCCAACATCGCGGCACGATCTGGATGGGTTTGGGCGAACTCTTTCGCCGCCTCACGAAGGTAGCGCATTTCCGCATCGAAATAGCGTAGTGTTAGATCTTTCATAAAAGAATTACTCAAAATATAGTAAAGAATGTTCTTTTTCCTAAAAGGGAAAGCTATCTCACTACGTCGAGGGGAGTGAGATAAATGGGGTTTACCTTCTCATTTGAAATTTCAAATCCGGCAGATATTTTTCTGAACATAATTCCCCCCATTACCTTGAAGTCAGATAAAAATATATATTTCCGCCGACTACCTGGCATATTCATGGGATAAATAGCGATATCTGACAATCGATAACCTTCAGTATTGAGAGCACAAAAACAGACAATTCCATCAGATGAACTAACCTTAACCTCCTCTTCTGGCATGATTCCATCTCCAGAAACAGGACACCCCGTAAGGATGAATAAACAGATATCAATAAAAGATGTATAAGCCAGAAATTTTTATTCGCCCTGTAAATTAAAGGGAAGACAACTGCCGCAATGAACTCATATTTTGTTATATGGGGTGATTGACATAAATATTGCACTGGCCAGTGAAATTTTCACCCAAAATTAACATCCCTAATGTTTCTTATTTTTTATGAGCCATTCCTGTTCATCCTCCTGATAAATAAATTTTTATCCAGTTAATAACATTCTCTAACCACACAACACTGCGGCCCGCGCCGGATCGAGCTGAATCAGCCCGCCGAGCAATTTTTCCATGGCAGGCCCGAGCCGAACCTTGTCTGCCTCACTGCGACCGGCTTTAAGCCGCAGGAGTTTCAGATGGCGCGCCTGAACTTCAAACAACAATTCAGGCTCCCAGTCGCTAAGAACCACTTCTCTGGCACGCTCACCCAGCTCGGCAAACAGGTGCGCCGCCAGATCATTTTTACCGTACTGTTCAGCAATGCGCCCCATCAGCAGGCGCAACAGCCACTTCTGGCGAACTGTCGTTATGCCGGGCTGGGTCTGTAGCCATCCCAATGCAGCATCCGGGCCTTCATTATCAGCCAGTGCCACAGCTTCAGGCTCCAACGCAAGAATGTCATCGTTACTGGCTATTAGCGGGGCAGATGATGTGTCATTGCTCCATCCGCTCGTCGTATCCAGCACACTCTGTTGGAGCCAGTTCAGCGTTACTTCATCGGCAAACGGCGTTCCGTCACTGAACGCCAGCGTCTCCAGCCCGGATAGCCGCTTCAGCAGCCCTTTCAGGTCAGCGGCGATGATGGCAGCCAGAGTGTCTTTACCGGACTTCGTCAGTGCCTGATGGATATACCACTGCAGATCCAGCCACAAATGATTGGCACCTCGGGAAAAAGTGCTGTCTGCCGTTTCCAGCATTTCCGCCCAGTTTTGTTGCAGGTAAAGGCGCTTGAGCAGTGCTCGCTGGTCAGCCCTGGGAGGCTCGATACGTGTGCGTCCCTGCGCATCCGGAGCCGGAATGGCCCGCAGGGTGTCGTGACGCAGACTTTTCATCAGATGGTGCGCTGACAACCAACCGTCAGGCTGTTCTCGCAGGTATTCACTGAGTGTGCGTGCCTGCGCCAGCAAATCCTGACCAGAAGTGATCCGCCCGATAGCCGGAGCATCGCTGTGGCTCGCCGTGGACGGTATCTCAGTGGCGCTGGCGTTCTGTGGTACAACCGCATCCACACCACCCGCTTTCTGCAGGCGGTTTTCCAGTGCGCCGTACAGCGCATTCAGTTCAGGACGGGTTTCATCCGATTCGTTTTCGGTTAGCTGAGCTATCAGAAGCAGCGCGCCGGTGGTACGCAACGCATCTTCCCTGACCACTTCCGGATACAGTGAAAGGGAATCAGTCATACGTGAACCAGCCAGCCACTCCAGTGCTGCCTTACGGCTGCGGTCACGCTGCGGATGCAGCTGCGTGCCGAAGCGGTCTATCAGACCGGCCAGCAGCTCAAGACCTTCTGCCAGCCCCTGCTCGCCTTCACGATGCAGCCTGGCCCAGCAGTAATACGTCGCCACACGGATATCTTTGGCGGTGGTGGTGAGCAACTTCTCCGCCAGTCGGCAAATGAGTTCGGTATCTGCCCCGGAGAGTTTATTGACCTCCTCGCGCATTTGCTGGAAGTCATCGTCATACCCCGGGTCTTCCCCTACAGATGATGTCCCTGATAACGGCAGCAACCAGTTGTTCCACTGCGCCACGCGCTCACCGGTAGCGCCAAGCAGTATCGCCTGCTCTGTCTGGCAAGCTCTAAGTAAAGTATCCAGCGTACTCATCAGTAAACCGCCTCTGCATTACTGGTCGCGCTGGCAAGCTGGTTTGACGCTGCCACTCTGACCGTGTTGAAGATGGTTCCCGGCAGACGGAAGTTACGCAGTTTCAACAGTGCCAGCGGCCCCTCTCCCACCTCGGAACGCAAGGTATAATTGAGCAGGCGTCCATCCTGAGCTTTCCAGCTCAGTGTGTAGCTACTGCCGACGCCGGGATAAGCACTGATCTCAGCCTTATCAAGCAGGCGTATCCAGCCCCACGTTCCGGGAATATCCGCATACTGACGGGTGCCAGCCTGGGTACTTATCCAGCTCAGGCTCACGCCAGGCGCTTCTGTGTCCGCAGGCCAGGTGAAGCTCCTCCACGCCGGCATCTGATTCACATAGGTCAGTTTTTGGCTGTCGATAATCATGTCGGTTTGCATCACGCCATCAGAAGTGCCTGGGCGCAGTTCGAACTTCATCCCGGCATTACCTTCAGTAAAGGCGACATCCGAGATATAGCTCAATGTGTTGATAGCGTTGAGAAACGCCGGGTTAAAGGTCAGCCCTTGCGAATTGATACTGTCCGGCACCCAGTTATTCCCATTCTTGTGCAGTACGCCTTTCAGGCGTGTCTGCAAAAACTGCGAAATACGACCGGAATCGACATTGAGGTATTTGGCAAGCAGCGGCAAAGATACATCGCTGCTGGCGTTGTTGAACGGATAACGCCCGCCAAAGGCGGAGTTCCACTCGGCAACCACCGCCTGCTGCCACTGGGAATTAAGACTGTCCGCCGCAGGGGTCAGAACCAACTGCCAGGCCTGCTCCATCGGATTTACAAACACCGCGCGCCCAAAGCCACTCCACTCCTGGCCAAGCCCGGCGGCAATCAGGCTGCCGTAGTCACGAGTTTCAGTTAGATCTACAGCTTTGCCCTGGAATACCGTCTGAGCAATCGTTTGGGTCATCGCCTGCGGATCGGCGGCATTGGTCACCTGTTGCAGGCGCAGGCGCACCTGAGTCACACGAGTCAGGTACGACTGCAGACTCTGCTCCTGTGCCCCCGTGCGGCTCTTGTCCATCAACTCCAGCACCGGGCCGAAAGTTGCATCCAGCGGTCCATGTACACCTACGCTCTGGTCAATAGCATCCTTGTTGGCATCGCCCAGCAGATTTTTGGCTGATTTCACCAATGAATCTGAAATTGCTTCACCGGTCTGCCCGGTGCGCCCCTGCACGTTCAGGGTGTTCATCAACGCCACCAGAGGTGACTGACGCACGTCAGCCATCAGGGTCAACTGGTCAATGGAGTCCGACAGCGTAGCGGCCTGGTTCCAGCTCAGGCTATTAAGGAACTCCAACCAGGCTCCGCCAAAGTCTGCGAAATAGCGATCCGTCAGGCGATTTTTCAGCGCCTCAGGGGAGGTCTCGTCCGATTTATTCGCCTGACGCTTACTGTCCGTGAGTACCCAATCGAGCTCGTCCCGCCGCGACTTCACTACTTTCTCGATGGCAGGCTGCACCGCCTGCTCCCATGCCTGACGGGTGAACATCCCCGGCACAATTTCGGTAGTACTGAACAGGCGGGCAGCATCGGTATCACCGGTCATATCCTCCAGGCGCATATCGACATACAAGTGCGCCACCTGCGAAAGCATCTTCTGATAGAGGCTCGACTCACTGTTACGTACCCCCATCAACCGAACCAACAGCGAGCGAGCCTGGCTGACCATGCTTTCATCAGCATGGATCTTCCACTCAGGATGCGTGATCAACTGCGCAGCATAGAACGACAACAATGATGGAGCCATTCCTTGCCAGACACCGTCTTTCACACCGTGACGTTTCCGCCAGTTGTTCAGCAAAGCAGATCTGAACCAGGCGGCGTCCATATGCTCAGGACGCGCCAGCATCAGGTAGAGTTTGAGCTGTTCCCAGGTGCTTTTTGCCCTTTGCTCCCTCAGCGGGCTACCTGGCGGCAGCGCATTAAAGGCACTGACCTGCTTTTGTAGGTGATCTGCAGCCGCATCCCGCAGCAGCGGCAGTGCACTTTCCTGATAACGAGGCCAGAGTGTCGTCAGCAACGCATTGTTCTGACTTAATCCCGCCTTTTCATACCAGGGCACACCATGCTCAGAGCGATACTGCAGACGAGCCAACGTTTTTTGCAGCTCAAACAGTGCGTACAAGCGTTGCTCCAGTGGCTGGTTTTGTCGGG
Source organism: Escherichia sp. MOD1-EC5433 (assembly GCF_002966005.1). NCBI lineage: Bacteria > Pseudomonadati > Pseudomonadota > Gammaproteobacteria > Enterobacterales > Enterobacteriaceae > Escherichia > Escherichia sp. MOD1-EC5433. The sequence goes on along the minus strand of NZ_PTRL01000001.1, from coordinate 553,734 downwards.
AAGCCATCGCTGCCTGGGTATTTGCAGTATTAATCTGACCACGATTAGTCCTCCAGGAGACGCCCATCCAGCCCCCCCACCCCACCATCACCAGGGCAATAACAGACGCTATAACCTTCTGCCATGGAATGCCCGGCCTGACGGGACGCAGTGCGGCAGGAAGCATCCGAACAGATTCAGGCAGAGCATCCCAGCATTTGTCCATTCCCCATTGATGCGGCACGGCACGTTCACCGCTGGCAGAGGGTTGACTGAACACCAGCCCAGCCAGAGGCAGCGGACGGTATGGATTAAGCATCGCCGACAGCGGTGCGGTCACGCTCTCCGGTTTACGGATAAGCTGGTCGGCAAGCCTCAGCAAAAAGTTATGTTTCACCTCACCGCAGGTCTGTTGTAGTCCCTGTAAAGTCAGTTCCGGCGTCAGGATAGCCAATTGTTTAGCTAACCCTTCGGTACAACACCCGGCGGGCAGTTGGCAGCCAGCAGCCTGCACAACACGTCCTTCAGGCTTACCCGCTCGCGGATGCAATGACCAGATATACAGGGGAATCTTCCAGCCCAGCGCCTCCATGCGGCTGCTTATGGCATGAGAAAGAGAGTCCATTGCGCTTTCAGAAGGCACGGGCAACGGCTGTTCCAGACCAGGAACAGACAACTGGTCGAAAGCCGAGGTGACCCACACCAGACCATCCACCGGGCGGCGGCGCAGTTTGCGTAGAGCAGTCAACCAGATATTGTCGGCTGGCGTATTGAGATCACCGCCCCACAAAAGCAGAGTGCCACGATCTTCTTGCCAGAATTGAGCGGTCAGTTTAGGGGTCAGCAGCTCAACATCTGAGGGTGTACCGGTTATCAACAGGATGCGGGTTTTACGTCCCCAGCGACGACCGTAGAGATTACGCATGGCGAGACGGATGGTGTCGACGGTGACGTTATGGGGTGGCGTCCTGGCAACTCTCTGTTCATCAAAAGGCAACACATTATTCTTCTGTTCCTGCCAGCGGTGATATTTTTCTCGCATAAATCGGAACACAAACGGCGTGTAACGAATAATCAGCAGGACAAGCCACACAGATACAAATGCCATCGCCTCTTTCAGGCGTGTATCGAGACCATACTGAGGGCCGAAATGCAGTATCAAACTCAGTATGGCAAGAGAAATTAGGGCAACGATGCCAACAAGCCCTCCTCTGCTCCATAAACTAGCCGACATCATTATTATTGCTCCCTGAAGTAACTGTACTGACAAAATGATCAGTTCCAGAAGTAAACAGACCTAAAACGGATGTCTGGCTAACAGATGTAATATCGGAGAGTAATGCGGCCAAAAACCATGCACTACCTGCCCCCGGAATACCGTTATATTTTTCCAGTACATCAATATCCTGGGGCGCCCACGATGTTTGATGTAATTGAGAAGCCATCATTAATTCAGCAAACCAGTCATTCCAGTGCCCATAGTCGCAATAAACTTTTGATGTCTGAGATGCGATCGTTTGTGTTTCCAGAAACAATCCCACATCAGCTTTGAAATGAGCCATATCCAGCGGCATCGGTCGCAAAATGCGGGCAGAATGAGGAAATTGATATTTTTCAGCTACATCATCGCTGGTAAGAAGCACACTCGCCAGTGCATCGGAATATTGTTCAGCCCCATGCTTCTGCAATATGAGGAGCAAATCGATATCCATAGCTGGGCTCTTAAGGCGTTCTTCAATCCAGGAAAAAGAAAGGGGTTCGCAAAAGGAAATAGAACCAGAGATAGCGCGCTCTGGATATATGCTTTCCCAGATTTTTCGAAATTGGGAATCGGAATCGGCAGAAATTTCATCACTTACAACAGTAATATTAAGTTGCACTGTATCTGGCAGCATCGCGATTGCGTTCTGCACACTGGCAAGCCCCAGCTCTAATAAAGAACCAGACATTACGGATTGAGCGTCAAAATGGCTGGTCAGTGAAAAAAGGGACGGCACATCTGATGCCTCTGATTTCGAGATGGCCCTGGCGGTTACACCTGAAGGTAACAGAATACTGCTACCAAGCACCGCCAGATAACGCCCCGCCCAGGATTCCCACTGATGTTGCCCATATTCAGCTTCCTTCTGCAAAAACTGGTGCTCATCAAATGTTCTGCCCCAAAGCCAGCCCCGCAAGCAAAAAAGGAAAAACCAGCAAAGCACTGGGCTTGATGCCAGCCACCAAATGTTGAATCCAGACAATGGTTTAACCATGCCTGACGCATGAAGAATAAACAGCAACACACCCACAACCACGGTAGTACCACCTGCTAAAAGCCACCCCATGAAAGAGGGTTCAGAAGGTAACTCCATCGTTGTTGCTTTCGATCTTTCCCAGCCCATTTATTGTCCTACCGTACTATTCTTAGCACTCGAAATAACCTTACAACCGCACAGGCATTTGCAACCATCGACGACAACAGCACGACCGTTAAAGGTACGGTGTGGCGATCCTTCCACGATGGGATTCGTTCCATGCCCTATAATCGGACAGCTAACAAAATCACCAACTAAAGCAACCTTTTTTCCATCAACAGTAATATTGGAGGAGGCCGAATTAACTTTGCCACCATGCGTTGTTTTATCTCCAAGTAATACCAGACCGTTAGCCACAATGAATTTATCCTGTTAAGGTTTAAAGAATTCTGTCACTAATAAAGAGTTAAAAACGAAATTGAACTATTTTGTATCTACTGATAGAAATAATGTCTTGTTAACAGTTCTACTTATGGTGCAGCCTGCCGATGAAAACAATACTAAGGAAAGCAGAATAATTTTTGATTGGTTATGTATTTTCAATCCCTTCTTCTCCGTATTAAGTCAATCGTAAAAGTATGTTACAGGCCTGCACTTACAATAATTAATCTGCCTCATGCATTTAACAAAAAACCTGTCATTTTTATTTTTTAACTTTCATTTTATCAACCTTATCAAAATCAGGAAAAAGCGATCTTTCTGGTGCATAACTTCCATCCGGATAAATTATCCGGGAGTACACTCCATCAACTTTTCTTTCCGGTTCTATATATCTAACAACTTTCACTTCATCAACTTCAGGGTGAAAATAAATACTGTTAAAATTAGATACTCTGTAAGAAAGAAAACTCTCTTTTCCTAACAGAGAAAGCGATTTTGTCTTCTCTGTTATTTTTCTTTCTCGAATATATGGGTAATATTTAGGCGAAATATGTAAGTCACCCGTAGAGAAGGTAAATTGGCCATTACGCGAAGCATCATTATCAAATGCCAGCATTACCCCTACCGCCGTGCCGGGCACAAGATCCTTACCAAGGTGAGTGGCATCAATATATTCAATGCCAAGTGTTACGGCGCTAAGCGTCCATTTGCATGAGCCGCCGCCTGTCATAGCGACTTTCCCTTTCCAGATGTCCCCACTCTCCTGCTGCACGGGGATCCCGATAACATTGTAGCTGGGCTCGGTGATAACAGAACCATCAAATCCACTGATTCTTTTTTTCATACATTCATACGAGATGTATCTGACCTCAAGCGGGAAAGGTTTCGTATACTGAGAAGGATTTTTTACTTCAACATTGACCCATTTTGTATCTGGCGGTGGAGATAAAGTCTTGTTAACAGTTCTATTGATGCTGCATCCTGATGATGAAAACAAAGCTAAAGAAAGCAGAATAATTTTTGATTGGTTATGTATTTTCAATCCCTTCTTCTCCGTATTAAGTCAATCGTAAAAATATGTTGCAGACCTGCACTTATAATAATTAACCATCCTGATATATTTAACAAAAAAACTCTGTCATTTTTATTTTTTAACTTTCATTTTATCAACTTTATCAAAATCAGGAAACACAGTCCCATCGGATATAATGCTGCCATCTGGATACTCTATTTTTGAATGCGCTCCTTTAATTTTCTTTTCTATCCCGATATATTTCACAATTTTGCTTTCATCTATTACAGGTGCAAATTTAATTTGATTTACATTATAAACACTTAAGGACAGGAAGCTTTCCTTACCTAAAAGGGACAATTCTTTCTTTTTTTCGCCTAGATTCCATTCAGATATATAGGGATAATATTTTGGTGATAAATTTAAATCGCCCTCAGTTGCAGTATATTGTCCGTTTCTGGAAGCATCATTATCAAAAGCGAGCGAAATCCCTACCGCTGTTCCGGGTACAAGATCTTTGCCAAGATGTGTAGCATCTATATATTCGATACCTAAATTGACCGCACTCAACGTCCATTTGCATGAGCCGCCGCCTGTCATAGCGACTTTCCCTTTCCAGATGTCCCCACTCTCCTGCTGCATGGGAATCCCGATAACATTGTAGCTGGGCTCGGTGATAACAGAACCATCAAATCCACTGATTCTTTTTTTCATACATTCATACGAGATGTATCTGACCTCAAGCGGGAAAGGTTTCGTATACTGAGATGGATTTTTTACTTCAACATTGACCCATTTTGTATCTGGCGGTGGAGATAAAGTCTTGTTAACAGTTCTACTTATGCTGCAACCTGCCGATGAAAACAATACTAAGGAAAGCAGAATAATTTTTGATTGGTTATACATTTTCCATTACCTCTTCTCCATATTGAGCAAACCGCAAAAGCGTATCGTTGCCAGATGGCATGAACAACGTTGGGGAAAGCGATGCGTCAAGCAGTCCTTCTATATTCAGAAAAATGTTATTTCTTACTAATTCACTCTCCGGTATGTCATTTTTATTTTCTGCCATCTGCTCTCTGAATGAATCAACGTTATACTGATGCTCAGTAAAAGTACGCTTTTCCACTATTCCAGCGTTATCAATCAGCTCTAATACTTTGTTATACATATAGGGCATATAGGAGGTCATAAAGTGGTCAAAAAGATTTACATTTACGCCTCTGTCCGGATTACAACCTTTAGGGAAAAAGTCAGTTAGATCTGCTTGCGTCAGTGATGCTTTAAATTCTTTCTGCTTCTGACCTGCCTGCTGCATCTCCTGCTCCGCCAACGCAGGAACCAGGTAAAGTTTAGCTTTAAGAGGAAGTAATTTTCTGATGGTAATACACCCTGCCGGCGTTGGCAGATCTCTTTTGCACTCTTTCCATTCCCGACTCTGAGTGACCGTGAGAAAGGCTACCGTATTGCCGTGATGCCAGAAGCAGTCCCCCCAGGTTACCATCTGGTAAGCCAGAAGTTCACCCAACGACCAGAAAAAGCCCAGTGTCCCCCCCAACCATCCCCATAATTTATATAACCCGTTATCCAGGTTGGCTTCTACGGGTACGGCTGGAATTGGATCATTATCGTTAACATGACGGAAATGGGTAATCTCCGACAATTGCATCACAGCATCGCGGGTAAAAGTTCTCGGCATACCATAGGTGTAAAGTATCGGATAATAGTCCTTCAGTTTTGCTGCATGAATTAATGCTAATGCACCACCTAAACTATGCCCACAGATAAATAGCATTCTACTTTCAATGGTTTTCAATAACTCTAGTATTTCTTTATTAAATTTCTTTTCAACCCGACTATATCCACTCCAAAATCCCGTGTGTACTTTTCCAGCAGAAAGTAACGTACTACATCCCGTTTTATTTATATCGCATAGTTCTGGACTTACTGGTCTGAACTCAATATCCGTTCCTACATCAAACAAGCTAGCCGTCCCACGCCAGGCAACGATTATCTTATCCACGTTATAAACATAATAAAGCTGCGTATCACCGTCTGCCTTTGTCACAGCAGTATTTTCCTTTGCCTGTGCTGTTCCATGCGAATTCTTACTGTCTACCTTAGGCGAAGTATCTCGCGAGGTATCCATAAACACTGGAGGATAATATCGATTACTGTAGGGAACATCCTGTACTAATGTATTCCATGCGGAACCATCTTTATAAAGTTGGGGTAAGCGAGAAAGATCCTGGCACTGGTTAATAAAAAAACGTGTAATTGACACCGTATCCAGAGTACTGCCATTTGCATAGGCAAGCGTCGCTGCCGCCCCAAGGTTAATTCCATTCGCAATGGAATAGTCCTTTTGATGGTGTAGAACAAGCTCCCACGATCTGAAGGGGCATATTTCTATTACATGACGTTTTTCAAGTTCATTCGTTCGGAATTTAAAGCCCTTAAATGCCGTATTTGCAGGAAAGTGATATGCGGGTAACATTTCCCCTGGTCTTAATTCAAGGTTTGGTGAACTCTGACAAAGTTCACCGATAACGGCATAATGCCAGATATACCCTTTTTCTTCAGCTTCAGGACGCACAACAGAATCATTTTCTGCATCGCGGCTAACACGTAAGGCACGTTTTTCCATTTCCGTAGCCAGTTGATTGCCATCTAACGCCAGCCTTAATTCAAGCCCATGCGGCATATCAATGCGAATAAGCCCATCTGCCTCACTTTGACCCGTATACGTAAGGTTATCAACTGGTCCGGATACTGGATGCGAACTTTCAGCACGCCATGGTATATTCGCTACGGGATCTCCCTGCTCATCAACCAACTGAATTTCAACCCAGTAAGGTTTCTGTTTTCCAGCCGTAGCTTTTTCCTCTGTATACGTCACAGATGTTACTAATGTATTTCCTACCATAAACATCCCTCTTTATGCAGGTTAAAAAATTTATGAGCTCTTTTCTCTTGTAAGATAAAATGTCCCAACCTTAATTATCTCCGATAAGAATACAGCAGCAAGAAATATCACCCCTACTTTGATTGACATAGTTTTAAACATCCATGGTAATATCGAAATAGAAGGGATCATGAAGAACAATCTGAATGGTGTTTGAATATAGACAACCCAATTCACATACTTCCACTTTTTTAAGAACATTACAGCAGAAAAAACAATCGAGACATTAAGCAATAACGAAAAAGAAAAAAGGACTTGCGAATACGCCCCTTGCTGAGGATAAATATGGCTAAAAGACAATATATCATCAATTAAAGGAATTCGTCCCTGAGAGATATTCAGCCAGATAAATCTGACGATGAAAAAGAGATCAAACACCGCCCAACAATACAATATATGTTTCTGTTTTAAGCTAAGTTTCATTTAATTCCCTCATAGACATCATCAGCGGTCGTTGGTTGCCAGTGCCACGACTGACCTGTAACAGCCCAGGCATCATCACCTTCCAAAAAAGTTTGCGTTACCTTTCTCTGTTCTCCGTAACGATATACTGCTGATTGCTGCTCTATCTCGGCTGTAGTATCAGATGGCAAAGGCTGCCATTCCTGGATTTTATCTCTTTTCGTATTCATATAGTCCTTCCCTTCAGAACCAAAAATACGGCCCTCATCTCCCATAGAAGTTAAACGGTTGATTGCCATAATTGCAGTATTCTTCAACCCGTAATAATCATGATCAACAGTAACCCAATGCCCAGGACCTTCATCTTTTATCTCACGTGGAAACTCAATTTTTACATTACCTGGTGTCGATGAGTAAAACGGTGCAGTCTTCCCTGACGAGTCAGATATTCCTTCAAGTACCTCGCCATCTGGAGGGGTTACTCTATAACTAGTGAATGGTTTGATATCCCCTGATTCAGGATCGGTAACAGTAAACGTTCCGCTATACCCCTTAGGGAAAGTAAGAGGTTGAGAATCAAGTGTCGCAGCTCCCGTCTGATTAACATTGGCCGCTTTCAGCAGAATATTCCCTGAACAGCCCAGTTCAATATTCCCACCACTGAGCTTTATATAAGCACCACCACAACTTAAAATCAGTTCCTTGCTGGCATTCACCTTCACGCTTCCCTCACCACTGGTGAGAGTAATGTCCTGTAATGCTGAAACATTCATGGCATCAGATTGTGCCTGAATATCAACCTTCCCTGCCCCAGCATACATTTTCATTCCTGCTGCTTGTGCAAACAAACTTACAGACTTGCTTGCCGCTACAGTGAATGATTGCCCGGCGCTAATATCGGTGTTTTTACCTGACATGAGGCCAATACTTGCCCCACCTGAAGCAAGTCGGACAGTCTCAGGACTTAGAATGCCTATTCCAGCCGGTGCAACAGCCAGCATTCCTGGCATTTTCAAATATTTCAGTGAGCTGTTAAGCGTCTTTTGACTGTCGATATCAGATACCGTTGCCTTCGCCCCTTTCGCGGCTGACTGAAGGCTTCTTGCCAGCGTAAGTGCCTGCTCCAGTTGTTCTACAGCCCGGTCCATTTCAAGCATTTTACTGCCGACGTCAGGCTGAGCATCTGCAGTAAGCAGAACTCCCTTACCACCACGAACGCTGACCCAGTCATTTGTGCGCAGCTCTGCCCCTTCCCCGCGCAGTTCGCGGGAGGCATCCACGTTATGCCCCAGATTCAGCTGCGTCTTTCCCCCGTACTCCGTACTGAGCTTGATATGCTCCTCACCGCGCCTGTCCTCCATCCGCAGTTTGTTCAGGCCAGCTGTGCGGATTACATTACGCGTGTTGTTGGCTTCGGTGACGGGGTCTGCGTGGCGGGAGTCGTGCAGCGCATGGGCGATATACGGCCGGTCCGGGTCGCCTTCATGGAACGCGATGGCAACCTCCGTCCCCTGTATCAGCGGGAAGTGAAAACCGTATTTATCCCCGCCGTACGGTCTGGCAAAGCGCACCGGCATACTTTCCATGCCCTGACCTTTGTCGTCACGGTCGGCATCGAACTTCACCCGGTACATCCCCGACGCATCCTGCCACGCGTGGATATCGTTGTCCCTGGCGCTGGTCACCCGCGCCGTCATTGTCCCGCTCACCACCGGCCGTTTTTTAGCTGCCGGACGCCAGCAGCGGTTTTCGTAATACGGCATCCCTTCCCATGTCACGGTCAGGGCATCCTTACGGCTCGCACTGTAGACCGTGCGGGTAATCACAATACCGTTGTCCGTTTCTGACGGCAGGGTCGGCGGAACAGCCCGTTCACTGATGGTCAGCACCTGAGCCGGGGAAAGCCGGGCATCATTACTGCTGCCGCTGACCATTGTCTGTCCTGACAGGAAGCGTTCATGCTCAAGCCGCGCCCAGAAATTGCCGGTTTCCGCCGCCGGGGTGATTTTGTCGCCCCGTTCAAGATGACGCGGCAGGTAATGGTACACATCGCCGTAGGTGTTCCCTTCCCCGTCGCCACGGGTCATGTCCGCCGGCACCGACGTCAGGATGTTCTGCGCTTCACGGTGATTGTAATCATCCGCCGTCACTGAACGCGCCACCACATGATGCCGGACGTGAATCCCCCACACCGAATCCGCGCCATTGTCACTCATCCCCGACGGACTGCTGAGCGCCAGCGTTTTACCGAAAGTCCAGGCGCTCTGCCTGTCGGCAAAGTGCACCACTTCCGTCAGGGTGTCCGGCTGCAGGGTGAAAAAATAAAATATCCCCGCTTCAGCCAGCAGGCGCTCAATAAACGCCAGGTCACTTTCCCGGTACTGGTTTATCTGCTCACGCTTCGGATAACCGGCTTTAAGAGTGAACTCATACTCCCAGCCTCTGAGACCATGCTCCTGCAGGACTTCCGTGACCACTTCCGGTACAGATTTATTGACGAAAAAACGGTGGGTGCGGTACTGCCTGCCCAGCAGGGACAGAAACGGCTCAATAATTATCCGGTACGTCGCCTGGTCACGTGAACCGCTGACACGACTGAAATCTGTCATCACCCCGTGCACCACTTTCTGCCCGCTCAGCCCCGTCAGTGGCCCTGTTCCCATGGTCAGCGTCGCCGGTTTACTCAGTAACTGCGATGCACTGATGTTCAGGTCACTGCTGGTAAACAGAACGGTGTAATGATACAGCCCGCTCATGCACTCCTCACCCCTGAAGGCCTCCACATCCGGCGATGCGGTACAGGACGGAATATCCAGACGGTAGCGGTTCAGCCCGCCTTCAGTTAATGCAGACAGAGCGTTATTCAGCGTATCTGTCAGACTCATAATATTGACTCCATGGGATAACCCGTTGTCCATGACGCTGTTACCGGCGGGCAGGTTGCGGGATTAAATAAGGGATTCAGTCGGTAAGAAAAAGAGTGATTATGGCTCCAGCCCAACGGCACTAATAATGACCTTTAATAACAACAGTCTCATTTCAAAATACCCAAATTTTTGCAGTACAAAATTATCAGCAATAATCTGTGCCTGCTGTTCCATCGGATAATCACTTAGCTCCTTTAGCCAGGTTTAAACTCCAGTCCAATCCCTTCATCATCATTCCAGCCCAGCGTCAGCGAAACCGGCTTTTGTTTCGCCGCCATATGAACCAGCAGTTGCTGACTCAGTACCGGCAAAATTTGCTGGTTGAGCAGGTTGTCGATATTGCGCGCACCGGTGTCCGGTAGCAGGCAGGCACTGGTCAAAGCGTCATACAGACTCTCGTCAACATATGTGGTCAGGCCATAGTGACGATGCAAGCGCGTGCTGACCTGCAAGAGTTTCATTGCCACAATGGCACGCATCGCCGCTTCCGTTAGCGGGCGATAAATCACTGTCTGGAAGCGGGCAAGCAGCGCAGGCTGGAAGTGTTCGCGCAGGATCGGGCGCAGCAGTTCGTGCAGGTCGCCTTCACTGGCATCAGGCTGTTCATCAAGCAACTGCATCACATAGTCGCTGCCAAGGTTTGAGGTCATCAGAATGACCGTATTGCGAAAATCGATTTCACGGCCTTCGCCATCGCGCATAAAGCCCCGATCAAAAACCTGATAGAACAGATTCATCACGTCACGATGCGCTTTTTCGACTTCATCGAGCAGCACCACGCTGTACGGGCGCTTGCGCACCGCTTCGGTGAGGATGCCCCCCTGCCCGTAGCCGACGTAGCCTGGAGGAGAGCCTTTCAGTTGGGAGACGGTGTGCGGCTCCTGATACTCGGACAGGTTGATAGTAATCAGTGATTTTTCACCGCCGTACATGACGTCAGCCAGCGCCAGCGCCGTTTCGGTCTTCCCTACACCACTTGGGCCAACCAGCAGGAACACACCCTGTGGGCCATTCTCAGATGTGAGGCCTGTTTTCGCGGCACGCAGGCGCCGGGAGACGGCTTCAAGCGCCGCATTCTGCCCGACTACGCGTTTGCCGATTTCGTTTTCCAGCGTCAGCAGTTCGGTCTGCTCGTTTTTCATCAGCGACGACAGCGGGACGCCCGTCCAGTCAGCAATCACGGTAGCAACGGTACGCACATCCACATCGACTGAAAGTAACGGGTTGCTGTGCTGCATACCGTTGAACTCCTGTTGCAGGGAGTACGTTTTACTCTGACGGGAAATGTCCTGACGGCTTTCCAGCAGTTGTTCGGTAAGTTTCAGCTCCTGACCGTACCGGGTTTCCAGTTCGTTGAGTTCAACGCTGAAAGTGTTCTTTTCCTGTTCTATTGCCGTCAGGCGTTCACCGTAGTTTTGACTACCGACAGCCATGTCTTCCTGTAGTGCCTGCCTCTCCATTTCAAGAGCGGTGATCCGGGAGCGGATACGGATCAGTTGTTCAGGCACGGTGTCGAGACTCATGCGCACACGGGCGCTTGCGGTGTCGAGCAGGTCAACGGCTTTGTCCGGTAGTTGGCGACCGGTGAGATAACGTCGGGAAAGCGTAACGGCAGCGCGAACCGCATCGTCGGTGATATGCACATTATGGTGTCCGGCGTAGCGAGATTTCAGGCCACGCAGCATCAGGCAGGCGGTGTCATCGTCGGGCTCGTCCACTTTCACCATCTGAAAGCGGCGCTCAAGTGCGGCATCGCGTTCGAAAAATTGTTTGTATTCAGACCAGGTTGTAGCGGCGATGGTTCGTAATTCACCACGCGCCAGTGCCGGTTTCAACAGGTTGGCGGCATCCGCACCACCAGCCTGGTTACCCGCGCCGATGATGGTGTGCGCTTCATCGATAAACAGCAAAACTGGTACTGGTGACTGCTGCACTGCATCAATCACGTTTTTCAGACGCTGTTCAAATTCCCCCTTCACACCCGCTCCTGCCTGCAGCAGACCAAGATCAAGAGTGCGTAGCACGACAGGTTTGAGCGACTCCGGCACATTGCCTTCAGCGATTCTGAGCGCCAGCCCTTCTACCAGTGCCGTTTTACCGACACCCGGCTCACCGACCAGAATCGGGTTGTTTTTTCGGCGGCGAGAAAGAATATCCACCATCTGGCGAATTTCAGTATCACGCCCAAACACCGGGTCGATTTTGCCTTCGCGGGCTTTAGCAGTGACGTCTAGGGTAAACTTATCCAGCACGTTTTGCAGTGCCGGGCTGAGTTCTCCCTCTTTTATCTCCGCGACAACGGGATTTCCAACAAACGCCAGCTCCGCTTCCTGTTGCATTTCAGGACGCTCGTCTGACTGAGCATCCAGTAACGGGCGCAGGCGTTCCAACTGACTCAGGCCCAGGGTCAATAACGGCCACAGACCATCGCAACGCACCAGGTTCTGTTTATCAACCAGAGCCATCATCAGATGATGACTTCGGATCTGCGCCTCACCCGCCAGTGAGGCAATCAGCCAGGCTTCTTGCATCAGCGTCTGGATGTTTTCTGAAAGCTGCGGACGACTGCGCACTGAGCGCGGTTGTTTGTCGAGCCAGCCAAGCAAATCCTGCCAGAGGCTGTCCATGTCCCACTCGTAGCGACGAGCCAGCACAGTGAGATCGCCCTCGCCCTGCTCCAGTAATTTCAGCAGCCAGTGCTCCGGCAGAATTTCCGTATGCGCACGGGTCTGGCAGAGCGAAGCCGCCCCTTCCATCGCACGGGCACAGTAAGGGTTCAAACGTCGCAGCAGGATGGCTGGATTTTCCATGAATTTCTCTCTTTGTCGGTTCCTGGACACGCTACCGCCCCTCGCTGTTTCCCAGGAAGGAGACCAAAGCGCATACGGTCAGGCTGGCAGATTGTGGGTTCTTTGCTGAAAGCCCGTTGACTTCAGACGTTCAGCAAAAACGAAAAAGCGGACAGAGAAGCTCTGCCCGCTCGTGACTTACGCGGTCGCGCGTTCGTTCCATGAATCGGAATGAATGATGTTGCCGTCTTTGTAGGTCCAGGTGATTTTTTCGTAGCGCAGTTCGATCTGCTCAAGGTGGTTGTGCTTCTCGAAAGAAGGATCTTTGATGTCGTGCATTACAGGGTTCACCTTCACCACTTTCACGTTCTCAAGTTTGGTGTTGAAGTACTCGACCTCCTGACCCGCATCGTTAATTTTGTACCACTTGAATTCTGCAGACTTGAGGGTCTGTCCGGTGGTCACCGCCTTGTACAGGTATGGGCTGGAGGAATCGATTTCCTTGGTAAACAGGAACGGTGTGTGGATTCGGGTGCCGGTCAGCTTGCCTGTGTTGTTATCGGTCGGGATGTACAGATTATGTTCCTGAGCCACCACTTCGATGCTGCCTTCACGATCCTGAACGTCCACAGACCCTTTGATGTCCGCGCCGCCATCGTCCTTCAGCCAAAGATAAACAGGAATTGCCATGGAATTACTCTCTATTATGTTGTGATGCGCCATCATCCTGCGATGACGCCAGGGTGTGACCCGGTATCTGACAGGCATTAGCCTGCGATACCAGACTGATTTCGACACGGCGGTTTAGCGCACGGCCTTCCGGGGTGTCATTGGTTGCGAGCGGGCGACTTGCACCATAGCCCTGCACCGCAAAACAGCTTTCCGGCACGTCACCGGTGTCATGCATCCAGTCGCGCACCGCTTCGGCACGTTTCTGAGAAAGCGTCTGATTTCGTTGTGCGTTGCCGGTGTTATCTGTGTGACCGGCGACCACAATCAGCCAGCCAGGCCTTGCCTTGACGCCCACCAGCGAATTAATCAGCATTTTGGTGGACCCGGCTTTCAGCGCCGATTTGCCGGAATCGAACAGCGACATGCTGTCAAGGCGGATAGTCTTCGGCTCCTGTACGATTTTTTTGATAACCGTCTGCGGTGACGGTGATAGTGATGGTGGTAGCGGCAGGTCATTCACGGCGGCTTCAACAGCAGGTATCAGACGCGACCCCTGATATAACCCGAGGCGATAACGCAGAGGTTCACCGCGTCGCTGCCAGTCCTCCAGCAGTGCGCCATCAGCGCGCAGACGCTGCTGTGCCTGGAGTTTAGGCGTGAGAGGGGTGGCGGAGAGACGGTGGTATAAGGCAAGATGGCCGCCGACATTGCGGATCAGACGCTGGTTGTTAACCCAGGAGGCCAGCATCGCCAGTGCAAGAAAAATGCCCCCCAGCAGCCCGGCATAGCGCCAGAACACCATCCGACGACTGACGCCACGACGACGCGGCAGCGCCGACAGCAGCTGTTCAGGCAACGGCAAAAGCTCACCGCTCTCCACCGTATCAGGCGGCAGCGCAGTAACAGAGGCAATGTGTTGTTGCCAGAGGTTCCCGGCGAGACCGCTCACGGGAGCCATGCACAGCCCTTGTATACAGGACTTCAGAGCTGGCAGTTCTCCCTGACGCTCCGACAGCAGACTGTTAACTGCGGTATTCAGCCAGGCAAGTCCACTGTCCAGCCATAGCACCTGGCTCAGGCGGGACAGCCACTCACCCGAAGTTGTTTCTTGAGCCCAGTCGGTCAGTGACAAATTCCCCTGACCGGGTTGATATACCTGGAGTCCTGCCCGTTGGCTGACAGTGGTAAACCAGACCGGCTCAGCATCAACACAAGCGACTGGCGGTGACAGCCAGATAACGATCCACTGCGGCGGGAGTTGACCAAGTGAGATATGGCATTGCGCAACAGCACGCTGCCAGCCACGCAGACTCTGGGTTAACTCCGCATCCGAGGTGTGGCGTTCGGGTAAGATAGCCAACAATATCGAGATCTGTGACACCAGAGCCGGACGAATCTGACTCAGGTGTTGAGCCAACAATGGCAACTGCTCTGCATCTTTTACCCACAGATACCAGCCCTGACGGGTTTCACGATGCCGTGTCCCCTCAGCAAATAATGCGCTGTTATCGCCACACACCAGAATGACTGCCCCCTGAAAATCTTCCGGTGGCAGAGACTCACCCACAATATCCCTGAGCGCCGGTGCCCGTATCAGTGATGTCCGATACTGACGCCAGAGCATTCCCCCACAGACCAAAATAATCAGCAGGCTGAATGCCACACGGCTCCCGACCGACGGTGACCAGAATCCCAGGATAAGCCACAGTGCCAGTACGCCCGCCAGGACGGTTAACAGACTCCGGTAAACATCACGCATCCTTTACCCCGGCTTGACCGTCTGACTCACCAGTTCGGTGAGTGAGGAAGAGAAGAAGTACCACAGCGCAGCCAGTACTGCCGCCCCGATAATCCAGGAAAGCCAGTACAGTCGGCGGCCGCTGCGCAGACTGGATACCCTGGCGACAATCGGCGCATCCTGAGCAAGCGTAAAAGCGGGCACTCGTTCCCCCAGCGCACGCACCACGTCTTCACGACGTTCGTCGTTCTGCGCCCGGTACTGTCCGACAAATCCCAGTTGTAAAGTACGATACATACAGGTCAGCACGGCCATGTCCGGTGCGGACTCTTTCAGCAGGTTACGGATACGCTCCCATAACACCTCACCTGCGTTCAAAGTACCGAAGAAATGCGCCTGCAACGGATCACGGCGCCAGGCCAGATAACCATCGTCAGAAGTGCCGCGATTGAGAACGCTTTCATCCAGCAAGGCGCACAGCGCGTATACCATGTGCTCCTGGCTGCTATCACTGTAGCCCGCATCCGAAAGCGATTTGCGCGCTTCCTGAACCAGACGACAGGCCCGACGATAAAGCCCTTCCCCGTCCCGAACTTCTTGCCCGCCGCGTAGCTGGCTGGCCATCAACCAGCCTGGATAGAAAATCTGTTCAATCTGACTGAGACTGGAATTATTCATGCGCGTAACACCGCAAACAGTTCAAGTTTCACCTCCCCCAGTGAGCACGGGGTGTAAAAGGTACAGCTACCCGCCTCCAGCATCGCCCGCGCCGCATCGGTACTCAGATCCAGAGAGAAGAATTGGTTTTCAAGGCGCAGAGGGATCGCCGCAGGCACATGGCTGAGTGGTTTTATAACCATGCCACTCAGCGCCACGTTCACGACATCTGAAACGTCATCGAGACTGCCTGCCTTACAAAGCTGCGGGAATTTCACTTGCAGTTCGTGATTCGGCATGGAGGAGCGAACGGAAAGATAGAAATCAGCCCCTTCACGCAAGCGGGCATCATGCAGCGATCCTTTCCAGAACTGATCGGCATGATCCAGTTGAATACTGATAACCCGGGAGGGCAGACTGGCTTCCAGCAATTTATCGAGCAGAGCCAGCAACGGCGGGAACACTCGTTCAGGCGTATCATGCTGATAAACAGGAATATCACTGGCATCGTGCTCCAGTGAAAACGTCAGCAGGCTGCCTGCCAGGCGGGTCAATTCACGGTAGAGCAACTCCGGGTGGCGTCCCGGAGTCTGCATCAGTTCGGTCAGCACGGGCTCGGCGCTATTCAGGGCATTGAGTAGCCAGAACAGAGAAACATCAGCCACCGCAAAATCGGCCAGACGCTCGTTGCTTTCGCGACGCATCGCCATCAGACGCTTACGTCGTGCCTGCAGACGAACCAACAGATCGCTCAGTTCAGCCACAAGCAAAGGGCTTGCCGCAATCGAGAGCATCGGTGGGATAAAAGACGGATCACGATTCCACTGTCCCTGCGCATTACGTGCCAGACGAGCCACCGGACAGGTCAGGTAAGCGGTATTTTCCTGCGTAGATAAACGAAGCGTGACGGCATTACGCAAAATGGCCAGTTCACCACTTTCATGCCCGGCAAGCTCCTGAACCACTACGCGTTCAGATTTCCAGCGACGCGGGCGCTCACTGTCCTGACCATTATCCAGATTGCCACCACTGGCACTCAGCAACGGCAGCGCCACAACGACTTCAACAACCTCAGAGCCGTTTGCGACGGATAAATCACAGACCGGTGGAAGATTATCCGCCAGGTCAGTATCAACCATCGTGCCGTCCTGAAAACGTACCACCAGACGGGTAGCATTCAGGCGTGACAATACAAGGGCTGCGGTATCGAATTCAGCATTCACCACGCCCCAGGGATGGGAAATTCCCATTCCTGCAACAGTGTCAGCAATATGTTCGTCCCAGCGAGCTTGCTGCTGGAACTGTTGTGGGGCCAGCGCGGCCCCATCCTCCCAAAGTGGGCGAAAAATTTTCATCCCTGATTTCCCCTCGCCTTACGACTTGGCTTTCGGCATCTGGGAAACCAGTGAGAGATTGATATCCATCCCTTCCACCTGAAAGTGCGGTACGGCGTAGAGTTTCACGCGGAAGAAGCCCGGATTATCATCAATGTCTTCCACCACAACTTTCGCATCACGCAGCGGGTGAGATGCCTGCAACTCATCGCCCGGGTCGGTCATTTCAGTCACAAGACCACGAACCCAGGTGTTAAGCTCCAGTTCCAGCAACCGGCGATCCTTGGTGGTGCCAATGTTTTCACGTTGAATCAGCTTCAGATAATGAGCGATGCGCGACAGCAGGAAGATGTAAGGCAGACGCGCATTGATGCGGCTGTTGGCAGTAGCATCCGCAGTATCGTAGAGAGCGGGTTTTTGCGTGGAGTTCGCCGAGAAGAAACACGCATAATCGCGGTTTTTGTAGTACGACAGGGGAATGAAACCAAGATTCGCGAACTCGAACTCGCGGGTTTCCGGGATCATCACCTCTGAGGGGATTTTTACCTGGTTGCCGGTGCCAAGATCATACAGGTGAATTGGCAGATCCTGCACCGCACCACCCGCCTGTGGACCACGGATTTGTACACACCAACCGTTATTGATGAAGCTTTTCACCATGTTGGCCGCAAAAGCAAAGGTGGCATTGGTCCACAGGTATTTATCGTGATCCGGGCCTTTCACCTCTTCAACATAATTAAAACTACGCACCGGTACAGTGTCCGGGCCATACGGCAGGCGACCCAGCACGCGTGGCATAACCAGCCCCAGATAACGGGAATCGTCCGTATCCCTGAAACTTTTCCATTTAATGTACTCGGCGCGGTCAAAGTAGTTACCGATATCTTTGATGGCCGCAACGTCTTCCATTGACTCTTTCAGGAAAAATTTCGGACCTGCAGAACCGATAAATGGCATATGAGCCGCTGCGGACACTTTTGATAAATTACGCATCAGCGCCACGTCTTGCGCAGATGCATCAAACTCATAAGCGGAAATCAGCGCGGCAATCGGCTCGCCTCCCGGCGTGTCGTACTCATCAATGTAGGTATGTTTGTACAAACCACTCTGGATAATTTCCGGGCTATCTTCAAAGTCCTGACGCAGGTCTTCTTTAGATATATCCAGCAGTTCAATTTTCACGTTCTGGCGGAAATCGGTTTTATCGACCAGCGATTTCACACCGCGCCACAGACTTTCTACCGCCTGAAAGTCCTCATGATGCATAACGGCATCAAGCTGACGGCTGATCTGGAAATCCAGTTCAGCGATATGGTGGTCAATCAGATTTTTGTCGAGCTTTTCGACTTTCGATCCCGATTTTGTCAGACACTCCAGGAATACCTGCATCCCGGCCGTTAAACGTTCATCCGCAGTGGCATCCGACATCGCCTGTGCGTCCTGCCAGATATCCAGAGAACTCAGCTCAGAGACCGGACTGAGATTAATTTTTTCAAACAGGGAAGCATAAACTCCAGCAGCAGCAGGACGTTCAAGCACCACACTCTCGCCACCAGCAGCATTCTCATTTTTTACAGACATCAACATTTTCCTTATTAATCCGTTAAATCATCGTGACCGTTACGGCTGTTTAGGTGCCAGAGCTGATAGTTCTGCTCTGAGTTCTGCACTTAATGCCGGGTCCAGCAAAATGTTTTCCAGTTCTTTACGGAAAGTCTGGTTATCCAGAAGGTTCGCTTTTAAATCACGAAGTAAATTACGCATGGAAAGCATGGCTTTTAGCTGTGGTATTTGTCGGGAGACCTGTTCCGGGGAGAAATCCTTTATGCTCTGGAATGTCAACCTGATGCTGTCTTCACTACCGTCATCAGCAAGTGTGTTATTAACGATAAGATTTACTTTTGGGGAATATTCAGAAAGAACCGCATCAAAATTATTTTTGTTAAGATTAACTTTTTTACGTTCAGATAATGGCGCGGATTCCTGACCATTACTAAAATCACCCGCAACCAGTAACTTCAGGGGTAATTCTGTTTTCTTACTTGCTCCCCCGGTGTGCAGATCTAATTTCAGATTAATACGGGCCTTCGGTATCTCCCGCTGGAAGCTGTCACTCATAGTTCCCTCTCGTAATTCAATTAAAGTCAAATTAATCACAATACTTCATTAACTCGATGCTAAGGCAATGTGGAAATGAAAAAAGCAATGCAGATCAACATATTGAGAATAAAAAATAATGGGAAAATTGCCTGACAATAAAAATAATCGCAGCCATATCAATTGATTAAAAACGTCTTTATAAATATTCCTAATTATATTTTTATTATGTTATTTTGTTTTTTATTTACCACAGCATCTGTTAATGGACAGGCCATATATAGCGCAAAACACTGACTTACCCGCGCCTATGCCACAGATACTGTTATCTGATAGTTATGCCCATGTTGCCTAAGTAATTCATAAGTATTCGCCGTGTTCTGACATTAAATTCTTGTCCGGCAATCAGGTCATACCCGTATCCACAGGTCTCAATATTGGAAAAGAGATTTTATTTTAGGCAAGCTGAAATTTGCATTACAGCATATTCAGGCCTACACCCGAATGACCTGATTAACCATAAAAAATTGATGCAGCGCAGCATGTTAATTATTCCTGGATCTTACATTGTCATTGCACAGTAAATGTAGAAACTTATGCGTAACGGAGTATTTATGAGTTTTAAACGTTTGGTTATAATTACCGCAATATCCTGTATGTATACCGGATTTGCATTTGCAGCGAACGTCACGTTGAACCCTGCCCAGGTAGAACATCTGAATAACGTCATTAATCACGAGGTAAAAGGGAAAGATGACCATAATTTTGTCTATACCAACTGGACAGAAGCTCAACGTGTGGCCGAATTTATTTGCCGACCACTCGCTCTGAAAGAGCTACAGAAGCGGTACACCGACGTAGATAAGGTTATTTTCGATCAGGGAAAACATAATATGCAGCGTCTGGTCTCACCTGCATTGCTGACAGGTAATGGCCAGTACCGTAGAGGGATTAACTGGACGACTTTTCACTTCGCCTGTGAACTGTCAGTGAAAACCGGAGAGGCGATGGGATTCAGGCTGTTGAGAAATAAAACCCTGACCATGGCTCCGGGGCCCGTTATTCGTTCCGGGGAGATCGGCCAGTGAAAAATATTCTTACCGCATTTCTCATCATCACTCTCCCTGCTTTCTCCGCCACGGCAGCCAGTTTTGACTGCCGCCAGTCCCGCAGTGCGGATGAAAAAGCAATTTGTTCATCACATAGCCTGAACGATTTGGATGTGGAGATGAGCGTTAAGTATCAATTTCTTCATGGGCTTTACGCGATGGGAGCCGCCGGGGAACTGCATGACTCACAGGTACTATGGCTGGCTGAACGTCGCCAGTGTGGTGGCGATACCACCTGCCTGACAAAAGCATACAAGCAGCGCCTGAAAACGTTGAACCATCTTTATGACGCGATTAATAAACCACTCTGAATCTAAACTGGACTGCTGGTTGTCGGAAACGCCTTCATACAAGGCATCTCCTTACCGGCACGTATAACTCAAAAAGAGCCTGATGATTGTTCTTCCATCGGCTCTTTCTCTGAAGTTAAGGAAGGCTCCGGACGGAAGTACTCGCTGGCATATGCGGCTCCAGCTCAATCAATGATAATCACCATCGTTATTTTTTATTTAATAATAATCTCCTGAAAAATAGATATAGCCAAAATTCAATCCTGCCTGGCTTAATTCCGCATCCATCACCAGAAATAATCAATGCCATAACTATCATGTCATTTAATAGTCACCGCTAAAATTTTATTATTTTCTTCTGCTTTACAGGGAAATTGTCAATCTGTTTATTATGTCCGGTTTAAATAGTTAATCACAAAACATCATCGCCATTGCTGACGTGTTTTATTCATTGATAACAGTGCCATACGTTCTTTTTTTACAAAGAAACAATCAATTACTAAATTGTTTTTTAACTTAATAGTTAAGCGCGAAACATTTTAATAAATGATAAAAATCCTAAATTCCTTGTTCATAATGTAGGGGTGTGTTAAATAGGTGGGCAAAATTTGGTTCCCCCTTCTCGCCTGTAATATTGCAGCATCTTCGCACTCCCATGAGACATTGCGACTTAATAAGAAGGTGATAAGCCCTGCATAAGCGCATGGGCTGACCATGGTTTTATATTCATAAAAATATTTCGTTATAACCCATTGATTTAATATCAATAATTTATTGTGGGTTCGGGTTTGTTGTGACTGTGGCATTATTTCCGTGCAAAGGAGCTGATATGTCTGAAAGACATTTACCTGATGACCAGAGCAGTACTATCGATCCATATTTAATTACCTCTGTTCGCCAGACCCTGGCAGAACAAGGCGCAGCATTACAAAACTTGTCTAAACAACTGGATTCCGGGCAGTACCAGCGTGTCCTTAATTTGATAATGAACTGTAAAGGGCACGTTATTCTTTCGGGAATGGGTAAATCAGGGCATGTTGGTCGTAAAATGTCAGCGACGCTGGCCTCTACCGGTACACCGAGTTTCTTTATTCATCCGGCAGAAGCATTCCATGGCGATCTGGGTATGATTACGCCCTACGATCTCCTGATCCTTATTTCCGCCAGCGGCGAAACGGATGAAATCCTCAAGCTGGTTCCTTCACTGAAAAATTTCGGCAACCGAATTATCGCCATTACCAATAATGGAAATTCCACGCTGGCAAAAAATGCTGATGCCGTGCTGGAACTCCACATGGCGAATGAAACCTGCCCGAATAATCTTGCACCAACAACGTCCACCACGCTGACCATGGCGATCGGCGATGCGCTGGCTATTGCCATGATCCATCAGCGCAAATTTATGCCAAATGATTTTGCACGTTATCACCCGGGTGGTTCATTAGGTCGTCGCCTGCTGACCCGCGTTGCGGATGTCATGCAGCATGATGTTCCTGCGGTGCAACTGGATGCGTCATTTAAAACCGTGATTCAACGTATCACCAGCGGATGCCAGGGAATGGTGATGGTAGAAGACGCAGAAGGCGGGCTGGCGGGCATTATCACCGACGGTGACCTGCGTCGCTTTATGGAAAAAGAGGATTCTCTGACATCCGCCACGGCGGCTCAGATGATGACGCGTGAACCGCTGACGCTACCGGAAGACACCATGATCATTGAAGCGGAAGAAAAAATGCAAAAGCACCGCGTCTCAACGTTATTGGTGACCAACAAGGCAAATAAAGTCACTGGCCTTGTGCGCATTTTCGACTAATTAAGCAACGGGGTGCGAGAGGTTAGTCTCTCATTGAGTTTGCGCCCCACTGAAACTTTGATAATCGTTACATGTTGATAAAAGTGAAGTCTGCCGTATCCTGGATGCGTGCTCGTCTGTCTGCCATCTCACTGGCAGATATCCAAAAACACCTGGCGAAAATCATCATTCTGGCACCGATGGCGGTGCTGCTGATCTATCTGGCTATCTTCAGCCAGCCTCGCTATATGAGCGAGTCGAAAGTCGCCATTAAACGCTCAGATGATTTAAACAGCGGCAGCCTGAATTTTGGTCTGCTTCTGGGTGCCTCTAACCCCAGTTCCGCTGAAGATGCGTTGTATCTGAAAGAGTACATCAACTCACCGGATATGCTGGCGGCGCTGGATAAGCAACTGAATTTTCGTGAAGCGTTTAGCCACAGCGGGCTCGATTTTCTTAATCATCTTAGCAAGGATGAAACCGCAGAAGGCTTCCTCAAGTACTACAAGGATCGTATCAACGTTTCGTATGACGATAAGACCGGATTGCTGAATATTCAGACGCAGGGCTTTAGCCCGGAGTTTGCGCTTAAATTTAACCAGACCGTGTTGAAAGAGTCAGAACGCTTTATCAATGAGATGTCGCATCGCATTGCGCGTGACCAGCTTGCCTTTGCAGAAAGCGAGATGGAAAAAGCACGCCAGCGTCTGGATGCCAGCAAAGCGGAACTGCTCTCTTATCAGGACAGCAACAACGTCCTGGATCCACAAGCCCAGGCGGAGGCCGCGAGCACGTTAGTCAATACGCTGATGGGTCAGAAGATCCAGATGGAAGCAGACCTGCGTAACTTACTGACATATCTGCGTGAAGATGCACCACAAGTGGTAAGTGCGCGTAATGCGATTCAGTCATTGCAGGCACAAATCGACGAAGAAAAAAGCAAAATCACGGCGCCACAAGGTGACAAATTAAACCGCATGGCAGTGGATTTTGAAGAAATCAAATCAAAAGTAGAGTTCAACAGCGAGCTGTACAAACTGACCCTGACCTCCATTGAAAAGACCCGTGTAGAAGCGGCTCGTAAGCTCAAGGTGCTGTCTGTGATCAGTTCGCCACAGTTGCCGCAGGAATCGTCTTTTCCAAACATCCCTTATTTGATCGCCTGTTGGTTACTGGTGTGCTGCCTGCTGTTCGGCACCCTGAAACTGTTGCTGGCTGTTATTGAAGATCACCGAGATTAACGCTGTCGCTGAATGAGTTTGTGATGAAATTATTTAAATCAATTTTACTGATTGCCGCCTGTCACGCGGCGCAGGCCAGCGCGGCCATTGATATTAACGCTGACCCAAACCTGACAGGAGCAGCGCCACTCCCCGGTATTCTGAGCGGACAGAAGTCGGATACGCAAAACATGAGCGGCTTCGACAATACCCCACCGCCAGCGCCGCCGGTGGTGATGAGCCGTATGTTTGGTGCCCAACTTTTCAACGGCACCAGCGCGGATAGCGGTGCGACAGTGGGATTCAACCCTGACTATATTCTGAATCCGGGCGATAGCATTCAGGTTCGTTTATGGGGTGCGTTCACCTTTGATGGTGCATTACAGATTGATCCTAAAGGCAATATTTTTCTGCCAAACGTTGGCCCAGTGAAAGTTGCCGGGGTTAGCAATAGCCAGTTGAACACTCTGGTTACATCAAAAGTAAAGGAAGTGTACCAGTCCAACGTCAACGTCTACGCCTCCTTATTACAGGCGCAGCCAGTAAAAGTGTACGTGACCGGCTTTGTGCGTAATCCCGGTCTGTACGGCGGCGTGACGTCTGATTCGTTACTCAATTATCTGATCAAGGCTGGCGGCGTTGATCCAGAGCGCGGGAGCTACGTTGATATTGTGGTCAAGCGCGGCAACCGCGTGCGCTCTAACGTCAACCTGTATGACTTCCTGCTGAACGGTAAACTGGGGCTTTCGCAGTTCGCCGATGGTGACACTATCATCGTTGGGCCTCGTCAACATACGTTCAGCGTTCAGGGCGATGTCTTTAACAGCTACGACTTTGAGTTCCGCGAAAGCAGCATTCCCGTAACGGAAGCATTGAGCTGGGCGCGCCCTAAACCTGGTGCGACGCACATTACGATTATGCGTAAACAGGGGCTGCAAAAACGTAGCGAATACTATCCGATCAGTTCTGCGCCAGGCCGTATGTTGCAGAACGGCGATACATTAATTGTGAGCACTGACCGCTATGCCGGCACCATTCAGGTGCGGGTTGAAGGCGCGCACTCCGGTGAACACGCCATGGTGCTGCCTTATGGTTCCACCATGCGTGCGGTTCTGGAAAAAGTCCGCCCGAACAGCATGTCGCAGATGAACGCGGTTCAGCTTTATCGCCCATCAGTGGCCCAGCGTCAGAAAGAGATGCTGAATCTCTCGCTGCAAAAGCTGGAGGAAGCGTCACTTTCTGCCCAGTCCTCCACCAAAGAAGAAGCCAGCCTGCGAATGCAGGAAGCGCAACTGATCAGCCGCTTCGTGGCGAAAGCTCGCACCGTGGTTCCGAAAGGTGAAGTGATCCTCAACGAATCCAATATTGATTCTGTTCTGCTGGAAGATGGCGACGTCATCAATATTCCGGAGAAAACATCGCTGGTTATGGTTCATGGCGAGGTACTTTTCCCGAACGCGGTGAGCTGGCAGAAGGGAATGACCACCGAGGATTACATCGAGAAATGCGGTGGCCTGACGCAGAAATCGGGTAACGCCAGAATTATCGTCATTCGTCAGAATGGTGCAGCCGTCAACGCGGAAGATGTGGATTCACTCAAGCCGGGCGATGAGATTATGGTTCTGCCGAAATATGAATCGAAAAACATTGAAGTTACCCGTGGTATTTCCACCATCCTCTATCAGCTGGCGGTGGGTGCAAAAGTGATTCTGTCGTTGTAAGGAGTTGAAATGAGCAAAGCAGTTATTGTCATTCCGGCTCGTTATGGCTCATCACGCCTGCCGGGTAAGCCGCTACTCGATATTGTTGGTAAACCGATGATCCAGCATGTTTACGAGCGTGCGTTACAGGTGGCGGGCGTCGCAGAAGTTTGGGTGGCAACTGACGATCAGCGTGTTGAACAGGCCGTGCAGGCGTTTGGCGGGAAAGCCATCATGACGCGTACCGATCATGAATCCGGCACCGATCGGCTGGTCGAAGTGATGCATAAAGTCGAGGCAGATATCTACATTAACCTGCAGGGCGACGAACCCATGATTCGCCCGCAGGATGTAGAAACGCTGCTGCAAGGAATGCGTGACGATCCCGCGTTGCCGATGGCAACGCTATGCCACGCGATTTCTGCCGAAGAAGCGACGGAGCCCAGCACAGTAAAAGTGGTGGTGAATACCCGCCATGATGCACTTTATTTCAGCCGTTCGCCGATTCCGTATCCGCGTAATGCTGAAAAAGCGCGCTATCTGAAACACGTCGGTATTTACGCTTATCGTCGCGATGTGCTGAAAAACTACAGCCAGTTACCGGAGTCCATGCCGGAGCAGGCGGAATCACTGGAGCAGCTACGGTTAATGAACGCGGGAATCAACATTCGAACGTTTGAGGTTGCCGCAACCGGTCCGGGCGTTGACACCCCTGCATGTCTTGAAAAAGTGCGCGCCCTGATGGCACAGGAACTGGCTGAAAACGCATGATTGGCATTTTCTCGTCCGGCATCTGGCGTATTCCACATCTGGAGAAATTTCTGGCGCAACCGTGCCAGAAACTTTCTCTGCTGCGCCCTGTTCCGCAAGAAGTTGATGCTATCGCCGTGTGGGGACATCGCCCCAGCGCGGCGAAACCAGTCGCCATCGCCAAAGCAGCGGGAAAACCGGTCATCCGTCTGGAAGATGGATTTGTGCGTTCACTGGATCTTGGCGTCAATGGTGCGCCGCCGCTTTCTCTGGTGGTGGATGATTGCGGCATTTACTACGATGCCAGCAAGCCTTCGGCGCTGGAGAAACTGGTACAGGATAAAGCCGGAAATGCAGCATTGGCAGATCAGGCCAGAGAAGCGATGCACACCATCGTGACCGAAGATTTGTCGAAATATAATCTGGCGCCTGCGTTTGTGGCTGATGAGTCAAAACATTCAGACATCGTTCTGGTTGTCGATCAGACATTTAATGATATGTCAGTGACGTATGGTAATGCGGGTCAGAATGAGTTCGCCGCCATGCTGGAAGCCGCGATGGCGGAAAATCCTCAAGCGACAATCTGGGTGAAGGTGCACCCAGATGTACTAGAAGGAAAGAAAACAGGTTATTTCGCCGATCTGCGCGCCACGCAACGAGTACGTTTGATTGCGGAGAATGTCAGTCCGCAGTCGCTGTTGCGACACGTTTCCAGGGTTTACGTCGTGACCTCCCAGTACGGCTTTGAAGCCTTGCTGGCAGGAAAACCGGTGACATGCTTCGGTCAGCCCTGGTATGCAGGCTGGGGGTTAACGGACGATCGTCATCCGCAGTCCGCTTTGTTATCTGCCCGACGCGGTTCTGCCACGCTGGAAGAACTGTTTGCCGCTGCATACCTGCGTTACTGTTGCTATATCGATCCGCAAACGGGAGCAGTAAGCGATCTGTTTACCGTGCTGCAATGGCTGCAATTACAACGTCGACATCTGCAACAGCGTAATGGCAATTTATGGGCGCCAGGCTTAACCCTGTGGAAGTCGGCGATCCTGAAACCTTTCTTGCGAACGGCAACAAACCGGCTGAGTTTTTCACGTCGCTGTACTGCGGCGAGCGCCTGCGTGGTATGGGGTGTAAAGGGAGAACAGCAATGGCGAGCCGAAGCGCAGCGAAAATCACTGCCATTATGGCGAATGGAAGATGGTTTTCTGCGTTCATCCGGACTTGGCTCTGACCTGCTGCCACCGCTATCGCTGGTGCTGGATAAACGCGGTATTTACTATGACGCCACACGCCCCAGCGATCTGGAAGTGCTGCTGAATCATAGCCAGCTAACGCTGGCGCAGAAGATGCGAGCGGAAAAATTACGCCAGCGACTGGTTGAAAGCAAACTGAGTAAGTACAACCTGGGAGCCGATTTCTCTCTACCAGCCGAAGCCAAAGGTAAAACAGTTATCCTGGTGCCGGGTCAGGTAGAGGACGATGCCTCTATTAAAACAGGCACTGTCTCGATTAAGAGCAATCTTGAGTTATTACGCACAGTACGCGAGCATAATCCGCACGCCTACATTATTTATAAACCGCACCCGGATGTACTGGTGGGGAATCGCAAGGGCGATATTCCGGCAGAACTGACTGCTGAACTTGCTGATTATCAGGCACTGGACGCAGATATTATTCAATGCATCCAACGCGCAGATGAAGTGCATACCATGACGTCGTTGTCGGGGTTTGAAGCGTTATTACATGGCAAGCACGTACATTGTTACGGCCTGCCCTTCTATGCCGGTTGGGGTTTAACCGTCGATGAACATCGCTGCCCGCGTCGCGAGCGAAAATTAACGTTAGCGGATCTGCTATATCAGGCGCTGATTGTTTATCCAACCTATATCCACCCAACACGGCTACAACCTATTACGGTTGAAGAGGCGGCGGAATTTTTGATCCAGACGCCGCGCAAGCCGATGTTTATTACCAGAAAAAAAGCGGGGCGAGTAATACGCTATTACCGCAAATTAATTATGTTCTGCAAAGTCAGATTTGGCTAAACAATTTCATAGTTGACTATTAAACAAATTATTTATGCAAGGTAATGCACTAACCGTTTTATTATCCGGTAAAAAATATCTGCTATTGCAGGGGCCGATGGGACCCTTTTTCAGTGATGTTGCCGAGTGGCTAGAGTCATTAGGCCGTAACGCTGTGAATGTTGTATTCAACGGTGGGGATCGTTTTTACTGCCGCCATCGACATTATCTGGCTTACTACCAGACACCGAAAGAGTTTCCCGGATGGTTGCGAGATCTCCACCGGCAATATGACTTTGACACTATCCTCTGCTTTGGCGATTGCCGCCCATTGCATAAAGAAGCAAAACGCTGGGCAAAGTCGAAAGGTATCCGCTTCCTGGCATTTGAAGAAGGATATTTACGCCCGCAATTTATTACTGTTGAAGAAGGCGGAGTGAACGCATATTCATCGCTACCGCGCGATCCGGATTTTTATCGTAAGTTACCAGATATGCCTGCGCCGCATGTTGAGAACTTAACACCTTCAACAATGAAACGTATTGGCCATGCGATGTGGTATTACCTGATGGGCTGGCATTACCGTCATGAGTTCCCTCGCTACCGCCACCACAAATCGTTTTCCCCCTGGTATGAGGCACGTTGCTGGGTTCGCGCATACTGGCGCAAGCAACTTTACAAGGTAACACAGCGTAAGGTATTGCCGAGGTTAATGAACGAGCTGGATCAGCGTTATTATCTTGCCGTTTTGCAGGTATATAACGATAGCCAGATTCGTAACCACAGCAATTATAACGATGTGCGTGACTATATTAATGAAGTCATGTACTCATTTTCGCGTAAAGCGCCGAAAGAAAGTTATTTGGTGATCAAACATCATCCGATGGATCGTGGTCACAGACTCTATCGACCATTAATTAAACGGTTGAGTAAGGAATATGGCTTAGGTGAGCGAGTCATTTATGTGCACGATCTCCCGATGCCGGAATTATTACGCCACGCAAAAGCAGTAGTAACGATTAACAGTACGGCGGGGATCTCTGCGCTGATTCATAACAAACCACTCAAAGTGATGGGCAATGCCCTGTACGACATCAAAGGCTTGACGTATCAAGGGCATTTGCACCAGTTCTGGCAGGCCGATTTTAAACCGGATATGAAACTGTTTAAGAAGTTTCGGTGGTATTTATTGGTGAGGACGCAGGTTAATGGGGTTTATTATGGGGAATCACATTTACACTGTGATACGATTACATTAGAAATCAGCCCCATATTGAACAATAAATAAAAGTTGATATAAAATAACCAAAAATAGATTTTATACAAGTGATAAAGCATTAGCTTCTTACAAGCTACCTCGCTTTTTATGAGTGTGTGGTTACATATTAAACACTGGAGTTATCTGTAAGTCTGAATGATAGAATTCACAAATCAATACAATTCAATTAATAGAATTAAATGAAACAATCAACCTCAGGTTATTACAAAAATGTTTCACTAACATTACATTAATTGGACTATTTCAAA
Organism: Escherichia sp. MOD1-EC5433; assembly: GCF_002966005.1. Lineage (NCBI taxonomy): Bacteria > Pseudomonadati > Pseudomonadota > Gammaproteobacteria > Enterobacterales > Enterobacteriaceae > Escherichia > Escherichia sp. MOD1-EC5433. The sequence continues at coordinate 524,072 of NZ_PTRL01000001.1, read as the reverse complement.
CTAAAAAATTTATTGCAAAATCTATAAGTGTATCTGTAAAGAAAAGACAAACTAATACCAGACGAAGTATTTATCTGTCCACTCTGGTTTGTCTCATATAGTACGTCTGAGCGAGCATACTGGTAGCTAGAGCCAGGGGCGGTAGCGTACCAAAATATATTAAGGTTATATCTCAAATGGCGAGAAGAAGTGGTTTTGAAGTTCAAATAGCGGCGGTGAAAGCTTTGTTTCTTCGTGAAATTAAGACTCGCTTTGGTAAATATCGGCTGGGGTATTTATGGGCACTCCTCGAACCAACAGCACATTTGATGATCTTGATTGGTATATTTGGATATATTATGCATAGAACCATGCCAGATATCTCATTTCCAGTTTTTCTCCTAAACGGTCTTATCCCTTATTTTCTTTTTAGCAATATCGCAGTTCGCTCTATTGGAGCAATAAATTCCAATCAGGGCTTATTTAATTACAGACCAGTAAAGCCTATTGACACAATAATTTCACGAACTCTTCTAGAAACATTAATATATAGTGGTGTTTACATAATCCTAATGTCAATTGTAGGTTTACTTGGGGAAGAGTTTTCATTTTTAAACATCATTATGCTCGCTGCAACTTGGGGATTACTTATTATATTTTCTCTTGGCGTAGGTTTAATTTTTATGGTGTTAGGTAAAACTTTCCCAGAAACGGAAAAGTTTTTACCTATAATGATTAAACCTCTTTATTTCATATCTTGTGTAATGTTTCCTCTTCATTCTATCCCTAAAATATACTGGGGATATTTATTATGGAATCCTTTAGTACATGTTGTAGAGTTAAGTCGTCAATCTGTTGTACCTGGATATATAAGCGAAGGTGTTAGTGTTAATTATCTGGCTTTTTTTTCTTTAGTAGTGTTTTTCGTAGGACTTTGCCTGTATCGCTTCAAAGAGGAGGCTATGTTAACCTCATGATACGTATTGAGAATCTCACAAAATCATACCGTACACCTAAAGGAAGACATTATGTTTTTAAAGATTTAAATATTGAATTGCCCACAGGAAAAAGTGTTGCTTTAGTTGGACGTAATGGTGCAGGTAAATCAACATTGCTTCGAATGATAGGTGGTATAGATCGACCAGATAGGGGGAGAATACTTACTGATCAAACCATTTCATGGCCAGTAGGTTTAGCTGGTGGGTTTCAAGGCAGTCTGACAGGGCGTGAAAATGTTAAATTTGTTGCAAGACTTTATGCTAAAAAAGATGAGCTACAAGATAAGGTTTCATTTGTAGAGGAATTTTCCGAACTTGGGAAATACTTTGACATGCCAATAAAAACATATTCTTCTGGCATGCGTTCTCGATTAGGGTTTGGCCTCAGTATGGCATTTGATTTTGATTATTATCTTGTTGATGAGGTTATGGCTGTGGGAGACGCCAGATTTAAAGAGAAATGTTTTTCATTATTCAGTGAGAAACATAAAACATCAAACTTTTTAATAGTATCTCATAGCCTTAATCTATTAAAAGAATATTGTGATGTAGCAATATATCTTGGGAAAAATAATAGCTCTGTCTATTATGAGGATGTATCTATTGCTATAGAACAATACATGCATGACGAAAAAGCGTGTTAAAAACATCATAAATATATTGATTAATCATTGATAACTATCCTTTGTGAGGAAATATTATGAAAGCATTGATATGGAATTCTCCGTGGTTTGCACAAGGTGATTTATTATTTTATAAGAATTGCTTTGTGAAACATTTACTACCTCAAGCAAATCTTTTAAATAGTATTGGTTATGATGTTGATGTAATAACACATGATTTGATTTCAGATACAACATCTAACTTAAATAGAGATATAAACGTTATCAACCTTAAATTAGAAAACATCATAGATATTGTAGGTGTTTTATCTGACCCTTCAAAAGAGCTTTATGATAATCCCAACGGCCCATTATCAATAAAAATTGCTAATAAACTCAAAGAAGTACTCTCAGCTTATTACGATGTAATATTTTTATGGGAGACCCCCGTACCATTTCTTGAAAATTTATTCCCAGAAGCTTTAATCATTCATCAAATGCCTGGGGCTTTTTGCCGTGCACCTTATCCTCATATGGTGACATTTGATCCCGTAGGGCTATATAAACATGGATCATTATATAAATATTTTGAATCAATTATTACTGATGATACAGCTCATAATTCAGAATCTGTAAACAACTTCAGCGAAGCTGTAAAAAATGCAATTAATGCTATTACCCCTTTTAATTATAGTGACCTAGATCACAGAGAAGAATATAACGAGTTAATATTATTACCTCTACAGACTAGCGGACATTATGCTTTTTTGTCTGATACTCCATATATATCACAATCAGATTTTTTAGTAGACGTATTAAATAACACCCCGTCTAAATCCGGCATTGTTGTTACTCAATACGTAACACCAAAAGTAAAAGATACAATATTAACCCCTGAAGCACTTAGCGTTATTAAAAAAAAGTGGCCAAATATAATATTCAATGAGAAATTTGATAAAATAAATAGCGTATCCCAGTATCTGCTACCGTTTGTAGATAAAATAGTAAGTTGCTCTTCCTCCTTAGCAATACAAGCTTTAGTATGGCAGAAAGATATTTCTGTCCCTCATGATACATTTATTAAAAAATTAAGCAGCGATTATTTAAAAAGATATGACATTGAACAAAAAAAAATTTATTCCTCTGTACTTAATTTTATTATTAATAAACAACAACCGCTTGCAAGTAAAATTTTAAAAGATGGCGATTTCCTGAGAGCATTATTAGATGAAATGATCAAAAGAAAGAAATCGGGAAAAAAAGGAATAGATCTATTTGTAGACTTTAATACTATCGATCCAAACTATTCATCTAATTTACTTAACCAATTCAATATTTCTCGTGCAGAAAAAGATGTAAGAAAAACTGATGAATTAATAGCACTACAAAATGCAGACGCCTTAAAACTTGAAAGGATTGTTAAGCGAGAAGAATTAGAGCATATTACTTTCGATGTTTTTGACACATTAATAAATCGACCTGTTGAAACACCTGCAGACGTTTATAAATTCCTTGAAACCATTGCATTAAAAATAAGCAATGGTCTAACTGAGGATTTTTACAGAGCTCGTCTTACAGCAGAAGTCGAAACAAGAAACAATAGTCAAAAAGGCGAGATAACCCTTGATGATATCTATTCAGCGTTGCAAGAGCACTATCAATTAACGGATGATATCAAAGATAAAATCATGCATGCTGAGATTGAATTGGAAATTTCTTTAATCGAAGCAAGACCTGCAGGTAAGCGTCTTTGGGAAGCTGCGAAAAGAACTGGTAGGCCAATATCGATTATCTCAGATATGTATTTGCCTGAGTTTGCAATAGAACGAATGTTAACTAAAGCTGGCTATTCTGGTTATGATAAATTATTTGTCTCAAGCACATATGGTGTTCGTAAAAAAGAAGGAGGGTTATTTGATGTAGTACTTGATGAACTAGGCATTCCTCCAGAAAAAATTATACATATTGGTGATAATGTAGCAGCTGATATCAAAATGCCAAGATCAAAAGGAATGCTTTCATTTCGCATTGTTCGAGCATTAGATAGAATGCGAAATAACAAGCATTATTACAATATATTTTCTCCTAAAAAAGGAGTCGGTGAAAAACCCCGAAGTATAATAGCTGGGTTAATTGCTGCAAAACTTTTTGATAATCCTCTTGGAGACTTAGGAGAAAATACACTTTTCTTAGGTAAACCTTATAATTTAGGGTATGCTGCATTAGGTCCAATGCTATCATCTTTTGTTCAATGGATTATTCGACAATCAAAAAATGATGGATTACAACGTATCTATTTTTTATCTAGAGAGGGTTGGATACTTAAACAATTATATGATATTTATACTAAAGATGATAATGAAAGCATACCTAGTGTTTATTTATATTGTTCACGCAGGACCGTAAGAGTTGCCTCTATAAGAAGCATTAATGACATATTAAATGTTGCATCTCAACCTTTTTCATCTGGAGTAACTATCTCTCAACTTCTAAATTATCGTTTTGGTCTTGAGGAAAAATACATTACAGAAGAAAAACTAATTTCGGCTGGATTTAATACAGCTAATGATATTCTTGAATCAGATAATATTACAAAAATTAAGTTTTCAAAACTTTGCCAGTCATTATCTCAGGAAATTATCGATCAAGCAACTTCAGAGCGAAATACCTACATCGAATACTTAAATCAGGTTGGTATATTTGATCATTATAATAGTGGTATTGTTGATATTGGTTGGAAAGCCAATATGCAAGGTTCATTAGGTGAACTCATCGACAAAAAATTTATAGGTTACTATTATGCCACTTTACAGGGTGCAGAAAAATGGTTAGACCAAGGTCACACCATTAAATCTTTTATTGGTGATTTTCTTTCTGTTGAATCAAAAAGTTGCGCTGTCAACAATAGACATCTAATTGAATTTCTGACCTGCCATACTGATCGAAGTCTCGTATGTATGACAAAAGATATCTCGGGAAAAATTATTAAGCATTTCCGTGATGAACCTATGCATAGCAATAGAGTTAAATTAATTGACGAAATTCATGCAGGCATCACTAATTTCGCCCACGATATGAAAAATCGCTTTGGTGATATGGCTAACCAATCATATTGTGATTGGTCGCTAGGAGAAAAAGTTCTTGATAATTTCATTAAATCACCAACAAAAGAAGATGTTCTGTTTTTAGTTGGACAAGCATTTGAAGATTCATTTGGTGGTGTCAGCAAAAAATACGTAATAGCAAACAAACCAAACCAAATTTCAGTTTTTAATAAAGGTGCCGACATCTATTTTTTAGCAGAAAAAAAGAAAGCCGTTAAAAAAGATAAGAGCGTTCCCCATATAGAAAAAACTACCATTGCAAACAATCCAACTAAAACCCCTACACATACAAATAGCACAAAGAATATTGAAAATGTAATTACTTCTGTGCCAAAAATTTACTTAAATATAGAGAAAGCAACTTTAAAATTATTCTCAACCCCTAAGAAATACAATAAATACACGAAAGATAGAGATGCATTTTTCTTAGATTCAAGAAAAAAACTCCTTACTAAATGGTATAAGTTAACAACAAGACAGATAAATATGTAAAGAGGGTTTACATATGCAACTTCATGATAATGGTAAGAACAATGTAATACGTTTTGGGGAAGGAGATGCCCCATTAGTTAGGGGGAAATTCAGTATTACGATTAATGGTTCAAACAATAAAATTATTTTTTCTACTGGATTAACAATAAAGAAATTAATCATCGATATAAATGGCAATAATAATACCATTTTAATTGGTAAAAACTGTGTCCTCTCATGTAGCATTTCAGCAAAATCTAACCAAAATAAAATTAATATCGGAAAATTCACAACAATTGGGGGGGCTAGAATTGAATGTGAATATGGTACAGAAATTACGATAGGTGAGGATTGCATGTTTTCACGTGATATTGTAATTCGCTCTGGGGATAGCCATTCAATAATTGATTTAGCTACAGGAGAAAGAATAAATAAAGCCAAAAGTGTAATCATTGAAAAGCATGTCTGGATGGGGTATGGAGTGAATATTGGAAAGGGAGCTGTTATAAAGCAGAATACAATTGTCGGCATGGGATCATATGTAAATAAAGAATTTACGAGAGGAAATGTAATATTAGCTGGCACACCTGCAAAAATAGTTAAAGAGAATGTTATTTGGGATAGACGCAGCCTTGGCAATGATATACCAAAGAGCCACATTGATGCGTTGAAAAGTAACTATATGTTTACTAGTGACTGATTGGAAATAATATTTTACCTTGAGCGGTGCAATATAATTATTATGGTATGATAAAACGTTTCATCATTATTGTTTTTATCTCACGACTATGAGGTGACATTAATTATTCTAAAAACACTTGTATCTTTTATTGTGTTTTAAAGTTATCAAGATGATAGCTGCCATGTACTTTTTAAAAGTACTTATTTATTTCGACTAGACTACTAAAAACGCTCACTTTATATGGTTTATAAAGTGAGCGTTACATTTCTAGTTCCTAATTTTATATTATCAATAATCATCATCCATATCCTGCATACGAGACCTGACCACTAAGACAGCAAATATAACAACGATAATCAGGAGGCCGATAATCCACCACAAAACACACACCACACAACTGTAACCAAAGTGACTTATTACAACCTGAATATCACGCCATGTAAATACTTTCCCTTATATATGTTCAAAAAAATGCACTTTAACAAAAAATCCCCCTTCGTTGTATGTACTGTCACATAGAATTCTTCGCCTACGCAAGACCTCTCTAAAGAGGCCTTGAATAAGAAAACATACCTTTTTCTGATATGATTGTTTGTTGATTATTTTTTGACACATGCCCCCATCCAATCATTGTAATATCAATCAGTTATATAACTCTTGTTTATTAATCGCCTCAATAAAATTTTATGCTGTAGTTCCATACTTCGTTTATATATGCAATTTCATCTGACTTTAATTTAATAATAAAAATATCAATTCTAATATAATAGCTAATGAATCTTGATAATACTTTTAATATCATCAATGTTCATATTTTTTAATACCTACCTCCGCCCAAACTCCAGTCGCTGCACATTTACCATCCCTGGCTTCTCACCTGCGCTGACATCAATTTGTGTCACCCGCAGCGCATACTTTTCATCCAGCGCGTTTAACCAGTTCAGCAGGTCATTAAACACCACAGGATCTATCCAGACCTGAATATTCTCCCCGCGCTCAGCTATCCGCTTGATGACCACAGAATGCGCGGAAGCACTGTCACTAATGACCCGCGATACCTGCGCAGGCGTTGTTGTGGCGGATTTTCGCGCTGCGATAATATCCGGCGCGGCGCTCTTCAGTCGGGTGTTCATCGCCACCAGCTGCTGCAACATCGTCTCCTGTTGCTCTACCCGTTCGCTCAAAGGCTGCCAGATGAGGACGTAATATCCGGCGCTAAACAGAAACACCGCCGCTGCCAGTAACATGCCTTTTTCGCGCGGCGAACGCCCCGCCAAGTGTTGTGCCAGCCAGTGTTCGCCACGGCTTAACTGGCGTTCACGCCATTGCTGAAAATAGTGAATAAATTTATCGCGTAACATGTTATTTCCTCCGCAACGTTACGCCGCCGGAAACCGCATCACCCTCTTTCTGTAATGCGTCCTGTTGCACAACATAATCTGCCGCCAGTGCGCTACGCAGTTTGTCGAAACTGGCAAAGCTCGCTGCCCGCAACTGAAGGTGGAGCGTCTGGCGTTTTTGATCAAAGGTGAAGCCACGCATCTCGATGTCGGAAAGTGACGCCGTTTTCAGGGTGCTGGCAATCGCTGACAACTCTGCGAGCAGCCTGGTATCGTCGGCCTGCGGGCGATATTTTTTCAGCGCCATCGTCACCTGAGAGCGTAAATTCACAATCCGCTTCTGCTCCGGGAACAACGTTAAGAACTGTTTTTCCGCCTGGGCGCGGCTTTGCGCCACCTGTTCACTGACGCTCCATAACGTCACACCCCGTTCCACTGCCAGCGCAACCAGAATCAGCAATACCGGCAGAGCCATCACCCGCCAGCGCGCCCACTGTTTTCGGTAGCTGACGCGAGGCTGCCACGGCCCTGTTAGCAGGTTCCCTTCCGGTTCGCCATAAGTGGTAATGGCTGGCAGAGCCGTAACGGTCAGGCGTTCAGCGTCTACGCCAGCCCATGTCGATAGCTCTTCCGGCGCAATGCCGACCACGGTTAGCGAAAGCGGTAAATCCTGCTCATTGAGCTGTGCGCGGAACATAACCGGAGCCAGCGCACGCCCGGCGCTCCATCCCCGACATTCATCGATGCGGCAGATAACCCGTTGCGCATCGCCAGCCATAAATCCACAAGGAATGGACATCCAGTCCGGCGCGACGGTAGCGCGGGTGATGCCGTTTTCCTGCAACCACTGCGCAATGTTGCGCATATGCTGCTGGTGAATCACTGCCACGGTTGCCAGTTGCTGGTCGATTTTCAACGGGGCGAAATGCAGTTCATCGATATCCTGGTTCAGCTCTTCTTCCAGTAAGGCGGGCAGAATAGTCGGTATCTGCTTGCGGGCGACATCAGGCAGTTCAACCTGCCAGACGCTGATCCATTCGCCGGGAATGTAGAGTCGAATCGCATCGGTTTGCAGCCATTGCTGAAGCTGTTCGTTGTCGACGTCAGGCCAGATACCGCACTCCACGTCGGCGGTACGGCGCTGCCAGCGGATGGGGTCGGTGGCGCAAAGCGGGAAAAAAATCTCAAGCATGGAACTCACTCACTTTCTCCTGTCTGATGCCAGAGAACCGAAAAGTGTTGTGGCCCCATGCGGACAATTAACGAGTTCATCGTCAGTTCAATCTCATTCACGGTGATATCCGAACGCAGCCAGAAGTAATTGCTGTCCACGCTCAGGACGGTTTTTAGCTGTTTTTTAGTACGCTCATCGACGTCAGCAAGTAGCGGCTGTGCAAGAAACTGCTCGACATCTTCCCAGCCCTTCGCCGGACGTTGTTGTAATAACGCCCGCGCCTGAACAGGGCTTAACCACGGGTCAAACAGCGCCTCAAGAATTACGCTTTGCGTGACGTCTAATGTGTTGATGTTGATTTGCTGGCGGGTCATCGGCAGCGCACAAACCAGCGGTTTCAGTTTTTGATAAAGTCCGGCGTCCATTCCCTGCACCACGCGCATTTCGCTGATATCAGCCAGCGGTTGATTCGCGGCATAGAACGGCACCGAGCGGGCGAGATACTCGCTGTCTTCACGCCCCAGACGCGTCTGCACGCTGCGATCCTCGTCAATAAACTCCCACAGGCTTTCGGCTATCAGTTCAGCTCGATAAGCTGGCACATCCAGGCGCGAGATCAGGGCAATCAACTGTTGTACCGCGAGCGGACGCGATGCCGTCGTCGGCTGAGCTAGAACATTCAGGTTAAAGCAGGCCTGTGCGTCGCGCAGGGTGACGGCAATTTGCCCCTGCGGCAGTGGGAAAAAACGAGGGCCAGAAGCCCACGGTTGTGCCAGATGCACGCGCTTTTCATTTTTCAGGCTCAGACTGAGTGCGCTCAACGCCAGGCTTTCCGCACTGGCGCTGTACCACAGCGCCTGCTGGTACTCCTGCTGGCTGCGCGTTCGCCCAAGTTGTTGCTGCATCCGCCCGGAAAGCGTGATGGTTACCAGCATTATGACCGCCAGCAATATCAGCACCACGACCAGTGCCATTCCGCGTTTTGGTGGTGAGGTGATCATGATAATTGCGGCCCGCGTAACAACCAGATGCGTTCAATCTCGCCCCATTGTGGCGAATGCAGGGTCATGCGCACCGCCACAGGGATCGCCTGCCCTGACGACCAACTCTCCTGCCAGCGCGTGCCGTCGTAGAACTGCAAACGGAGCGAATCCGCCGGGATTAATTTTTGCGTTGTTGGCTTCACACTGCCTGCTGCATCGGTCAGCGGCCAGGCTAACCGTTCGAGATAACCGTCATGAATGCGGTAACCGACGGTGAGCAGATTACTGCGCGGCAGGCGCATCAACGGATTAACCACACCGCCACGCACAAAGCGTATCCCTTCACTCTCAGACGCCAGCACGCCAGCGCCAGCCAGTAACGCCGGTTCCCGCTGCCCCTGCTCGCCTCTTACCGGACGCGGCATCATTTGTGTCAGATCGTGGGTCAGAAAACTCATCGTTTGCTGCATGAGGTTTAGTTTTTGATCGTGTTCGGCGACGGCGCTATTCACGCGCGTAACGCCGTTTGTCACCTGCTGCGCCATCAGTGCCAGTGAGGCAAAAATGGCGATTGCCACCAGCATTTCCAGTAACGTGAAACCAGCGCGAGTCCTTCTCACTGTTGGCCTCCCACGGCGCTAAACCAGGCGCGTCGTGACTGGATCACCGACGAAAAGTCTTCATGACGGCTGACTTCAATATCCACCGCCTGGAGCAGCGCGTTACCGGTATTCAGCGGTGTAGTTCGCCAGTACCAGCGGCTTCCTGCCATATCGCTCTCGCCCTGATACCTGACCGCCCGTTGTTCGCGGGTCATCAGGTAGAGCAGTGCGGTCTGGTTTTCAGCTACCCAGCCCGCTACCGTTTTCTCCTCAAGAACCTGCTGATTACTCAGCGCACCGCTGGCAATCTGTAGTACCGCCGTGGCAGCTAGCGCAAAAATCGCCAGCGCGAGCATCACTTCCAGCAACGTAAATCCGCGCTTCATGGCATCCTCTCATCACATTGATTGAGGGATAACGCGCCATCGTGCGCCAGCTTTACCGCCCAACATGCGTTTTGCGCCGCCGAGTAGAAGCGCAGCGTAAACGGCGTGGCGGGTTCAAAAGGCGAGAAGCGGATCTGCGGCGTCTTCTTTTTCGCCTCTTTTTGCAGTTCCAGTTCAATATCATGCAGCGTCAGGCGACGACGTTGCAGCTCCAGCGCATACTCTTTCTGCCAGATATCACTTCCGGGTTGTAACAGCATCTGCACCTGTTTCGGCACCGTAACCTGTGCCGATAACCGGGTCGCAGAAACGGGCAACCACTGCCCCTGACGACGCTGCATAAACTGATAGCCTGGCGGGTCGATTAACACACCGAGTGTTTTCCCTTCGATCACTGCCCTGTCCTTAAACTGCGCAAAGCGAGTCAGAAAATCCTGCGCCGCTTTTTTCGCAGGCGATTCAGAATCGGTCGCAAACGTCTGTACCACGCCCACACAGGCAAGGCCGATAAGGAAAATCACCAGCATGATTTCCAGAAGAGTGAATCCGCGTTCAGGCACTGATTACTGAAACTCCTGCAAATTCCAGTTACCGATATCTGCGCCAGCGCCTTCCCCGTTTTCCTGACCATCCGCCCCTAAGGTGTAAACATCAAACATCCCTTTTTCACCGGGGCTGAGATACTGATAATCATTGCCCCACGGATCTTTTGGCAGTCGTTTAATGTATCCACCTGGACGGTAGTTGCGGGAATCCGCCATATTGGCCGGTTGCTGGATCAGCGCCTCAAGCCCCTGCTCGGTGGTCGGATAACGCCCGTTATCCAGTCGGTACATATCCAGCGCGTTTTCCAGCGCCACGATATCGCTGATGGCTTTTTGCCTGTCCGCTTTTTCTTTGTTGCCCAGCAGGTTAGGCACCACCAGGCTTGCCAGAACGCCAAGAATAACAATCACCACCATCACTTCCAGCAGGGTAAAACCTGCCCGTGGTTTTTGTGTGCGGGATAACGAATTCATGTGATAACTCCGTAAATTACATTCCAACCATATTGTTCAGTTGCAGCATTGGTTCGAGGATGGCGATGACGATAAACAGCACCACGCCCGCCATCATCACCACCAGCGCCGGTTCAAACAGCCCTAATGCCAGCCCCACCTGGGTATCAAATTCCCGCTCCTGGTTGACTGCGGCCTGTTCAAGCATGGTTTCCAGCTCGCCGCTCTGTTCACCGGAGGCGATCATGTACAACATCATCGGCGGGAACAGGCGAAGCTCCGCCAGCGCGGCGCGCAGACTGCTTCCTTCGCGGACGCGATCTGCCGCCAGCAGCAGTTGTTGCTCGACATAACGATTTGCCGACACGGCGGCAGCGGTCTGAATGCCTTCCAGCAGCGGAACACTGCTGGCGGTGAGGATGCTTAACGTGCGGGAAAAACGCGCCGTATTCAGCCCGCGCGCAACACGCCCCGTCACGGGCAAACGCAGCAAGGTTTTATCCCAGCGCAAGCGCATGGCAGGATTTTTGAGTAACCGTTGCCCCAGCACCAGAAGCCCCAGCAAACCTGCCAGCCAGTAAACGCCGCTGGCCTGTAACGCGTCGCTCATGGCGATAAGCGCGCGGGTGGAAGCGGGCAACGCGTGTCCGAGATGATCAAACTGTTCGATAATTTTCGGCACTACCGCCGTCAGCAAAATAGTAACCACGCCCGTTGCCACCACCAGCAATACCAACGGGTAGAGCATGGCCTGCAGCAGGCGTGATTTCAGGCGCTGGCGCTGTTCGGTGTAATCCGCCAGGCGATTAAGCACCACGTCGAGATGCCCGGATTTTTCTCCGGCAGCCACCATCGAACAAAACAGGGAATCAAAGACGCGGGGATGTTCACGCAGGCTGTCCGACAGGGTATAACCTTCCTGAATCCGGCTGCGCAGCGCCATTCCGAGACTTTTCACATGCAGTTTTTCACTTTGCTCACTGACCGCCTGTAAGCAGGTTTCCAGCGGCATTGCTGCCTGTACTAACGTTGCCAGTTGGCGAGTGAACAGCGCCAGATCTGCCGCCGCCACGCGACGATGTGCGTGCCGCCGACGCTGCAACATTCCCCCTGACGAAGCATTCAGCCGGGCTTCAATGTGCACGGGAATGAGCTCTTTACCGCGCAACAACTGGCGGGCATGACGCGCGGAATCCGCCTCAATCATGCCTTTGGTTTTGCGACCATTACGCTCCAGCGCCTGATAGTAAAACAGTGCCATTACGCCTCCATGGTTACCCGCAGAACTTCATCGAGAGAGGTTTCTCCGGCGAGCACTTTCTCAATGCCGTTGCTGCGGATACCCGCAGAGTGTTGCCGGACATAACGTTCCAGCTCCAGTTCCCCGGCCTGACGGTGGATCAAATCACGCAATGTGGCATCCACCACGATCAGCTCATGGATGGCAGTACGTCCGCGAAAGCCTTTGTGATTACAGGCGGGACAGCCCTGCGGATGGTACAGAGTGACGGTTCGCGCATCGGTAATCCCCAGCAGGCGTTTTTCTTCGTCGGTGGCAGGCGCGGGCTGGCGGCAGTCGGTACACAGCGTGCGAACCAGTCGCTGCGCCATCACGCCCGTCAGACTGGAAGAGAGCAGGAAAGGCTCCACGCCCATATCCTGCAAACGCGTAATCGCCCCCACCGCCGTGTTGGTATGCAGCGTGGAAAGTACCAGGTGCCCAGTGAGCGACGCCTGAACGGCGATTTCTGCGGTTTCGGTATCGCGGATTTCACCGACCATCACCACATCCGGGTCCTGACGCAAAATCGCGCGCAGGCCACGGGCGAAGGTCATGCCGACGCGGGTGTTGACCTGCGTCTGACCGATCCCTTCAATCATGTATTCGATGGGGTCTTCAACCGTGAGAATGTTACGCGAGTGGTTGTTCAGCTCCTGCAATCCGGCGTACAGCGTAGTGCTTTTGCCGGAACCTGTCGGCCCCGTCACCAGAAAGATACCGTGCGGTTTGTGTAACAGCTGGCGCAACTGCGCGGTCAGTTCATGGCTCAACCCCAGACGCTCCAGCGTCAGGCGGGCCTGGTTTTTGTCCAGCAGTCGCAGCACCACGCGCTCGCCCCAAGCGGATGGCATGGTGGAGACACGCACGTCAATCGCCCGACCGCCCAGCAGCAGCGCAATACGTCCATCCTGCGGTACGCGCTTTTCGGCAATATCCAGCCGCGCCATCACCTTGATACGCGATACCAGCAGCGAGGCCAGTTTGCGCCCCGGGCGCAGCATTTCATGTAATGTGCCGTCAACACGAAAACGGATCACCAGACTCTTTTCAAACGTCTCGATGTGGATATCCGAAGCGCCTTCTTTAATCGCCTCTGCCAGCATGGCGTTGATCAGTTTGATGATTGGCGCATCGTCGTCACTTTCCAGCAGATCTTCCGTTTCCGGCAGTTCTTCGGCGAGGGTAAAAAAGTCCTCAGCAGAGCCGATATCTTCCATCAGCTGGCGAGCCTCGGAAGAGTCCCGCTGCCAGACCGCATTCAGCCGCTGTTCAAATTCGGCCCCGTCGATTTGCCGCAGCGTAAAGGGCGCGTTCAGCCCCCGTTGCAGCTCCTGCAAAACAGAGAGCGATAGCGGATGAACGTGGAGGATCTCCAGCGACGCTTCGCACCACGCCACCAGGCTAAACCGACGGCTGAAACTGTAGGGCAGACGCACGGTGTTAGCGGTGGTTTCCTGTGCTACAGGCACCATTAACGCGTTCTCCCGGCATTGAGGAATGCGCGTACTTCCGGCGGTAAGGCCTGGTTTTGCGCTGGCAGTACCGGCTGCGCGGTGTGCGGCATCAGGCTTAAGCCTTGCTCATCGCGATAGATCTGTTCGGCGCGCATATAGTTATATTTGCGCTGCGATACGCCGTCTGCCGCCATACCGTCACGCAGAATCGTCGGGCGGATAAACACCATCAAGTTACGTTTTTCTTTTTTATCCGCCGTTGATTTAAACAGGTTACCAATCAATGGGATATCGCCAAGCAACGGCACTTTCGCCACGCTTTCTCCCGCCTGGTCGTCCATCAGACCGCCAAGCACGATCAGCTCACCATCGTTAGCCAGCACGGTGGTTTTCAGTTTGCGCTCGCCAAACACCACGTCGAGGCTGGTCTGTCCTTCCACCTTCGAGACTTCCTGCTCAATCACCATCTGTACCGCGTTACCTTCGTTAATCTGCGGTGTGACTTTCAGCATGATGCCGACTTTTTTCCTCTCTACCGTGTTGAAAGGATTGCTGTTATTGGAGCCAACGGTAGATCCAGTTAATACCGGAACGTCCTGGCCCACCATGAAGAAGGCTTCCTGGTTGTCCAGCGTGGTGATGCTCGGCGTAGAAAGGACGTTAGAGCTGGAGTCGTTTTTAACCGCCTGCACCAGCGCCATCCAGTCGCCTTTCACCACGCCAACCGCCGTACCGCTGAATCCAGAAAGAAGCTGGGCGAGTGTGGAGAGATCGCCGTTGGTATCCGGATTAATGGTGGTAGCGCCGTTTTCACTGATCACCGTGGAGCCTTTCTGCGGTTTCGCCTGAGAAATGGCTGCCCCCAGCGTGCCAATAGGGATCTGCGTACCGTTAGCAAACTGCATTAATCCGGCATCTTTCGACGCCCACTGCACGCCGAAGTTGATATTACTGCCTTCGGCAACTTCCACGATCAACGCCTCGACATGCACCTGAGCACGGCGAATATCCAGTTGTTCAATCACGCTTTGCAGCGACTGCATGATGTCCTGCGGCGCGGTAACAATCAGGGCATTACTGTGTTTGCTGGCGGCGATGGAGACAACCTCACGCCCGCTACCGACCGTGCCTTCCGCCTCTTCTTTAGCGGCGGTGAGCGTGCCGCTGACCTGTTTCAGAACATCGACCAGATCTTCGGCTTTGCTGTATTTGAGATAGAACACCTGGCTGTTGCCGCTGCGCTCCATTTCTGAGTCCAGACGACGGATCAGGCGGCGCATTTTATCCCGCGTGGCGGGATCGCCGCTGATAATCACGCTGTTGGTGCGTTCATCGGCGACAATCTGTGATTTCAGCGTCGCTGGCTGGTTCTCGCCGCTATTTTTGGTCAGGCTTTCCAGCACGCGGGCAATTTCCGAAGCCGAGGCGTTATCCAGCGGGATCACCTCTTCAGTGCGATTTCCCGCGTGATCCACGCGCTGGATCACTTCCGTCAGCCGTTCCACAACCGAGGCGCGTCCGGTAAGCATAATCACGTTGGAGGGATCGTAATTAACAACGTTGCCTGAGCCTGCGCTGTCGATCATCTGGCGCAAAATCGGTGCCAGTTCGCGGACCGACACATTACGTACCGGCACTACTTTGGTGACCATTTCATCGCCCGCGTAGTTGTCGCTGCCTTCACCGACCAGCGGCAGCGGCTCGACTTTCGCGGCGCTGGATTTCACCACCTTCAGCACGTCGTTTTCCATCGGTACGACGGCATACCCCTGTGCTTCCAGCAGGTTAAGGAATAGCTGGTAATACTGGCGTTCATTGAGCGGGGTCATGGTGCGAATACTCACTTTCCCCTGTACGCCTGGTCCCATGATGATGGTTTTATTAAGGTTAGCGCCGACGGTTTCGATGAACGATTTCAGGTCTGTATCTTTAAAATTGGCGGTGAAGGTGGCTTCTTCCGCCCAGACCGGTGAACTACATAATGCCGCTGCCAGCACCAGCGGCAGTAAACGCTTTTTTGTTTTGAGGCCAGTTGTCTTCTTACGCCAGACCGACAACGTAATATCACGCCAAAACACGATGAATGATTCTCCTGGATTAAATGCGGTTAGCGCAGCGCGATGGAAATGTCGTAGCGCGCACCCTTGCGTAAAACCGTAAGTTGAATGGAATCCATTGAAGGTAACTGCCGCATCAGAGCAATCATTGCTCGTGGATCAGTAAAATCCTGCTGATTTAACGCAATGGCGATATCGCCTTCCTTGAAACCGCTGGCATCGAACAGAGAACGATCTGCCCCCGGTTTCACTGCATAACCGACAATCCCCTCCTTACGCACGGGCGTAAGCTGGATATAGTTAAAAATTTTCTGCGGATCTTTCGCCAGCGCCTGACGCACGGCAGCCGGGATCTCAACTGGCGCACTGGCAGCAGGCTCAGCAACAGCTTGCTTTACTTCGTCACTGACGGCTTTTTTGTTGGTCACAGCAACAGTAGAACGCACCTCTTCTGCCAGACTGAGGCGCTCCATTTTTCCCTGATAGCACAGCATCACATGGTCGCGATTGATTTCCTCAATCACCGCGTTGTGAGAGCCAAGCCGTTCCCCCTGTAAATAGACCTGCTGTTTGCCGCCTTCTTCAATGACCGCACCGGGTCTGGCACCAAAGGCAATCCCGCGCAGCACCACGTTAAGACGCGTTTCTGCCACAGGCGCTGGTTCGGGTTGTTTTACCGGCGCGGCAACGGGCTGATATTTGCCAAACCAGTTTTGCTGGCTGATTAATTGCACGTCTTTTTTATCGAACGTTTTTGCATCCGCACGTGCCGGTTTATTCGCCGATGGGGAAACCGCCGTATATTCCGCAGAAAAGGAGATATAGCGCCAGAGTGAATACGCCATTTTTGCAGAAATAATAAGCAGCATCAGCCAGAACATCGCGCGTACAATTTTTCGCAGATGCTCTTTGTCTGTATTAAGAGATTGTCTCTGGCTAAGAGTGTGACGAATTTTAGTCAGCCACTGAATGAGATAAATTCGTGCGTCACGAAAAACAACCCGCGCCAATTTATATACCCGACGTTATGCTTTGACTATTCCACAGGTGGTACGATCCAGTTTCCGCTGATACTGGTTACCTGTACGTGTATCATTAATCGTTATGCTGTAATTAATTCCCTCGGTAATCATTAATTTCACCGTCGGGTCAGCGCACATTTGTCGTTGATAGCTGGTTAAAAAGGCGTCAGGCGTCTGCGTGGTCTGGGCACCCGCTTCGCTGATAATGGTCATTTTTACCGTCGTGCCGCTACTTTGCGCCAGCACTAAGGTATATCCCGCAGATTTAATTGGCAGGTTTTGACTGATATTTTGCGCCTGTTTTTTCGCCAGTAAACTGGCGTTTTCATTATGGCTGGCGCAGCCACTTAATAATCCTGTAACGCTCAACAATAGCGATATTAATACCCTCCCTGGCATCTTTTTTATCGACATGGTTAATAATCTCTAAGGTTATTAATAAGAGTAAAAATGTCACTTCGATAATGACGTTGTTATCATTAAAGCAATGCCTGTAGATAAAGTGTTGCTATACCGCCCAGACTTAAACACGGTCCAAAAGGCAGTGTGGTTGATCCTTTTTTTGTAATAACGGCATATATCAGGCCGCAGCATGAGGCGATTAAAGCAACATTGGGCAGCGACAACACCCCCACCCAGCCACCTAAAGCGGCGAAAAGTAATACATCGCCCATGCCTAATGCTTCTTTACGCAGAACTATTCCGGCTATCCAGCGCAGCGAGTAAAAAGAGATAAACCCCACCAGTACGCCAGTGACTGCGTCTTGTAGCGTTAACGGACTCTGCTGAGCCCATGCTGCAATCAGCCCCGTCCACAATACGCCCTGAGTAAAGACATCGGGCAGCCATTGGTTATCGAGGTCGATGACACTCGCGGCAATCAGCCAGGCGGATAATATCATCACCGCCAGCCCCCATCCACTTTCCGGCCAGACCAGACTCGCCAGCAAAAAAGCGAGTGCCGTCAATAACTCCACCAGCGGATAACGCTTGCTGATTTTCGCCTGACAGTCACGGCAGCGCCCTTTGAGCATCAGCCAGGAGAGCAGCGGAATATTGTCACGAACGCGGATGGTCTGCTGGCAATGCGGACAGTGCGAGCGTGGCAGCGCCAGGCTTATTTTTGACTGCGCACTCGGCGTTTCACCGTGAAACTCCGCCATTTGTTGGCGAAGCATGATGGGGTAACGCCAAATCACCACATTCAAAAAACTGCCGATGATTAATCCACCAACGGTTGCCAGGATGGGCATCACCGCTGGATATTGCTGAAAAACATCAAAATGCATGGTTAAAGGTTATGTGTTGTAACTTGCCGGATGCGGCGTAAACGCCTTATCCGGCCTACAGGAGTCTGCCAACGCAAGTAATCGCGGCTTTCCCTGTAGCTCCGATAAGTTGGCGCATCGGGCACATGTGTTAACCCGATGCGCCTTATTTCATGCCGGATGCGGCGTAAACGCCTTATCCGGCCTACAGGCTTACTCGGCTGACATCTTATGCTCGGTAACCTTGTTAATGGTTTCCGGCCCTTGCTGCGGTTTCGGCAGACCAAGCGCCGCGAGCGTGTTGTAAGCCGACTGGCTCACGCCGCCCTCGAAGCTCATCTCGCTCGCCCCCGGAAGCTGGTAAGCATTCGCGCCCGGATTCCATTTCTTAAAGAACTCCGAAAGATCCGTCTGAGCTACCCAGGAGGCACACAGCATCAGCGTGTCGGCAGCGTTACCGTTGGATTCGGCACAGTAATTCTTGCCGCCGAAGGTGCTATCGCCAACCTCATCGCCGCGCGCTTTACGGTGCATCAACTGGAACAGGTTCCAGCCTTTCATCCCTTCACGATCGCTGTAGAACGCTGGCAGGTTGCCCTGCGGATACCACTTCGTGATATCAAAGTTTTTCTCTGCCCATTCCTTCAACTGTGCGTACATCAGCAGACGGTCACCCGCACCGCCGCGTGCCCATGCCTGACCGTTGCTCTCCTCCAGATATTCCGGCGCAACGGTAATATCGTCAGCGACACGGTTCATCTTGCCGAGATAGCGATCCTGCATGTACAGCGCCAGCACGTTGTTCGCTACTTCAGTTGCGCCCGGTACAGTCAGCGGCGTTTCTGCAGCGTTGTGTCCTACTTCGTGCCAGATCAGCCAGTCGTTCAGCGGCGTCGTCGGCAGCGTGGTGCTGTTCGTCGAGAAGCTGCTGTTCATTACCGGATAACCAGAGTGCGCATCACCGATGGAGATCTGCACATCGTTGGCGAAACGATGTTTATGCCCCGTCAATGCTTTATAGGTAAACATCCGGTGCTTACCGCTTTCGCCATCACGACCGTAGAAGTCATTCATCGAGCTGGCAAAAGTATCCAGATCTTTAGCGAATTCTGCTACGCCACCAGTGAAATTGCTGGCCTCAAGGTTCTTCTTCGGCGTGGTATAAACGAAAGCGTCTGACTCCAGCTCGCCCAACGGCGCAGGGGATTTCAGATCGTTTTTCCATTTACCGTCTTTATAGAACGGCGCTTTTACCACACCAGTAAAGGTGAAGCTGGCAGATTTATTATTCTCCTTGCTGTCGCCCTTGATATAAATCAGACCACCGTAAGGAACCGTAAACTTCACCGTACCATTAGCCTCCAGAGTATACGTTTTAGTCACTCTTGGCGGACGGTTCAGAGCAACTTCATGCTTCTCACGTCCGGTCAGGTCGTCAGCCAGCGCCACGGTGACAGTCACAGGAACGTCCGCATTGGACTTAATGGTGACCTCTTTTTGAGCCGGAGCCCACAGACCAGTAGACTGCATGTTACCCGCAAACCATTTGGTCGGATTCGAGTACAGGCTGATGGTTTCTGTAACCTCCTGCCCATCTGCCGATACCGCTCCCGGATACTTCTCGACATCAACTTTGATGTTCAGATCCCACCAGGAACGCCCCAGCATCAGGCGCGTCAGCGGTTTTTCCATATAGTTGAGCGGATAGCTCGGGTTCATCATCCCTGCTTTGGCAGTATTATCTCCGTAGATCATGTTGTTATCGACAAGCGATTTTTTCAGATCTGCGGAGCACTGCGTGCCTTTGGTGTAAGCATTGTTGGCGTAGCAGTTCAGGAACTCGGTGAACGTTTTAAAGCCCAGCTCGTCATCCTTGTCGTTTTCATAGCGGTATTCTGTATCGTTCCACAGCCAGACCGACATGTTCTGGTACAGACGTTCCAGATCGACGCTGTTCAGACGCTCACCTTTGCGACCATTGGTACGGAAGTAAAGCTCGTGCTGATACAGGCGCTGAATGTTGGTTCCCAAATCCGCTGCCTGTAGCATCGCTTTCGCGGTGTCGGCGCTGAGATTCAGTTGCGTATAGCGCGGAACAAACATGCCAGTATTATTCTCTGGCGTTACAGGAACTCCCGTGCCAGGACGGTATTCCAGACAGTTGACCTCATAGTGATATGCCGGGTCCTTACATTCCTTTAATCCAGGAAACGCCTCAAAGATTTTTGCCTTTGCCGCCTCCAGAGACTCTTTTGTTTTAAACTCCGCCTCATCGATAAAGGCATAGCGTTTGACCTGTTTGCCATCGACATCTTCCTGCCAGCTGGCAACTTCCAGTTTCGGTTTCTTATCAGGTTTGTTATCAATCTGATATTTCCAGGTAACTTTTCCTGTTTGGGAATCAATGGTGTACGGCAGTTCACCTTCCACAACCGGATAACGTTCATAAACCCAAATGCCAGTCGCTCGACGCTGGCGCACGCGGTCTGGATAACCCTGCGGATCGGTATTCACCACCGATTTGTTAAGCGCCATCGACAGACCTGCGGCATCAAGCAGACGTACAAAGCCTGATGCGCTCTCTTCCTTAAGATTGCTCATCACATTTTCCATGATCAGCACCGATCCGCCTTTGTTCAGATAGGCGATCAGATCCGTCACATCCTGCTGGGTCAGCTTCGGTTTGCTGGTATCTGCACGCAGAGGCACTGCATAGGGATCGCCAGACCACTGAGTCACATACTCAAAGCCATTGAGGATCAGCAGAGGAACTTCATCTGGATTCAGATTGCCATAACTGGTCAACGGTTTAACCGTGATACCTGCGAAATCCTTATGGAAAGCAAACGGAGCACTATTTCCTAATACCTGACCCGCTTTTTTGAAATAAACCGTATCCAGGTTGGTGCCCACGGTCATGCTGGTTTTCGCGTCCGGCAGCCAGCGTTCATTTGACAGATAGCGCAACACGTTTTCCATGAAATTCTTCATGTCGTCCGGATCGCTGTCGAGCGTACACTGTCCGTCGCTATTAACCCCCCCGTTCCAGCTGTAACCGTTCGGGCAACGCAGGATGCTGTTGTAGTGCGGGTTACCGATAACCATCAGTTTGCCCTCACCGACTTGCCCCAGCGAAATAAACGGCAGGTTGAAGGTCGCGGTATCGCGCGTGACGTTTTCTGGCACCACAAGAGAAGGTGCTTCTGTAATGTACGCCAGCTCGTTTTTATCCCAGGCACGTTTTTCGCCAAACGCCAGCCAGTAGTTTTTATCATTACGCGCCATCAGAATCGGGAATGCCGCGTTGGAGATATTCACCACCGCCTGACCACGCGCATTACCCGTGCTGCCATAGAAGTTGGTAGAGTCATGGAAGACATGGAACTTGCTGACAGATTTGTAGCTCTGATCCACGCCCCACAGCTTGTTGATAACGCCCTGAATCTGACCTTCATTAATGCTGCGCGCGGTCAGCGAGAACCAGCGCGGAGAGTTACAACCGTCGGTTTTCGCACAGATTGCAGTATCGATCTCTTTGGCCTGACCCGTTTCAAACTGTTCGATAAATTCGTTAGGCAGCGTAACAACTTGATCACCTTCACCCAGCGTCGCACCGTTGGATAAAGAGAGATTGATAATCTCGTTGATCACGTTGGGATATTCAGCAAAGACCTTGCGCACATCGTCCGGAACGACACGGGTATTATTTTGTCCGGCTTTCGAATAGCGGTGGATCAGCTGATCGATATTTGCCCCGCGAACTTCATCGCCCAGTTCCGTCAGTGCAATAGTCGACTTGTTACCGCGCACTGAGCCAAGTTCAAAGGTGTCGATGCCAAAGGAGATGGTTTCCCCCCAGCTAAAGGAAAACTCGCCGTTTTCTCCGGTTACACCACGGCCAGAATTGGTGTAGTAGTTGACGCCAACCACGCCATTCCCCTGGCTATCTACCAGTCGACCTTCAGAAAGAATGATTTCCGTAGGTTGATACTGATAAAACTGTTCCGCGTTAGCCGACACGAAGGAAGCGTTCAGATCCGGCTTTGTTCCCGGCGTCGTGACGGGCACTACCGGTGAAGTATGAGTGGATGGCGCCTTATCGGTCGCGGCATTGTTTTCCACCTCTTCATTGACCAGCTTTTTGAACTCTTCCGGAGTCAGATCGATTTGCTTATACAGCGAGTCGAAGCGTTTACTCT
Organism: Escherichia sp. MOD1-EC5433; assembly: GCF_002966005.1. Classification (NCBI taxonomy): domain Bacteria; kingdom Pseudomonadati; phylum Pseudomonadota; class Gammaproteobacteria; order Enterobacterales; family Enterobacteriaceae; genus Escherichia; species Escherichia sp. MOD1-EC5433. The sequence goes on along the minus strand of NZ_PTRL01000001.1, from coordinate 501,471 downwards.
CGATCACCGAGGAGAACGTCAGGCAAACCTGTTCTGTATCCGCCGGACAACTGTTCATGGAGGTTACCAGCGAGAGCGCATTGCTTTTCTTGTCGTCGGACTCCGCCAGTTCTTGCGAGTCCTCAAGGCTAAACGACACTTTTTCAACCGCACGCAGGCTACGCGCAGCTTCTGACTGAGTGTTGAAGGTGGCAATTGTCGTGTTACCCGCTACGCAAGTAACGTCCTCGCCAGGTGTAAAAGTAAAGCCGTCGCTGGATTCACCATTACATTTAGCACCGATTACCCGCTGGCTTCCGCCCAGGGTCAGATAACCCGTTTTCGTAGGAACAGGTTCTGGCTCCGGTTCTGGCGTTGGCTCTGGATCAGGTGTCGGGTCCGGAGTAGGTTCAGGCTCCGGCGTCGGCTCCGGGTTTGGTGTTGGATCAGGTTTCACTTCCGGCAAAGACCCTGTTCCAGAATCTACAGGCGGAGTATCGGAGGACGATCCTGAACCACCGCCATCACAACCGGCTAACAGGGTTGCGCTTAAAATAGCCGCTAAAAGCGATTTCTTATATTTAAATTTCTTATTCATTAATAACGCAAGTGACAAAATAAAGTTAAAAGATTCGTAACTGGGGAAATAGTTTTATGCTTTATCTTCTCTAATAATTTCCTCCATTCTTAAGAAAACTGCATTATTGATAACGAAACAGGTAAAATTTATAAGAATATCCCCTATACGATGTCAGTCGGGGTATTTATCAAAAGATTTAACAAACAAAAAAGTAACAATTATTCACAATGTGACTATCTCAAGTTGTTGATAGTTTTAACGATTGCGATTGCAAAAGCAACAGATAGCACGGTGTTTACTCATCAAGCGAACATAATTAATACAGACTTGTTTTGCGGGACAAAAAAATAGATATTCTCACGCGCTTAATTATTTAGCGGGTTATCTGAACACAAAACATTATTGCCGCATAGATAATAAATCGGGAAATGATTTTTTAATTAATAAGACAGAATAATGTAACCAGAAAAGAATGAAGCCGGATGATATTGACGATCATCCGGCTTTGTTGACTTACGAGACTAACATTCCGGTAAACACATACGCCTGCAACAGCGTGATAATGCCAATAACGCTGGCAAAGATCAGACTGTGTTTCACAGTGTAGCGGAACAGTTCAGATTCTCGGCCCACCATGCCCGTCGCGGCGCAGGCCACGGCGATAGATTGCGGGGAGATCATCTTGCCAGTTACGCCGCCGCTGGTGTTTGCTGCCACCAGCAGAGTGTCAGAGACGTTGATTTGCTGCGCCGTGGTTGATTGCAGTGAACCAAACAGGGCGTTCGAGGATGTGTCCGAGCCGGTAAGGAATACCCCCAGCCAGCCAAGGAACGGTGAGAAGAACGGGAACATCACGCCAGTGCCCGCCAGTACCAGCGCCAGCGTGGTAGACATGCCGGAATAGTTGGTCACGAAAGCAAATGCCAGCACCATGCCAATCGACAATATCGGCCACTTCAGGCTAATTAGCGTTTCGGCAAAGACGCCAATGCCTTTCTTGATCCCCACGCCGAGAATGAAGATAGAGATAATCGCCGCAATAAAAATAGCGGTGCCGCCAGCGGACAGCGGGTCGAATTTAAACACCGCATCCATCGGTGTCGGCTGGGCGACAATGGGTGCCGCTTTCAGTACCTGCTGATGCAAATGAGGGATCTGGAAATTAATCACCAGCGAATAAAACGCACCGCCCGGCGCAAATAACGCTTTAAATGGCTTCATCGTCCAGATGGTGACCAGCACCGTTAAGATTAAAAAGGGTGACCAGGCGCGAATGATTTGCCCCAGACTATATTCTGAAGGCACGGGACCGCCAGAAGACGGTTTATTCACCACCATCGCACCTGCGGATTGCCCCATGCTGATTGCCGTTTCGGTATTTTTCGGTCGCCAGACTTTAAGGAATAAAGAAAGTGAGACGATACTCACCAGCGCCGAAGTAATATCCGGCAGTTCAGGACCAATGTAGTTAGAGGTAAAGAACTGGGTAACCGCAAAGCTACCCCCCGCAACCAGCGCCGCTGGCCACGTCTCTTTCACCCCTTTCCAGCCGTCCATCATCGCCACCAGCCAGAACGGTACAAGAACTGACAGGAACGGTAACTGACGTCCCGCCATTGCACCGATGTCGAACGGATCGATTCCCGTTACCTGACCGGCGACCAGAATCGGCACGCCCAACGCTCCAAACGCCACCGGCGCAGTGTTGGCAATCAGGCACAGCCCCGCCGCATATAACGGTTTGAAGCCCAGCCCCACCAGTAACGCCCCCGTAATCGCCACCGGTGCACCAAAGCCAGCCGCCCCCTCCAGCAGCGCGCCAAAGGAGAAACCAATCAGTAGCACCTGCAAACGTTGATCGTCGGTGATGGAGATAACCGAGCTGCGGATAATATCAAACTGCCCGCTGGCAACGGTTAATTTATAGAGGAATACCGCTGCGACAATAATCCACGCAATCGGCCATAAGCCATAAATAAAGCCATATCCCGCAGCAGCAAATGCCATATCAATCGGCATTTTAAAGGCGAATATCGCAATCAATATCGATAATATAAGGGTTATTGCTCCGGCGACATGTCCTTTCAGACGTAATACCGCGAGTGCAACGAAGAAGAATATTATCGGAATCAAGGCGACCAGAGCGGATAGCCCCAGTCCTCCCATCGGCATATACATTTGGGTCCAGGTAACCATATTGTTCAGTCTCTTATTATCTTTATATGCTTGATATACTTAAGGTTGTAATAAGCAAAAGAGGACTGAACTGTAAAATATAGGGGTTATACTTTACAGCAACAGCACGCCGCTAACGCAATTGCTACCTCTGGCATAACAAGTATATCGGGTAAGGGTTTCTGTTCCGCACACGCAGGCGCAGAGTATCGTTAAGATGTCCATATTGTTGTTTTAATCCCGCTAGTGATGCGCTACGGGTATTTAATATTGTTAAACCCTGATAATCGCTCCGGTTATTTCCGGGATAAATGTACTACCGCAGTAACTATAATAGCCCCGACAATAAAACTTGCCGGGGCTTTTGCTATTGCTATTAATGACTTTCTTTTTCGCGTAAACGCCAGGCGTGTAATAACGGTTCGGTATAACCGTTTGGCTGTTTCACGCCGAGGAAGATTAAATCGCTGGCAGCTTTAAACGCACACGAATTAGCGAAATTCCCCACCATCGGACGATACGCCGGATCGCCAGCGTTTTGCTGATCCACCACTTTCGCCATATTCTCCAGCGACGCCTGCACCTGTTCTTTAGTCAGAATACCGTGACGTAACCAGTTGGCGATATGCTGGCTGGAGATGCGCAGCGTTGCACGGTCTTCCATCAGCGCCACGTTGTGAATATCCGGCACTTTTGAACAACCAATCCCCTGCTCCACCCAGCGCACCACATACCCCAGAATACCCTGTACGTTGTTGTCCAGCTCTTGTTGGATCTCTTGCGCCGACCAGTTAGCGTTTTCAGCAACCGGGATGGTCAGCAGATCGTCCAGCAGCGGTTCAAATTCAGCATTGAACTCTGTGTTGGCAATGTTGGCTTGCACGCTCTGTACGTTGGTTTGATGGTAGTGTAGCGCATGGAGCGTAGCGGCGGTCGGCGACGGAACCCAGGCCGTGTTTGCCCCGGCACGTAACTGGTCGCCCTTCTGGCTGTACATGTCAGCCATCAGATCCGGCATTGCCCACATGCCTTTACCGATTTGCGCTTTACCGCGCAGCCCACAGAACAAACCAGACAGCACGTTATTGCGCTCGTAGGCTTTGATCCACGGCGTCGATTTCATCTGGTTTTTACGCAACATCGGCCCCGCTTCCATCACCGAATGCATCTCATCGCCGGTACGGTCGAGGAAGCCGGTGTTGATGAACGCCACGCGGTTGCGCGCCTGGGCGATACAGCTACGTAAGTTCAGCGAGGTTCGGCGTTCTTCATCCATAATGCCCATTTTCAGGGTATTCGGTGCCATGCCGAGCATCGTCTCAATGCGGGTAAACAGTTTGTTGGCGAACGCCACTTCCTGCGGACCGTGCATTTTCGGTTTCACAATATAGACGCTGCCGGTACGCGAGTTTTTCTGCACTTTTAAATCGTAGAGGGCAATCGCGCCAGTCATGACGCCATCAAGAATACCTTCCGGAATTTCATTGCCTTCGCTGTCCCAAATCACGGGAATGGTCATCAAATGACCCACATTACGGATAAACAGCAGCGAGCGCCCGTGCAGAGAAATTTCAGAGCCGTCGGCAGCGGTGTACTGACGATCGTCATTCAGTTTACGCACGATTTGCCGACCGTTTTTCTCCATCTTCTCTTGCAGAGTGCCCTGCATCAGCCCCAGCAGGTTGCGGTACAGCAGGATTTTATCTTCCGCATCAACCGCAGCGACCGAATCTTCGCAGTCGAGAATGGTACTGATGGCAGCTTCGACGATAACATCGTTGATGTGCGCCGGATCGTCTTTGCCAATCCGCCCGTCGGCATCGATTTGCAGCTCGATATGCAAACCGTTATTTTTCAGCAAAATGCAGCCCGGCGCAGCGGCATCACCACGATAACCGACAAACTGCGCCGGGGTACGTAACGTGGTTTCCGTGCCATTTTTCAACTGGATACGTAATTGTTTATCGACCACGCTAAACGCCACCGCATCCTGATAGCTGCCATTTTCCAGCGGCAGTGATTCGTCGAGAAAACGCCGAACCCAGGCGATAACCTGCTCGCCGCGCTGCGGATCGTAGCCGCTGACCATCGCCCCTTCCTGCGGGATGATGTCGCTGCCGTACAGCGCGTCGTACAGTGAACCCCAGCGGGCGTTCGCCGCGTTCAGCGCATAGCGGGCGTTCATTGCCGGAACCACCAGCTGTGGCCCCGCCTGACTGGTGATTTCACAGTCGATGCCCGTGGTTTCCACCGTCACGTGCTCCGGTTGCGGCACCAGGTAGCCCAGTTCACGCAGGAAAGATTTATAGGCCGCTTTATCTTTTACCGGCCCTGGATTGCTGCGATGCCACTCGTCGAGCGCCGCCTGGATGCGATCGCGTTCTGCCAGCAACTGACGATTTTCTGGCGCCAGATCGTGAACGATCTCATCAAAATTGCGCCAGAACGCGGCAGCATCCAGTTCCACGCCCGGTAAAACATCTTCATCCACAAAACGTTTAAAATTGGCGTCAATGCGTAAACGGCCCTGGGTTATGGTCTCACTCATTATTTATCTCCTCGTTTTCGCTTATTTCGCCAACACCGCTGCTGCCGCTTTCGCGACCTGCGCATCCTGTGCTCCGGTTAAACCAGAAACGCCCACGGCACCAATAATTTGCCCATCAACAACAACCGGTACGCCGCCTTCCAGCGACGTCAGTAACGGTGCCGTCACAAACGCGGTACGTCCGTTGTTCACCATCTCTTCATAGCCCTTAGTTTCACGACGCCCCAGCGCGGCGGTACGCGCTTTCTCCTGGGAGATGTAAGCCGCAATTGGCGCGCAATCATCCATGCGGCTTAACGCCAGCAGATGACCGCCGTCATCTGCAACAGCAATGGAAACAGACCAGTTATTTTTCTGCGCCTCTTCCTGACCTGCGGCAATAATTGCACTCGCCATTTGCTGGCTAAGAATGACTTTAGTTTTCATTTTGTTATTCCTTTTCAAGGGCTTGTTCTACAATTTCAATCCAGTGACGCACAGAGGTTCGACCGGCGCTCGCCAGATGCGTCTGGCAACCAATGTTGGCGGTGACGATCATTTCCGGTTTGCCGCTTTCCAGCGCATTCATTTTGTTATCCCGCAGCTGGCGCGCCAGATCGGGATGCGTTAATGCATACGTTCCTGCCGACCCGCAGCACAGATGGCTGTCAGGAACGTCGGTTATGGTAAATCCCAGGCGCAGTAATACTTTTTCCACTTCGCCGTTCAGCTTTTGCGCATGTTGCAGAGTACACGGGCAGTGGAAGGCCAGTTTTTTATCGCCGCGAATTGCCAGTTTTTCCAGCGGTTCCTCGCGCAACAGTTCGACTAAATCGACCGCCAGTTCACTGACCTGACGCGCTTTATCGGCATACAGCGCATCGTTTTTCAGCATCTGCCCGTACTCTTTGACGAACGCGCCACAGCCGCTGGCAGTCTGCAAAATAGCCTCGGCACCTGCTTCAATCGCAGGCCACCAGGCATCAATGTTATTTCGCGCGCGCGCTAAGCCCTTTTCCTGCGCATTAAGATGATAGTCCACTGCGCCACAACAGCCTGCTTCGTTAGCTGGCATGACGCTGATCCCCAGACGATCCAGCACCCGCGCGGTTGCCGCGTTGGTGTTGGGTGAAAGCGTAGGCTGGGCGCAACCTTCCAGCATTAAAACCCGACGCTTATGGCGCAGCGGTGGACGTGGTTTGGCCTTCACGGTTTCGGCGGGCAGTTTTGCTCTGAGCTGCTCTGGCAAAAACGGTCGTAGCACCAGGCCTACCTGCGTCAGCGCACGGAAGACCGCCGGGCGCGGCACCACCTGGCGTAGCCCTTCTCGCAGCATTCGCTCCGGCAGTGGGCGTTTCACTTTCTGCTCGACAATATCACGCCCGATATCCAGTAAATTGTGATAGCGCACACCAGAAGGACAGGTGGTTTCACAGTTGCGACAAGTGAGACAGCGATCGAGATGCTCCTGTGTTTTAAGCGTAACTTCGTTGCCTTCCAGCACCTGTTTAATCAGATAGATGCGCCCGCGCGGCCCGTCCAGTTCATCCCCCAGAAGCTGATAGGTTGGGCAGGTTGCGGTACAAAATCCGCAGTGAACACAGGCACGCAGGATGCTGTCGGCTTCCAGCGCCCGCGCGTTCTGACGCATCTCTTCGGTTAATCGGGTTTGCATAGCCTGCTCCTCAAAGTTCCGCGTACATGCGACCGGGGTTAAACACGCCGCAAGGGTCGAGCTGCTGTTTAAGCTGCTGGTGATAGCGGAATAAAGGAGCCGGTAGCGGAGCAAAGCCGCCATCTCCGGCACTAAAGCGAGTCGCATGACCGCCAGCGTTGCGGGCGATGCGGTGGATTTGATTGTCATCGGCTGTCGATTTCAGCCAGCGTAACGCCCCGCCCCAGTCGATCAGTTGCTCGCCGGGTAAATCCATCATCGGCGCATCGGTAGGTAAGGAAATGCGCCATAAAGTGCCCGGTAATGAGAAGAACGGCAGTTGTTGTTCACGCAATTGCTGCCAGAACTGACCCGCAACCTCTTCGCCCCCCAGCAGTTCACGCGCTGCTTTTACCGATCCTTCACCGCCTTCAAGACGGATCCACAACGCATTGTCGAAGTAACATAAGCCACTAATGGGTAATGGCTGAAGTTGCCACTGGGCGATTTCACTCATGGCTTCTTGCAGGCTGATTTCCCGACGCAGGCTCAAGGTGGCGCGCGGTCGCGGTAACACTTTCATTGAGATTTCAGTGAGCACGCCAAGACAACCGTAGCTTCCGGCCATTAATCGCGAGAGATCGTATCCGGCAACGTTTTTCATCACTTCGCCGCCAAAACGTAGATGTTTTCCTGTGCCGGTAATGATGCGCGTGCCGAGGACAAAATCGCGTACCGATCCGCTCCACGGGCGACGCGGCCCCGCCAGTCCGCAGGCAACCATCCCGCCCCAGGTGGCTTCTTCACCATAATGCGGCGGCTCGCAGGGGAGCATTTGCCCGGCGCTCTCCAGCGCCGCTTCAATCGCCACCAGCGGCGTTCCGGCGCGAGCGGTGATCACCAGTTCGGTCGGGTCGTAATTAACAATGCCGCGATGGCAACGCACATCCAGCGTTTGCCCGGCGACAGGGCGACCTAAAAAGGCTTTGCTATTGCTTCCCTGAATTACCAGCGGCGTTTTATCGCTAATCGCCTGATTCACCTGCTCCAGTAACACCTGGCTGTAATCACACTCGCGTAGCATCAGAAACGCTCCAGTTCAGGGAAAGGTAAATGACCGTGATGCACGTGCATGGCACCAAATTCAGCGCAGCGGTGCAGTGTGGGAATGTTTTTCCCTGGGTTCAGCAAACCATCAGGGTCAAACGCCGCCTTGACCGCATGGAAGGTCGTGATTTCATCGCTGTTGAACTGGGCGCACATTTGATTGATTTTTTCGCGCCCGATGCCATGTTCCCCACTGATGCTGCCGCCCACTTCGACGCAGAGTTCGAGGATCTTCCCACCCAACTCTTCCGCACGGGCAAATTCACCGGGTTCGTTGGCATCGAAAAGGATTAACGGGTGCATGTTGCCGTCTCCCGCGTGAAAGACGTTGGCAACGCGTAAATCATATTGCTGTGATAAACGGGCAATGCCTTCCAGTACGCCAGGCAGCGCACGGCGCGGAATGGTGCCGTCCATACAGTAGTAATCCGGCGAGATACGCCCCACCGCCGGGAAGGCGTTTTTGCGACCGGCCCAGAAACGTACGCGCTCTGCTTCGTCCTGTGCCAGACGGACGTCAGTCGCGCCCGCTTTCAGTAAGATGTCGTTAACACGCTCGCAGTCTTCCTGAACGTCAGACTCCACGCCGTCCAGCTCGCACAACAAAATCGCTTCGGCATCGACGGGATAACCAGCATGAATAAAATCTTCCGCCGCGCGGATCGACAGGTTATCCATCATCTCCAGCCCGCCGGGGATAATGCCATTGGCGATGATGTCACCAACCGCAAGTCCGGCTTTTTCTACCGAGTCAAAGCTGGCTAACAGAACCCGCGCCACGGGCGGCTTCGGCAGCAGTTTTACCGTCACTTCGGTGGTCACGCCGAGCATACCTTCCGATCCGGTGAACAGCGCCAGCAGGTCAAAACCAGGCGAATCCAGCGCGTCCGATCCCAACGTCAGCGCCTCGCCGTCCAGCGTTTGCACTTCGATTTTCAGCAGGTTATGTACGGTCAGACCATATTTCAGGCAGTGGACGCCTCCGGCGTTTTCCGCCACGTTGCCGCCAATAGAACAGGCGATTTGCGAGGAGGGATCCGGTGCGTAATAGAGATTATGCGGCGCAACGGCCTGGGAGATCGCCAGGTTACGCACGCCCGGCTGCACGCGCGCGCGGCGACCGACGGGGTTAATGTCGAGGATTTCTTTAAAGCGCGCCATCACCAACAACACACCTTTTTCCAGCGGCAACGCGCCGCCAGAAAGCCCGGTGCCTGCGCCACGGGTCACTACCGGTACACGCAGACGGTGGCAGACAGCCAGAATCGCTGCCACCTGTTCCATCTGCTTAGGCAGAACAACCAGTAATGGACGCGTGCGATACGCGCTCAACCCGTCACACTCGTAAGGAATGATCTCCTCATCGGTATGCAGGATCTCCAGTCCAGGGACATGCTCACGCAGTGCCATCAGTACCGATGTGCGGTCGACATCGGGTAAAGCGCCATCAAGACGCTCTTCGTACAAGATGCTCATGAGTAGGCTTCGCTTTGTTGTGTTGTGTGGCAGCTGATTTTTGCGCGCTGCTTCTGTGAACAGTTATTAAGCGGGCTTTTTGTTTTCGTCTATCTCTTTAGCTACCGGTCAGACCATTTTTTTTCCAGCTCTGTGACCTTGCCTTGGTTAACTTAATGTTAAATTGATGTAACATAATCACTTGCGTGATGTACGTGTTTTGCAAATTAAGAACAGAAAAATTGGTCCTACCTGTGCACGAGGTCCGGCAATGAAAGATGAGCGTCGCCCTATTTGCGAAGTGGTTGCAGAGAGTATCGAACGGTTAATTATCGACGGCGTGCTGAAGGTCGGACAGCCGCTTCCCTCGGAACGTCGACTGTGTGAAAAGCTCGGCTTCTCACGCTCCGCACTGCGTGAAGGGCTGACCGTGCTGCGCGGGCGCGGGATTATTGAAACGGCGCAGGGGCGTGATTCCCGTGTGGCTCGTCTTGATCGGGTGCAGGACACCAGCCCGCTAATCCATCTGTTCAGTACGCAGCCGCGAACGCTGTACGATCTGCTCGACGTTCGCGCACTGCTGGAAGGTGAATCGGCAAGGCTGGCGGCAACGCTGGGAACCCAGGCTGATTTTGTCTTGATTACCCGCTGTTATGAAAAAATGCTCGCCGCCAGTGAGAACAACAAAGAGATTTCGCTGATCGAACATGCGCAGTTGGATCACGCTTTTCATCGAGCGATTTGCCAGGCTTCCCACAATCAGGTGCTGGTGTTTACTCTGCAATCATTGACCGACCTGATGTTTAATTCGGTGTTTGCCAGCGTGAATAATCTCTACCATCGACCACGGCAGAAGAAACAGATCGATCGCCAACATGCGCGGATCTATAACGCGGTTTTGCAGCGGCTGCCGCATGTCGCCCAGCGCGCCGCCCGCGATCACGTGATGACCGTAAAAAAGAATCTCCACGATATCGAGCTGGAAGGCCACCACTTGATTCGCTCGGCGGTGCCGCTGGAGATGAATCCGGGGGGAATGTGAGCAGGGTTTCCCCCCTCATCCTCTTCCCCTGGGGCGAGGGGACCGCCCCTGCGCTTAATGGGATCTGGTATTAAATGTGCTTTTCATACAACCGGTAACGTTTATACGGCTCCGCCCCAATGCGTTCCAGCATATTATTCATGCCTGTATTGGTTTCGAGGATCCATGACATCTCCAGCGCATCAATCTTCCTGCGAGCAAACGGATCGCGTAATGCTTCAATCAGCAGCAGCGCGATCACCGGGCCAATGCGGCTAAACTGATACTCGTCACGTACCCCCATCAGCGGCACTCGCGCAGTTCGCACACCGCTGACTTTTAAGCGCCACAGCAATTTTGCCCAGCCGAAGGGAAAGAGCGATCCATTCAGATCGGCAATCGCTTCGTTGATGTTCGGTAAGCCGACAATAAACGCACAGGGTGCAGAATCAATCTCGGCGATGTAGATCATATCGTCCGGCACCAGGTACTTAAGCTGATCGCCCATGGTCGCGAACTCATGTTCGGTAAACGGCACAAATCCCCAGTTGTGCTGCCAGCCAGAGTTGAAAATCTCACGCAGAACCTGCATTTCTTCGGCAAACCGCTGGCGATTGATGCAGCGAATGGTCACCTTTTTGCGTACCTGATCCATCAGTTTTTTTAGCGCCGGAGAGAAAGTAAGATCGGTTCGCTGCATCCACCACGCCAGTAGATCAATGCCTTTGCGATAACCCAATTGTTCAATATGCGCGGCATACCACGGTTTACCGTGCGGCATCATCGCGCATGGCGGTGTATCGAAACCTTCAATCAGTAATCCGCTTTCCTGATTGATATTCAGGCTGAAAGGTCCGCTGATGTTGCGCGCGCCTTGTGACTTCAACCACGCTTCCGCTGCGCCAAATAAAGCGGCAAAAACCTGCGGATCATCAATGGCGTCAATCATACCGAAATGACCAGTATCTTCACCGTAACGCTCACGGTGCAAAGTATCGATTTGCGCGGTAATGCGCCCGACTATCTGCCCCGCTTTTTTTGCCACCCACGCCTGCCAGATAATATGCTCCGTCCCCGGATTCTTCCTGGACAAATGCTCGCTGCGTTCAATGAACAAAGGGGGGATCCAGTTTGGATCATCGGGATAAAGTGATGACGGAAAAGCGATAAATGCCTTAAGGTCATTTTTATTAATTACTTTTTCAATTTTAATCATCAGCAGACCGCATTCCCTGGCTCAGTGGCTAACAAATAATTAACGGAGGGAATACGGGCATAAACCGAGACATTCGGCACCTTAATAATCCATCCGATGAATATAAAATACTGTTTTTAATTATTGCGATAATACCATCACCTACATTATCTGAAAAAATATTAATCGTTAGTGCTTAATGCGACCAGACAGGCCACTTACTTAATATATTCACAAATCAAATATTATTCACAATAAAAAACAAAAAAGTTAAAACCATTATTTAAATCAATGTTCAATATCGCACCCGTGAAAATACTATCTCATTTATCTTTTATGCATATATAATCTACCGCATTATTGTCATTTTATTTTTGATATCCAATTTTCTCGTGGTGTATATGTCTAATAAAATTTTTACGTATTCCCTGCCTATGCGCTATGCCGATTTTCCAACGCTGGTTGATGCTTTGGATTATGCCGCTCTGGGCCGCGCCGGAATGAACTTTTATGACAGACGTTGCCAGCTTGAAGATGAACTGGAATATCACAATTTAAAAGCACATGCCGAAGCAGGCGCAAAGCGGTTGTTATCGCTGAACCTGAAAAAAGGCGATCGCGTGGCGCTGATTGCCGAAACCAGTAGCGGGTTTGTCGAAGCATTTTTTGCCTGCCAGTATGCCGGGTTAGTCGCCGTCCCGTTGGCGATTCCGATGGGGGTCGGTCAACGAGATTCCTGGAGCGCCAAATTGCAGGGCTTACTGGCAAGCTGTCAGCCAGCCGCGATTATCACCGGCGATGAGTGGTTACCGCTGGTCAATGCCGCGACGCATGACAACCCCGAGTTGCATGTGTTAAGCCATGCCTGGTTTAAATCCTTGCCGGAAGCCGACGTTACGCTCCAGCATCCCGTTCCAGACGATATCGCCTACCTCCAGTACACCTCCGGCAGCACCCGTTTTCCCCGTGGCGTCATCATTACTCATCGCGAAGTGATGGCCAATCTACGTGCCATCAGCCACGATGGCATTAAATTACGTCCGGGCGATCGCTGCGTCTCCTGGCTGCCTTTCTATCATGATATGGGGCTGGTCGGTTTTCTCCTGACACCTGTCGCCACGCAGCTTTCAGTGGATTACTTGCGCACTCAGGATTTCGCCATGCGCCCGCTGCAATGGCTTAAATTGATAAGCAAAAATCGCGGCACCGTTTCCGTTGCGCCACCGTTTGGCTATGAACTGTGCCAGCGCCGGGTGAATGAAAAAGATCTCGCTGAACTGGATCTCTCCTGCTGGCGCGTCGCCGGTATTGGCGCTGAGCCAATCTCCGCAGAGCAACTCCATCAATTTGCTGAATGTTTCCGTCAGGCTAACTTTGACGATAAAACTTTCATGCCATGCTACGGGCTGGCAGAGAACGCACTTGCCGTCAGTTTTTCTGACGAAGCCTCCGGCGTTGTAGTTAACGAAGTGGATCGCGACATCCTCGAATATCAGGGTAAAGCCATCGCGCCGAACGCAGAAACGCGCGCTGTATCGACTTTCGTCAACTGCGGTAAAGCATTGCCGGAACATGGTATTGAAATCCGTAATGAAGCAGGTATTCCAGTCACGGAACGTGTGGTAGGTCATATTTGCATCTCCGGCCCCAGCCTGATGAGTGGTTACTTTGGCGACCAGGCTTCGCAAGACGAGATTGCTGCGACGGGTTGGTTAGATACTGGCGATCTCGGCTATCTGCTGGACGGTTATCTGTATGTCACCGGACGCATTAAAGATCTGATTATTATCCGCAATATCTGGCCGCAGGATATTGAGTACCTGGCGGAGCAGGAGCCGGAAATTCACTCCGGCGATGCCATTGCTTTCGTTACCGCCCAGGAAAAAATCATTTTGCAGATCCAGTGTCGGATTAGTGACGAAGAACGTCGCAGGCAGCTTATCCACTCGCTGGCGGCGCGGATACAAAGCGAGTTTGGCGTGACAGCGGCTATCGATCTGTTACCGCCCCACAGTATTCCCCGCACCTCTTCCGGCAAGCCCGCCCGTGCGGAAGCGAAAAAACGTTATCAGAAGGCCGTCGCCGCTAATCCCGCTGTGCAGGAATCTCTCGTATGAGCCAAATAGTCGCGGTGACGGGTGCTACCGGATTTATTGGTAAATATATTATCGATAACCTGCTCATTCGCGGCTTTCATGTTCGCGCGTTGACGCGTACTGCCCGCGCTCACGTCAGCGATAATCTCATCTGGGTGCGCGGTTCGCTGGAAGATACGCATTCGCTTAGCGAGCTGGTTGCCGGTGCCAGTGCGGTGGTTCATTGTGCCGGGCAAGTGCGCGGGCACAAAGAAGATGTCTTTACCCGCTGTAACGTTGACGGCAGTCTGCGTCTGATGCAGGCAGCAAAAGAGAGCGGCTTTTGCCAACGTTTTCTGTTTATCTCTTCACTGGCGGCACGCCATCCTGAACTCTCCTGGTATGCAAACTCCAAACACGTCGCCGAACAACGGCTGGCTGCGATGGCTGACGAAATTACGCTGGGCGTTTTTCGCCCGACGGCAGTCTATGGCCCCGGCGATAAAGAGCTAAAACCACTGTTTGACTGGATGCTGCGCGGTTTGCTGCCACGGCTTGGCGCACCAGAAACACGACTCTCTTTTCTGCACGTTACCGATTTCGCGCAAGCTGTGAGTCTGTGGTTAAGCGCCGAAACTGTACCAACGCAAACATATGAATTATGCGATGGCGTCTCCGGAGGCTATGACTGGCAGCGCGTACAACAGCTTGCTGCTGCCGCCCGTCGTGGTTCCGTGCGAATGGTCGGCATTCCTCTGCCGCTACTCACCTGTCTTGCGGATATTAGTACCGCGTTGAGTCGCCTGGCAGGAAAAGAACCTATGCTGACCCGCTCGAAAATTCGTGAATTAACCCATGCCAACTGGTCGGCAAGTAATAACCGTATTTCTGAAGATATTAACTGGTTTCCCGGGATTAGCCTGGAACACGCATTACGCAACGGGCTATTTTGATTGTCTTGTTTAAAGGTGTGTTAACGTTTCTATGGTAAATCGTGAAATAGTAATGGATTACATCCTTTCCTGTTTACAGGATTTGGTCGAAAACGGTGTGGAAATTAAGCCTGACAGCGCGCTCGTCAACGATCTTGGTCTGGAATCGATCAAAGTGATGGATCTCTTAATGATGCTGGAAGACAGATTCGATATTTCCATTCCGATTAATATTCTGCTGGATGTCAAAACCCCTGCGCAATTAATGGAAACACTACTTCCATGGCTGGAGAATAAATAATGGGGCTATACGATAAATATGTGCGTCTTGCTGGCGAGCGACTGCAATTTAGTGATAACGGTTTAACACCGTTTGGCACCTGTATTGATGAAGTGTATTCCGCCACCGAAGGGCGTATCGGCAATAAAAAAGTGATCCTGGCCGGAACCAATAATTATCTCGGTTTAACCTTCAATAACGAGGCCATCGCCGAAGGTCAGGCTGCGTTAGCGACACAAGGCACCGGCACCACCGGTTCTCGTATGGCTAATGGCAGCTATGCGCCGCATCTGGCGTTAGAGAAAGAGATCGCCGAGTTTTTCAATCGCCCTACTGCTATTGTTTTTTCAACTGGTTATACCGCGAATTTAGGCGTCATCAGCGCACTTGCCGACCATAACGCCGTGGTGTTGCTGGATGCCGATAGCCACGCCAGTATTTATGATGCCTGCTCTCTCGGCGGCGCGGAAATTATTCGTTTTCGCCATAACGACGCCAACGATCTGGAACGTCGCATGATTCGCCTCGGCGAACGGGCGAAAGAGGCGATTATCATCGTTGAGGGCATCTACAGTATGCTCGGCGACGTTGCGCCGCTGGCGGAAATTATTGATATCAAACGTCGTCTCGGCGGTTATTTGATTGTCGATGAAGCTCATTCGTTTGGCGTGTTAGGCGCAACGGGGCGTGGGCTGGTTGAAGCCGTTGGCGTTGAGGACGATGTTGATATTATCGTTGGTACCTTCAGTAAGAGTCTGGCCTCTATCGGCGGTTTTGCTGTCGGCTCGGAAGCGATGGAAGTGCTGCGCTACGGCAGCCGCCCGTATATTTTCACCGCCTCCCCTTCTCCTTCCTGCATTGCGACCGTGCGCTCGTCGTTAAGAACCATTGCCACACAACCAGAGTTGCGGCAAAAGTTGATGGATAACGCCAACCATCTGTATGACGGTCTGCAAAAATTGGGTTACGAGCTAAGCTCGCATATTAGCCCGGTAGTGCCAGTGATAATCGGTTCGAAAGAGGAAGGGTTACGCATCTGGCGCGAGCTTATCTCTCTAGGTGTTTATGTGAATCTTATCCTGCCACCTGCTGCGCCTGCGGGCATTACGCTGCTGCGCTGTAGCGTTAACGCTGCGCACAGCCGCGAACAAATCGATGCCATCATTCAGGCATTTGCCACGCTGAAACAGTAATGTTAACCCGTCGTGGTATTACGCCACGGCGGGTTTAGTGTTGCCTGTCATACCAATACACCAGACTCAACGCCACCAGCACAAACGCTACCGGTAAACCGAGCGCAGTCGCTGGGGCGCTCAACGCAAATAGCAATCCCAGATTGACCATGATTTGATAGCTGATCCAGGTAAGCAAGCCAACGATCACGCCCACAGCAAGACGGCTGCCCATCCCCGGTGAGCGCGGGGCGCTAAAGGTAAACGGCACAGCCAGTAAAATCATCGCCAGAGTTAAGATGGGGTGTCCCAGCTTTTCCCACAGTGCCAGACGATATTCACTGCTCGGTTGCCCGGTTTCCTGCAAATAATGAATGTAATGGTTGAGCTGGCGGACAGAAAAGCTATTACCCGGCATCGATAACTCTTCGAGATTTATACTGGTGAACGTCGATTGCCACGGCAGATTATCTAATGTTTCCAGCGTTTCTTTGCCATTAAGCCATTTTTTATGATTCACACCGTGCAGGAGCCACGTTTTATCGTCTTCGATGGTGGCGCTGCGCGCGTAAATGTAGGATTCGAGTGACAGATCGTCGCGGTAATGAAATATCTCCACGCCTACCGGCTGGCCCTGTTCATTCAGCGATTTCACCGTCACAAATTCATTGTCACGTCTGGCCCACAACATGTTGCCGGTGATGTCATCGTCCCCCCCTAACGCGGTGGCGGTCGATTTGATTTGCATCGCCTGTTGCTGCAATGGCGACGCTACCCACTCATCAATCGCGCCTAACGAGACTGTCCACAGCATTCCGGCGACCAGCACCACCAGCGCGATACGGAAAATGGAAAATCCCGTGCTGCGAATAGCGGTAAGTTCACTGTTTTTCGATAACTGCCCAAGACCGACAATCCCCCCTAATAACGCGATAAACGGCGCAAGATCGACCAGTGTGCGTGGCAGGGTCATCACCACCACCAGAACAGCCTGAGTCCAGCGATAACCGCCAGGGCTGACATCATCCAGCTCGTTAATCAGGTTGAAGGTGGTAAAAAGCGGCAGCAGTAGTCCTGCGGCAGCGGCAAAACCGAGAAACAGGTGACGGATTAAATAGCGACTGAAGACATTCATCGGGAAAATTTCTGCAGCAAAGAGAAGTCGCGAGCAACCAGCACCAACAAACCAGTCAACATCAGTCCAGGCACTAACCACAAACCAGGGATAACAGGAATTGCACCGTTCGCCACCAGAGTGCGGCAAACGTCTCCGCCATAAAAAATGGCAATAAACAGTAACGTTAAAGGCAATAAGGTAGAAAATCGCCCCTGCCGTGGTTTTACCCGACTTAAAGAGATAGCCATCAGTGCCATTAACAACGCAGTCACGCCACGGCTTTGTCGCCATTGCAATTCGGCGTGATCGGCAGGAAAGACAGAATGCGCCAGCTCCGTGAGCGATTTCGCTTTGCGTTTGACGTTAGGGCTTTGATCCAGCGGATTCAGATGTAATTGCAGATTGCGATAGATCTGTTCGTTGTCGTCACTGCCCTGATGATCGAGAAGATAGGCTGTGCCGTTATGCAACATGACGGTCGGTTTGTCCGGAGAGGGATCGATAACATCAACGGAGCGGGCACGAAAAATGCGGGTTCGATTGGCCGTAGAAGTGTATATCAGCGCGTCAGTCAGGCGATTATTGTCTTGATCAACCGTCTGCGAGAGGATCATCCGCCCATTATCGTTAGTATTAAATTTTTTCGCCCGTAGCTGGCGGACATCCAGCTCCGACTGCGACTGTTGCTCCAGTTGATAAATCTGCGCATAAGCCCACGGCCGACCATACATCGACAAAACGGTGACAAAAATACTTAACGGTATAGCAAGGTAAAGAACAGCTTTATACAAACGCGCCGGGCTGCCTCCCGCCGCAGAAATTGCGGTAATTTCTGAGTCGGTATACATCTGCCCAAGCGTCACGCCAACTGACACATACAGGCCAACCGGTAACAACATCTCCAGTGCAATCAGCACTTTGTAAAAAACGATATCCAGCACAACGTTGAGAGCTAAAGTGCCATTTGCCGCTTCGGTCAGATAACGCTGTGCGGAATAGCTGGCGAAAATAAAGATCAGAAAACCGACGATAATCAGCACCAGACGGCGCGTACCGCGCATGATGTAATGTTCAACCAGCTTCATCTCACTAACGCCCTCAATCCTTTGAGTTTTTTATTCATTGATCAGCTTCTGCGCCAGCGCAATAACATGATCTACCTCTTCCGGCGTCAGGCTGCCGTCCTTTGCCCACTGAATTTGCCCGTTTTTATTCAGCACCAGAATGGTTGAACTCTGTTCCGGCAGTTGCCAAGCGGTGCGCCCCAGACCGTTACCATCGATAACGAATTGCGCCCACGGATAGCGGCGTTTATTTTTCTCGATTTTACCGCTCACAAAATAGCCTGTGCCAAAGATGGCATCATCGGTATTCACAATAGTGGTGGGCTGAAAACGATCCTGCGGAAAGTTTGCTGCTTCTACTGCTTTGATTAACAGTGAGTTCTTTTTCTTTGCCGACTTGCGCCCGGCGATATACTGGATAATGCGGACTTTTCCCGCCAGTTGCGTACTGTTCCACTTTTGGTAGTGAATTTCGTCGTTATTAAGCAGTAGCTCGCCGCCTTCCTGGATATAAACAGGAGTTACCCGTTTTCCAGTGACAAAATTATGCGCCGCCACGACTGGCGCTAAGAGCGCAATGATCAGCGCGACAATCCGACGAAATGGCATTATTGCTCCGGATATAGCGGAAAACGCGAGATAAGCAGCTCTAAACGCTGGCGAATATCGCTATCCAGCGCCACCGGTGCGTCATATGACCGGCGGTTTTCCATATCATCTGCCACCATGTCGTCGTGCTTATCCCCCATCAGACCATTAATGGCAGCGAGGAAGCGGGAAATCTGTAACGCCTCTTTATTTTCAGGATCAAGCGATCTTAGGGTGTCGTAATAAGAAACCTGCTGACTGATGATTTTTCGCACATCATGAAATTCCCTGCCGGTTAGTCGCGGTTTGGCAATAATCTCTTTCAGGATATGCATTTGCTTTTGCCGATAGGCAATAAAACCGTTCACGCTTTCTAACTGGCTATGGCGTAATGACCAGTTCACTAACGACCAGACCGGGGAGCTTAAATAAATCCGTAACAGGTTACCGTAATACGACACGATATTTTTCTTACCGTTACGAAAACCATCCTGAAAATGGCCCAGACATACCGTCGTTTTGCCGAATAAAAATCCGGCCTGATGCTTCTTTAAATACAACCGTTGAGCAAAACGTAAATGCTTATAGCGCGCTCGCATGTATTTAAATTGTTTGCGCTCTTCAGCCGAAAGCTCATCGCCTTTGGTTTGTTTATGGATTAAACGCAGCAACTCCTTATGATCAACGCCATTTAGCCAGAATTGCAGACATAACGCGTAATTATCATGGATGATTTCGGCGGTACAACCCAGGGCGATTGTCGGCGGCAAACTGACCTGCGCGTCAACAACATCATCTTCCTCAATCGCAACAAATAAACGCTCGCTCGCCTCAAGCGGAAAATATTTTCTCATCATCAGGATTTCTCTCCGGCTGCGTTATAAAGCAATGAATGGCGCTGAAAGAACGCCTTTAAGGTCGGAATTAGTGAGAGCGCCACGTCCAGACATTGACCGCCGAAATAAGCAAACGCTGCTCCCAGCACGCCAAACAGATGACAAAACATGAACAGCAAAACGATGTAGCCGATTGAAGCGATGGTTTGCGCTACGAGGAAGGCGCGCTGTTTACCCGCCATCAATAGCAATGACTCCTGCGGGAAGCCCAGCATCGAAATAACAATCGCGCCAAGCATCACCTGGATCAGGTCATATGCTTCGAGATATTTAACGCCAAATACCAGCGAAATGAGCGGCTTGCCGACGATTAGCACCGCGAGCGCCACCAGAATACCGATTCCGCCAGCCAGTAAACCTGACTTCACGCCTAACAACCACGGTCTGGTAGTGCGCGGATCTAATCGCATTACCTCTGGATAAAAACTTTTACCCAGCAAACCCGCTGGCGTACCGGCGGCATCGAAGAATGTCATGGCGATTTTAAATAACCCAGCGGCGGCTGGCCCCAACACAATCCCCACCAGCACGGTGCTGCACGAGTTACGCGCCGACCAGATGGAGTGAGCAATGTTGGTTGACCAGACAAAACTCCACGCGCCTTTGATATGACGGGCAGACTCGAACAGATTCAATTTGAAGGCGTTATGGATATTTCTGCGGCGTAATTCACGCGCAGCAAACCACCAGTACATCGTGCCGCCAACCAGATTCGAGGCGTACCAGGCAATAACAAAGCCCGCAAAACCAAAGTCAAAATACCAGGCGATTACGCTACCCGCCGCTCGCAGAAAGGGTTTTGTAGCCTGCTGCACCGCAATTAAATCGAAGCGATCGACAGCGCGCAGAATGCCGGTCGGCGTGGAAGAAGCCATTGAGGGGATCAGCGTGCAATAGAGCGCCGCCAGCCAAAAGCTTTGCTCATCCAGACCTAATGAATGGGAAAGAAATGGCAGTAAGGCAATGCCGCCGACAATCGCCACCGCGCCGCTGATGATATCCAGCGAAAAGGAAAACGAGACGACATTACGAAATTGTTGGGGGTTATTGTTGGTTAAGGCTGGCGTTCCGTACTGCACTACCAACTGCCATGTCTGAAACTTAATAAAATCGCTGATCGACTTAGCATACGATTGCACAATCACCAGTACGCCAAACATCGCTGGCGTCATCCCTTTACCAGCGCACGAGAGCGCCAGTAAGCCCAGCAAGGCGCTCACGACATTGCTGGAGCCTAACCAGGCGCTATTGCGAATAATGGTGCGAAAGGCTCCATCTGCAAACCAATGTTTGATGTTAAAACCCGCCAATTCAGCCTGACCTTATCGTTGATAGTAAAAAGTATCCCGCCAGCCTTAAGTTAAACTTCGGCGGTCAGAAACGATGGCAACCAGAGAAACCGCTTTCTGCGCCTGTTCCAGCACGTCGTGGTAGGGCGCTCTGGAATCAATCTCAAGAATTTTTGTGCCGTTATAGCCAATCTTCGACATAACTCCGATTTTGTCCTGCAGCTCGGCATAGTCGTGATCTGGCTTGCGGGAGATGGCGGTATCAATATCAATGCCCAGACGAATAATTAATTCAAGACGATATTGCGCCATTTGTTGATATAAGCGCCGCTCGCGCTGTGCCAGAAACATGTTGATTTTGCCGCTGGCGCGTTCGACGCCAATCCCCGGTCCGTCATAATAAAAACCGGAAATTTCCGCCTGCGGGAAGCGATCGCTGACCACCAGAACACCACTTTTCGCCAGTCGCTGAACCTTGCGCAGATTCGCCATTCTTCGCAGAGAAAAGCAGTACATAATCACCGCCGCCCATAGCGCCGGAGATTTAGTTTTCATACTTTGAGTTTTCGAGGATTTGGCCGCCAGACGCCGTTCCAGCCAGACGCCAACGAGCGGCAAGCGTTTAATTTTGTCGCCGTCTTCGCCGGATAGCAGCCCCAGATAACGACGCTCAGTTTGCCAGTGTTGTTGCAGCGATTTAACCAAATCGGTGGTCAATGTGGATTTACCGGTGCCATCGCACCCAACCACCGCAATCAGCCCTGGAATGTAGTTGGGTTGCGGCGCGGTTGTACTGTTAACAGTTTGCGTTTGTAGTGCATCCATTCGTAAATCATCCCCTATCCATTTTGGTGATCAGGAAAGTGCGGCGTGAATCGCGCGTAATGAGGCTTGCAGGATTTCATCAGCAGGTTGTCGCCCGTCCAGTTCCAGTATCTTTGCGCTATTGAACGTCAGTTGTGGCGTAACAGCGATTTTTTCCTGTAACGCCGCCAGTTGATGATCGGGCTTGCGGGAAAATGCCGTCTGTTCATCAATAGCAAGACGAATCAATAACACAGGCAAATAAGACGCCATCCACTGGTATAGTTTCAGCTCGCGTTGCCTTAACATTTTTATCCAGCCGTTACCGCCAGTAGTTTTTGCCAGTTGCGGGCCATCAAAGCGAAAACCAGGCACTTCGACCTGTGGGTAACGGTCGGTAATCAACAGATAGCCTTGCTGGCTTTTACGCAACATTTTGCGAAACTTGTACGCCCGCCAGCAGGAAAGCAAATAAATAACCAGCGCGGTAATATTGCCGGGCGGCGTTGACGGCTTTTCATGCACATGTGCCGCTTTCCCCCGCAGATAACGCCCAAAAGGCGCGCCAATTACTGGAAGATGTGATATCCATTCGCCAATTCTCCCGGAAGATTGCCCGAGATAAATGTGTTCTGTTGGCATTTTTGTTGCCAGTTCATTTACCAGACTTGCTGTGAGAGTCGATTTACCTGAACCATCACACCCCACAATGGCAATAACACGCACTGGCGTGGAATTAATTATTGACATATTACGTTGATTCACGAAAAACCCGGCAGCAAATAATGTATTGAATATTACGTGGTCGGTGCTCAGAATATCTGTTCAACCTTATTGTGACAATGGTTAATTGTGACATTGACCTGAATTACACTTTCATAAAAACATATTAATTAAATAAATATTTTGGGCAGGTATTTAAATTTAAGGATATATTCATGCAGTCAATAACCCCTCCATTAATTGCTGTCATTGGTAGCGATGGTTCAGGCAAGTCAACGGTGTGTGAACATCTCATTAACGTTGTTGGAAAATATGGTGCCGCCGAAAGAGTTCATTTAGGAAAGCAGGCAGGAAATGTCGGACGTGCGGTGACAAAATTACCGTTGATGGGAAAATCCCTGCATAAAACCATTGAAAAAAATGAAGTGAAAACGGCAAAAAAATTACCGGGGCCGGTTCCGGCGCTGGTGATTACGGCATTTGTCGCCCGTCGCTTACTGCGTTTTCGCCATATGCTCGCCTGTCGTCGTCGCGGGTTGATTGTCTTAACCGACCGTTATCCGCAGGACCAAATTCCTGGCGCTTACGATGGTACGGTGTTCCCACCCAACGTTGAAGGTGGCTGGTTTGTCTCATGGCTGGCAAGCCAGGAACGTAAAGCGTTTCACTGGATGGCGAGCTATAAACCTGATTTGGTCATCAAACTCAATGTTGACCTTGAAGTTGCCTGCGCGCGTAAACCCGACCATAAACGGGAATCGCTGGCGAGAAAGATTGCCATAACGCCACAGTTAACCTTTGGTGGTGCACAACTGGTTGATATCGACGCCAATCAGCCACTGGAAAAGGTGCTGGTTGATGCAGAAAAAGCGATTACGGATTTTATGACGGCGCGTGGTTATCACTAGTCAAAAATGGAAATGCCCGATCGCCAGAACCGGGCATTTTCAGGAAGGTTAAATCAACTGCAATGCTATCCAGTACAGACTACCAGACAGAAAAATCGCCGCCGGTAAGGTAAACACCCACGCCATCAGGATGCTGGTTACCGTTTTACGCTGTAAGCCTCCGCCATCCACGACCATCGTCCCTGCCACCGCCGAAGAAAGTACGTGTGTTGTGGAAACTGGCATACCGATGTAGCTGGCAAGGCCGATAGATACCGCCGCTGTCATTTGCGCCGCCATCCCTTGCGCATACGTCATGCCACGCTTACCAATCTTCTCACCGATGGTCATCGCTACACGACGCCAGCCAATCATGGTGCCGATACCGAGCGCCAGCGCCACTGCCATAATGATCCACACCGGAGCGTATTCAATGGTGCTTAACATATCGCTACGCAGTTTTTTCAGCAGGTTCTGGTCTTCTTTACTGACGTCTGGCAGTTTCGCCAGCTTCGCGGAGGTATCAGAAATGCACAGCATAATGCGGCGCAGCTGGCTGCGCTGACTCACGCTTAACGACTCGTAGCTTTCCATATTGCCTGGCAGCATCGTTTTAACGCGCGCAATCGCATCAAAGGTATTTGCCGGATGACAATGGAACTCCGTTACTTGTGTGCCATCCGTCGGAGTCGCAGGCAGCGGGGGTTCCATCGTAATCAATTTCTGCGGCAATTCAGGATGCTGTTGCAGATAGTGTTCAAAGTTAGTCACTGCATCGCGGGTACGGGTAATTTCATAGCCGGACGCGTTCATATTGACGACAAACCCGGCGGGCGCAATTCCCACCAGCACCAGCATCACAAGACCGATCCCTTTTTGTCCATCGTTCGCACCATGCGAAAACGCCACGCCCGCAGCGGAAACAATCAGTGCAATACGCGTCCAGAATGGCGGCTTACGTTTGCCTTTTTTCTTTTTGCGATCTTCAGGAATGCGGTGAATACGGTCACGCTTTTTCGTCCCGCTCCAGAAGCGACGCAGCAGGAAAATCAGTCCTCCCGCAATCACCAGCCCCACAATTGGGGAGACAATCAGTGAGGAGAAAATCTTGGTCACTTCACGCAGATTTAACGCGTCCATCACCGATGAGCCGGTTAACATCGCATTAGTTAAACCGATGCCGATAATCGCACCAATCAAAGTATGTGAACTGGAGGCCGGTAAACCAAAAAACCACGTTCCCAGGTTCCAGATAATCGCCGCCAGCAGCATGGAAAAGACCATCGCCAGACCGTGGGTTGACCCCATATTCAGCAGCAAATCGGTTGGCAACATATGGACGATGGCATAAGCGACGCTAAGTCCGCCAAGCAATACGCCAAAAAAGTTAAAAAACGCCGCCATTACCACAGCAAGTTGTGGTTGCATGGCGCGGGTATAAATAACGGTTGCCACCGCATTTGCCGTGTCATGAAAACCATTGATTGCTTCGTAGAACAACACAAATGCCAGAGCAAGTAATAACAAAAGCCCCGTATATATATCAAGGCCAACAAATAAATTTAGCATATATTAGATTACGCCATTTTGAATTTACGAACGGAGGCATTATCAGTGACTTTCGCGGCGCGGGCAAAGTGAAATATCATTTTTTAACGATAAAAAGAGTGTTATTTCTTGTGTATCAGACAATAAGCATTAATTCAAAATTATCAGGAATAATTAACACACAGGCATTTTGCCAGTTTATATATTCACAAATGAAATGAGCAAATAATAAAATATATGAATATTAAATACTTTGATTAATCCCCGTACTGATTACTCTTTATAATCAGTACGGGGTTGCTACTACATGTATTACTCTTTCACCACAATTAACGGTTCAATATCACTCTCTTTTTTGATGACCAGTGATTCATCGCCGCGCAAGCAAGTCCCGCCATAGTTGCCACCAACGGTGAAGGTACATACCTGGATGTATTTACCGTCCACTTTCGGCAAGCACCACAACTGTTGATAGATGTTTTTCTGCTCGGCAAATTTACCGCTGGTCTGATCCAGCACCTCTTCATGATGGCTGACCAGGTCGATATTGCTGCCACAGCGACCGGCAATCGGCTTCACGGCATAACCGGTTTTCACCAGTTCATCATTAACAGTGAAATCAGTATCCAGCAGATAGCGATGGTGCGGGAACAGCGACCAGAGGATCGGCAGAATCGCTTTGTTACCGGGGATCACCGTCCACAGCGGCTCAAAGACCAGTACTTCCGGGCGCAGCAGAACGTCGATCAGACGTACTTCATTTTGCGGATGGCCGGTACGAATCGGCACTGCGGCAAACTCACGGTCACTGACTTCACGAATCTGATCAAACGCGGTTTCCCACGCCCAGGTTTTCCATACGCAGTTAACCAGTCGCCCTTCCCCATCAATCAGTTGCCCGGCAGCATCCCAGCCCAGTTCATCCAGCCCGCGCAAAATACGCGTTTCAAAGCCAGCCTGTTGCAGCGCCTGCTCCATAAACTGGGCGTGATAATTCTCCTCGATATCTTTGTCCTGCATGATATGGACAAATGGACGTGCACGACTGTGTTTCCATGCGCCTGCCAGTTCGTTAATCAGCCCTTCTGCCGGATTGAAGCCGTTGCCTTTATAGCCTTGCTCCGTCCAACGTTCGAGGATTAAGCCCGCTTCAGTATGACAGGAGGCGGAATCGGCATTGTATTCGTAGACCTTCAGGCCACGCTCATCCATACAGAAATCCATACGACCAGTGATCATATGGTGACGGCGACGCTGCCAGGAGAGACGCAAACGCGGCCAGAGGATTTTTGGAATGTCGAACAATGCCAGCAGGTTGTCATCTTTCAGCACCTTGTCGGTAGCATGAAGATACATCAGGTGCAACTCGTTGGTGGCTTTAATCAGCTCCTGCTCGGCACTCTCGGTGATGGTGTAATAATGATACGGATCCTGATTAATCACCTGACCGTTGGCCTGCACGTAGGCATTTTGCAGCGGGTCTTTTTCATCCAGCCATTTACCGTCAAACTGGCCTTTGTTTTCCAGTCGCGCTCCGCTGATTTTCAACAAATCGCCTTCAATTTGCGGCTGTGGCAAGCTGTATTCGGTATCTTCCGTCTGGATCATCCAGCCCAGAATGGTGGTGTCATCAAACGTGTCTTTGAGGGTATAGCAGCCGTTTTCTACCACCATCTCCAACTCGCGCGTCCACTGCTGCCCTTGCGGTAACGGGGAATGAATCACGTTCTGTTCCGCAATACGGACTTTGTTGCCGTGCAATTGGGTAATGATGGCGACATGGCCGGTATCTTTAAATTCTCCGCCTTTATCCCAGATAAGCAGCGCACCCGCGACTGGCGCACGCGGCGAGCCGTTAGGAAATGCCTGCAATGGCAGGATGTTGTCGTTAACCACTTCACGCAGGAAGCGCAGCGAGAAAATCTCCCACGCCATGCCTACATCAGTGAAGACCACACCGTAATTCAGAAAGAGAAAACGGCGAGCAAATTCAACGCATTGCCATTTGTGGCCCATATATTCATCGTCGATATAGCTACGAAATACGGCGTCATCTTCGTATTCCTGCGGATCGAGAGAACTGTAATCTGAAGAGTAGATTGCTACACCACCGGGGGCGTAGCCCAATAATGTCCCGAACGGGGCATCCTGGCTGGTCGTTCCTTTGCTCATCACTTTACCTTTAACAATACAACCTAAGCAGTTGGCGTAATTGTTGTGCTCTGATTACCTGCTCAGCGACATTAACCGGACAGAGGTCTGACTTATCATACACCTCAACGCAGCGGCTGGCGCAAAGGGTTAAAAAATTCACAATCTGTACAGCAATCGAACTGCTACACTGCTTCAACACTACCACTCAGAAGGCAACTCAGTATGACAGACAATACTTATCAGCCCGCGAAAGTCTGGACGTGGGATAAATCCGCTGGCGGCGCGTTCGCCAATATTAATCGCCCGGTTTCTGGTTCGACGCATGAAAAAACGTTGCCGGTTGGCAAGCACCCGTTACAGCTCTATTCGCTGGGCACGCCGAACGGTCAGAAAGTAACGATTATGCTTGAGGAGCTGCTGGCGCTGGGCGTTACTGGTGCAGAGTACGACGCGTGGCTGATTCGCATTGGCGATGGCGATCAATTCTCCAGCGGCTTTGTGGAAGTGAACCCGAACTCGAAGATCCCGGCGCTGCGCGATCATACGCATAATCCGCCGATCCGCGTGTTTGAGTCAGGATCGATTCTGCTTTATCTGGCAGAGAAATTTGGCTACTTCTTGCCGCATGATCTGGCAAAACGGACTGAAACGCTGAACTGGTTGTTCTGGTTACAGGGCGCTGCGCCGTTCCTCGGCGGTGGTTTTGGTCACTTTTACCATTACGCGCCAGTGAAAATTGAGTACGCCATCAACCGTTTTACCATGGAAGCCAAACGCCTGCTCGACGTACTGGATAAACAACTGGCGCAGTATAAGTTTGTTGCGGGCGATGAGTACACCATTGCTGATATGGCAATCTGGCCGTGGTTTGGCAACGTGGTATTAGGCGGCGTGTATGATGCCGCAGAGTTTCTTGATGCGGGCAGTTATAAGCACGTGCAACGCTGGGCGAAAGAAGTGGGTGAACGTCCGGCTGTGAAGCGTGGACGAATTGTTAACCGCACCAACGGGTCGCTGAACGAGCAGTTGCATGAGCGCCATGACGCCAGTGATTTCGAGACGAATACGGAAGATAAGCGTCAGGGGTAAGGGTTGGTGTTCGTCGCAGCAAGCCATAAAGGCCGATGTAGACCGGATAAAGCGTTTACGCCGCATCCGGCAATCGAGCACAATGCCTGATGCGACGCTGCCGCGTCTTATCAGGCCTACGAAAGCTAATTTTCACGCGCTGGTAATGTCGTAATCCATTTGGCGCAGTGCGTCTAATGTGGCTTTGGCTTCGTCTTCGTCGATGATGCTCATGGCAAATCCGACGTGCACCAGTACCCACTGGCCCAGCAGATCGGCAGGGTTACCTTCGCAAATCAGCGCGATATTCACGTCGCGCTTGATACCACATACTTCAACCTGCGCAAGCTGGTGAATATCTTCACCGACAGCCAGCACCTGGCCTGGAACGCCAATACACATTGTTAACTCCGGTTATTTCGATTGCGGACAAACGCGAAAAAGAACCTTTAGCGGGTGTTTCCCCTCACCCTAACCCTCTCCCCGGAGGGGCGAGGGGACCGTCCGTGCGCTTTTCAGGCATTGTCCTCAGTCTTATTCAACTTCAATACTTTTGACGATCAGCGAATCGCCGGTATCGACACGCAACCGCTCGCCATGACAGATCGGACATTGCGCATCGTGCTGATGAATCTCCACCACCTGGCTGCAATCCCAACACCAGGCCTGGGCAGGTTTATAGACGATATGTAAATCGCACCCTTGCGCCACCGTTCCCTGGCAGACAATTTCAAAACTAAAACGGACGGCGCTCTCCTCAACGCAGGAGAGCGCGCCAATTTCCAGCCACACGGCGGTGACGCGCTTAACATCGTGCTGCTCCGCCTGCCGTTGGATAATTTCAACGGCGCTCTGGCAAAGCGACAACTCATGCATTTTCACCACTCCTGCGACCAAACAGCAGGGCGCGACGCCCTGCGTGTGGTACATCCGGATTGGTGACCGGCAGTGAAAGGATCATTCGCGCGCAGTCATCCGTCAGCCGTTGCCCCTCTTCAATCGACATGCTGTGCGAAAGCGGTGACATCAGCGAGCAGGAGAGGTATTGCGAAACACCGTCCAGTTCGCCAACGGTAAAGGTCATGGTGCCATACGGCAGTTGCAGACCGATTTTTTCACTCACTTTGCGCAGCGGCCAGAGTTGATCCGGGCCGGGGAAGATAACTGCACTCAGCATCCACGGGGTGATCACACACCCCGTCCACTGACCTTCGAACAGCGTAAAGTCGGAAACATACACCGGCATTGAAGGGTGCAGAAAAGAGAGATCGTGCATCGAACGCCGGGCAATTTCTTCAAACGCTGCCTGTACTTGCGCCTTCGGGGAGGTCTGGAAACCTGCTATCTCTTCAGTCATGAGTCGCCTCCCGTGGGATGGCTTCCACGCCTGATTCACGCAGCGCAGCCAGAACCTGCTCAAGCGCAGGTTCAATCATCGCTTCGACCGTCGGCGTCAAGCCGATGTGCGGCTCCAGTGATTCCGGGATCACGCCGACCAGGGTCAGCTTTTTCGGAAACTCGCCAGTGAAGCGCAGGGCCGACAATACGTCGGCCAGGCCAAGCTGATGCGGAGAAATTTTATTGGTAAACAACGCCGGAACTTCTTCATCCCGCAGGATCATCATCGTTCCCGGCGCGTTCTTTTTCGACACAATGGCATCCGCAATGATCAGATGATCGCGATTTGCCATGTCGCCAAGCAGCTCCATTCCTGCCGTGCCGCCATCGAGGATTTCAACATAATCCGGCAGAATGTATCGTTGCTCTAACGCTTCGATAATCCGCACACCGATGGCTTCATCGGTCAGCAAAATATTGCCGACCCCTAAGACTAAAATACGCATTACAGAACCTTCACTGAAACCACTTCGTTGCCGTCGGCATCCACTACGTGTACCGCGCAGGCCATGCACGGGTCGAAGGAGTGAATGGTGCGCACCACTTCCAGCGGTTTATTCGGATCGGCAACCGGTGTCCCCACCAGTGACTGCTCGTAAGGACCGACGTCATTATTAAAGTTACGCGGGCCGGAGTTCCAGGTTGATGGGACGACCGCCTGGTAGTTACTGATGATACCGTCTTTAATAACCATCCAGTGAGAGAGCATACCGCGCGGTGCTTCAAGGAAGCCAACGCCTTTGAACTCACCTGTAGCCGGAATGTTCGGCTTCACAAAGGTGGTGTGGTCGCCTTTGCCGATATTGGTGATCAGTGCACTGTATTGATTTTGCAGGATATCCTGCAATTCGCAGCAGTGAACGGTACGACCAATAATACGCCCCAGCGTGGAGTGCAGTTGCGCCACTTCCAGCGTGTTGCCGGTCAGTTTCTGATAAATCGCAACGATTTCATTTAGTTTGTTCTGGGTAGACTCGCGTCCTGCGGCCAGTTTCACCAGCATGTTCGCCAGCGGCCCCACTTCTACCGTTTTGCCGTAGAAAGTCGGTGATTTCACCCAGGAATATTTACCGTCCTCAGACCAGCCGTCATAAGCCGGAATGGTCGTGCCTTCCCACGGTGCCTGCGGCGCTTCGTCTTTATACCAGGAGTGCTTCGCGCTTTCCTGAATCCCTTTGATCAGGTATTCATCGGAATGAGAAGTGATCGGACGATACGAGGACAGATCCGCATTCTCAATGTAGCCGCCCGGGAACAGGAAGCTGCCGTTTTTACTGTCGGTCGGGAATTCTGGCACGCTCAGGTAGTTCACCGCGCCTTTACCGCGTTCCAGCCATTCCGGATAGAACGCGGCAATAACTGCGGTATCAACCTTATAAACCTGCTCAACAAAGTCGCTCAGCTTGTCGATGAAGGACTTGATGTACATCAGGCGCTCAAGGTTCAGCACGCCCAGACCGTCGAGGTTGATCGGGTTCGCAACACCACCTACCGCCAGGTTCTGAATGTGCGGCGTTTTACCGCCAAGCAGCGCCACAACGCGGTTAGCGTCACGCTGGCACTCCAGCGCCTGTAAGTAGTGCGCTACCGCAATCAGGTTCACTTCCGGCGGCAGTTTCATCGCCGGATGTCCCCAGTAGCCGTTGGCGAAAATACCCAACTGACCGCTGGCAACCAGATCTTTGATCTTGTTCTGAACTTTAGTGAACTCTTCCGGGCTGTTCAGGTGCCAGGTCGAAACGCCTTTCAGCATTTCGGAGGCTTTGGTCGGATCGGCTTGCAGCGCAGAAGTGATGTCTACCCAGTCCAGCGCAGAGAGCTGATAGAAATGAACGATATGGTCATGCGTGGTGTGCGCAGCCAGAATGATGTTACGGATGTATTGCGCGTTAACCGGAACGTCGATATTCAGCGCACTCTCTGCCGCACGAACAGAAGAGAGCGCGTGAGTGGTGGTACATACGCCACAGATACGTTGCACAATCATCCATGCATCGCGCGGATCGCGGTTTTTCACGATCTCTTCCATGCCGCGCCACATGGTCCCGGAAGCCCATGCTTTCGAAACGACGCCATTTTCGATTTCGCAATCGATGCGTAAATGCCCTTCAATACGGGTTACCGGATCAATAGTAATTCTCTGGCTCATGCTTTGCTCGCCTCATGACGATTATGATCGTTTTGTTTTAAAGGAGGAAGTATCGGCAGTAGACGAATGAGTACGATATAAGCGCAAATCTCAATAGCCACAAAACCAATAGAAATCAACAGTTCTTCCCAGGTCGGGAAGTAGGCGTATCCGCCGCCTGGGTTGAATGCCACCAGCGAATAGGTCAGACGCCAGGTTGCACAACCTAACAGTGCGCTCAGTGCTGACAGGAACAGCATACGGGAATCATTGCGCAGCTTCGTCACACGCAGAACGACCAGCGGGAAAAGCATCAGCAGGACTTCAATCCAGAACATCACGGAGTAGAAGTCACCGGCAAACGCTAACGACAGCTTGTCGCGATAGATTAGCTCGCCAAAGCGCAGCACAATGAAAATCGCCAGCAGCACGCTGATGGTGTTGGTCAGCTTGACGAACAGGCTCTTCTCATCCGGGCCATTGCCGCGCAGACCCGCCTGCACCAGCGAACCTTCAAAGATGACAATCGAGAAGCCCATGATGAACGCCGTCAGCAGCGAGAACAGCGGCAACATTTCATAGCTCTGCCACAGCGGATGCACTTTATAACCCGCCGAGATCATCAGTGACCCCATGGAAGACTGGTGCATAGTCGGCAGCAGCGCGCCGAGCGCGATGATGAAGAACATCACCTTGTTCAGACGCTTGAGCGACACCTTCCAGCCCAGACGTTCAAACAGTGCCGGAGCAAACTCCAGAGCCATCACGCCGATGTAGATGGTCATACAGACCGCCGTCTCGAACAGTACCGAGTTCACGTTGAAGTGACCCGGAATGTAGAAGTACGGCAGGTTCCAGTAGCGACCCACGTCGATGGTGATCGACAAGCCACCCAGTGAGTAACCAAACAGACTCGCCAACAGCGCCGGACGCACCAGCGGATGGTATTGCCCACGGTTAAAGACGTATACCGCCCACGCCAGCGCCCAGCCGCCACAGGCAAAGCCGGTGCCGATCAGCAGGTCAAACGCGATCCACACGCCCCACGGGAAGCCGCCGTTCAGGTCGGAGACAGAACCCAGACCGAACACCAGACGTTTCACAATCAGGAGCATACAGATGACGATTAACGGTCCAAAAATCATGACCGGTTTACTGATGATTTTGCCGCCCAGCGGTTGTGGATCATGACTCATGATCGTCTCCTCCGTCGTGATGGTCGTTTTTGGTGTTGCGACGAACCAGCACGGTTAAGCCCGCCAGCACAGCCAGTGGTAGCATCATGCCTTTATACAGGGTGTGTTGAATATTTTCGGAACGCGCACCGGTAGAAAGATCGTCCAGTTTCGGCAGGTCGAGATTTTCATAAGGCACACCCGTCAGTACCAGAACCTGAGTACCGCCGCCCTCTTTCTCGCCGTACAGATGCGGATAATATTTCGGCACTGTGTGCAGGTAAGTGTCGCCAGATTTCAGCGTCTGGCGCGGATAGTGGTATTCGCTGCCAGGCTTCAGCGCCAGGCGTTTTTTCGCCTCAGCCATCAGCTCTTCACGCGTACCAAAAATCACCGCGCCCGCCGGGCACACTTCTACGCAGCCAGGCAGACCGCCTTTATCGAGACGTTCCACGCCTTTCTGGTTACACAGCTCACACTTATGCAACGCACCAAACGGGTTGTTGTAGTCGTACTTCGGCACGTTGTACGGACAGGCGACCATGCAGTAACGGCAGCCGGTGCACACATCTTTGTCGTAATGGACAATGCCGGTTTTCGGATCTTTTTTCAGCGCAGAGACCGGGCATACAGAGACACAATTTGGATCGACGCAGTGCATACACTGTTTCTTAATGTACGCATAGCCGTTCTCTTCCTGGTCTTTGTTGACACCCGTGCCGCTGGTCCACACCTGAATGATGTTATTGGTGTATGGCGACAGTTTGTCGTTGTTCGACCAGGTCTGCTCCCCTTGTGGGTTACGTTCAGGGAAGTTGATATCCTGACACTTAGTGACGCAAGCCTGGCAGCCTACGCACAAGGTCGAGTCATACAACATACCCAGCGATCCCGGAATTGGCGGGCGGTTTTCAGCAGCCGCATGGCTGACCGACGGCAGCGCGCCCGTCAGCAATGCCCCGCAGGAGGCTGCTTTAATAAAATTACGTCTGTTCACGGTTATTCTCCCCGTGAGTCAGCGTTATCTTTCTTTTGCTGACGACCCAGTTCACGCACCGCCATCACGCTGACACCGGCAACCAGCCCAACCACGCCGCCGAGCAAACCGATAGCGCCCGCAGAGACGTTGCCGCCTTCTTTAGCATTCACGTCCGGTTTTTGTGAGCGTGGCGTCTGGTTTTCGACGTTAGCAAGCTGATGGATGCCTTTATGGAAGCCGATACCTTCTTCGTTACAGCCGTAGCACGGGTGACCAATCGCCACCGGCCACACGCCGCCAACATCGCAGAATTGCAGCGTTGAGCAGTTGCCGTAAGTTTCAGGGCCTTTACAGCCGAGGTGGTACAGGCACCAGCCTTCGCGGTGGCCTTCATCACCGAACTCTTTGGCAAAACGACCAGCATCGAAGTGCGGGCGACGTTCGCAGTGTTCGTGAATCAGACGGCCATAGGCGAAGGTCGGACGATTTTTGTCATCCAGTTTCGGCGGTTTGCCGTAAGTGATGATGTGCGCAACGGTCGCAAGGAAGTTGTGCGGGTTCGGCGGACAGCCTGGAATGTTGATAACGGTTTTGCCCGGCAGAACTTCTTGCAGGCTGACCGCGCCGGTAGGGTTAACCCCAGCTGCTGCGACACCGCCCCACGCGGAGCAGGAACCGATAGCGATAATGGCTGCTGCGCCTTCCGCCGCTTTGCGGATGTGATCCACAATCGGCTCACCGGCAACCATGCAATAAATACCGTTATCTTTTAATGGGATGGAACCATCCACAACCAACACATACTGCCCTTTATACTTCTCAAGCGCGTTATGTTTGTTCTCTTCAACCTGATGGCCGAATGCGGCGGAAAGGACTTCGTGATACTCCAGAGAGATGGTCTCCAGCACGAGATTTTCTACCGTTGGATGCGTTGCACGAAGCAGAGATTCCGTACAACCGGTGCATTCCTGCGCGCCAATCCAGATAACCGGCGGGCGCTGCGGGTTAGTGACCGATTCGGCCATCTCTGCGGCGGCTTTGCTACTCAGCCCCATGGTGGCGGCTAATGCTGCACAAAGCTTCATGAAATCACGACGATTAATGCCGTGAGAATGGATGAGGGTGTTATCTCCAGTCATTTATAGTTATTCCGTTGCGAAGACCTGGCATATATTTTGCCTCAACCGCAAAATCAATAATGCGATCGATGCGCCATTTACCACACATTTATTATGGTTATCATTGTCATGATACTGCGGCGGGGCGCTAAAACGAAGGGAAGAAGCATTAGTGTAATTAATTAAAGCAAGATAATACGTATGTTTGATCAATTTTCGAGGCGATAACCAGCCATAAAAAATCGTAATGTAGAACAGGAATTATTCTCACGAAAGAAATCCATTACCATCTCTTTATCCAGTCCATAACGGCGCGTCAGAATACCTGCTTCCCAGGCGCTGAGCTGGCGGTCACCGGTCTTTTTATACATCCGATGCGAGTAGCCTAATACAAATCCGCGCTTATAATCGGCACAGAATTTAGTCACATTAACCGCACTGTCGGCATGTGTTGCTTTTAATCCCGCCATTAAGCCTTTACCAAAATGGTTATTCATCGTTTTGCCCTCAAACGTTATATATCAACTTATATAGCGATATTTTAGGCAAAGAACGACTTTTACGCACGCTATTTTTTTCAGCATGTTAAGAATGTTATCCAGGAAGAGATAAACCCATCAGGAGAGATATTTGTCGAACCATTTCAGCGTCCTTTGCCAGGCAAGATCGGCAGCAGATTTGTCATAACGGGGCGTGGAATCATTATGGAATCCGTGATTAACCCCCGGATAAATATACGCTTCATAAACCTTATTATTAGCTTTCAACGCTGCCTCATAAGCGGGCCAACCTTCGTTGATTCGCGTATCCAGTTCAGCGTAGTGAAGCAGTAAAGGCGCGTCGATTTTCGCCACATCGGCGGTGGGCGCCTGGCGGCCATAAAACGGCACCGCGCAGGCCAGTTCCGGGTATGCCACCGCTGCCGCGTTCGAGACACCACCGCCATAGCAAAATCCCGTAATACCCACTTTGCCCGTGGCTTGCGGATAGCGTTGCATAAACTCAATCGCGGCAAAGAAATCATTCATCAGTTTGGTTGGATCAACCTGCTGTTGCAGCTCACGACCTTTATCATCGTTCCCCGGATATCCGCCCACGGAGCTTAAGCCGTCTGGCGCCAGAGCGATGTACCCCGCCTTCGCCACTCGCCGCGCCACATCTTCGATATACGGATTCAGTCCACGATTCTCATGCACTACCACCACGGCTGGCGTTTTGCCGCTCATCTTCGCAGGCTTCACCAGATAACCCCGAACCTCGCCGTGACCATTTGGCGAAGGATACGTGATGTACTCAGCAACAATCTCCGGGTCGGTAAACTCTACCTGAGTCGCCAGAGCATAATTTGGCTTGAGCAAATCAAACAACGCTAATGCCGTCATCCCGCCCACCGTATACTTCGTCGCCAGGTTGAGGAACTCACGTTTCGAGATTTTCCCGTGAGCGTAATAGTCGTAGTAATCCAGTAACTCTTGCGGGAAATCTTTGGCTGTTAAACGCGACATCGTTTCATTCCTCAACTGTTGTTTTTTTAAGCAAAGCATAAGCACGTGTTTTTGCCCAGTTTTTCGTCACTCTGTGAACCAGACTACGGGAGACACGCTGGCAAATTGCTAAACTAGAAACATTGTTTCGAAACTGAACGGTGAAAAGGAGATGTCATGGTCTGGTTAGCGAATCCCGAACGTTACGGGCAGATGCA
This sequence comes from Escherichia sp. MOD1-EC5433, assembly GCF_002966005.1. NCBI lineage: Bacteria > Pseudomonadati > Pseudomonadota > Gammaproteobacteria > Enterobacterales > Enterobacteriaceae > Escherichia > Escherichia sp. MOD1-EC5433. The sequence continues at coordinate 464,681 of NZ_PTRL01000001.1, read as the reverse complement.
GTACCGCTATTGCGGAAAAAGCGGTTTACGTCTGCCCGCGTTATCGCTCGGTTTATGGCACAATTTCGGCCACGTTAACGCGCTGGAATCACAGCGTGCGATCCTGCGCAAAGCCTTTGATTTGGGCATTACGCACTTTGATTTAGCCAACAACTACGGGCCGCCTCCAGGAAGCGCAGAAGAGAACTTTGGTCGTCTGCTGCGGGAGGATTTTGCTGCTTATCGCGATGAACTGATTATCTCTACCAAAGCCGGATACGATATGTGGCCCGGCCCGTACGGCTCTGGCGGTTCACGTAAATACCTGCTCGCCAGCCTCGACCAAAGCCTGAAGCGTATGGGTCTGGAATATGTTGATATTTTTTACTCTCATCGCGTCGATGAAAATACGCCGATGGAAGAAACCGCCTCTGCGCTGGCTCATGCTGTGCAAAGCGGCAAGGCGCTGTATGTCGGGATCTCTTCATACTCGCCAGAGCGGACGCAAAAAATGGTCGAGTTGCTGCGCGAATGGAAAATTCCGCTGTTAATTCATCAACCTTCATACAATTTACTGAACCGCTGGGTGGATAAAAGCGGCCTGCTGGACACCCTGGAAAATAACGGCGTGGGCTGTATTGCCTTTACTCCACTGGCTCAGGGATTGCTGACCGGAAAATATCTCAACGGTATTCCGGAGGATTCACGGATGCATCGCGAAGGTCATAAAGTTCGAGGTCTGACGCCGACAATGCTCACCGAAGCCAACCTCAACAGCCTGCGGTTATTGAATAAAATGGCACAGCAGCGCGGTCAGTCGATGGCGCAAATGGCATTAAGCTGGTTGCTGAAAGATGATCGCGTGACGTCGGTATTGATCGGTGCCAGCCGTGCGGAGCAACTGGAGGAGAACGTACAGGCGCTGAATAATCTGGCGTTTAGCACCGAGGAGTTAGCGCAGATTGACCAGCATATCGCCGATGGCGAGCTGAATCTGTGGCAAGCGTCATCCGATAAATAACGTGTTAATAACGGGCGCGAGAACCGCGCCCGAATCAGATCAGTGATTATGGCGAGTCAGTCGGTCAAGATAGCCCATCACAAACGCAGAGAGCACAAACGTCAGATGGATAATGACGTACCACATCAGTTTGTTATCAGGGACATTTTTCGCATCCATAAAGACGCGCAGTAAGTGAATGGAAGAGATCGCCACAATCGACGCTGCCACTTTGTTCTTTAGCGACGTTGCGTCCATTTTCCCCAGCCAGTTCAGCTTCTCTTTGTTCTCGGAGATATCGAGCTGCGAGACGAAATTCTCATAACCGGAAAACATCACCATCACCAGCAAACCGCCAACCAGCGTCATATCCACCAGCGACAGCAGAACGAGGATCAAATCAGATTCCGCCATCGAGAAGATATTCGGCAGTACGTGAATAATCTCCTGGAAGAACTTCAGCGCCAGGGCAACTAACGCCAGCGAAAGGCCAAAGTACACGGGGGCAAGCAGCCAGCGAGAAGCATACATTGCATTTTCAAGAAAACGTTCCATACATTCCTGTCGTGTAGTTAAAACGGGCAACAGTATATCGCAATTGAGTAAACAGCGCGCAACAGCAAATCAACATATACGTTAAACCGTTGTCGCATAAATCCGAGGTTTAGGGATCTTCCTGGTTCCCTGATTAACGCATTGAGAGCGTCTACCCTTATAGGACGTTGAACCTGAAGGGAGAAAAGCGATGTCTCATTTAAAAGACCCGACCACGCAGTATTACACTGGTGAATATCCCAAACAGAAACAACCGACGCCAGGCATCCAGGCGAAGATGACACCGGTGCCGGATTGCGGCGAGAAAACCTATGTTGGTAGCGGTCGCCTGAAAGATCGTAAGGCACTGGTGACAGGGGGCGATTCTGGTATCGGTCGTGCTGCCGCCATCGCTTACGCGCGTGAAGGCGCTGACGTGGCGATCAGTTATCTTCCGGCGGAAGAAGAAGACGCCCAGGATGTGAAAAAGATTATTGAAGAATGCGGACGCAAAGCCGTTCTGCTGCCAGGCGATTTAAGCGATGAGAAATTCGCCCGTTCGCTGGTTCACGAAGCGCACAAGGCGTTAGGCGGGCTGGATATTATGGCGCTGGTCGCCGGGAAACAGGTTGCCATTCCTGATATTGCAGACCTCACCAGCGAACAGTTTCAAAAGACCTTTGCCATTAACATTTTCGCGCTGTTCTGGCTAACCCAGGAAGCGATCCCCCTGCTACCGAAAGGTGCAAGTATTATCACCACTTCGTCAATCCAGGCATACCAGCCAAGCCCGCATTTACTGGACTATGCGGCTACGAAGGCGGCGATTCTGAACTACAGCCGTGGCCTGGCAAAACAGGTCGCGGAGAAAGGTATTCGGGTGAATATTGTCGCACCAGGCCCTATCTGGACGGCACTGCAAATTTCCGGCGGACAAACGCAGGATAAGATCCCGCAGTTTGGTCAGAAAACACCGATGAAACGTGCGGGGCAGCCGGCAGAACTAGCGCCTGTTTATGTTTATCTGGCAAGTCAGGAGTCGAGCTACGTCACCGCAGAAGTGCACGGCGTGTGCGGCGGCGAACATCTAGGCTAAAAAAATGCCCGGTTGTATGAAGCAACCGGGCATCATTTTTATTTCGCTTTAGCGGTTTCTTCGCCGACCAGGCCTATCTTCAGGTAACCCGCCTGATGCAGCGTATCCATAACCTTCATCAACGTCTCGTAATCGACGGTTTTGTCCGCTCGGAAGAAGATGGTGGTGTCTTTCTTGCCTTCGGTTAACGCATTCAACGCCGTAATCATTGTTTCATCGGTGACCGGATCGTTACCGATAAACATCGAGTTGTCTGCCTTCACCGACAGATAAACCGGTTTTTCCGGGCGCGGCTGCGGCGTGCTGGTAGAAGCAGGCAAGTTCACCTTCACATCTACCGTCGCTAACGGCGCCGCCACCATAAAGATAATCAGCAGAACCAACATCACGTCGATAAACGGCGTCACGTTGATATCATGCATTTCGCCGTTATCATCGAGGTTTTCGTTAAGATGCATTGCCATAGCGCATTACCCTGCACGTAATTTTTGTGCGACACGAACCGGATGCGCAGCGGCGCTGGCTTCCAGATCCAGGTCACGGCTTTGCAGCAACAGCACCTGCGCTGCGACATCGCCCAGCATCGCTTTAAAGCCGCCAATCTGGCGCGCGAATACGTTATAGATAACGACCGCCGGAATCGCTGCCACCAGGCCGATTGCCGTTGCTAACAGAGCTTCTGCGATACCCGGTGCTACCACCGCCAAATTCGTGGTCTGCGTTTGCGCAATACCGATAAAGCTGTTCATGATGCCCCAGACCGTACCAAACAGACCAACGAACGGCGAAATCGCGCCAATGGTTGCCAGATAGCCGTTACCGCGTCCCATTTGACGCCCCACTGCGGCGACCCGACGCTCCAGGCGGAAGCTGGTACGCTCTTTAATACCTTCGTTATCGTCGCTGCCTTCTGACAATTCCAGCTCGTTCTGCGCTTCATTGAGCAAATGCAGGCTTAAGCTTTTGCTACCAAAATCAGCGGCGATATCGTTGGCCTGGTTTAAGGAACGCGCTTCAGCCAGCAGTTGCTGCTCGCGCTTAAGGCGACGCTTCTGATTGAAGAACTCTACGCTCTTACTGAAGAAGATTGCCCAGGTGACTACGGAGGCCAAAATAAGCCCAATCATCACGCACTTAACGACAATATCGGCGTGCTGATACATACCCCAGACGGAAAGATCCGTCTGCATTAAATTATTACCCACTGTGTATCTCCAGGACGCAAGTCACAAAATCTGCGCATAATAATATCAAAACGACGTCGAATTGATAGTCGTTCTCATTACTATTTGCATACTGCCGTACCTTTGCTTTCTTTTCCTTGCGTTTACGCAGTAAAAAAGCCACCAGAACGCCATTTGCGAAAATTTTCTTCTTAATGCCAATTCTTCAGGATGCGCTCGCAATTATTCATGCTAGTTTAGACATCCAGACGTATAAAAACAGGAATACCGACATGGCGGACAAAAAGCTTGATACTCAACTGGTGAATGCAGGACGCAGCAAAAAATACACTCTCGGCGCGGTGAATAGCGTGATTCAGCGCGCCTCTTCGCTGGTTTTTGACAGCGTTGAAGCGAAAAAACATGCGACGCGTAATCGCGCCAACGGCGAGTTGTTCTATGGACGGCGCGGAACGTTAACCCACTTCTCGTTACAAGAAGCAATGTGCGAACTGGAAGGTGGCGCCGGCTGTGCACTGTTTCCTTGCGGTGCGGCAGCGGTTGCCAATTCCATCCTTGCTTTTGTCGAACAGGGCGATCATGTGTTGATGACCAACACCGCCTACGAACCAAGTCAGGATTTCTGTAGCAAAATCCTCAGCAAACTGGGCGTAACGACATCGTGGTTTGATCCGCTGATTGGCGCGGATATCGTTAAACATCTGCAACCAAACACTAAAATCGTCTTTCTGGAATCGCCGGGCTCCATCACCATGGAAGTGCATGATGTTCCGGCGATTGTCTCCGCCGTGCGCAGCGTGGTGCCGGACGCCATCATTATGATCGATAACACCTGGGCTGCCGGGGTGCTGTTTAAAGCCCTTGATTTTGGCATTGATGTTTCCATTCAGGCCGCCACCAAATATCTGGTAGGCCACTCGGATGCAATGATCGGCACTGCAGTATGTAATGCCCGATGCTGGGAGCAACTGCGGGAGAATGCTTATCTGATGGGACAAATGGTCGATGCCGACACCGCTTATATGACCAGCCGTGGCCTGCGCACTTTAGGTGTGCGTCTGCGTCAACATCATGAAAGCAGCCTGAAAGTGGCTGAATGGCTGGCGGAACATCCGCAGGTTGAACGGGTTAACCACCCTGCTCTGCCGGAAAGTAAAGGCCATGAGTTCTGGAAACGAGACTTTACAGGCAGCAGCGGACTATTTTCCTTTGTGTTGAAGAAAAAACTCAACGATGAAGAACTGGCGAACTATCTGGATAACTTCAGTTTATTCAGCATGGCCTACTCGTGGGGAGGATATGAATCGTTGATCCTTGCAAATCAACCGGAACTTATCGCCGCCATTCGCCCGCAAGGAAAGATTGATTTCAGCGGCACGTTGATTCGCCTGCATATTGGTCTGGAAAACGTCGACGATCTGATTGCCGATCTGGACGCTGGCTTTACCCGAATTGTGTAACATTGCCAAATTTGGACAATTTTGCAGACATTTAATTGTGAATAGTCTTAAATTGTTGCGTCCGGGATCAAGGCGTCCCGGACGATTCAGGAGTACAATAGGCAAATAAAGGCTTAAACGCTGTTCCACAGGAAAGTCCATGGCTGTTATTCAAGACATTATCGCTGCGCTCTGGCAACACGACTTTGCCGCGCTGGCGGATCCTCATATTGTTAGCGTTGTTTACTTTGTCATGTTTGCCACGCTGTTTTTAGAAAACGGTCTGCTGCCCGCTTCATTTTTGCCAGGCGACAGCTTGTTGATACTGGCTGGCGCACTGATTGCCCAGGGGGTGATGGATTTTCTGCCAACAATCGTGATTCTGACTGCCGCAGCCAGCCTGGGCTGCTGGTTAAGTTATATTCAGGGGCGTTGGCTAGGTAATACCCAAACGGTGAAAGGCTGGCTGGCACAGCTTCCGGCTAAATATCATCAGCGCGCCACCTGTATGTTTGACCGCCACGGTTTGCTGGCTTTGCTGGCTGGACGTTTTCTTGCATTTGTCCGCACGCTGCTACCAACCATGGCGGGGATTTCCGGTCTGCCAAACCGCCGCTTCCAGTTTTTCAACTGGTTAAGTGGATTGCTATGGGTCAGCGTGGTGACCGGTTTCGGCTATGCCTTGAGCATGATCCCGTTCGTTAAACGCCATGAAGATCAGGTAATGACATTCCTGATGATCCTGCCGATTGCCCTGTTAACCGCCGGCCTGTTAGGCACGCTGTTTGTGGTGATTAAAAAGAAATACGGTAACGCCTGACGTTTTTCTCCGTTCCCGGCGGCGATGCCGGGAACACATTTAACTCCCTTGCATCGCCCGCATTCTTGCCGCATCTTCCCCCGGCGTCACACCGAAGTAGCGTTTAAACTCACGGCTAAATTGCGACGCACTTTCGTAGCCGACGCGCATCGCCGCCGCGCTGGCCTTCATGCCATCATGGATTATCATCATCCGCGCCTTATGCAGTCGGTAGTTCTTCAAATACTGCAACGGTGAGGTGCTGGTGACAGACTTAAAATTATGGTGGAACGCTGAAACGCTCATGTTAGCTTCTGCCGCCAGTTGCTCGACGCTCAGGTTTTCGGTGTATTTATTCTCAATCCGTTTCAGCACGCGGCTAATCAGGCTGAAGTGAGTCTGACGACTGACCAGCGCCAGTAATGCGCCACCGCAAGGTCCGGTCAGCACGTAGTAAAGAATTTCGCGGATGATCTGTTTACCAAGAATGCGCGCATCCAGCGGTCGCTCCATCACGTCCAGTAACCGCTCCGCCGCGCATAAAATCTCTTCTGACAACGTAGCGGAGTTTATGCCACTGGCAGCCATCGACGGCTGGAAATGCTCATCTTCACCAATGTCCATCAACAGTTCCTGTAACTGCAAAATATCGACGTTGAGACGTAAGCCCGCTAATGGCACCTCCGGCGTGGCATAGGTTTCGCACTCAAACGGTAACGGCACCGTCAGCAGCAGATATTCATTGGCATCATAACGAAACACGCGTTCATTGATATAGCCGATTTTATGCCCGGAAAAGAGAATTATGATGCCAGGTTCATACATCACCGGCGTACGTGCGCCGGGGTTCTCGCCATACAATAAGCGCACATCGGGCAACAGCTCAGACAAACTATTTTCTTTATTTTTCAGGTTATTAATTTTGTCCGTCAGCAGGCGGCAAATCTCTTCACGTTTCATATCGCGTAATTTCTTAAGAATAATGCGGCAATTTGATTGTGCGCAATTTTGTAACATTTCTCCAGTACTCTGGAGAAATAGGCAAGACATTGGCAGAAATGAGCATTGAGAGCTGCGGCGCTGGCGACCACAATGAAAAACATCAGGCAGACCGATCTCTGCCCTAATATTGACCCAGCAAAGGGAGCAAGTAATGAACAACTTTAATCTGCACACCCCAACCCGTATTCTGTTTGGTAAAGGCGCTATCGCTGGTTTACGCGAACAAATTCCTCACGATGCTCGCGTATTGATTACCTACGGCGGCGGCAGCGTGAAAAAAACTGGCGTTCTCGATCAAGTTCTGGATGCGCTGAAAGGTATGGATGTGCTGGAGTTTGGCGGTATCGAGCCAAACCCGGCTTATGAAACGCTGATGAACGCCGTGAAACTGGTTCGCGAACAGAAAGTGACTTTCCTGCTGGCGGTTGGCGGCGGTTCCGTACTGGACGGCACCAAATTTATCGCCGCAGCGGCAAATTATCCTGAGAATGTCGATCCGTGGCACATCCTACAAACTGGCGGTAAAGAGATTAAAAGCGCCATCCCAATGGGCTGTGTGCTGACACTGCCAGCGACCGGTTCAGAATCCAACGCAGGTGCGGTGATCTCCCGTAAAACCACCGGCGACAAGCAGGCGTTCCATTCTGCCCACGTTCAACCCGTATTTGCCGTGCTCGATCCGGTTTATACCTACACCCTGCCGCCGCGCCAGGTGGCTAACGGCGTAGTGGATGCCTTTGTGCACACCGTGGAACAGTATGTTACCAAACCGGTTGATGCCAAAATTCAGGATCGCTTCGCAGAAGGTATTTTGCTGACGCTTCTCGAAGATGGCCCGAAAGCCCTGAAAGAGCCAGAAAACTACGATGTACGCGCTAACGTCATGTGGGCGGCAACCCAGGCGTTGAACGGTTTGATCGGCGCTGGCGTCCCGCAGGACTGGGCAACACATATGCTGGGACACGAACTGACTGCGATGCACGGTCTGGATCACGCGCAAACGCTGGCTATCGTTCTGCCTGCCCTGTGGAATGAAAAACGCGACACCAAGCGCGCAAAACTGCTGCAATATGCTGAACGCGTCTGGAACATCACTGAAGGTTCCGACGATGAGCGTATTGACGCCGCAATTGCCGCGACCCGCAACTTCTTCGAGCAATTGGGCGTGCCAACCCGCCTCTCCGACTACGGTCTGGACGGCAGCTCCATCCCGACATTGCTGAAGAAACTGGAAGAACACGGCATGACCCAACTGGGCGAAAATCATGACATTACGCTGGATGTCAGCCGCCGCATTTACGAAGCTGCTCGTTAAGCTTTTTCCTCCTCAAACTTTCGTTTTTGGGTATTTCGTCCAGACTTAAGTTCACACCAACTCACCGGAGCCTGCTCCGGTGAGTTCATATAAAAGGAGGAACGTATGGCTAATCCAACCGTTATTAAGCTACAGGATGGCAATGTCATGCCCCAGCTGGGACTGGGTGTCTGGCAAGCAAGTAATGAGGAAGTCATCACCGCTATCCAAAAAGCGTTAGAAGTGGGATATCGCTCGATTGATACCGCCGCTGCCTATAAAAACGAAGAAGGTGTCGGCAAGGCGCTGAAAAATGCCACTCTTGCCAGAGAAGAGTTGTTCATTACAACCAAACTGTGGAACGACGACCACAAACGCCCCCGCGAAGCACTGCTCGACAGCCTGAAAAAACTTCAGCTTGATTATATCGACCTTTACTTAATGCACTGGCCCGTTCCCGCTATCGATCACTATGTCGAGGCGTGGAAAGGAATGATTGAGCTGCAAAAAGAAGGATTAATCAAAAGCATTGGCGTCTGTAACTTCCAGATCCACCACCTGCAACGTCTGATCGACGAAACTGGCGTGACGCCTGTTATTAATCAGATCGAACTTCACCCGCTGATGCAGCAACGCCAGCTTCACGCCTGGAACGCTACGCACAAAATCCAGACCGAATCCTGGAGCCCATTAGCGCAAGGTGGGAAAGGCGTTTTCGATCAGAAAGTCATTCGCTACCTGGCGGATAAATACGGCAAAACACCGGCACAAATTGTTATCCGCTGGCATCTGGATAACGGTCTGGTGGTGATCCCGAAATCGGTCACGCCTTCACGCATTGCCGAAAACTTTGATGTCTGGGATTTTCGCCTCGACAAAGACGAACTTGGTGAAATCGCAAAACTCGATCAAGGTAAACGTCTCGGTCCCGATCCCGACCAGTTCGGCGGCTAACGCGCAAATTCTCCCGGTGGCGGTAATGTTCCGCTACCGGACTTTTCAGAAATCATTTATTCCCCTCACCTCCCGCCCGTTGTTACTCTTCCTTGTTCAGAAATGCCAAATTTAAGGACATCATCATGCAGAGCTGGAAGCTCTTAAAGCAACAAAGCATCTACAATATGGATAAACACGACGGTGAGGTGAAAAACAGATGAAAATAATACTTCTGTTTTTGGCGTTTTTTGCAAGCTTCACTACTCAGGCACAATCACCCTCGCTGACTGCTGAACAGACAGTTCGCCAGATTTATCAAAACTATAAATCTGATGCCAGCGCGCCTTATTTTGGTGAGACAGGAGAGCAGGCGATAACGTCTGCACGCATACAAAAAGCACTTACCCTGAATGATAATCTCACGCTGCCGGGCAATATCGGCTGGCTGGATTATGATCCGATTTGTGATTGTCAGGATTTTGGCGATCTGGTGTTAGAAAGCGTAGCAGTTACTCAAACGGATACCGATCATGCAGATGCCGTTGTGCGCTTTCGTACCTTTGACGACGATAAAGAAAAGACCACGCAAACGCTGAAAATGGTGGCAGAAAATGGTCGTTGGGTCATTGATGATGTCATCAGCAACCATGGCAGCGTCTGGCAGGCAGTTAATAGCGAGAATGAAAAAATCCTGGCAACACTAGCTTCATTACAAAAAGAAGAGCCTGAAGCCTTTGTCGCCGAATTGTTTAAACATATTGCAGATTATAGCTGGCCCTGGACATGGGTTGTTTCCGACACCTATCGTCAGGCAGTCAATGAATTTTATAAAACCACATTCAATAAAAACGGCAATTTCGATCAAGAGATGCAAATAGAACGGCAATTTATTTACGACAACCCGATCTGTTTTGGCGAAGAGTCGCTATTTTCTCGCGTTGATGAAATTCGTATCCTGAAAAAAACCGCCGATTCTGCCCGCATTCATGTTCGTATTGCGCTGACCAATGATAACAGTGAAGAGCAGGATTTAGTTTTACAGCGGCGCGAAGGAAAGTGGGAAATTGCCGATTTTATCCGTCCTGGCAGCGGGAGTTTACTTAAACAGATTGAAGCGAAAACATCCGCCAGATTAAAGCAATAAGCTGAATAAAATAAAAATTAATCGGAACAATAAATAAAAGGGAGCACGATATGAAAAATATTTTCACCGTGGGAGCACTCATTCTGGTAACCGGCTTATTAAGTGGTTGCGTCAATGAGCAAAAGGTCAATCAACTGGCAGGTAATGTACAAACATTAAATACCAAAATCGCCAGGCTTGAGCAGGATATAAAAGCATTACGCCCGCAAATCTACGCCGCAAAATCCGAAGCTAACAGAGCCAATACACGCCTTGATGCGCAGGACTATTTCGATTGCCTGCGCTGCTTGCGTATGTATGCAGAATGATAAAAACATCCCCGGCAGCATTCAGTTACCGGGGATGTTTTACTTAACGACCTGTCGCCGCTTTAGGGCGTTTCTTCGCACCGGCATTCACCGGGCGAGATTGCACAGGCGACGCTTTCTTTGTCGTAGCAGGCGTCTGACGCTGAGTCGCCATTGGCGTATGTTTGGTCAACGCCGGACGGGTGTTACGGTTCTGTCGGCGAGCTTCGCGCATCTCTTCAATGGTTGGCGCAGGCACTAAGCAATCGCGACGGCTGCCAATCAGATGCTTTTTACCCATCGCTTCCAGCGCCTGGCGGATTAACGGCCAGTTTGCCGGATCGTGGTAACGCAACAACGCTTTATGCAGACGACGCTGCTTGTCGCCCTTCGGCACGAAGACGTCTTCGCTCTTATAACCAATTTTCGCCAGCGGATTTTTGCCGGTGTAATACATGGTGGTTGAGTTAGCCAGCGGCGACGGATAGAAGTTCTGCACCTGGTCGAGACGGAAGCGATGTTTCTTCAGCCACAGCGCCAGATTCACCATATCTTCATCGCGCGTACCGGGGTGCGCGGAGATGAAATACGGGATCAGATACTGCTCTTTACCTGCCTGTTTCGAGTAGGTGTCGAACAGTTCTTTAAAGCGGTCATAGCTACCCATACCCGGCTTCATCATCTTCGACAACGGCCCTTCTTCGGTATGTTCCGGGGCAATCTTCAGATAACCGCCAACGTGATGGGTTGCCAGCTCTTTGATATAGCGCGGATCTTCCACGGCGATGTCATAACGCACACCGGAGGCGATCAGGATCTTTTTAATGCCTTTCAGATCGCGCGCGCGGCGATAGAGGTTGATCGTCGGTTCGTGGTTAGTGTCCATATGCGGGCAAATATCCGGGTAAACACACGACAAACGGCGACAAGTTTGCTCGGCGCGTGGTGACTTGCAGCGCAACATATACATGTTGGCAGTTGGCCCACCGAGATCGGAAATCACGCCCGTAAAGCCCGGAACGGTGTCGCGGATCGCTTCAATCTCATTGATGATCGAATCTTCCGAACGGCTCTGAATAATGCGCCCTTCATGCTCGGTAATAGAGCAGAAAGAGCAGCCGCCAAAGCAGCCACGCATAATGTTGACCGAGAAACGGATCATTTCGTAAGCCGGAATACGGGCATTACCGTAAGCCGGATGCGGCACGCGCTTGTACGGCAGCGCAAAAACGCTGTCCATCTCTTCGGTAGAAAGCGGAATAGCAGGCGGGTTGATCCACACATAGCGGTCGCCATGTTTTTGCATCAGCGCGCGGGCGCAGCCAGGGTTGGTTTCGTGGTGCAAAATACGCGAAGCATGAGCGTACAGCACTTTATCTGCCTTTACTTTCTCGAAAGAAGGTAACAAAACGTAGGTTTTTTCCCACGGTTTCGGGCGCGGCGGCTGCACGGTAACGGCATTGGCTTCCTGTTTTTTCGGAGCCACCGGTTTGTTATCCGCACACGGCAAATCTTCACCATACGGATGCGGGATCGGGTCGATTTTCCCTGGTGTATCAAGACGAGTAGAATCCACGCCGCTCCAGCCAGGCAGAGCCTCTTTCACGATAATCGCGGTATTACGTACATCGCGGATTTCGCTAATCGGCTCGCCCATCGCCAGACGATGCGCCACTTCCACCAGCGGACGCTCACCGTTACCGAACATCAGCATGTCGGCTTTGGAATCCACCAGCACGGAACGGCGCACGGTATCAGACCAGTAATCATAATGCGCGGTACGGCGCAGGCTGGCTTCAATACCACCGAGGATCACCGGCACATCTTTCCATGCCTCTTTACAACGTTGGGTATAAACCAGCGTGGCGCGATCCGGGCGCTTACCCGCGACGTTATCCGGCGTGTAAGCATCGTCATGACGCAAACGGCGATCGGCAGTGTAACGGTTGATCATCGAGTCCATATTGCCTGCGGTCACGCCGAAAAACAGATTCGGTTTACCCAGACGCATAAAGTCGTCTTTGCTGCTCCAGTCCGGCTGGGCGATGATCCCGACGCGAAAGCCCTGCGCCTCCAGCATACGACCGCAAATCGCCATCCCAAAGCTCGGGTGATCGACATACGCGTCGCCAGTAACCAAAATGATGTCGCAGCTATCCCAGCCAAGTTGATCCATCTCTTCACGAGACATCGGCAAAAACGGTGCCGGTCCAAAACAGGCGGCCCAGTACTGCGGCCAGGAGAACAGGTCGCGATCCGGTTGGATCAGGGAGATAGAGCTCATTTTGCTTCCAGAAATGATAAAAAAATAATCAAAGGCCGGGGATTATAAGCCGGAACGAAAGAGAAATCGAAAGGTATTCCATACTCGCCCTCCTCGGGCGAGTATGGCGATTAAGGCACTGGATTAACCAGCAACTGCCCAATAGAGCCGCGATCCGCCATTTCCAGTGTCTGGCTACCAAAGTAAAACGGGAAATGCGCCCAGGAAGGCTGACCGTAATAAACAAGCAGTTCCACTTGTCCATCAACCCAGACGGTATCTTTCCAGCCTCTGTCTTCCGGGAATGGCATTGCGCCATTCACGTTACGGATCTGGAACATCACACCTTCAATATGGAATGATTGCGGCTCGTCCGCGCGTACCGTCCAGCGTTCCCACGTTCCCTGCTGGGCAGCAACATCAATGCGATTAACGTCCCATAGCTGCCCGTTGATGCCGGGATCATCGCCCAGGCTAATATCACGGCTGCGAATCGGTGAACCGGCCATGATTTCAGTCGGTAACAAGCGCATCGGCAGGCTGTCAGTGACCAGCGGCAGAAGGCCGGTCGGGCGCAACGTTAGCACCAGCGTGGAAACCAGAATGCTGGACGGCTCAAAGAAGCCACGAATACGATCAACAATGCTCGCCGCTTCGCCACAGGTGATAGACACTTCATCACCGTTGCTCATATCCACCAGAATTTCACGGCGTTCGCCCGGCGCCAGCGAAAGCTGCTTCACCGACACGGGAGCAGGCAGGAATCCCTGATCGCCAGAAATCACGTGCAACGGACGACCATCGCTCATCTGCAGTTGATAGCGACGGGAGTTCGATGCGTTCAGCAGGCGCAGGCGCACCCAACCGCGCGAAACTTCAACGTACGGGCTTTGTACACCGTTGACCAGCAGCGTATCGCCAACAAAGCCGCCACTTCCCGGTTCGTTGTATTCTGGCGTACCAAAGTTATCCAGCCGTTTATCCTGGATAATGACAGGAAAATCATCCACACCATAATGGTTAGGAATGGGCAGCGACTTGCTGACTTCATCTTCCACCAGCCACATCCCGGCAAGGCCGTTATAGACCTGCTGCGCCGTGCGGTTGGGGGTATTAGCGTGATACCACAAAGTCGCAGCATTCTGGCGAATTGGCAGCACAGGCGCCCAGTCAGCGTTTGGCGACATCATGCGTGCCGGACCGCCCATCAGTGGACCTGGCACTTGTAATCCAGCCACTGTCATTGAGACATTTTCTGTCAGTCGGTTGCTGTAAATCAGCTTAACATCGTCGCCCTTCCAGACGCGAATAGTCGGCCCCAGGTAGCGACCATTGATACCCCAAACCGACGCGCGCGTTCCTGGCGTAAATGACCAGTGCGCACGTTGTACTGTCATAAATAGCGGTTGCCCACGGCGAGATTCAAGCAGCGGCGGAACGGGCAGTGGTTGCTGTTGACCGGCTGCGCTTGCCTTCAGGGGGACAGCACCTGCACACAGTGCGATCCCCGATGCCTGAATGAACTGACGCCGACTGAGTGACATATTTGCTCCATGTAAAACTGGCTAAAGTAATACCGTGCAGGAAAACATCCCCGCAAAAAACAGATTGCCGACTTAAACTTTTCCGGCGGCTTCGCGCTCTGCGACTTCTTTATCGAGCTCGGCGATTTTTTGTTCCATTATCGAACGACAATGAGCAGCCAGCTCGCGAACCTGATCTTTACCATATTGACTGATGTCAATTGGCGGCAGCATTTCTACGATCACTAAACCATTATTCAGTCGATTAAGATTAATCTTATTCGAAGTCGTGGAAACACACACGGGAATAATCGGGACGCCTGCCGCAATTGCCGCATGGAATGCCCCAGTTTTAAACGGCAACAGACCGCGACCACGGCTGCGCGTTCCTTCCGGGAACATCCAGATGGAAATACGGCGTTTTTTGAAGTGATTCACCACTTCCGCGATAGTGCCGTGCGCCTTAGTACGGTTGTTTCTGTCGATCAATAAGTTGCCGGTTAACCAGTACAACTGCCCAAAGAAGGGGATCCACAGCAAACTCTTTTTACCCACTGTAACCGTCGGCGGCTGCACGATGTTCGATGCTGTCACCATGTCATAATTGTTCTGGTGGTTAGCAATATAGATAGCATTACCATAGCTTTCAGCATCTGCAGGTTTGCGACACTCAACTTTCAGCCCGTACAGCGGCGCAAGGCGCCCAAACATATGCCCGAAGGTGGCTACATGCTTTGGATTTCGCGGGCTGAAAAGGCAGTAAATGGAGCCGAAAACACAGACTAAGATGCTGTAAATAACGGTAATAATAAGACGAAAGATATATAGCATAACACCCTCTGAAGATCTGAGAGACTGGCATTGTACGTCACCTGAAATCAGGTTAGGGCATTGTTAAAAGCCGCTCTCTGGAAAAGCGTATTGTTAATCGCAACGCATGAATAAACAACGGTTTCAAGGGAATTTTTATCGTTTCCTGGGGCTGATTACGCTGCCGGATGACGACTTAACGTGTCATCCGGCGTTCCTTACAAACGGGAGAAAGCCCCTCCGGCATGTTACTCTTCGCTATCGCTACTGCTGGCGCGGTGAGGTGAGTCAATCTCGACACGGTCGATACGCTGTAAACCGCGCATCAAGGTGCCACGGCGACCACGCTCACCGGTCACTTTCAGCAACTCTTCCGGGCGCAGTTTGATTTTGCGTTTCCCGACATGAATAGTCAGAGTGCTCTGCGGCGGCAGTACATACAGGTGTGCCAGACCATCCTCGCCCCGCGCAGCTTCTGCCGATGGGATGTTGATGATCTTGTTGCCTTTACCCTTCGACAGTTGCGGAAGCTCACTTACCGGGAACATCAACATACGTCCTGCCAGGGTGATAGCCAGTAGCATATCAGAGGCATCTTCAATCACTACTGGCGGCATAACATGCGCATTTTCAGGTAAGGTAATCAATGCTTTACCTGCACGGTTACGGGCAACAAGATCATTAAAGGTGCAGACGAATCCATAGCCAGCATCGGAAGCCATCAACAGTTTCTTATCGTCGCTTTCCATTAGCATGTGATCAACAGTGGCACCTGGCGGTAACGTCAGTTTACCGGTGAGTGGTTCGCCCTGACCACGCGCCGACGGCAGCGTAATCGGGTCGATGGCGTAGCTACGACCAGTGGAATCAACAAATACCACCGGTTGGTTGCTCTTGCCTTTCACCGCCGCTTTGAAGCTATCGCCCGCTTTATAGTTCAGGCCTGGTGCGTCGATGTCATGGCCTTTGGCGCTGCGTACCCAACCCATCTGTGACAGCACAATGGTAACGGGTTCGGACGGCAGCATATCGTGCTCGCTCATCGCTTTCGCTTCTTCGCGTTCCTGCAACGGCGAACGGCGATCGTCGCCATAGGCTTGTGCGTCGGCCTGTAGCTCTTTCTTCAGCAGGTTATTCATCTTGCGCTCGGAAGCCAGAATGCTCTGCAACTGGTCGCGCTCTTTTTCCAGTTCGTTCTGCTCACCGCGAATCTTCATCTCTTCCAGTTTGGCGAGATGACGCAGTTTCAGTTCGAGGATCGCTTCCGCCTGGGTTTCCGTAATGCCAAAACGCGACATCAGTGCCGGTTTCGGTTCATCTTCATTACGAATGATCTCAATCACTTCGTCGATATTGAGAAACGCCACCAGCAAACCTTCAAGAATATGCAGGCGCTTGAGGACTTTCTCCAGACGATAATTGAGACGGCGGCGCACGGTATCGCGACGGAACACCAGCCATTCGGAGAGGATTTCCAGCAGGTTTTTCACCGCCGGACGCCCATCCAGACCAATCATATTGAGGTTGATACGATAGCTCTTTTCCAGATCGGTCGTGGCAAACAGATGATTCATCACCTGATCCATATCCACACGATTAGAACGCGGCACAATCACCAGACGGGTCGGGTTCTCGTGGTCAGATTCATCGCGCAGATCGTCAACCATCGGCAGCTTTTTGTTGCGCATTTGCGCAGCAATTTGCTCCAGTACGCGCGCACCAGAAACCTGATGCGGTAAGGCGCTGATAACTACCGCGCCATCTTCTTTCTTCCACACCGCGCGCATACGCACAGAACCACGACCGTTCTCGTAGATTTTACGGATCTCGGCGCGGGAGGTGATAATTTCCGCTTCGGTCGGGTAGTCCGGGCCCTGAACAATATCCAGCAACTGGTCAAGCGTGGTTTTCGGCTGGTCGATTAAAGCGATTGCCGCCTGGGCGACTTCACGCAGGTTGTGTGGCGGAATGTCCGTCGCCATCCCGACAGCAATACCGGTGGTGCCGTTAAGCAAAATATTCGGCAAGCGAGCAGGCAGCATTTTCGGCTCCTGCAAAGTGCCGTCGAAGTTTGGCACCCAGTCCGCCGTCCCTTGCCCCAGCTCACTCAATAACAGCTCAGAATATTTCGACAGGCGGGATTCGGTATAACGCATTGCCGCGAACGATTTCGGATCGTCCGGGGCCCCCCAGTTTCCCTGCCCATCAACCAGCGGATAACGGTAAGAAAACGGCTGCGCCATCAGTACCATCGCTTCATAGCAGGCGCTGTCACCGTGCGGATGGTATTTACCCAGTACGTCACCCACAGTACGGGCCGATTTTTTAAATTTGGCGGTAGCATTCAGACCCAGTTCTGACATCGCATACACAATGCGGCGCTGAACAGGTTTCAGACCATCACCAATAAACGGCAACGCACGATCCATGATGACGTACATGGAGTAGTTTAAGTAGGCGTTTTCCGTAAATTCATGTAGCGCAAGGCGCTCTGCCATATCGCTCATTAATTCTGATTCCTCAACTTATTCGCCAGCCTTCAAAGGGGCAATATTGCCGGAGATACTACATTATCTGTCGCGTCGAGTCACAGGAGATCAGTGTGAATAGTGCCGCCGGACGTGCTCCGACGGCGATAAAGGCATCAATGTGCCTTGATATACAACTCTTTGCTGTAGACATAATCCTGGGGATTATGCAGCGGGAAACCGCCAACGTAAGGTTTAAGCAGTTTGATCAGTGGCTGATAGTAGACAGGAATGAGCGGTGCCTGCTGGTTGATAATGGCCTCTGCCTGTTGATACAGCGCATTACGCTTTGTCGCGTCAGTGGTCTGAGCGGCCTGGTTTAGTAACGCGTCATACTTTGCATTTTTCCAGTGGCCGACGTTCTCTTCACTATCGCTTTTAAGCGTGTTCAGGAAGCTGGATGCATCATTATATGTCGCATCCCACGACTGCCGCGACAACATGAAATCACCGCTACGCCGGGCATCGAGATACGTTTTCCACTCCATTGTGCGCAGCGTCACCTGTGCGCCAAGCCATTTTTTCCATTCGGAAGACAAGGCTATCGCCGTTTTTTCATGCAGATCGTACTTGTTGTAGAACAGTTCAAAGCGTAGCGGATGAGAGGCGTCGTATCCCGCTTGTTTCAGCAAGGCTTTTGCCATCGCAACACGCTCACCCATTGGCTTTTGCAGTTCCTCGAACGTTGGCGCACGAAATCCTTCTACCTCTGGCGGTGTCAGCGTTGTTGCGGGCGTTCGCAACCCAAGTATCTTTTGCGCGATTAACGGCCTGTCGACCGTAAGATACAACGCCCGCCGCACACGGGCGTCATCAAACGGCGGTTTCCGGGTGTTGAAGTTGTAATATTCGCTGTTCAGACGCGGGATAATTCGCAGCTCGCCAGGAAGTGATTTTTCGATTGCAGGAATTTGCTGCGCCGGAACCCAGGTGAGATCAACCTCTCCCGCGCGATAGCGGTTATAGCCGGTGACCGAATTATCCAGCGCCAGATACTCAACCTGCTGCAAGACAGTATGCTCTGCATCGCGGTATTGAGGATTTTTTCGCGCTGTAATCTTTTCGTTAACTACCCATTTATCAAGCACAAAAGCGCCGTTGTAAACCATATGTCCAGGCTTACTCCAGCTATCGCCATACTTCGCAATCACATGATGCGGAACCGGAAACAGCGTCGGCCAGGCGAGCATGGTCGTGAACCAGGGAACGGGTTGCTCAAGCGTGACTTCAAGAGTGCGATCATCGGTAGCCTTCACACCCAGCGATGCAATATCCGCTTTACCTGCCACAATAGCCGCTGCATTTTTAATATGCGCCTGTGCCAGATAGCCGGCAAAAGGGCTTGCCGTTTTGGGGTCAACCGCGCGCTGCCAGCCGAGGACAAAATCCTGTGCCGTTAAGGGCTGGCCATCAGACCACTGTAAGCCGTTACGTAAATGGAAAACATAGCGTTTGCCGCCATCTGACACCTCCCATGATTCGGCCTGAGCGGGTTGCACTTTGCCTTCACTGTCTATCCATACCAGACCTTCAAACAGATCCAGCACAATCTGCGCAGCAGTATTCTCCTCAACCTTTTGCGGGTCGAGCGTACCTGGGTCGCTATGATTGTTGTAACGAAAGACTTGTTGCGGGGCGAGCGGTGTGTTGGCGGGAACGTCAGCAGCATAGAGAGGAGCCGCACTTACCAGGCTGACCAGCCATAATAAATTTCGCGTATACATGGTATTCCTTACCGGAGAAATTATAAGCCCGACAACAATACGCCGGTGAGATTGTTAGCTCAAACTTATAGCGAGTGATTTGGCTCACACTCCGTTAAAATATTTCCCGTCACGCCAACGGCACATAGACATCTGTTTCCAGCCGTTGCTCTGACATCCCTTCAGCCAGATTAGTGTAGTGAAACAGTATCGGCGCTTTACGTATTTTCTCTCCGCTTTCAGGCAGCCACTGACGAATGATGCCCCATACTGTGCGCGAAATATCGTCCAGTTCGCCAACGTGACGAGCCACGGCATAACGTCCTCCATCAAGCTCACTATTACTCACGCCATAACGATTCTCCGGAATCGCTTCGCTAACGCTGCCGCAGATATCAAAGCGAAACGCTTCCGGCGCGGTGCTGGCAGGATCATCCCAGGCGACGCCAAATGTCTGGCTTTGGTTAACAGGGGAAAGTCCCGTCTCTTTGCGCCACATGATAAATTTCGCCACGCTATAGTTGAGCAACTCAGGGCTACAACGATGCGGCAACAAAGCCACGCGGGTTGAAGGGAAATTGATGATGTTCACGGCCAGTGCCTGGTTTTTCATGTTGCCTCCCTGCGAAATTATTCCCGGGAACGCGTCCCGGGAGCGGTAACAATTACGGATTCACTTTACGAATCTGTTTAACGTCGATCTCAACTGAGTTCCAGTCTTTATCGACCTCCCCCTGAATCTCAACCGTATCTTTCGGTGTCACCGTTACACCGTTCCAGCGTTTGTGGTCGATATCGACATTGATAGTACCGCTGGCATCTTTGAACACGTAGAGATCGTCAGAGATGCGTTCAACGATATTGCCGCGCAGAGTTACCCAGGTATCATCACGCAGGGATTTTGCGTTTTCTACGTTAGTTACACTGCCGTTCGGCCCCTGAAATCCTCCGGCCTGATTTTGCGTTGCTGATGGTCCAGAAAAACCACCCTGCTCTGCTGCCATAACTGGTGCGCTACACAGAGCCATTACTGCAATTACTGCTGCTAATTTTTTCATGTTTGTTACTCCCTTTAATGTCTGTTTTCGAACATTAAACAAGATACTCCTTAACAACTTCTTAAGAAAAAAAAAGAAAATTTAGTACTGTACAGAGCGCGTTACAACACGGTTTACTGACAACGAATACAGCTATCGCAGGGATGAAAAGATGCGAATTTTACTGATAGAAGATGACATGCTGATTGGCGACGGCATCAAAACAGGTCTTAGTAAGATGGGCTTTAGTGTTGACTGGTTTACGGAAGGTCGTCAGGGAAAAGAGGCGCTTTATAGCGCACCTTATGACGCAGTAATCCTTGATCTAACCTTACCAGGAATGGATGGTCGCGATATTTTGCGCGAATGGCGGGATAAAGGTCAGCGTGAGCCAGTATTAATCCTGACCGCGCGCGATGCCCTGGCGGAACGCGTGGAAGGTTTGCGTCTGGGAGCCGACGATTATCTTTGTAAACCTTTTGCATTGATAGAAGTCGCAGCCAGGCTGGAAGCTCTGATGCGCCGAAGCAACGGGCAAGCCAGCAATGAGCTACATCACGGTAACGTAATGCTCGACCCAGGCAAACGTATCGCCACCCAGGCCGGCGAACTCTTAACGCTGAAGCCAAAAGAATTTGCCCTGCTGGAATTACTGATGCGTAACGCCGGTCGGGTACTGCCGCGCAAACTGATTGAAGAAAAACTGTATACCTGGGACGAAGAGGTCACCAGCAATGCCATCGAAGTGCATGTGCATCATCTGCGACGTAAGCTCGGCAGCGACTTTATTCGCACCGTTCACGGTATTGGCTACACATTAGGTGAGAAATGAAATTTACCCAACGCCTTAGTCTGCGAGTCAGGTTGACGCTGATCTTTTTGATTCTGGCCTCGGTGACCTGGCTACTCTCCAGCTTTGTCGCCTGGAAACAAACAATTGATAATGTCGATGAGTTATTCGATACCCAGTTGATGCTGTTTGCCAAACGGTTAAGTACGCTCGATCTTAACGAAATCAATGCGGCAGATCGTATGGCGCAGACACCGAATAAATTAAAACACGGTCACGTAGATGATGATGCGCTGACCTTTGCTGTCTTTACTCACGACGGCAACATGGTCCTTAACGATGGCGATAATGGCGAAGATATTCCCTATAGCTATCAACGTGAAGGGTTTGCTAACGGGCAACTGGTAGGTGAAGACGACCCCTGGCGTTTTGTCTGGATGACATCCCCCGATGGTAAGTATCGCATCGTTGTTGGCCAGGAGTGGGAATACCGTGAAGACATGGCGCTGGCGATTGTCACCGGACAGCTCATTCCCTGGCTTATCGCGCTGCCTATCATGTTGATTATCATGATGGTACTACTAGGTCGTGAACTCTCGCCACTAAACAAACTGGCGCTGGCGCTACGTATGCGCGATCCTGACTCGGAAAAACCGCTCAACGCTGACGGTGTACCCAACGAAGTGCGTCCGCTGGTCGAGTCGCTGAATCAACTGTTCGACCGTACTCATACGATGATGGTTCGTGAACGACGCTTTACCTCCGATGCTGCTCACGAACTGCGTAGCCCGTTAACGGCGCTGAAAGTACAAACCGAAGTTGCGCAGCTCTCTGACGACGATCCACAGGCACGGAAAAAAGCACTGCTTCAATTACATTCCGGGATCGATCGCGCCACCCGCCTTGTTGATCAACTGCTCACTCTGTCGCGGCTCGACTCGCTGGATAACCTTCAGGATGTCGCGGAGATCCCACTTGAAGATCTCCTGCAATCGTCGGTAATGGATATTTACCACACGGCGCAGCAGGCGAAAATTGACGTGCGGCTGACGCTCAACGCACAGGGCATCAAACGCACCGGACAACCGCTATTGCTAAGTTTGCTGGTACGAAATCTGCTGGATAACGCCGTGCGCTACAGCCCACAAGGCAGCGTGGTGGACGTCACGCTGAATGCCGATAATTTCATCGTGAGGGATAACGGCCCCGGTGTGACGCCAGAGGCACTGGCGCGAATCGGCGAACGTTTCTATCGCCCACCGGGACAAACCGCCACCGGCAGTGGGCTTGGGCTGTCGATTGTCCAGCGGATCGCCAAATTGCATGGCATGAATGTTGTGTTTGGGAATGCAAAACAAGGTGGATTTGAGGCGAAGGTGAGCTGGTAGTGGTGATATTGTTGCTAAATTCGCAAAAGACTTTGCACATTTTGCTAATTTCACCGTACCGCTCTGTGACGTACTATAGTCGACAAACTTCTCACCTTGAGGATAAAAAATGAGCAATATCCTGATTATCAACGGCGCGAAGAAATTCGCCCACTCCAATGGTCAACTGAACGACACCCTGACCGAAGTCGCGGATGGCACGCTCCGCGACCTCGGGCATGATGTCCGCATCGTTCGCGCCGACAGCGACTACGATGTCAAAGCCGAAGTACAAAACTTTCTCTGGGCTGATGTGGTTATCTGGCAGATGCCTGGCTGGTGGATGGGCGCGCCGTGGACGGTGAAAAAATACATTGATGATGTGTTCACCGAAGGTCACGGTACGCTGTATGCCAGCGATGGTCGTACCCGCAAAGATCCGTCGAAAAAATACGGCTCTGGCGGCCTGGTGCAGGGCAAAAAATATATGCTTTCCCTGACCTGGAACGCACCAATGGAAGCCTTCACCGAAAAAGATCAGTTCTTCCACGGCGTCGGCGTTGACGGCGTGTATCTGCCGTTCCATAAAGCAAACCAATTCCTTGGCATGGAACCGCTGCCGACATTTATCGCTAATGACGTGATAAAAATGCCTGATGTTCCCCGCTATACTGAAGAATATCGCAAGCATCTTGTGGAAATTTTTGGTTAACTAGAGCTCTGGCTTTAGAAGGAGTTAACCATGCTTACAGTAATCGCTGAAATCCGTACTCGTCCTGGCCAACATCACCGTCAGGCGGTATTGGATCAGTTTGCTAAAATCGTTCCAATCGTACTGAAGGAAGAAGGTTGCCACGGCTATGCGCCGATGGTGGATTGCGCTGCTGGCGTGAGTTTCCAGTCTATGGCGCCGGACTCTATCGTGATGATTGAGCAGTGGGAAAGCATTGCCCATCTTGAAGCGCATCTGCAAACCCCGCACATGAAAGCATATAGTGAAGCCGTAAAAGGCGACGTGCTGGAGATGAATATTCGTATTCTGCAGCCGGGGCTTTGACATTTCTGACCTGAGGCCGGTGCTGTTACCGGTCTCAGGTCAGATTAGCCAGTCTTTCTTCCCGTTTTCAAACCCCGATGGAAATCGTTAATTCGCTTAATGGTTTTAACCGCACGCTGCGGCACTGCGGAAGCCACCGACCAGACAATCATTTCCAGGCACAACAATACCGTACCATGTAGCGGCGTTTTCCCCTTTTCATCGCCGCGCGGAACATGAATCACGATACTGGCGTCTTTGCTAAAACGCGAATCCAGAGCGTTTGTCAGCAAAATAACAGGGATCCCCAGCCGTCTTGCTTCACGCAGCGTTGTCAGTCCTTCCCGGTGTGCGGATTTTTGCGCCATCATGATCAATACATCACCACGCTGAAGCGCGATCAGTTGCTCGGCAAGGCCAATACCAGTACGGTTTAGCGCCGTGGCGGGTAAGCCAATACGATTGAATAACCGTGCAGTATAGTCCGCCAGAATACCCGAAGCGCCAATGCCAAAAATAACAACTTGCCGCGCCTGCACCAGCATAGCTACCGCTTGTGCAAGCGCATGGCGGTTTTCAGGCTCTGACAGGACATTACAGGTATACAAATGCCCTTCAAGAACAAAATCGATTGCGGTGTTAACATCGCTCGTCAAGTTACTCACCGTCGTAGACATCTTTTCGCTGGAACTAAGAGCAGGACCAAGCCACTGTTCCAGAGTGCGTTTCAGATCTCGTAGCCCCGCAAACCCCAGGGCCTGTATAGCCCGAATCACTGTGGCATCAGAAGTGTTCAATGTGGTCGCAATTTCCATCGCCGTTTGCTCGAGTACCACTTCACGATGTTCATTAATGTAGCTGGCGACGGCTCTTAACCCAGGCGTTAACTGACTCGCGCGAGTACGAAAACGCTCACCAAAAATATCAACTCGTGTTTTGTCTTTCTGAATCATTTGGCCTCCGGTAGAGGTCGCCCTGCAATTTGTGATTGTATCTGCGCGGCTATCAGCCCCAGCGATGCAAAGGAGTTAGAAATCGCCTCTTCACGAGAAATCAGCACATAGCGCCCGGAACGACAGGCCGTCAGAAATTGACACCATCCCGGCATGACTTTTTCCATTGCTGCCAGCTCATCCTGAGGTTTACCACCGGTGTCACCACGCCAGGTTGCAAAAACAAAATCGGCATCCAGTTCAGGCAAACGCTCCGCGCTCACATCCATTCGCCCACCTTCAGGAATGCTCTCAATCAGCGGCGGAAAGAGAAAACCAGCATCGCGTAATACACGCCCCAGCGAATGATAGCTATGCATCACATTAATTTTTCCCTGATTTGCCTGAATCACCGATACCGTTATTTTTTGGCTGTCCAGCGTCGCCTTCAGCGCATTGATTTGTGCCTGATAGCGGCGTTCAAGTATCGCCAGCCGCGCCTGCGTTCCTGTAAGTTCTGCCAGCTTGCGGTAGATTTCTGGCGCGCCCCCTTTGAGATGATCAATGCTCACCGTGGGCGCAATTTTTTCCAGTTGTTCAATGGGCGTATTACGGGTCGGTTCTGTGATGATCAGATCAGGCTTTGCCGCCACAATCGCTTCAATATCAATATCAGCAGTTCCAATAAAGGCTATCGATGAATTATCGAAGTCGACGCCTGTTAGTAACGTGCCTGATCGAATGAAATGGCTACCATCAGGCCGTGTTCGCCCGTGGCTGGCGACAGGAGGTACACCGAGCTCAATCAGAGGAATAGTGATATCAAGGTCGTGTAAAGAGACAATTCTCTTTGGATGTGCAGGAACAGTGACTTTGCGCCCCAAATCATCAGTAAAGACCTGAACCGGTTCTGTTGCACGGGCAAAAAATGACAACAGTATCAGCAGAGAAAAAAATAAACGCATATAACTCCCGTTAAAAACTGTTCCTGCGCTGCCAGAGCAGTAGTAAAAAGAATGGTCCACCAATCAGTGAAATAATGATTCCGGCTGGCAGTTGCAAAGGCAAAAAAGCCAAACGACCAATGCTATCCGCCAGGATAACTAATAACGCCCCCGATACTGCGCTCCCCAGCAGTAATGTCGTCTGCCCGCCACGCAGAATAAAACGTGATATATGCGGTGCTATCAATCCGACAAAACCGATGTTACCAACACACGAAACGCAGACAGCTGTCAGGATTATTGGTGCGGCGACACGTAACAACGCCAGACGAGAACTATTCACCCCTAACCCGGTTGCAACCTGATGACCAAGCAGAGCGATATCCGCCGTCCTGGCGGTGAACAGCAATAAAAGAGCGGCTGGCAACATCCAACAGGCTGAAATACCGACTAACATCCAGTTAGCTGCATGCAGGCTTCCCGATAACCACATCAATGCAGTTTGTACATCTCGAACATCTGCAGTGGTCATAAATACACCGATACCGGCGGCGAAAAACCAGGAAACACCAATACCAATCAGAACAAATCGCGGGCGGGAAATATCGCGCGCACAAAAAATCACGATTAAAGCCACCAACAAGCCACCAGCAAGACCAGCCACTGGACGCCAGAACATTCCCAGCATTGGAAACTGGAAAATCAGCCACAGTACCGCCACGCTACATCCTTCTTTGACGCCGATTAAACCAGGATCGGCAAGGCCGTTACGCGCAATGGATTGCATCGCGGCCCCCGCCATACCTAACATGGCTCCGCATAGCAATGCCATGATGACTCTCGGCAAGCGAATATCCTGCACAATATAACGTGCGTCTGTGCTTACGTTTTCTGGAGCAAACAACGCTCGTCCTACTTCCGATGCCGGGACAGAAAAAGAACCATGCATCAGACCGAATATCAGTATTCCAACCGCAAACAGAAACAGCCCACCAAGCAACACCAGATTTTTAGGGCGTACCAGTGTCGAAAACTTACCAACACGTAGTGAACGTAGCCCGACGTTCATTATCCGACTCATTTGAACATCCTCGTCGCCATAATGACAAAAACAGGCGCACCAACTAACGCCGTCATGACACCGGTCGCTAACTCATGGGGCGTGAAAAGCGTCCGGGCAATAATATCTGCCAGTAATAACAAAAGCGCGCCGACACAAGCTGAAAGAGGGAGCAGAACGCGCAGATCCGCTGATACCAGACGCCTGACAATCTGCGGTACTAGCAGACCGACAAAACCAATGGGGCCAGCAATCGATACGGCTGCGCCACAGAGCAACGCGATCGCAAGCAGAGTGAATGTTCGCGTGCGGAGTACCGAGACGCCCAACCCCTGCGCCATGCGATCACCCAGTGCCAACATGTTAAGAGAGGGCGCAAGGTAAATGGCTAACACAACCCCCCCCAGAGAAAACCAGGCGGACGTACCCAGCGTCGCCCAATCCTGCCCCGCTAAATCACCTGCTAGCCATGTCCGCATCGCCAGCAGTGTTTGTTCGTCAAGAATCAGGATTGCAGCCGTTATTGAGGAAACAAACGCCGATAGCGCCACGCCGCATAAAGTAACTTTCATTGGCGTTAACCCTGAACGCCCTGCGGAGGAAAGCAGCAATATCAACAGGAACAATAACGCGCCGCCCGTAGATGCCAGCAGTGGGCGTCCAACCGGAAAGGCCAGCCCAAGCGCACTGGCAGCAACGACAGCAAGAGCGGCTCCGGCATTTAAGCCTAAAATATGTGGCTCCCCCAATGGGTTACGAATGACAGCCTGCAACAAAGCACCAGCAACGCCAAGAGAAGCACCAGTCAGCAATGCTGCCGCTAAACGCGGCAAACGGAGTCTTACAATTACGTTGTGATCGAAGTTTTGCGGTTCAAAATGAAGAAATGCCTGCAACACCGTTTGTGGTGCAATAAATCGGGCACCAATCCCTGGATATACCACGCATCCCACCAGCAGTAAGGCGAGGAAAAATACAGTAACCAGCCCCGCGCGCATCATACTTTTTCTACACCACGAAACGGCATGAAAAACGGTTTCCCCGTCAGAGGATTTATTGATGCGTGAACATCAACGTCAAAGACAGCTTTTACCAGCTCAGGCGTGCAATGCTCCCCCTCATTCAATACACGCACCACTTTTCCCTGGCGTAAAAATATCAACGTATCACCATAATTCACGGCAAAATTCAAATCATGCAACACCACAACGACTGTACGCCCGTGATGACGCGTTAAATCATGTAATAATTCAAGAATTTCAACCTGATAACGTAAATCAAGCCAGGTTGTGGGTTCATCCAGCAGGATATAAGGCGTCTTTTGCGCCAACACCATCGCAATCCAGCAGCGCTGGCGCTGCCCACCAGAGAGTTTTTCAACCGGTAAATGTGCAAACTCCTGCGTACCGGTTAATTTCAGTGCCTCTTCTACCGCCTGTTCGTCGGCGTCGCTCCATTGACGTATGAAATTTTGCCAGGGAAAGCGCCCACGCGACACCAGTTCATAAACGGTTAAGCCCTCCGGCAATAATGGCGACTGCGGCAAGATCCCAAGTCTGCGGGATAACTCTTTCGTTGGTTGCTCGTGAATCGCTTTACCATCCAGCAATATCGAGCCGCCCATGGGTTGCAAGATACGTGCAATGGTGCTGAGCAACGTCGACTTTCCACAACCGTTTGCCCCAACCAGAACGGTCATTTTTTCTGTGGGAACGGAGAAAGAAACACCATCAACAATGATTTTCTTGTGATACCCGGCAGAAACATTGTCGAGGATCAGCCCCTGCCCTTTTGCGTTATGTGCCACGTGTACGCCAACTTAATCAAAGACAAACAAAAATAAAACTCATTCTCCTTTGAGAGTTTGACGCCACAAAATGTAGTAGTCAAGAAGTTAAAAGCCACACAAAAACAAGGTAAATAACAGGTTAAATATTTTTAATGATAAAAATAAAACCATTATGTATTAATAATTTAATCACAACTAAATTGCATTAATCTCTCATAAAAACACATGTAGCAATTTTTTGTTATTTCTCATTTACTACTACATAACCACATGATTGAATGATTCTCAATTACATATCCGATGGCGAAATAACAAACGGATAGTGCTTAGTGAGCAACAAGAAACAATTTTCACTCGCGACAATCCGCGAGTTTTTGGGATAACAGACTAAATGGCTAAGTTCACACCTTCATTCTCAGGAGTCACAGGCCGGGCGCTCTTTTCACTGCTCTTTGCGGCACCGATGATTCATGCAACCGACACTGTAACGACCAAAGATGGCGAAACAATCACTGTTACAGCGGATGCAAATACCGCAACTGAGGCTACCGATGGTTATCAACCTCTGAGCACCTCCACGGCGACATTAACCGATATGCCAATGCTGGATATTCCGCAGGTGGTCAATACGGTTAGCGATCAAGTACTGGAAAATCAGAATGCGACGACGCTGGATGAGGCGCTTTATAACGTCAGTAACGTGGTACAGACCAATACATTAGGCGGGACTCAGGATGCTTTTGTACGCCGTGGGTTTGGCGCAAACCGGGATGGCTCGATCATGACCAACGGTCTGCGAACCGTACTTCCTCGCAGCTTCAACGCCGCAACAGAACGTGTGGAAGTGCTAAAAGGCCCGGCCTCCACGCTGTATGGCATTCTCGATCCTGGCGGACTGATTAACGTCGTGACAAAGCGCCCGGAAAAAACATTCCATGGTTCTGTCTCAGCCACGTCCTCCAGTTTCGGTGGTGGCACCGGGCAACTTGATATCACAGGCCCCATTGAAGGCACTCAGCTGGCATACCGCCTGACGGGGGAAGTGCAGGATGAAGATTACTGGCGGAATTTCGGTAAAGAGCGCAGTACATTTATTGCCCCATCACTCACCTGGTTTGGTGATAATGCAACAGTAACCATGCTCTATTCCCATCGGGATTATAAAACGCCGTTCGATCGTGGAACGATTTTCGACCTTACGACGAAACAGCCCGTAAACGTTGATCGAAAAATACGTTTCGACGAACCGTTTAATATTACAGATGGTCAGTCCGATCTGGCGCAACTCAACGCAGAATATCATCTCAATAGCCAGTGGACAGCGCGCTTTGATTACAGCTACAGCCAGGATAAATACAGCGATAATCAAGCTCGCGTTACCGCGTATGATGCAACGACAGGAACACTGACACGGCGTGTTGATGCAACTCAGGGATCTACCCAGCGTATGCATTCTACTCGTGCGGATCTGCAAGGGAATGTTGATATTGCTGGATTCTATAATGAAATTTTGGGTGGGGTGTCATATGAATATTATGATCTTCTGCGCACAGATATGATTCGCTGTAAAAACGCTAAAGATTTCAATATTTATAATCCTGTTTATGGCAATACCAGCAAATGCACAACGGTCTCGGCGTCGGACAGCGATCAGACGATCAAACAGGAGAGCTACTCAGCGTACGCACAGGACGCACTCTATCTGACCGATAACTGGATTGCCGTCGCCGGGATCCGCTATCAGTATTACACGCAGTATGCGGGTAAAGGCCGCCCTTTTAATGTCAATACTGACAGTCGCGATGAACAATGGACTCCCAAACTGGGGTTGGTCTACAAACTGACGCCATCGGTATCCTTATTTGCTAATTATTCGCAAACATTTATGCCGCAATCGTCAATTGCCAGCTACATTGGCGATCTTCCACCGGAATCATCTAATGCTTACGAAGTCGGGGCAAAATTCGAGCTGTTCGATGGTATAACCGCAGATATTGCGCTGTTTGATATCCATAAACGTAACGTCTTGTATACCGAAAGTATTGGTGACGAAACCATCGCCAAAACGGCAGGCCGCGTTCGTTCAAGAGGGGTAGAGGTCGACCTTGCGGGAGCATTAACTGAAAATATTAATATAATTGCCAGCTACGGCTATACCGATGCTAAGGTTCTGGATGATCCTGATTATGCAGGAAAACCATTGCCGAATGTTCCTCGTCATACCGGTTCGCTATTCCTGACCTATGACATTCACAACATGCCAGGCAATAACACACTGACGTTTGGCGGTGGCGGACATGGCGTAAGCCGTCGTTCGGCAACCAATGGGGCTGACTATTATCTGCCAGGCTATTTCGTTGCCGATGCCTTCGCCGCATACAAAATGAAATTGCAGTATCCGGTCACTCTGCAATTAAACGTCAAAAACCTGTTTGATAAAACGTATTACACCTCTTCCATCGCCACAAATAATCTGGGCAACCAGATTGGCGATCCTCGTGAAGTGCAATTCACGGTGAAAATGGAGTTTTGATAAAAAAGCCCGGTATACGATTGTATACTGGGCTATGTTTTATTCTCCTGACGGGAGGATTATCAGACCTCAATCTCCGCCATGTCGCCTTTCTCTTGCAACCAGTTACGGCGGTCTTCCGAGCGTTTCTTCGCCAGTAGCATATCCATCATCGCGTCAGTACGCTGATCGTCTTCATCATCAATGGTTAACTGCACCAGACGGCGAGTATTCGGATCAAGCGTGGTTTCGCGCAATTGCATCGGGTTCATTTCCCCCAGCCCTTTAAAACGCTGAACGTTCGGCTTGCCTTTCTTGCGTTTTAATTGCTCAAGTACGCCCTCTTTCTCTTCTTCTGTCAGCGCGTAATAAACCTCTTTACCCAGATCAATACGGTAGAGCGGTGGCAGAGCGACGTAAACGTGACCATGTTTCACCAGCGTGCGGAAGTGTTTTACAAACAAAGCGCAGAGCAGCGTGGCAATGTGCAGGCCATCGGAGTCCGCATCCGCGAGGATACAGATCTTGCCGTAACGTAGCTGGCTAAGATCATCGCTGTCAGGATCAATACCGATCGCTACCGAAATATCGTGCACTTCCTGCGAGGCCAGTACTTCATCGGAAGAGACTTCCCAAGTGTTAAGGATCTTACCTTTCAGCGGCATGATCGCCTGATATTCACGATCGCGCGCCTGCTTGGCGGATCCGCCTGCGGAGTCCCCTTCCACGAGGAACAGTTCGGTACGATTGAGATCCTGCGCAGTACAGTCTGCCAGTTTTCCGGGCAGTGCCGGTCCACTGGTCAGCTTTTTACGTACCACTTTTTTGGCGGCACGCATACGACGCTGGGCGCTGGAAATTGCCATCTCAGCAAGTAGTTCCGCCGCCTGGACGTTCTGGTTCAGCCACAGGGTAAAGGCATCTTTCACCACGCCAGAAACGAATGCCGCACATTGACGCGAAGAGAGGCGCTCTTTGGTCTGCCCGGCAAACTGCGGGTCCTGCATTTTTACTGACAGCACATATGCGCAGCGATCCCAGATATCTTCCGCCGACAGCTTCACGCCGCGCGGCAAAATGTTGCGGTATTCGCAAAACTCACGCATCGCATCCAGCAAGCCCTGACGCAGACCGTTAACGTGCGTACCGCCCTGCATCGTTGGGATCAGGTTGACGTAGCTTTCGGTCAGCAGTTCACCACCTTCCGGTAGCCACAGTAGCGCCCAGTCAACCGCTTCAGTATCGCCAGCGAAATTACCAATAAACGGTTTTTCCGGCAGCGTCGGTAAACCATTTACCGCTTCCGCCAGGTAATCGTTCAGACCGTCCTGATAGCACCAGCGTTGCTCAGTGTTGTTGATCTCATCTTTAAAGGTGATCTCAACGCCGGGACACAGTACTGCTTTGGCTTTCAGTACATGTGTAAGCCGGGAAACAGAAAAGCGCGGGCTGTCAAAGAAGGTTTCATCCGGCCAGAAGTGCACGCTGGTGCCGGTATTTCGTTTACCGCAAGTGCCGACAACCTGCAAATCCTGAACCTTTTCGCCATTTTCAAAGGCGATATTATAAATCTGACCATCGCGGCGCACGTTGACTTCTACGCGCTTTGACAGGGCGTTAACCACCGAGATCCCCACGCCATGCAGGCCGCCAGAGAACTGGTAGTTTTTGTTAGAAAATTTACCGCCTGCGTGCAGACGGCAAAGAATCAGTTCAACCGCCGGTACACCCTCTTCCGGGTGAATATCCACCGGCATCCCGCGCCCATCGTCAATAACTTCTAACGACTGGTCAGCATGTAAGATTACATCCACGCGTTTTGCGTGACCCGCCAGTGCTTCATCGACACTGTTATCAATAACTTCTTGCCCCAAATGGTTAGGGCGAGTGGTATCGGTATACATCCCCGGGCGGCGGCGAACCGGCTCAAGCCCGGTGAGTACCTCAATGGCATCAGCGTTATAAGTTTGCGTCATGGTTTAAGTTAGCAATTCGAGTTGATCGTCAGAAATGGTGCAGACCAAGAAAATCGACGATCGGGTTGAAATAATCTTCGAAGCCCGTAAATGCGTGGTTGCCGCCTTCTATTACAGTCTGGCGGCAGGAAGCGTAGTACGCCACCGCCTGGCGGTAATCCAGCACTTCATCTCCCGTCTGTTGCAGCAGCCAGATAAGATCCGGCGCTTCCAGCGGGTCAATCTGCATGACTTTGAGATCGTAAATATGGCGTGACTCTAGCACATATTGCTGCCCGGTGTAGGGGTTCTCGTTCTGACCGAGATAGTCTGTTAGCAGTTCAAACGGGCGCACCGCCGGGTTTACCACTACTGCGGGCAGCATAAAACATTGCGACAACCAGGTGGCGTAATATCCCCCCAGTGACGAACCGACAATACCCAGCGAATCGCCGCCATGTTCCAGGACAATGGATTCCAGCAGTTCTGCCGCGTCGGAAGGATACGGCGGCAACTGCGGAATGATCATCTCAACGTCAGGGTGATGTTCCGCCAGCCAGTTTTTTAACAAGCTCGCTTTTGCAGAGCGCGGCGAGCTGTTGAAACCGTGTAAATAAAGAAGCGTAGACATCAGTAGCCTTCTGAAGCGGTATCAGGTTGGAAACGTGTGTCCGCCAGGCGATGCACCTCGGTGGTCAGCGTGCCATCAGCATGTAACTCGAGAGTACGCCAGCCGGGCGCGATGGTGTCCAGCGTAAAGTTGGAACAGTGCGGCTTAAACTGCACACAGGTCGACGGCGTTGCCAGCAGGCGGCGACCGTTCCAGTCGAGATCCAGCTCCTGATGAATATGACCGCACAGCAAGTATTTGACGTGCGGAAACTTCGCCAGCACGGTATCCAGTTCGCCCGCGTTACGCAGGCTGTGTTGATCAAGCCAACTACAACCCGCAGGTAGCGGATGATGATGCAGCAGCAGCAACGTATGGCGTTCTGGCGCATCGGCCAGTTTACGTTCCAGCCACTCAAGCTGAAACTCGCTCAGCTCACCGTGCGGCACGCCAAACACCTGGCTATCCAGCAACAGGATTTGCCATTGCTCACCAATAAACACCCGCTTCGCCGGGGAGATACCCGCATCCTGTAACGCGCTGTACATCGCGGGCTGGAAATCGTGGTTGCCCGGCAGCCAGACGCAGGGCGCACGAAAACTTGCGATGCCTTCAGCGAAATGCTGATAGGCCGCAGAGGATTGATCCTGCGCTAAATCACCTGTCGCGACAATCAGGTCGAATTCGTGCTGGTGTGGCCGAATCGCCTCCAGCACCGCCTGGTAGCTTTCCCAGGTGTTTACCCCTAACAGGGCTTCGTGCTTTTGCGCAAACAGGTGAGTGTCGGTAATTTGTAAAATCCTGACTCTGGCCTCACCAGCCAGAGGAAGGGTTAACAGGCTTTCCAAATGGTGTCCTTAGGTTTCACGACGCTAGTAAACCGGAATCGCCATCGCTCCATGTGCTAAACAGTATCGCAACCAGTCCGCTAGAAACTGATTAATTTGATGCTTTTCGTCGCGTTGATGCAACTTTTTATTAGGATAATCATACCGCGCTTTGAAGCGAAAAATCTGCTGGCTTGAACACACTTCAGCCACCATCGCGTCATGATACAGACGCACCGTCATTGACGGAAGGCTCCAGTAACTGATCGCGGGCGCAGTCTGTTCTATTGTCACCAGGGTAGTGTATCGGGTCGATTCCACAATCGTCAGCCGATATTGTGCGTTTGCCACCTGATAGCTTACAGTTTCGCCGGGTGCGTCATT
This sequence comes from Escherichia sp. MOD1-EC5433, assembly GCF_002966005.1. Lineage (NCBI taxonomy): Bacteria > Pseudomonadati > Pseudomonadota > Gammaproteobacteria > Enterobacterales > Enterobacteriaceae > Escherichia > Escherichia sp. MOD1-EC5433. Next base: position 429,917 of record NZ_PTRL01000001.1, on the reverse strand, counting down.
GCGCGGCAACAAACGGCGCAATTGTGAAAAGTTCATCTCGCACAGGCGCATCATTTCAGGAAAGTCAGGTGTGTAACGCTTCATTTATGCCCACTCATTTTTTAACGCTTGATGATGCAGCTGCAGCCATTGCAAAGCGATGACCGACGCTGCGTTGTCGATTTTCCCCTCTTCTACCCACTGGTATGCCTGTTCCCGGCTTACCACATGAACGCGAATATCTTCGTTTTCATCAGCCAGACCGTGAATACCGCTTGCGGTCGTGGCGTCCACTTCGCCCACCATAATTGACGAACGCTCACTGGTGCCCCCCGGGCTTGCCAGGAAACTTAACACCGGTTTGGTCCGTTTGACTATCAGTCCCGCCTCTTCAATCGCTTCGCGACGGGCAACATCTTCCACACTTTCACCCTCTTCAATCATCCCGGCAACCATCTCCAGTAGCCAAGGGGTTTCGCTGGTGTCGTACGCTGCAATCCGAATCTGCTCAATCAGCACAACTTCATCACGCACTGGGTCAAAGGGTAGCAAGACTGCGGCGTGACCGCGCTCAAAAATTTCCCGCCGTACCTCATGACTCATTTGCCCGTTGAATAGACGATGACGAAATCTATAAAGATCTAATGAAAAAAAGCCGCGATAAAGTGTTTCTCGTGCAATAATTTCTACATCGTTTTTGCCAAATGTAACGGGCAGGTTGTCTGGCTTAAGCATTGTTAATGTCCTGGCACTAATAGTGAATTAAATGTGAATTTCAGCGACGTTTGACTGCCGTTTGAGCAGTCATGTGTTAAATTGAGGCACATTAACGCCCTATGGCACGTAACGCCAACCTTTTGCGGTAGCGGCTTCTGCTAGAATCCGCAATAATTTTACAGTTTGATCGCGCTAAATACTGCTTCACCACAAGGAATGCAAATGAAGAAATTGCTCCCCATTCTTATCGGCCTGAGCCTTTCTGGGTTCAGTTCGTTGAGCCAGGCCGAGAACCTGATGCAAGTTTATCAGCAAGCACGCCTTAGTAACCCGGAATTGCGTAAGTCTGCCGCCGATCGTGATGCTGCCTTTGAAAAAATTAATGAAGCGCGCAGTCCATTACTGCCACAGCTAGGTTTAGGTGCAGATTACACCTATAGCAACGGCTACCGCGACGCGAACGGCATTAACTCTAACGCGACTAGTGCGTCCCTGCAGTTAACTCAATCCATTTTTGATATGTCGAAATGGCGTGCGTTAACGCTGCAGGAAAAAGCAGCAGGGATTCAGGACGTCACGTATCAGACCGATCAGCAAACCTTGATCCTCAACACCGCGACCGCTTATTTCAACGTGTTGAATGCTATTGACGTTCTTTCCTATACACAGGCGCAAAAAGAAGCGATCTACCGTCAATTAGATCAAACCACCCAACGTTTTAACGTGGGCCTGGTAGCGATCACCGACGTGCAGAATGCCCGCGCACAGTACGATACCGTGCTGGCGAACGAAGTGACCGCACGTAATAACCTTGATAACGCGGTAGAGCAGCTGCGCCAGATCACCGGTAACTACTATCCGGAACTGGCGGCGCTGAATGTCGAAAACTTTAAAACCGACAAACCACAGCCGGTTAACGCGCTGCTGAAAGAAGCCGAAAAACGCAACCTGTCGCTGTTACAGGCACGCTTGAGCCAGGACCTGGCGCGCGAGCAAATTCGCCAGGCGCAGGATGGTCACTTACCGACGCTGGATTTAACGGCTTCTACCGGGATTTCTGACACCTCTTATAGCGGTTCGAAAACCCGTGGTGCCGCTGGTACCCAGTATGACGACAGCAATATGGGCCAGAACAAAGTGGGCCTGAGCTTCTCGCTGCCAATTTATCAGGGCGGAATGGTTAACTCGCAGGTGAAACAGGCCCAGTACAACTTTGTTGGTGCCAGCGAACAACTGGAAAGCGCGCATCGTAGCGTCGTGCAGACCGTACGTTCCTCTTTCAACAACATTAATGCATCTATCAGTAGCATTAACGCCTACAAACAAGCCGTGGTTTCCGCCCAGAGCTCATTAGACGCGATGGAAGCGGGCTACTCGGTCGGTACGCGTACCATTGTTGATGTGTTGGATGCGACCACCACGCTGTACAACGCCAAGCAAGAGCTGGCGAATGCGCGTTATAACTACCTGATTAACCAGCTGAATATTAAGTCAGCCCTGGGTACGTTGAACGAGCAGGATCTGCTGGCACTGAACAATGCGCTGAGCAAACCGGTTTCCACTAACCCGGAAAACGTTGCACCGCCAACGCCAGAACAGAATGCTATTGCTGATGGCTATGCGCCTGATAGCCCGGCACCAGTTGTTCAGCAAACATCCGCACGCACTACCACCAGTAACGGTCATAACCCTTTCCGTAACTGATGACGATGACGGGGCTTCGGCCCCGTCTGAACGTAAGGCAACGTAAAGATACGGGTTATCTGCCGCATTCTTCCCCCTTCTCGCTTCAATTTCGACCAGCCATCCTCTATTCTGATGGGTATTTACCACTGGTCCCGGAAGACAAAAATGAAACGGACAAAATCCATACGCCACGCATCGTTCCGTAAAAACTGGAGCGCACGCCATCTGACACCAGTCGCTCTCGCGGTTGCCACTGTTTTTATGCTGGCTGGCTGTGAAAAGAGTGATGAAACAGTGTCTCTCTATCAAAATGCTGACGACTGTTCAGCTGCAAACCCAGGCAAAAGCGCCGAATGTACCACCGCGTACAACAATGCGCTGAAAGAAGCCGAACGTACTGCGCCGAAATACGCCACCCGTGAAGACTGTGTTGCTGAATTTGGTGAAGGTCAGTGCCAGCAAGCACCAGCCCAGGCTGGCATGGCACCAGAAAACCAGGCGCAGGCTCAGCAATCCAGCGGGAGTTTCTGGATGCCGCTGATGGCCGGTTACATGATGGGGCGTCTGATGGGCGGCGGCGCGGGATTTGCACAGCAGCCGCTGTTCTCCTCGAAAAATCCAGCCAGTCCGGCTTACGGTAAATATACCGACGCGACGGGTAAAAACTATGGCGCAGCCCAGCCAGGCCGCACCATGACCGTACCGAAGACGGCAATGGCACCAAAACCGGCGACCACCACTACCGTTACCCGTGGCGGTTTTGGTGAATCTGTTGCCAAACAAAGCACTATGCAGCGTAGCGCAACCGGCACCTCTTCTCGTTCAATGGGTGGCTGATACCGATGGAAAGAGTCAGTATTACCGAGCGCCCGGACTGGCGTGAGAAAGCCCACGAATACGGTTTCAATTTTCACACCATGTACGGCGAGCCGTACTGGTGTGAAGATGCTTACTACAAGTTGACCCTCGCCCAGGTTGAAAAGCTGGAAGAAGTCACCGCCGAACTGCACCAGATGTGCCTGAAAGTGGTGGAAAAAGTGATCGCCAGCGATGAGCTGATGACCAAATTCCGCATTCCAAAACACACCTGGAGTTTTGTGCGCCAGTCATGGCTGACGCACCAGCCATCGCTTTATTCGCGTCTTGATCTGGCGTGGGATGGCACTGGCGAACCTAAACTTCTGGAAAATAACGCCGATACGCCAACGTCACTATACGAGGCGGCGTTCTTTCAGTGGATCTGGCTGGAAGATCAGCTTAACGCCGGTAACTTGCCGGAGGGCAGCGACCAGTTTAACAGTCTGCAAGAAAAACTGATCGATCGCTTCGTTGAGCTGCGTGAACAGTATGGCTTCCAGTTGCTGCATCTCACCTGCTGTCGCGACACAGTGGAAGATCGCGGAACCATTCAGTATTTGCAGGACTGCGCAACGGAAGCTGAAATTGCTACTGAGTTCCTCTACATCGATGATATCGGGTTAGGTGAAAAAGGTCAGTTCACGGATTTACAGGATCAGGTAATTTCCAACCTGTTCAAGCTGTATCCGTGGGAATTTATGTTGCGTGAGATGTTTTCCACCAAGCTGGAGGATGCAGGCGTACGCTGGCTGGAACCGGCGTGGAAGAGCATTATCTCCAACAAGGCACTTCTACCGCTACTGTGGGAGATGTTCCCGAATCACCCGAACCTGCTGCCCGCTTATTTTGCGGAAGATGATCATCCGCAAATGGAAAAATATGTGGTTAAACCGATCTTCTCCCGTGAAGGCGCAAACGTGTCGATCATTGAGAACGGCAAAACCATTGAAGCAGCGGAAGGTCCGTATGGCGAAGAAGGCATGATTGTTCAGCAATTCCATCCACTACCGAAATTTGGCGACAGTTATATGCTGATTGGTAGTTGGCTGGTGAATGATCAGCCTGCCGGAATTGGGATTCGTGAAGACCGTGCATTAATCACCCAGGATATGTCACGGTTTTATCCTCATATTTTTGTAGAGTAATCAATGATACCGGATGGCATTCGCCATCCGGTTTCATTGCTCAAATAAGGCATTTACGCCGCATCTGACAGCCGTTGCCGGATGTGGGCCGACAAAGGGGGACATTTTCTCCGTTAGCCTACCTGCACCGACAACATGCTTAAACTGCCCATCTCTATGCCATCAACCGGAACAGTCACCGGCTCCTGACCATCCCACGCACCTAATACATACAACAGTGGCAGAAAGTGTTCCGCTGTTGGGTTCGATAACGCCCCACCTTCATGGTCGAGGTAATTCACTAGTGGATGCTCCTCAACCGCCCCTTGCCACGTCAGATTCGCTTTCACATACTCATTAAATGACATCGCCCACGGATACGGTGAACTATCACCATGCCACTTCACCGTGCGCAGGTTATGCACCACGTTGCCACTGGCAACTAACATTATCCCTTCATCGCGCAGCGCCGCCAGTTTACGTCCCATTTCGAAATGCCACGCGGCGGGTTTAGTGCTGTCAATACTCAACTGTACCAGCGGGATGTCAGCGTCAGGATACATCTTAATCAGCACGCCCCAGGAACCGTGGTCAAAACCCCACGCTTCTTTATCCAGGGTAACGGGTACTGGTGCCAGCAATTCGACCAGTCGCTGTGCCAACGCTGGTGAACCCGGAGCCGGATAATGCGTTTCGTATAATTCCTGAGGAAAACCGCCAAAGTCATGAATTGTCGGCGGCGTTTCCATCGCCGTTACTCCCGTGCCACGAGTAAACCAGTGCGCAGAAATAGCGACTATCGCTTTCGGGCGCGGTAATGTCTCGCCTAGCTGCTGCCAGGCCTGGGTATATAAATTATCTTCCAGCACATTCATCGGACTACCGTGACCTAAAAACAATGCTGGCATACGCGTTGAAGACATGATGATATCCTTAATTGAAGGTGTCATTTTGATATCCTCACAATACGCTTGTTCGGTGGGCGAAGAACCCAGATAACCATGATGATGATCATCAGTTATTTTGAAGCTCCACCTGAAGTTGAAGAATTATAAGGAGTTGTCGATGTCAGTACCTCTCATTCTGACCATACTGGCGGGGGCAGCCACGTTTATTGGCGCGTTTCTCGGCGTTCTTGGACAAAAACCCTCAAACCGACTGCTGGCGTTTTCGCTGGGATTTGCGGCGGGGATCATGTTGCTCATCTCATTAATGGAGATGCTTCCTGCCGCATTAGCCGCCGAAGGGATGTCGCCTGTGCTGGGCTACGGTATGTTTATCGTTGGTTTGCTGGGCTATTTTGGCCTGGACCGCATGTTGCCCCATGCCCACCCGCAGGATTTAATGCAAAAATCAGTGCAGCCGCTACCAAAATCAATCAAGCGCACTGCCATTTTGCTCACTCTGGGTATCAGCCTGCATAACTTCCCGGAAGGGATTGCCACCTTTGTCACAGCGAGCAGTAACCTGGAGCTGGGCTTTGGTATCGCTCTGGCAGTGGCGTTGCACAATATTCCTGAAGGTCTGGCAGTAGCAGGACCGGTTTATGCTGCAACAGGCTCGAAACGCACCGCAATTCTGTGGGCCGGGATTTCTGGACTGGCAGAAATTCTCGGTGGTGTTCTGGCGTGGTTAATCCTCGGTAGCATGATTTCTCCAGTGGTAATGGCAGCAATCATGGCGGCGGTTGCGGGTATTATGGTCGCACTTTCCGTTGACGAATTAATGCCATTGGCCAAAGAAATTGATCCCAATAATAACCCCAGCTATGGCGTGCTATGTGGAATGTCAGTAATGGGGTTCAGTTTAGTGCTGCTACAAACGGCAGGAATTGGTTAAAAACGACTTCAGATGTTGTCCCGCGCATGGACAACATCTGCAGACATCACAAAAGCTCTATTCCAGCTTTTCTGCTACTTCTTCTCTCGCACTGCTTAAGTATTTGTTACGCGCTTCCAGCAGTGCGTCTCTGTCCTGGCGGAACGCCCGACAATAACGTTTCAGATGCAGAAAATAACCCACCACAACCAGCGCAATCAATACAATCCAGTACCAGGCGATAAACATCCTTTTTACCCTTAATATTTAACATTATTAAACATTTGGCGAATAAATTTCACACATCCATTTTCGGATATATTCATATGGTCGCATAATAGAGAAACAATTATATGATTTCGATCATATTTAATGAACAGGAACATATCATTTGTTGTTCGAAAAACACCCTTTACATTAAAAATACTTATACTTATTTCAACATAGGGTATCTATTCATTATATATATTTCATTGTTGCCATTTTATGTAACCCATATGTTTACAATATTTCATTAGCATTCAGAATATAAATGAAAAGCTATTACCGACAAGCACAAACCGCCTAACAACGGAGGTTAATTTCACCTGTTTACTCAAAACAACATTCACCACATCAATTAATTTTATTTATTTTGATTGATGTAATAGCAAATTCATTTTCTTTATTTATTGTTTAAGTTTTTCTTAAAGTCAATTTAAAAAAACATAACAAGACTTGCATTTAGCCACGTGATAACATTTTACTGAAATTAATATTTCATTCAAAAAATATATTTTCTCTCATATTTCATACTTCCTATTTATAAAGGATTATACTCATGTTAAAGAAAACCCTTCTGTCTGCATTCGCGGCTACGTTAATTTCTGGTGTCGCTTTTAACGCTCTTGCTGATGATACAAATCAGGGGTCAGGTAAAATCACTTTTAAAGGTGAAGTTATCGATGCACCATGTTCTATCGCGCCTGGTGATGAAGATCAAACCATCAACCTTGGTGAAGTTGCCAGCACTGTATTGAACAGTGGACAAAAATCTCTGCCGGTAGATGTCACCATTCATCTGCAGGACTGCATTTTGTCTGATGGCACAAATACTGTCGATAAAGTCAAAATTACCTTCAGTTCTGCCAGCGTTGATACCACTGACTCCAGCCTGCTGAAAAACACCCTTGATGGCAACATCGGTAGTGCATCGGGTGTTGGTGTTCGCCTGATAAAATCTGACAACACTAATGTGACCCTGGGTACTCCAGTCACCATCAATTTCCCTACCACCAACTCATTCCAGGAGCTGAACTTCAAAGCTCGCATGGAATCCCTGGCTAAAAATGCAACACCAGGTAACGTCCAGGCGCAGACAAACTATGTCCTCGACTACAAATAATAATACTCATAGATAACGCCAGAAAATCAAGCCGATGAAGTTTCATCGGCTGTTTGGGACATTGTAAAAATGGATTTTTATGCAAACTAAAAACACGTTTAGTCGGGATAAATTATCTCTCTCAATAAAAAATGTCCTTTCTGGTGTTGTATGCTCACTGTTATTAGTTTTTCCGACACAAGCGGTAGAATTCAACGTTGATATGATTGACGTTGAAGATCGTGCAAATATCGATCTCTCCCGATTCGAGAAAAAAGGATATATCACCCCAGGCAAATATCTTGTTCGCGTGCAGATCAATAAAAATATATTACCGCAAGCGTCGACGCTGGACTGGGTAAAAGCAGATACAGAAAGCGGTTCGTTACTGTGCCTGACGAAAGAGCATTTAACTAACTTTGGCCTGAATGAAGAATTCATTGAAACCTTACAAACAATACAAAGCACTGACTGCCTTGATTTAAGCCTAAAACCAGAATTAATAACGCGCCTCGATAAGTCAACAATGGTGTTATCACTCAGTGTTCCTCAGGCATGGCTCAAATATCAGGCCAAAAACTGGACTCCCCCCGAATTCTGGGATGACGGTATCGCAGGGTTTATTCTCGACTACAACCTGTACGCCAGTCAGTATGCGCCACATCACGGCGACAGCACCCAAAATATCAGTTCCTACGGCACATTAGGTTTCAACCTCGGCGCATGGCGTTTACGCAGTGATTATCAATATAATCAGAATCTTACTGAAGGCCGTTCCGTTAGCCACGACGGCGACTTTGCGCGCACCTATTTGTTCCGTCCTATCCCCACATGGTCATCAAAATTTACCATGGGGCAATACGATCTGAGTTCCAATCTTTACGATACATTCCACTTTACTGGTGCATCCTTAGAAAGTGACGAAAGTATGTTGCCACCCGATTTACAGGGTTACGCCCCGCAAATTACCGGTATCGCGCAGACTAACGCCAAAGTCACCGTTGCACAAAATGGTCGAGTCCTTTATCAAACTACCGTTTCACCAGGGCCATTTACCATTTCTGATTTGGGGCAATCGCTCCAGGGGCAACTGGATGTCACTGTAGAAGAAGAAGATGGTCGCACCAACACCTTTCAAGTCGGCGCTGCTTCTATCCCTTATTTAACCCGTAAAGGGCAAGTGCGCTATAAAATGTCACTTGGGAAACCAACCTCCGTTGGGCATAACGATATCAATAACCCATTCTTCTGGACGACGGAAGCCTCATGGGGATGGCTGAATAACGTCTCTCTCTATGGCGGCGGCATGTTTACGGCTGATGATTATCAGGCGATTACTACCGGTGTAGGTTTTAACCTTAATCAGTTCGGCTCGCTTTCATTCGATGTCACCGGCGCAGAAGCCTCTCTGCAACAACAGAATAGCGATAAATTACGCGGCTATAGTTATCGGTTTAACTACGCAAAACATTTCGAATCAACTGGGAGCCAGATTACCTTCGCGGGTTATCGTTTCTCTGATAAAGATTATGTGTCGATGAGTGAGTATCTCGCCTCGCGCAACGGCGATGAAAACGTCGATAATGAAAAAGAGAGCTATGTAATTTCGCTGAACCAGTACTTTGCTGCGCTGGAGCTGAACTCTTATCTCAATATTACACGTAATACCTACTGGGACCGTGAAAGTAATACCAATTACTCCCTGTCTTTGAGCAAAAATTTTGATATTGGTGATTTCAGAGGGATCTCCGCTTCGCTGGCAATAAGCCGGATTCGTTGGGATGACGACGAAGAGAATCAGTATTATTTCTCATTCTCTCTGCCTTTACAGCAAAATCGTAATATCTCATACAGTATGCAACGTACCGGTGACAGTAATACCTCGCAAATGATCTCCTGGTATGACACATCAGATCGTAACAATACCTGGAATATTTCAGCATCGGCAACAGACGACAATATCCGCGATGGAGAGCCAACACTGCGCGGAAGTTATCAGCACTATTCTCCGTGGGGACGCCTGAATATCAACGGTAGTATGCAACCAAATCAATACAACTCAATCACTGCTGGCTGGTACGGCTCTCTGACAGCCACGCGTCACGGTGTTGCGCTTCATGATTATAGCTACGGTGATAATGCCCGCATGATGGTGGATACAGACGGCATTGCTGGCGTTGAGATTAACTCTAACCGTACCGTGACCAACGGGATGGGCGTTGCTGTTGTTCCTTCTTTATCGAACTACACCACCGCCATGCTAAGAGTGAATAACAACGAATTGCCCGAAGGTGTGGATGTTCAAAACTCAGTCATTCGCACCACGCTCACTGAGGGCGCGATCGGTTACGCGAAACTGAATGCCAGCACCGGATATCAGATCGTCGGAGTGATCCGCATGGAAAATGGCCGTTTCCCGCCACTGGGAGTAAGCGTAACGGATAAAGCATCAGGTAAAGATGTGGGCCTGGTTGCAGAAGATGGCTTCGTTTATCTCAGCGGAATTCAGGAAAATAGTACATTGCGTTTAACATGGGGGGATAACATGTGCGAAATGACTCCGCCCAATAAAAGTAATATCAGCGAAAACGCTATTATTTTACCGTGTAAAAAAGTCAATTAATTCAGGATGAATGAAATGAAAATGCCAATAATCACAACGGGAATGATTTGTTTACTGGTGATAAGTTGTTTTGCCCAGGCCACGGTTTCACCGGACAGGACGCGCATTATTTTTAATGCTTCTAGTAAAAGTGCGACAGTTCGTCTGACCAATCAAAGCAAAACTGAACCTTATCTGGCGCAGTCATGGATTGAAGATGCCAGCGGCAAAAAAACACGCGACTATATTTCAACACTGCCGCCAATGGAGCGTATCGAAGCAGATGAACAGGTGCAAATTCGTCTGATGGCACTGGCATCGCTCAATAACTTACCACAAGACAGGGAAACCTTGTTCTACTATAACGTCCGGGAAATTCCGCCTCGCGCCAAAGAACAGAATGTAATGCAGATCGCGATGCAAAGCCGCCTGAAATTATTCTGGCGTCCAAAAGCCATTGAATTAAAAGAGGGGCAAATGGTGCCTCTGCAAAAAGTCACGGTAAGCCGTACTGCGACAGGACTCACGCTCAATAATCCAACGCCTTATCATATTACTGTTGGTTATATAGGCACTAACGGAAAAACATTAATGCCTGGGGCAGACAGCATTATGGTAGCACCGTTTGCAACAGCGACTCAGCACCTGAACAACCTGCCAGCCACATTCCTGCTCGGTTTTGTTGGCGACTATGGTGGTCTGGAAATGTTTAAAGTTGAGTGCAACTCCGTCCAGTCTCTGTGTCAAAGCACATCAGCCAGAAAGGGAAAATTATGATTACGCTTTTTAGGCTGTTAGCTATTCTGTGTTTGTTTTTTAACGTTTCTTCTTATGCTGTCGATTGCTATCAGAATAAAAACAAAGGACCTACGCTGATCGAAAAGGAGATGCCCTCCTTCAGAATTCCTCAAAATGCCATTCTGGGTCAGAAAATTTGGGAAAGTGACGATATCGCTGTCCACGTTTTTTGCAACAATGCAGGTAACTGGTCATCTGCTAACCCCACAGAAAATATTCATGCCTGGATCAAATTGGCAGAGTTTAATGATCCCATCGTTCTGAACAACCCGTATTTAATATTTGGTGTGACTTATAACGGTCAGGACTATGAAGGAAATGGTCAGAGCATAGATACGGGAGTGTGTCTGGATCGAAAGAATTCAACGGGGGATCAATATACAACTAAAGCTTGTAATGGCAGCACATATCAGAAAAATAACGAATTCAATGCTCGTTTTCGCTTGTATGTAAAACTCGCTCAATTTCCCCCTTCTACAGAGGGCCTCAGTTGGGACTTTGGGGATGTAAACGTGTTGCAATTTGATGGTGGACAAGGTGCAAACACTAACCCCGGAGCAAAAAACCTTCATGTGAATATTACAGGTCTAGACAATATTTCATTTCTTGATTGCGGCGTAACTATGCGCATTTATCCAGAGAGCCAGATCGTCAACTTTGGTCAAATCGCTGCAAACTCTTTCTCGACATTTCCCCCCAAAGCAGCTTTTAGTGTTTCAACAATAAAAGATGCCACTGCTGATTGCAGCGAACAATTTGACGTTGCAACAAGTTTCTATACAAGTGACACACTCTACGACGATACCCATCTGGAAATGGGAAATGGTCTGTTGATGAACATCATCGACCAAAAAACGAAGGATTCCGTAATATTTAACCAGTATAAAATATTTACCACCTATGTACCGGGACAATCTTCCACCACGGCGACCCATGACTACCTGGCGGAATTAACACAAAAACCTGGCGAATCGCTTAGATTCGGCCCCTTCCAGAAAGACTTGATCGTAAAAATAAACTATCACTAAATAGCAAAAAAGCCGGGGTCAGTCCAGATGCCCGGCTTTTCTATATTCAAAATATACAGGCTATTAACTGGCTTTACGCTCGTGCGCCTGACGATAAGCCACCAGATCTTCGATAGTAACCAGTGCCATATTGTGTTTATTCGCAAACTCAATGCACTCTGGCGCACGCGCCATGGTGCCATCGTCATTAGTCAGCTCACACAGTACACCTGCCGGTTTAAACCCTGCCAGCGTCATCAGATCAATGGTCGCTTCAGTATGACCACCGCGAGTCAGTACACCACCCGCCTGTGCGCGCAGTGGGAAAACGTGGCCCGGACGATTCAGATCTGACGGTTTCGCGCCATCGGCAATAGCAGCACGAACGGTTGTAATACGATCAGCGGCAGAAACACCGGTAGTCACACCTTCAGCAGCCTCAATGGTCACGGTAAAACCGGTGCCATAGGCGCTGGTGTTATTTTCTACCATCATTGGCAGATCGAGTTGCTTACGGCGATCTTCAGTGATGCACAGGCAAACAATACCGCTACCGTGGCGAATGGTCAGCGCCATCTGCTCAACGGTCATCGTTTCTGCCGGGAAGATCATATCGCCTTCGTTTTCACGGTCTTCATCATCAAGCACCATTACACCGCGTCCTTCACGCAGCGCAGCCAGTGCATTTTCAACACGTTCGAAAGGCGTACCAAAAGAGGAAAGTAGCGTCTGATTCATGGTAAAAAAACCTCACTAAAATTATGGTTACCAGAATCAGGGCAGTCTTAGGAGTGGCGGCATATAGCCAAAATAACGTGAGCGGGTCCATGCCCGACAGAATCGTTACTCTCTCCCATCCGGACTCTAACCGTCGGCCCCGGAATTACACCGGATCTGCTGTCCTTTGAGTTTGCCCCCAAAGCGCTCGCGGGCTTTCAACTAAGTTGATTTACCGCCGGTGGGGAATTTCGCCCCGCCCTGAGAATAAGCGGATTCACTATAACGCTAATGATTAGCGGCGGCAACGCACAGGTTCACATAATTCTGGTTTATGACTTACCCTTATCGCACTACAATGGCACTAAACACCTATCAGTACAGGGAAACTACAATGATTGACCCGAAAAAAATTGAGCAAATTGCTCGCCAGGTTCACGAATCAATGCCTAAAGGAATCAGGGAGTTCGGGGAAGATGTGGAGAAAAAAATCCGCCAAACCCTGCAGGCGCAGTTGACGCGTCTCGATCTTGTGAGCCGTGAAGAATTCGACGTTCAGACGCAGGTTCTGTTACGGACCCGTGAGAAACTGGCGTTACTGGAACAGCGCATCAGTGAATTGGAAGCACGCAATAATCCGGTAGCAGAAGTTCAGTCTCCTCCAGCCATCCCACCCGTTGATAAAGCAGAATAAAGCAACACAAAAACGGGCCAAATGGCCCGTAATATCAATGTTCTAATTCCAGTTCTTTTGACTGTGTCATCCGCTGGCAATACCAGGCATAGCGGGCGCAAAACCAGGTCCGATGTTCTTCATCCATATTACCGGTGACGGCCAGAATATCGACCGGGCGGCCTTCAGAATGCATTCTGGCAAAACTACGCGCCAGGAAATCGAAATTATTTAAAGAATTAAGACTATGATCCATAAGCACATCCTCCGGTTATCGCATACCTTTTAAGGCTATATGCTTTTTCTGATTTCAGTATTCCCTAATCAGTGTAGTGCCTTTAAACATAACGTGCGTAAATATATTGTTTAGGATCACACTTTTTCAAAAAATAAAAAATAACATTAAATGACTTCTCCTTTTAAGAACTCACTAACATATGTTATTATTAGCCAAGATAAATGTAAGTAAGGAAACCATACCACAATAAACAATGCGTCACTGAATGGACGATGGAGTGACTGATGATTTTATTTGCCGACTATAACGCACCTTATCTTTTCGCTATTTCCTTTGTACTATTAATCGGTCTGTTGGAAATTATTGCCATTATCTGTGGCCATATGCTATCCGGCGCTCTCGATGCACATCTTGATCATTACGATTCCATAACCAAAGGTAATATTAGTCAGGCGCTTCATTATCTCAATATCGGACGGCTACCAGCCCTCGTCATCCTCTGCCTGCTAGCCGGTTTCTTTGGGCTGCTTGGTGTTTTGCTACAACACGCCTGCATCTTGCTCTGGCAAGCCCCACTCTCGAATCTGTTCGTTGTTCCTGTCAGTTTACTGCTCTCAATTATCATGGTGCATTATACCGGTAAGATAATTGCCCCCTGGGTTCCACGTGACCATAGCTCTGCTATTACCGAAGAAGAATATATTGGCTGCATGGCATTAATTACCGGTCATCAGGCGACTTCAGGTAACCCCTGTGAAGGAAAACTCACCGATCAATTCGGTCAAACACACTATTTATTACTGGAACCCGAAGAAGGGAAATTTTTTAATAAAGGTGACGAGGTATTAATTATTTGCCGACTTTCTCCAACGCGGTATTTTGCTGAAAAAAAATCCCTGGCCAAATATATTATAAGTATTTAATTAAAAGGAAATTTAATAATGGATGATATTGTTAACTTAGTGCCTTCCTGGATGTTTATGGCGATTGTTGCCGTATGCGTTCTATTTATTATCGGTATTATTTTCGCGCGGCTTTATCGTCGGGCATCTGCTGAGCAGGCATTTGTCCGTACCGGATTAGGCGGACAAAAAGTGGTTATGAGTGGCGGCGCAATTGTTATGCCGATCTTCCATGAAATAATCCCTATCAATATGAATACATTGAAACTGGAAGTTAGTCGCTCGACGATTGATAGTTTGATTACAAAAGATCGTATGCGTGTCGATGTCGTGGTCGCTTTCTTCGTGCGGGTAAAACCGTCGGTAGAAGGCATCGCCACCGCCGCTCAGACGTTGGGGCAACGAACCTTGTCACCGGAAGATTTGCGGATGCTGGTCGAAGATAAATTCGTCGATGCTCTGCGTGCCACCGCAGCACAAATGACCATGCATGAGTTACAGGATACACGCGAAAACTTCGTTCAGGGGGTGCAAAATACCGTTGCAGAAGACTTGTCGAAAAACGGTCTGGAACTGGAAAGCGTGTCACTTACCAACTTTAACCAGACGTCGAAAGAGCATTTCAATCCGAACAACGCCTTTGACGCCGAAGGTTTAACCAAGCTGACCCAGGAAACAGAACGCCGTCGCCGCGAGCGTAACGAAGTTGAACAGGATGTAGAAGTTGCGGTGCGTGAGAAAAACCGTGATGCGCTGTCGCGAAAGCTCGAGATTGAACAGCAAGAAGCGTTTATGACACTTGAGCAGGAGCAGCAGGTTAAAACCCGCACCGCAGAGCAGAATGCGAAAATTGCGGCTTTTGAAGCTGAACGTCGTCGTGAGGCAGAGCAAACGCGTATTCTGGCTGAACGGCAAATTCAGGAAACAGAAATTGACCGCGAACAGGCCGTGCGCTCAAGAAAAGTTGAGGCCGAACGCGAAATTCGCATTAAAGAGATCGAACAGCAGCAGGTCACCGAAATCGCCAACCAGACGAAATCGATCGCTATTGCCGCCAAATCGGAACAGCAGTCACAAGCGGAAGCGCGTGCCAACCTCGCACTTGCAGAAGCGGTAAGCGCCCAGCAAAACGTAGAAACAACACGTCAGACCGCCGAAGCCGATCGTGCCAAGCAGGTCGCTCTGATTGCCGCAGCACAAGACGCGGAAACCAAAGCGGTCGAACTGACCGTCCGCGCGAAAGCTGAAAAAGAAGCCGCAGAGATGCAGGCGGCAGCAATCGTAGAGTTAGCTGAGGCAACACGTAAAAAAGGCCTGGCGGAAGCGGAAGCACAACGCGCATTGAACGATGCTATCAACGTACTTTCTGATGAACAAACCAGCCTTAAATTCAAACTGGCCTTGTTGCAGGCGCTACCTGCGGTAATAGAGAAATCCGTTGAGCCAATGAAGTCTATTGACGGTATTAAGATCATTCAGGTCGATGGTCTGAAGCGTGGTGGTACTGCGGGTGATGCGAGCACAGGTAGCGTTGGTGGAGGAAACCTTGCAGAGCAGGCATTGTCTGCCGCCCTTTCTTACCGCACACAAGCACCGCTTATTGACTCTCTCCTCAATGAAATCGGCGTTTCAGGTGGTTCGTTGGCGGCATTGACTTCACCATTGGCTTCATCGATTCCCGTCGCAGATAAAGTAGAGTAGATTTTCTTATATTCACATCCCTGGCACACAAAGCCGGGGATTTTTTATATCTGCGTTCCGCTAAAAAGTGCAAATGATCAGCTTGTTGCAGCGTTTTGCGAGTCGACTCGGGGAAGAGAAAACTGCATCAGGGAAAGCATTGCGCAGGGTCTGATGCTCATCAACAATCGGGGAGTCAGCAAGGGGCTGAAACGGGAAAGCCCCTCCCGAGGAAGGGGCCTTATAGAAGGAAAGGGTTATGATGAAGTTCGTCATCATACTGATTGTGTTGTTACTCGTAAGTTTCGCAGCTTATTAACAGCCAATCAGAGGGGGGAGGAATCCTCCCTTACCCTTGTTCCTTTACTTTAGGTTGAAAAAAAATCAGCGTCAAGAAAGTTTCTGCATCCCACATCCCTGGCTCCAAAAGCTGGGGATTTTTTATATCTGCGTTCCGCTAAAAAGTGCAAATGATCACCTTGTTACAGCGTTTTGCGAGTCGACTCGGGGAAGGTAAAACTGCATCAGAGAAAGCATTGCGCGGGGTCTGGCGCTCATCAACAATCGGGGGGTCAGTAAGGGGCTGAAACGGGAAAGCCCCTCCCGAGGAAGGGGCCTTATAGAAGGAAAGGGTTATGATGAAGTTCGTCATCATACTGGTTGTGTTGTTACTGTTAAGTTTCCCGACTTACTAACAACTCATCAGAGGGGGGAGAAATCCTCCCTTACCCTTGTTCCTTTACTTTAGGTTGAAAAAACAACAGCGTCAATAGGTCTACCTGGCACGAAACGAGATCTGTGAACCGCTTTCCGGTTAGCCTTTTTTATCCTGTTGGATCTTCTTGATGATGTTGGTCGTCGAGCAACCGTCTTCAAAGTTGAGCACCAGCACTTCACCGCCGTTGGCCCAGACTTCTTCACTCCCGGCGATCTCTTCCGGTTTATAGTCGCCGCCTTTCACTAGCAGATCTGGCAAGATGCCGGCGATCAGGCGCTGCGGCGTGTCTTCTTCAAACGACACCACCCAGTCGACAGCTTCCAGTGCGCCCAGCACAATCATACGCTGTTCGAGCGGGTTAACCGGGCGAGAATCCCCTTTCAGGCGTTTGGTGGAAGCATCGCTGTTCACTGCGACAATCAGGCGGTCACCCAGTTTGCGGGCGTTTGCCAGATAGGATACGTGCCCGGCATGTAGGATGTCGAAGACACCGTTGGTCATCACCACTTTTTCGCCGCGTTTACGCGCCGCCGCTACAGCCAGCTTCAGCTCCTCTTCGGTCATCACACCAAAGCCGGTATCTGCACGTCCACGAACCGCGTTTTCCAGCTCGATCGGCGAAACAGTGGAGGTTCCCAGTTTGCCGACCACTACGCCAGCCGCCGCATTGGCAAAGAAGCAGGCTTCTTCCAGAGAATTACCCGCTGCCAGCGTTGCCGCCAGTACGCCAATTACCGTGTCGCCCGCACCGGTAACGTCATACACTTCCTGCGCCTGGGTTGGCATATGCAGCGGCGCTTTACCCGGTTGCAGCAGGGTCATGCCTTGTTCGGAGCGGGTTACCAGCAGCGCAGAGAGTTCGTAATCGGCAATCAGTTTCATGCCGCGCTCAACAATCTCTTCTTCGGTCTTACATTTACCGACAACAGCTTCAAATTCTGACAGATTCGGCGTTAGCAGCGTAGCGCCACGATAACGTTCAAAATCGGTGCCTTTTGGATCAATCAGCACCGGAACGCCCGCCTTACGCGCCAGTTGGATCATCTGCTGTACGCTTGCCAGCGCACCTTTCGCGTAGTCAGAAAGCACCAACGCGCCAATCGAACTCAGCGCCTGATTAATCCGCTCATGCAGCGGCTGCGGATCAACACCTTCAAAACCTTCTTCGAAATCCAGACGGATCAGCTGTTGGTTGCGGGAAAGCACCCGCAGTTTGGTGATGGTCGGATGCGTTGGCACAGAAACGAAGTCGCATTTTACGTTGACGTCCGCCAGTGATTTACTCAGCGCGCGCGCCGCATCATCAATACCGGTCAGCCCGACCAGGCGAGCGTTAGCACCAAGAGAAGCGATGTTCATCGCCACGTTGGCTGCGCCGCCCGGACGTTCTTCAATGGTATTGACTTTAACCACAGGCACCGGCGCTTCCGGGGAGATACGGCTGGTGGGACCGTACCAGTAACGATCCAGCATCACATCACCAACCACCATCACTCCTGCACGTTCAAACTCTGGCAGCGTTACTTTCATTCCTGTCTCCTGAGAGATTCAAAATTTGCGCGCGATAATATCACACTTCATTCCTCCACCAGCCACTTCTGCCAGCTTGCCCGCACCAGTTCACGCTCTGCGGTGAAGCACTCCTCCGGCACATGACCCGGTAATTCCTGTAACGCCAGATGATGAAGTTCATCGCGCAGCGTAGTGTAAGCACGGGTCAGCGCCATCGCTTCCTGCTCTTCCATAATGTCGTTTTGCGCCAGCAGTTCCAGAATGCGTACGTTGTCTGACCAGCGTGTTAACTTCGGTTTTTCGTGAGCGTAGCGCAACACCAGATATTGAGTAATAAATTCGATATCGGTAATTCCGCCTTCATCGGCTTTGATATCAAAGCGATCGCGATGTTTATTGCCGAGATGAGCGCGCATTTTCTCACGCATTTCCCGTACTTCCGTTTGCAGAGTTTTACTTTCACGCGGCAGCATCATAATTTCCCGACGCACCGCGTCAAAGTGCGCAGTGAGCTGTGGATCGCCATACACTACCCGCGCACGCACCAGTGCCTGATGCTCCCACGTCCAGGCCTCGTTTTTCTGATAATCGGCAAACGCTTCAGCGGATGTCACGAGCATTCCCGCCGCCCCGGACGGACGCAGCCGCGCATCCACTTCGTACAAAATGCCGGAAGAAGTACGCGTACTGAACAGATGCATAATGCGTTGCGCCAGACGCAGATAAAATTGCCGCCCGTCGATTTCCCGCTCGCCGTCAGTCATCACATCCATCGGGCAATCATGGAGGAAGATAAGGTCAAGATCGGAACTGTAACCTAACTCCCAACCGCCCAGCTTGCCATAGCCGACTACCGCAAAACCACGGCCTTCGCGTTCGTTTAAGTGATTCGGTTTACCGTAGCGCGCGACCATTTGAACCCACGCCTGCTGAACGACAGCATCTATCATTGCTTCCGCCAGCCAGGTTAAGTGATCGCTCACTTTCATCACCGGTAGCGTACCGGCGATATCCGCTGCCGCAATGCGTAACAGTTGCGCCTGTTTGAACTGACGCAGCGCCTCAAGCTGTTGTTCTTCGTCATCTTCCGGCACGCGCAGCAAATACTGGCGCAACTCATCACGGTAGGCATCGGTCGCCGTCGGTTGGTAGAGGGTATTTGGATCGAGCAGTTCATCCAGCAATAATGGATAACGCGCCAGCTGGCTGGCAATCATCGGCGATGCGGCACACAGAGAAATCAAATGCTTAAGTGCCGCCGGAAATTCACTAAGCAACTCAAGATAAGTGGTGCGAGTAACAATCCCCACCAACAAGGCGGTAATGCGCGACAGCGTGACAGCAGCATCTTCACGCGCACAAACGTCACTCAGTAGATGAGGCATCAGATGGTCGAGCACCTGGCGACCGCGCGGCCCAATGGTACGTTTATCCAGCTCTTTGCGGAAATCGGCAATCAGCGTCAGCACCTGTTTGCGATCATCTTCGCTAAGATGCGCCAGTACCAGCGTAGTGTCATCTTCCTGCAACGCATCCTGCCACAACTCACGCCACTGTTCCGACAGCGACTCTTCCTGAGTTTCGCTTTCGTCGTCGCCAATCAGTTCATTAAACACCCGACGCACATTTGTCATATGTCCGGTCAGTGCCCCGGTCAGTTGCGGCCAGTCAGCGAAATCCATTGCCCACGCTAGCCGCGCACGGTTAAGCTCATCGGCGGGAAGCGTCTGGGTTTGTTCGTCGTTAATGCTTTGCAGCAGGTTTTCCAGACGCCGCAGGAACAGATATGCCACTCGCAATTGTTCGGCATCATTTTCAGAAAGCAGATGCAGCGCGGCAATGGCGCTGAGTGTCGGCAGTAAAGAGCGCGATTGCAGCGACGGTTCACGTCCGCCGCGAATGAGCTGGAACACCTGGACGATAAATTCAATTTCGCGAATACCGCCCGCGCCAAGTTTGATGTTGTCGGTCAAACCGCGTCGACGCACTTCACGGGCAATCATCCCTTTCATGTTGCGCAGCGACTGAATCACGCTGAAATCGATGTAACGGCGGAAAACAAACGGGCGCAGCATTGAACGCAATTCGTTAGCATAGACGCCATCGCTATCGCCCATAATCCGCGCCTTGACCATCGCGTAACGCTCCCAGTCGCGCCCCTGCTCCTGGTAATAATCCTCCAGCGCCGCAAAGCTCAACACCAGCGGGCCGCTTTCGCCAAACGGACGCAGACGCATATCCACGCGATAGACAAAGCCATCCTGCGTTGGTTGATCCAACACTTTAATCAGCCGCTGGCCCATGCGGGTAAAGAACTGAGCGTTATCCAGTTCGCGGCGTCCGCCCTGCGTACAGCCATGTTCCGGCCAGGCAAAAATAAGATCGATATCTGAGGAGAAATTCAGTTCCCCGCCACCCAGCTTGCCCATGCCTAAAATCAGCAACGGTTGCGCTTCGCCCTGCGTATTGCACGGCGTTCCCCACTCGCGACAGCAGGCTTCATACAGCCAGTCGCGCGCCGCGACAATCAGCGTCTCCGCCAGATGGCTGAGTTGCTGCAAAATGCTCTCTTCAGTAACCAGTGCCAGAGTTTGCGCCCAGGCGATGCGCACCATAATGCGCCGCCGGAACAGACGCAGCTCGCGCATTAAACTGACTTCATCGCTTACATCACTGAGCGCCTTCTGCAACCATGCAGCGTAATGCTGCCATTCGTCGGCCTGCGGCGGCTGGCTTTCCAGTTCCGTTAGCCACTCTGGATGCGCAATTACGCTGTCCTGCACAAAATCACTAAAAGTAAGTACTGACTTCGCCTGTGTGCTAAGTGATTCCTCGGCTAAAGGCGCTGGCAGCCGCTCAACAACGGTCTGCCAGTACTGCTGTAACGGTGAAGAGAGCGGCTTCATAAGCGATTTTATCCTTGCCTGATTAACGTTTTCCGCTGTGCAACCAGAACGGTTCCTGATTGTTTGCCTCATTACGGAAATGTTCAATTTCAATGCGTTGCCCGGTCGCAATGGCGTGACGCAGTCCCTGCCAGTTCTCCAGCCAGGCTTGCGCAACGAGAGGATCGTAGTAACCCGCCAGCAACAGTATTGAGTCAATATCACGCGTCAGACGTGGTAACTGGTCACGGTAGCGATCGCCCAACGGTTGGCAAAAAACGCTTCTCAGTTCAGCAGCATGGCGGGAAAGATGGATATCGGCAAAGCGTTTAAAGGAATCGCTCATTTTGCCCTGCGCTTTGGCATCTAAAAACGGCTGCCAGGCTTTGCTGACCAGCCATTCAGTCAACGCCAGTTTCGCCATTGCCGTTTCGGTAGAGTAGACCGCCGTCACGGCAGAAACCGCAGAAGCAATCGTCGCTTCACATTGGGTCAACAGGTCACGTAAGTGAGTGCTCGCTTTCCTTGGCACAATACCACCGAACAGCATCAGCGTATGACGAACAAGGCCGATGGCTGCCAGCACCTGCTCTTTCGCCGCATCGTTGCCGCGCACCCACAGCTCTTCATGATATTGCCATTGCGCTAACGCCAGCTCGAGCGCCGCTTCCAGCCCCTGTTCCACATCGGCTTTTGCTGCAACATGCAAAATGGTGGTGGGTTTGATTTCACGCGCGGGATTGCCCTGCGCCAGATGATAGCCACGCGCCGCTTTACTCAGGCTGCCCTGGCGTAATCCGGTTTGCGATACCAGTTGGTTCGCCAGTTTCAGCACCGCGCGTGTTTCACCGCTAAGCAGCTCCAGTTCCAGCTCACAGATAGGTTCAGCAAATTCACCCGCTTTCACCTCGCCCTGATCGAGAGCGATTTCAATCTGGCTGCCATCGACCTCCACCAGCCATTTTTCGCGATAAAAATCGGTGCTGAACAGCGGCTGCACGCGGGACGCGAGATCGGCAGGTAACTCACCGTTTGGCCAGACTTCCGTCGGTAACAGCGCCAGGTCGAGCGTCGGTTCACTCAACGCCACGTTATATTCCGGGCGCTGGTGCAATCCGCCCGTTACCCGTCCGGCAACTTTCATGGTCATCTCATAGCGACTGTTTTCGCCACGAATACGCAGCCCCATGTCGTGCCCACGCAGCCAGTTATCCGGCGTTTCGTAGTAAATATTCAGCAACTGCACGGGGTCATGGTGCTCGCCGCCCAGCGTATTGAGATGGTCACGCAACGCCTCAACGGCACTGTGATTAACAATAAACTTTAATTCGATTTCCTGAGCCATGGCCTTTACTTATCGGTTATGTCACATAAGTGACGATGAACGGCGAACTAAATGCGATCTTTTTTGTCAGTAGATAGTATTTTGCGCCAAATTGCCATGCAACGAGCATTTTGACGGGCGTAAAAGTTTGAGACAGTGGCAAAAGCTGACACAGAGGATTCCGATTGATACCGAATGCTTTGCGCAGCAACACTGATGCCACTACTATCGTTCCACTTTCCATGACAATAACGACAGCCTGATGCCAAAATTACGCCTGATCGCACTAACTTTACTCGCGCTTAGCGCCACTGCCGTCTCTCACGCGGAAGAAAAACGCTATGTTTCTGACGAACTGAACACCTGGGTTCGCAGTGGTCCGGGAGATCATTATCGCCTCGTGGGCACCGTGAACGCCGGTGAAGAAGTGACATTATTACAAACTGACGCCAACACCAATTATGCCCAGGTGAAAGACAGCTCCGGCCGTACCGCCTGGATCCCGTTGAAACAACTGAGCACTGAGCCAAGCCTGCGCTCCCGCGTGCCAGATCTGGAAAATCAGGTCAGAACCCTGACCGATAAGCTCACCAATATCGATAACACCTGGAATCAGCGCACCGCAGAAATGCAGCAAAAAGTGGCGCAGAGCGACAGTGTGATCAACGGGTTAAAAGAAGAAAATCAGAAGCTGAAAAACGAACTGATTGTCGCGCAGAAAAAAGTCGATGCCGCCAGCGTTCAGCTGGATGACAAACAGCGCACCATCATCATGCAGTGGTTTATGTATGGCGGCGGTGTGCTGGGACTTGGCTTGCTGCTCGGTCTGGTATTGCCGCACCTGATCCCAACGCGCAAACGTAAAGATCGCTGGATGAACTAAATCGCCTTCTTCGTTGCACTGTCTTATTATTAGGAATTGTGTATTTGACGAAGGGAAGATGGCGTGAAGATTTATCTGGTCGGTGGTGCGGTTCGGGATGCATTGTTAGGGCTACCGGTCAAAGACAGAGATTGGGTGGTGGTCGGCAGTACGCCACAGGAGATGCTCGACGCGGGCTACCAGCAGGTAGGCCGCGATTTTCCCGTTTTTCTGCATCCGCAAACCCATGAAGAGTATGCGCTGGCACGTACCGAACGGAAATCCGGCTCCGGTTATACCGGTTTTACCTGTTATGCCGCGCCAGATGTCACACTGGAAGATGATCTTAAGCGTCGCGATCTGACCATCAATGCACTGGCTCAGGATGATAACGGCAAGATTATCGACCCGTACAACGGCCTGAGCGATCTGCAAAATCGTCTGTTGCGCCATGTTTCCCCCGCGTTTGGCGAAGATCCGTTACGCGTTCTGCGCGTGGCGCGTTTTGCTGCGCGTTATGCCCACCTCGGTTTTCGTATTGCCGATGAAACTCTGACGCTGATGCGCGAGATGACCCATGCGGGTGAACTGGAACACCTAACGCCTGAACGGGTATGGAAAGAGACGGAAAGCGCCCTCACCACCCGCAATCCACAGGTGTTCTTCCAGGTACTGCGCGATTGCGGCGCACTACGCGTTTTATTCCCGGAGATCGACGCGTTGTTTGGTGTCCCCGCTCCGGCGAAATGGCACCCGGAAATCGACACGGGTATTCACACCTTAATGACGCTCTCCATGGCAGCGATGCTGAGTCCGCAGGTCGATGTCCGTTTCGCAACGTTATGCCACGATCTCGGTAAAGGGCTGACTCCACCAGAACTTTGGCCGCGTCATCACGGTCACGGTCCGGCGGGCGTGAAGTTAGTGGAACAACTATGTCAGCGTCTGCGGGTGCCAAATGAAATTCGCGATTTAGCCAAACTGGTGGCTGAGTTTCACGATCTCATCCACACCTTCCCAATGCTGAACCCAAAAACCATCGTCAAATTGTTTGATTCCATCGATGCCTGGCGTAAACCGCAGCGTGTCGAGCAACTGGCGCTGACCAGCGAGGCTGACGTGCGCGGCAGAACCGGCTTTGAAGCGGCTGATTACCCGCAAGGGCGCTGGTTACGTGAAGCGTGGGAAGTGGCGCAGTCAGTACCGACAAAAGCGGTCGTTGAAGCGGGATTTAAAGGCGTGGAGATTCGCGAAGAGTTGACCCGACGCCGGATTGCGGCGGTAGCCAGCTGGAAGGAACAACGTTGCCCAAAACCTGAGTAAGTGTTGGATATATAACTGCGAACTGTCCCCTCGCCCCTCTGGGAGAGGGTTAGGGTGAGGGGAACAGGCCAGTACCAGAGCGAACAATTACCCTCCCCCCGGCCCTCTCCCTAAAAGGGCGAGGGAGAAAACCGGGCCTGCTCCGAATCAAAAGAACACAACGTACACCGCAGCCGCCACAATAAAGCGATAAATGGCGAACGGGATAAACGAAATGCGCTTAATCAATTGCAGGAAGGTTTTAATCGCAATCAGCGCCACTACGAAGGCGGTGATAAACCCAACGGCAAACATCGGGATATCGCCGGTTGTCAGGAAGCCCCAGCTTTTGTAGAGATCGAGCGCCGTTGCGCCCATCATCATCGGCACCGCCAGCAGGAACGAGAACTCAGAAGCGGCGTAGCGGCTCACGCCCATCAGCATCCCGCCGGAAATAGTTGCCCCAGAGCGGGAGAAACCCGGCCACAGCGCCAGACACTGGAAACAGCCAATCATAAACGCCTGACGATAGGTCATATCATCCAGACCCGGCGCACGCGGCTCTTTCGGCTTCAGGCATTCGGCGGCAATCAGCAACAGACCGCCGACGACCAGCGCATACATCACATTTATCGGGTTAAACAACGACTTAATCGTATCGTGGAATAAAAGTCCCAACACCACCGCCGGGATCATCCCCAGCAAAATGTGGATCAGCGTTAACCGACCTTTGCTTTCTCCTTCGTGCTGCAACGGACGCCCAAAGTGAATGCCAATCAGGCCAAACAGACGCCGCCAGAACATCACTACCACAGCCAGAATTGATCCTAACTGGATCACGACTTCAAAGGTTTTCGCCGTGTCGCCCTCAAACCCCAACAAATGACCGACAATAATCATATGGCCCGTGCTGGATACCGGCAGAAATTCTGTCAATCCTTCGACCACACCCAATATTGCCGCTATCAGCAGCGAGTGCATATCGCTCATCAATAAACCCCTAAATTATAAAAATGTACCGCTTGTCCGAACTACTGCAGTATGACCAGGTTATAACCGTTTGGTTTAACAGCTGTAAAATTAATTATTTTCTTTCAGATTATTGCCACGCTCAATGATGACGCCAACATTCGCTGCACGCGCCACTGCGCCTGGCTTGCTGAGTTTGATACGCACCCACGGCGAGTTAAAGCGTGCTAACAGCAGTTCCGCCACCTCTTCCGCCACGCGTTCCACCAGCGCAAAACGCGCGCCCTCGACGTGGCTGACCACCGTTTCTGCAATGTCAGCGTAGCTGAGACAATCCGCCACATCATCGCTTTTCGCCGCTTTACGGTTATCCCACGCCATTTCGATATCGAACACTAACTTCTGTTCGATGGTCTGTTCCCAGTCGTAAACACCAATAGTGGTGATTACCGAAAGTTGCTCTATAAATACAATATCCATCACGTCCTGCCTGCTTTTTGGCTAACCGGATACCACTTCCGGCGAAATGTGCGTATTATCCACAGATTCATCGTTGAACACGAATTTTCAAAACGGAACAGCTTATGAGTGCAATCGCGCCTGGAATGATCCTCATCGCGTACCTCTGCGGCTCCATTTCCAGTGCCATTCTGGTTTGCCGCTTGTGTGGGCTGCCCGATCCGCGAACCAGCGGCTCCGGCAATCCCGGCGCAACCAATGTGTTACGTATCGGTGGCAAGGGAGCAGCCGTAGCAGTGCTGATTTTCGACGTTCTGAAAGGAATGTTGCCCGTCTGGGGCGCGTATGAATTAGGCGTCAGCCCCTTCTGGCTAGGGCTGATTGCGATTGCCGCCTGTCTTGGGCATATCTGGCCGGTTTTCTTCGGTTTTAAAGGTGGAAAAGGCGTTGCCACCGCTTTTGGTGCAATCGCCCCGATAGGCTGGGATTTAACGGGCGTGATGGCGGGAACCTGGCTGTTAACCATTTTGCTCAGCGGTTATTCGTCGCTGGGAGCGATTGTCAGCGCACTGATTGCCCCGTTTTATGTCTGGTGGTTTAAGCCACAATTTACCTTCCCGGTTTCTATGCTCTCTTGCCTCATCCTGCTGCGTCATCATGACAACATCCAGCGTCTGTGGCGTCGCCAGGAGACAAAAATCTGGACGAAATTCAAAAGAAAGCGCGAAAAAGATCCCGAGTAATTTCTGGCAGGTTTACAAAACCTGATAGCCTTCATCGGGCTTGCCCAGTCGTTGCTGGCACCACGCCGCCAGAAACTCTACGCAGACGCGCAACTTCATACTGCGATAGAGTGGCTCCCGATAGACAGCCCAGATATTGGCGCTTTGTGCATATTCCGGCAATACTCGCACCAGTTTGCCACTCTCCAGAAACGGCAGCACATCCCATTCGGAACGCAGCATAATCCCTTTCCCTTCCAGCGCCCATTGCAGCACTATCTCACCGCTGTTGGAGGAAAGGTGCCCGCTGACTTTCACCGATTTTTTCTCCTGACCGTCCCCCAGCTCCCATATTCCGTGGTTCATATCGCGCTCTTTAGTCACCAGGCAGTCATGACGACTTAATTCCTGTAAGGATTGTGGTTGGGGATATTTTTGCAGATACTCAGGTGCTGCGCATAATATTCTTTTATTTTTCGTCAAAAGATGCGCAATATAATAATCAGGGATTTCATCATTAATACGAATATCCAGATCAATATTATCCTGCACTAAATCAATTTGCCGATCGAACAATTCAAAATGCACCTGTAACTCAGGATAATTGCGCATCAGTTCGGTAATAGCTGGCGCAATATGGCTGCGACCAAAACCAAAACTACAGCCAATACGAATCATCCCCTCCGGGCGCGTTTTGATTTGCGTGACGTCATCGACCAGTCGCTGATATTGGGTGAGGATTTCCAGCGCATGTTCGTAACAACGTTGGCCACTTTCAGTCAGCGCCACGCCGCGAGCGGAGCGGTTAAGCAGTGTCGTTGCCAGCGTGTTTTCAAGGATTTGGATTCGTTTGGTGACAAATGCGGGCGTCTGCCCAAGCGTCGCCGCTGCGGCACTAAAACTGCCGCTATGGACGATTTCTACCAGTACCTGCAAGTCTTTGGCTAAAGGCCAGCTATTCAGCATCGTTAATTATCCGCAATTTTGACTGGCTCAGTGTATTTCGCAAAACATTGCCATTCCCTGCTCTGGCGCAATATTCATTCTTATTTTCGTGTTGATTCACGAACTGTTAATTACATATTCACGGCGGTAAGAAATATAAAACCCTATTTTTAGTGGTAGTTTGTGGCGGTGAATTTTTCCAGACAAATAGAAAACTGGAGTTGCCATGATGAGCGAATGTAATAAACAACAGGCAGTAAATAAGTTGACGGATATTGTCGCTAACTTTACCGCCATGATTTCTACCCGGATGCCCGATGACGTGGTGGATAAACTAAAACAGCTTCGGGACGCCGAAACGTCGTCGATGGGGAAAATCATCTACCACACGATGTTCGATAACATGCAAAAAGCGATCGACCTGAATCGCCCGGCCTGTCAGGACACCGGCGAAATCATGTTTTTTGTTAAGGTCGGTTCCCGTTTCCCGCTGCTTGGCGAGCTGCAAAGCATTCTTCAGCAAGCCGTGGAAGAGGCGACCGTCAAAGCGCCACTGCGCCACAACGCGGTGGAAATTTTTGACGAAGTGAACACCGGCAAAAATACCGGTAGCGGCGTACCGTGGGTTACCTGGGATATCGTCCCCGACGGTGACGACGCGGAAATCGAAGTTTACATGGCTGGCGGCGGCTGCACGCTACCTGGCCGCTCGAAAGTGTTAATGCCATCGGAAGGCTACGAAGGCGTGGTGAAATTCGTCTTCGAAAATATCTCCACCCTCGCCGTAAACGCCTGTCCACCGGTGCTGGTAGGTGTAGGCATCGCCACCTCGGTGGAAACCGCCGCTGTACTCTCGCGTAAAGCCATTTTGCGCCCAATTGGCAGCCGCCATCCCAATCCAAAAGCAGCAGAGCTGGAGCTACGCCTGGAGGAAGGACTCAACCGTCTGGGGATTGGTCCACAAGGGCTGACTGGCAACAGTTCAGTGATGGGCGTGCATATCGAATCTGCCGCTCGCCATCCCTCTACCATCGGCGTCGCTGTCTCTACCGGCTGCTGGGCGCATCGTCGCGGCACGCTGCTGGTTCATGCCGATCTCACCTTTGAAAATCTGTCTCACACCCGGAGCGCGTTATGAAAAAGATCCTGACAACCCCGATCAAAGCTGAAGATCTGCAAGATATTCGCGTCGGCGATGTGATCTACCTGACCGGTACGCTGGTGACTTGCCGCGACGTTTGTCACCGCCGCTTGATCGAACTGAAACGTCCGATCCCTTACGATCTCAACGGCAAAGCGATTTTCCACGCAGGCCCCATCGTGCGCAAAAACGGCGACAAATGGGAGATGGTCTCCGTCGGCCCGACAACCAGTATGCGTATGGAAAGTTTTGAACGTGAATTCATTGAACAGACCGGCGTGAAACTGGTGGTCGGCAAAGGCGGAATGGGGCCGCTGACCGAAGAAGGTTGCCAGAAATTCAAGGCGCTGCATGTAATTTTTCCGGCAGGCTGCGCGGTACTGGCGGCGACCCAGGTGGAAGAGATTGAAGAGGTGCACTGGACAGAACTCGGAATGCCGGAGTCGCTGTGGGTCTGCCGGGTCAAAGAGTTCGGTCCGCTGATTGTCTCTATTGATACCCACGGCAACAACCTGATAGCCGAAAACAAAAAGCTGTTCGCCGAACGCCGCGATCCCATCGTGGAAGAGATTTGCGAGCACGTCCACTACATCAAATAACCCTCCCGGAGAGGCTCACCCCCTCTCCTTCTTCGCAGGCATAACACGATGAAACCTTCCACTGAATGGTGGCGATATCTCGCACCGCTGGCGGTCATCGCCATTATTGCTCTACTTCCGGTTCCCGCAGGGCTGGAGAGTCATACCTGGCTCTACTTTGCGGTTTTTACCGGCGTGATCGTTGGGCTGATCCTCGAACCCGTGCCGGGTGCCGTGGTGGCGATGGTGGGTATCTCCATCATCGCCATTCTCTCGCCCTGGCTGCTGTTTAGCCCCGAGCAGCTCGCCCAGCCAGGCTTTAAATTCACCGCAAAATCCCTCTCCTGGGCGGTTTCCGGTTTTTCTAATTCGGTTATCTGGCTGATTTTCGCCGCCTTTATGTTTGGCACAGGCTATGAAAAAACCGGTCTTGGACGCCGTATCGCGCTGATTCTGGTGAAAAAGATGGGGCATCGCACACTGTTTCTCGGTTATGCGGTGATGTTCTCCGAGCTAATCCTGGCGCCTGTAACACCTTCCAACTCAGCGCGCGGTGCGGGGATTATCTATCCCATCATCCGTAACCTGCCGCCGCTCTATCAATCACAGCCGAACGACAGCAGTTCACGCAGCATTGGCTCATACATCATGTGGATGGGGATTGTTGCCGACTGCGTGACCAGCGCCATTTTCCTGACGGCGATGGCACCTAACCTGCTGTTAATTGGACTGATGAAAAGCGCATCTCACGCCACGCTGAGTTGGGGCGACTGGTTCCTCGGTATGTTGCCGCTCAGTATCTTACTGGTTCTGCTGGTTCCCTGGCTGGCTTATGTGCTGTATCCACCGGTGCTGAAGTCTGGCGATCAGGTGCCGCGCTGGGCAGAGACGGAACTACAAGAGATGGGGCCACTCTGTTCGCGTGAAAAACGGATGCTGGCGCTGATGGTGGGCGCGCTGGTGCTGTGGATTTTCGGCGGTGATTATATCGATGCTGCGATGGTCGGTTACAGCGTGGTGGCACTGATGCTACTTCTGCGCATTATCAGCTGGGACGATATTGTCAGTAATAAAGCGGCGTGGAACGTTTTCTTCTGGCTGGCCTCGCTAATAACCCTCGCCACCGGACTCAACAACACCGGTTTTATTAGCTGGTTTGGCAAACTGTTAGCAGGCAGCTTAAGTGGTTATTCGCCGACGATGGTGATGGTAGCGTTGATTGTGGTGTTTTATCTGCTGCGCTACTTCTTTGCCAGCGCCACGGCGTATACCTCCGCTCTCGCGCCGATGATGATTGCCGCCGCGCTGGCGATGCCGGAAATCCCGCTGCCGGTGTTCTGCCTGATGGTTGGCGCGGCAATTGGTCTGGGGAGCATTCTTACGCCATACGCCACCGGGCCCAGTCCGATTTACTACGGCAGTGGTTATCTGCCAACGGTGGATTACTGGCGACTGGGGGCGATTTTTGGGCTGATATTCCTCGTGTTGCTGGTGATTACCGGCTTACTGTGGATGCCCGTGGTTTTGCTTTAAGTGAGGGCGGTGCCGGAAATTGCTCTCCGGCACCTGAGAGTTTTACGCAGCCGGTAACTCTGCCAGCGGCCAGCGCGGACGCACGCTAACGCCGAGATCCGCCGTCGCGCCTGCTTTAAACCGCACCATTCCGGCATAGGCGATCATCGCACCGTTATCGGTACAAAATTCCGGGCGCGCGTAGAACACTTCGCCGCGACGCTTTTTCATCATTTCCGCCAGTTTCGCCCGCAACGTGCGGTTAGCACTCACGCCGCCAGCCATGACCAGCCGCTTGAAGCCAGTCTGATCCAGCGCACGCTTACATTTAATCATCAGCGTATCGACCACCGCATCTTCAAAAGCGCGGGCAATATCGGCACGCGTCTGGTCGTCGGTGCCGTTGTCACGAATCGTGTTCGCGGCGAAGGTTTTCAGGCCGGAGAAGCTGAAATCCAGCCCCGGACGGTCGGTCATCGGACGCGGGAAGACAAAGCGCCCGGCTGTACCCTGCGCCGCCATTTTCGACAGCAGCGGCCCGCCTGGATAATCCAGCCCCAGCAGCTTCGCGGTTTTATCAAACGCTTCACCAGCGGCATCATCAATGGACTCGCCGAGCAGCTCATACTGACCAATGCCGGTAACGCTGATTAACTGCGTATGACCGCCAGAAACCAGCAATGCAACAAACGGAAATTCCGGCGGGTTATCTTCCAGCATCGGTGCTAACAGATGCCCTTCCATATGGTGCACCGGGATCGCCGGAACGTTCCAGGCAAATGCCAGAGAACGTCCCACGGTCGCACCAACCAGCAGCGCGCCGACTAATCCTGGGCCTGCGGTATAGGCCACGGCATCAATATCTTTTGCCGTCAAACCAGACTCTTTCAGCGCCGCCTGGATCAACGGTACGGTTTTACGCACGTGATCGCGGGAGGCCAGTTCAGGCACCACGCCGCCGTAGTCAGCGTGTAATTTCACCTGACTATACAATTGGTTGGCTAACAAACCTTTTTCATCGTCGTAAATGGCGATGCCGGTTTCATCGCAGGAAGTTTCAATACCCAGTACACGCATGACTTGTTTTACCTCGCTTTATTACCGCGCAGTGTAGGACCAATGCGGGTTGATGTAAAACTTTGTTCGCCCCTGGAGAAAGCCTCGTGTATACTCCTCACCCTTATAAAAGTCCCTTTCAAAAGAGGTCGCGGTGCTTTACAAAGCAGCAGCAATTGCAGTAAAATTCCGCACCATTTTGAAATAAGCTGGCGTTGATGCCAGCGGCAAACCGAATTAATCAAAGGTGAGAGGCACATGCCGGTAATTAAAGTACGTGAAAACGAGCCGTTCGACGTAGCTCTGCGTCGCTTCAAGCGTTCCTGCGAAAAAGCAGGTGTTCTGGCGGAAGTTCGTCGTCGTGAGTTCTATGAAAAACCGACTACCGAACGTAAGCGCGCTAAAGCTTCTGCAGTGAAACGTCACGCGAAGAAACTGGCTCGCGAAAACGCACGCCGCACTCGTCTGTACTAATTCCCTGAGAGCGTTGCTCTCCGATCAGACCGAGTTGTAGTTGTAAGGCCGTGCTTCCGAAAGGAATGCGCGGCTTATTTTCGTTTATGAATTGCTAAAAATCGGGGCCTATGGCTGGACGAATCCCACGCGTATTCATTAATGATCTGCTGGCGCGCACTGACATCGTCGATCTGATCGATGCCCGTGTGAAGCTGAAAAAGCAGGGCAAGAATTTTCACGCGTGTTGTCCCTTCCACAACGAGAAAACCCCGTCATTCACCGTTAACGGTGAGAAACAGTTTTACCACTGCTTTGGATGTGGCGCGCACGGCAACGCGATCGACTTCCTGATGAACTACGACAAGCTCGAGTTCGTCGAAACGGTCGAAGAGCTGGCGGCAATGCACAATCTTGAAGTGCCATTTGAAGCAGGCAGCGGCCCCAGCCAGATAGAGCGCCATCAACGGCAAACGCTTTATCAGTTGATGGACGGTCTGAATACGTTTTACCAACAATCTTTACAACAACCTGTTGCCACATCTGCGCGCCAGTATCTGGAAAAACGCGGATTAAGCCACGAGGTCATCGCCCGCTTTGCGATTGGTTTTGCGCCCCCCGGCTGGGACAACGTCCTGAAACGGTTTGGCGGCAATCCAGAAAATCGTCAGTCATTGATTGATGCGGGCATGTTGGTCACCAACGATCAGGGTCGCAGTTACGATCGTTTCCGCGAGCGGGTGATGTTCCCTATTCGCGATAAACGCGGTCGGGTGATTGGTTTTGGCGGGCGCGTGCTGGGCAACGATACCCCCAAATACCTGAACTCGCCGGAAACCGATATTTTCCATAAAGGCCGCCAGCTTTACGGTCTTTATGAAGCGCAGCAGGATAACGCTGAACCCCAGCGTCTGTTGGTGGTCGAAGGCTATATGGACGTGGTGGCGCTGGCGCAATACGGTATTAATTACGCCGTTGCATCGCTGGGTACGTCAACCACTGCCGATCACATTCAGTTGTTGTTCCGTGCGACCAACAATGTCATTTGCTGTTATGACGGCGACCGTGCAGGTCGCGATGCCGCCTGGCGGGCGCTGGAAACTGCGCTGCCTTATATGACAGACGGCCGTCAGTTACGCTTTATGTTTTTACCGGATGGCGAAGACCCAGACACACTGGTGCGCAAAGAGGGTAAAGAGGCGTTTGAAGCGCGAATGGAGCAGGCAATGCCGCTCTCCGCATTTCTGTTTAACAGCCTGATGCCGCAGGTTGATCTGAGTACTCCTGACGGGCGCGCACGTTTAAGTACGCTGGCGCTGCCGCTGATTTCTCAGGTGCCAGGAGAAACGCTGCGCATCTATCTTCGTCAGGAATTAGGCAACAAGTTAGGCATCCTTGATGACAGCCAGCTTGAACGATTAATGCCGAAAGCAGCAGAGAACGGCGTTTCTCGTCCTGTTCCGCAGCTAAAACGCACGACCATGCGTATACTTATAGGGTTGCTGGTGCAAAATCCAGAATTAGCGACGTTAGTCCCGCCGCTTGAGAATCTGGATGAAAATAAGCTCCCCGGACTTGGCTTATTCAGAGAACTGGTCAACACTTGTCTCTCTCAGCCAGGTCTGACCACCGGGCAACTTTTAGAGCACTATCGTGGTACAAATAATGCTGCCACCCTTGAAAAACTGTCGATGTGGGACGATATAGCAGATAGGAATATTGCTGAGCAAACCTTCACCGACTCACTCAACCATATGTTTGATTCGTTGCTTGAACTGCGCCAGGAAGAGTTAATTGCTCGCGAGCGCACGCATGGTTTAAGCAATGAAGAACGCCTGGAACTCTGGACATTAAACCAGGAACTGGCGAAAAAGTGATTTAACGGCTTAAGTGCCGAATAGCGATCGGGAAGCCCCCGACAGCCGCACTGAGAGGCAGCGGCAATGATATAAGTACGCCCTCGTAATTATCGTTGGCGGTAAACAACCGTTGGATTTCAGTATTAACGTCTGAATGATATCCGGTCAATCGCCCAACACCAACCTCATGAAATAAGTGTGGATACCGTCTTATGGAGCAAAACCCGCAGTCACAGCTGAAACTTCTTGTCACCCGTGGTAAGGAGCAAGGCTATCTGACCTATGCCGAGGTCAATGACCATCTGCCGGAAGATATCGTCGATTCCGATCAGATCGAAGACATCATCCAAATGATCAATGACATGGGCATTCAGGTGATGGAAGAAGCGCCGGATGCCGATGACCTGATGCTGGCTGAAAACACAGCAGACGAAGATGCTGCCGAAGCCGCCGCGCAGGTGCTTTCCAGCGTGGAATCTGAAATCGGGCGTACGACTGACCCGGTACGCATGTACATGCGTGAAATGGGCACCGTTGAACTGTTGACCCGCGAAGGCGAAATTGACATCGCTAAACGCATCGAAGACGGGATCAACCAGGTTCAATGCTCCGTTGCTGAATATCCGGAAGCGATCACCTATCTGCTGGAACAGTACGATCGTGTTGAAGCAGAAGAAGCGCGTCTGTCCGATCTGATCACTGGCTTTGTTGACCCGAACGCAGAAGAAGATCTGGCGCCAACCGCCACTCACGTCGGTTCAGAGCTTTCTCAAGAAGATCTGGACGATGACGAAGATGAAGACGAAGAAGATGCCGACGACGACAGTGCCGACGATGACAACAGCATCGACCCGGAACTGGCTCGTGAAAAATTTGCTGAACTGCGCGCTCAGTACGTTGTAACGCGTGACACCATCAAAGCGAAAGGCCGCAGCCACGCTGCTGCTCAGGAAGAGATCCTGAAACTGTCTGAAGTATTCAAACAGTTCCGCCTGGTGCCGAAGCAGTTTGACTACCTGGTCAACAGTATGCGCGTCATGATGGATCGCGTTCGTACACAAGAACGTCTGATCATGAAGCTCTGCGTTGAGCAGTGCAAAATGCCGAAGAAAAACTTCATCACCCTGTTTACCGGCAACGAAACCAGCGATACCTGGTTCAACGCGGCAATTGCGATGAACAAGCCGTGGTCGGAAAAACTGCACGATGTCTCTGAAGAAGTGCATCGCGCCCTGCAGAAACTGCAGCAGATTGAAGAAGAAACCGGCCTGACCATTGAGCAGGTTAAAGACATTAACCGTCGCATGTCCATCGGTGAAGCGAAAGCCCGCCGTGCGAAGAAAGAGATGGTTGAAGCGAACTTACGTCTGGTTATTTCTATCGCTAAGAAATACACCAACCGTGGCTTGCAGTTCCTCGATCTGATCCAGGAAGGCAACATCGGTCTGATGAAAGCAGTTGATAAATTCGAGTACCGTCGTGGTTACAAGTTCTCCACCTACGCAACCTGGTGGATCCGTCAGGCGATCACCCGCTCTATCGCGGATCAGGCGCGCACCATCCGTATTCCGGTGCATATGATTGAGACCATCAACAAGCTCAACCGTATTTCTCGCCAGATGCTGCAAGAAATGGGTCGTGAACCGACGCCGGAAGAACTGGCTGAACGTATGCTGATGCCGGAAGACAAAATCCGCAAAGTGCTGAAGATCGCCAAAGAGCCAATCTCCATGGAAACGCCGATCGGTGATGATGAAGATTCGCATCTGGGAGATTTCATCGAGGATACCACCCTCGAACTGCCGCTGGATTCTGCGACCACTGAAAGCCTGCGTGCGGCAACGCACGACGTGCTTGCTGGCCTGACCGCGCGTGAAGCGAAAGTTCTGCGTATGCGTTTCGGTATCGACATGAACACCGACCACACGCTGGAAGAAGTGGGTAAACAGTTCGACGTTACCCGTGAACGTATCCGTCAGATCGAAGCGAAGGCGCTGCGTAAACTGCGTCACCCGAGCCGTTCTGAAGTGCTGCGTAGCTTCCTGGACGATTAATCGGTAGGCCGGATAGGCGTTACGCCGCACCCGGCACTAGTCCCTCTGCACAAACGCCACCTTTTCGGTGGCGTTTTTATCGCCCACGCACCACCAGCGCCTGATCCAGTTCCCGATACGCCTCAACCAGTTTCTCCAGTGAAACGCGACTTAAACCGCTGGGATTCGGCAACACCCAAATCTGCGTCGAACCAATAGTGAGCGTTTGTTTCCCCCACTGTACGCCGCGCTGGCTGAATCCCTGTTCATATGCTTGTTTGCCCAGAATCGCCAATGCTTGTGGTTGGTAATCTTCAATTTTTTCAATCAGCTTACGCCCGCCTGCGTGCAGCTCCTGCTTTGAAACTTCATTGGCTTGCACCGTTGGACGGTCTACCAGTTTGGTAACACCGCAACGATAATCCAGCAGATGCTGCGCTTCCTGCGGCTTCAACTGACGGTCAGTAAATCCGGCCTGATAAATCACCTTCCAGAAGCGATTTGCCGGATGGGCAAACGGAAAGCCAGACTCTGCGGAAGAAAGACCCGGATTGATGCCACAAAACACCACACGCAATCCTGGCGCAAGAATATCGTCAACCATATTAACTCCTGAACAACACAACTCGCAGGAAGTATAACGAATTGAAAACACATTGTTTATAAAAACAGCAGCCGCGCGCTAATGGCTGGATTGCAGCACGGAGTTACTTTATAATCCGCTACCATGGCCCCTTAGCTCAGTGGTTAGAGCAGGCGACTCATAATCGCTTGGTCGCTGGTTCAAGTCCAGCAGGGGCCACCAGATACAGCAAAGGCTGACGAGAAATCGTCAGCCTTTTTTCATATATCAATTACTTTGCGTGCCAGTAAGCCGCTGCGCGTACCCGCTGTGGGTCATATTGTTCCGCTTCAAAGCGGCGGCTTAAATTCTTAACCACCTTGCCTTCGCCGGTTATCCAGATGAAATAATCATCGGCAGGAATTTCCAGCTGTGCCAGACGCGCGTCCACCGCCTGCTCATCATGCGCCAGCCACTCGATGTTAAAACCGTCAAGGTGCGCGAGATAATCCTGACAGGCGTTATCCCGCACGCTGACCAGCGCGGTAACTTGCGGTTTAACGGCAAGTTTGCTCAACGTTTCCAGGCGTCGACGCAGTGCGGGCATTCCGGACTCATCGCAGACATATACCTGATACGCG
This sequence comes from Escherichia sp. MOD1-EC5433, assembly GCF_002966005.1. NCBI lineage: Bacteria > Pseudomonadati > Pseudomonadota > Gammaproteobacteria > Enterobacterales > Enterobacteriaceae > Escherichia > Escherichia sp. MOD1-EC5433. The sequence goes on along the minus strand of NZ_PTRL01000001.1, from coordinate 392,222 downwards.
TAATCTTCCGGCACCACCAGTGAACCACGCGGTCCGGCTACTGTGAGTTTATCGCCCGGTTGCGCCTGCATCGCCCAGCCGCTGGCGACACCACCGTCATGAATAAAGAAATCGATCGCCAGTTCATGGCGCTGCTCATCATACAGTGGCGTATAGTCGCGCGACGGTGGACGTGGCCCTTCCGGCCAGACGATACCCTCTTCAGTTACCGTTGGCGGTACAAAGTGAGCGCCAGGTTGAGGAAAGAAGAGTTTGCTGTGATCGTCAAAACCGCGCGACGTAAAACCGTCCAGCGCCTCGCCGCCGAGGACAATGCGCTGAAAACCGGCGCTGATGCGCTCAACACGTAACACGGTCAGTTCACGGAAGCGCAGATCATTGCGAACGCGCTGTGGGTAGCGGGGAGAGTTATTCATTGTTATCGCCTTCGTGATGGTAATCAGATATATCTAAATAAAATTCGCAAATGATAATGATTGTTAATCATGATAAATGCAAGCAATTTGTAGTACTGATATATCTGAAGTATGTGAAGTCATTCAGCACCGTAGCAAGGCTGCCGGATGCGGCGTGAACGCCTTATCCGGCCTACATGTTGAGTACATTTGCGTTTATAAATCATTTTTGTACTTGCAGCAATGCTCATATCAGATATAAATTAGATATATCTAATTAAGCAAAAGGAGGCTGATATGAGCCATCATCACGAAGGGTGTTGTAAACATGAAGGCCAGCCACGCCATGAAGGCTGCTGCAAAGGTGAGAAGTCAGAACTCGAGCACTGCGGGCACGGTCACCAGCATGAACACGGTCAATGCTGCGGTGGTCGCCACGGTCGCGGCGGCGGTCGTCGGCAGCGTTTCTTTGGTCACGGTGAATTGCGACTGGTAATTCTGGATATTCTCTCGCGCGATGACAGCCACGGTTATGAGTTGATTAAAGCGATTGAGAATCTGACCCAGGGGAATTACACCCCAAGCCCTGGCGTCATCTACCCGACGCTGGATTTTCTCCAGGAGCAGTCGCTAATTACCATTCGCGAAGAGGAAGGCGGCAAGAAGCAGATTGCGCTGACCGAACAGGGCGCGCAGTGGCTGGAAGAAAACCGCGAACAAGTAGAGATGATTGAGGAACGCATCAAAGCGCGTTGTGTTGGTGCGGCGCTGCGCCAGAACCCGCAAATGAAGCGGGCGCTGGATAATTTTAAAGCGGTGCTGGACTTACGCGTCAACCAGAGCGATATCACCGACGCGCAGATAAAAAAGATCATTGCGGTGATCGACCGCGCCGCTTTTGATATTACGCAACTGGATTAATCACCAACTGCCGGATGCGGTGTAAACACCTTATCCGCCTACCCACCCGTAGGCCTGATAAGATGCGTCAGCATCGCATCAGGCATTGTGCTCCAACTGCCGGATACAGCGTAAACACCTTATCCGCCTACACCCACCCGTAGGCCTGATAAGATGCGCCAGCATCGCATCAGGCATTGTGTACCAACCGCCGAATGCGGCACACCGATTAATGCAGCACCGTCACCGCGTCTTCCAGTCGGCTGGCGCGGTGTTTCACCATTGCCGACACCTGCGCACTCTCTTCCACCAGTTCGGCGTTTTTCTGGGTGATCAGGTTAAGCTCATCTACCGCACGGGTCAGGCAGGAAAGCCCATCGGCCTGTTCCAGCGTTGAATGGCTGATCTGGGCGATCAACTGCGTGACGTTTTTTACCTGCACCACAATATCGTCCATCGTCCGTCCGGCGGCGTGTACCTGTTGCGAACCGGATTGCACCTTATCAGCACTGGCATCAATCAGCTTGCGAATATCGTTGGCAGCATTGGCGCTGCGGCTGGCTAAATGACGCACCTCCCCCGCAACCACCGCGAAACCTTTGCCTTGTTCTCCGGCGCGCGCCGCTTCCACCGCTGCATTCAGAGCGAGGATATTGGTCTGAAACGCAATATCGTTAATCAGCGAAGTAATGGTGCCAATACGCTGGGTACTATCAGCAATATCATCCATCGTCTTGATCACCGTGGTCATCGCTTCCCCGCCCTGCACCGCCGCATTACTGGCGGTAATAGAAAGTTTATCGGCAGCCGACGCCGTGGCAGAGTTCTGTTTTACCGACGCTGCCATCTGGTTCATGGTCGCCACCGTTTGCTGAACGTTATCTACCGTCTGCTGAGTATGCTCATTCAGTTCATCTGTGCCTTTCGCCAGCGTCTCGCTGCCGTTTCTGACGCTGGACACCTGGCTTGAGACATCATTAATCAACCAGCGGCACATCAGGCCAAGCTGCCCTACCGCGCGTAATGTCAGCCCCAGCTCATCGCTGCGATTCAAATGCTCAACACTATTACGTTCTCCGGTCGCCACCTTCAGTGCCTGACGGGCAACATTTTCTATCGGGCGCACTATCTGCCATTCAAAACAGACAGTTGCCAGCAACATCACTAACGCGCAGAGGAAATACGTCACCACCGGGGCAGCAACAAACCAAAGCATGGCCGCCAGCACGATAAACATCAGCGCCATCACTCCACGCGCCCGCCAGCGAAGCGGCAATGAAGGCAGTTTTCCCAGCCAGCCTTTACGCACCACCAGACCTTTATGAATACGCTTATTTGTGCGTCCGGCATTCAGCGCCTTGTACAGCGGCTCTACCGCTGCGATCTCGTCATCCGTCGCCCGCGTGCGAATCGACATATACCCACTAATTTTGCCCTCGCGCACCATCGGCACCACATTCGCTCGCACCCAGTAATGATCGCCATTTTTGTGCCGATTTTTCACAATACCACTCCAGGGTTCTCCCTGTTTCAGGGTGTACCACATATCAGCAAAGGCCGCTTTTGGCATATCCGGATGGCGCACCATGTTATGCGGCTGCCCCTGTAGCTCTTGCAAGGTATAGCCGCTAACCTGCACAAAAGTGTCATTAGCATGTGTGATATAGCTTTGTAGATTGGTAGTAGACATCAGAGTGGTATCGTCAGCCAGCGGGATATTTTGCTGGGTGACATACGGATGAGAAGACATAATCGCGTCCTGTGCAGGTTATATTGTTGTTAACTTCTTGTCAGAAGTTATGTCGGCTCCGGTGCGGTTATCTTTAGTGGTTTAATTTGATTTAGATCGCAATTTTCGATTAAAGCACAAAACCTAATTCATTGATTTAAAATACTTTCATTTGGGTACTATCCCGGCACGTTTATTATATTGCTCAACAATCAGGCAATTATTGCCCTGGCATGGTGCATTTACTCCTTGATAACAGGAGGTGCGCCCGATAAAAATCGTGCAAAATAACAACAATGGTTAACAATTGGAATTAAATGTTGCATAAATGATAACGTAATTTGTGTTTATCCCGATTTTCGCGATCGCAACCGGAGTGGCGCAATCCCTGCAATACTTAAATCGGTATCATGTGATACGCGAGCCTCTGGAGCATATTTTGAACAGGTTACCTTCGAGCGCATCAGCTTTAGCGTGCAGCGCCCACGCCCTGAATCTCATAGAGAAGCGAACGCTGGATCATGAGGAGATGAAAGCACTTAACCGCGAGGTGATTGAATACTTCAAAGAGCATGTCAACCCGGGGTTTTTAGAGTATCGCAAATCTGTTACCGCCGGCGGGGATTACGGAGCCGTAGAGTGGCAAGCGGGAGGTTTAAATACGCTTGTCGACACCCAGGGACAGGAGTTTATCGACTGCCTGGGAGGTTTTGGAATTTTCAACGTGGGGCACCGTAATCCAGTTGTGGTTTCCGCCGTACAGAATCAACTTGCGAAACAACCGCTGCACAGCCAGGAGCTGCTCGACCCATTACGGGCGATGCTGGCGAAAACCCTTGCTGCGCTAACGCCCGGTAAACTGAAATACAGCTTCTTCTGTAATAGCGGCACCGAGTCCGTTGAAGCGGCGCTGAAACTGGCGAAGGCTTATCAGTCACCGCGCGGCAAGTTTACTTTTATCGCCACCAGCGGCGCGTTCCACGGTAAATCGCTTGGCGCGCTGTCAGCCACGGCGAAATCGACCTTCCGCAAACCGTTTATGCCGCTGCTGCCGGGCTTCCGTCATGTACCGTTTGGCAATATCGAAGCCATGCGCACGGCCCTTAGCGAGTGCAAAAAAACCGGTGATGATGTGGCTGCGGTGATCCTTGAGCCGATTCAGGGCGAAGGTGGCGTCATTCTGCCGCCGCCGGGCTATCTCACCGCCGTGCGTAAGCTGTGCGATGAGTTCGGCGCACTGATGATCCTCGATGAAGTGCAAACGGGCATGGGGCGCACGGGCAAGATGTTCGCCTGCGAGCATGAGAACGTTCAGCCGGACATCCTGTGTCTGGCGAAAGCCCTCGGCGGCGGCGTGATGCCAATTGGCGCAACTATTGCTACCGAAGAGGTGTTCTCAGTCCTGTTCGACAACCCGTTCCTGCATACCACCACCTTTGGTGGCAACCCGCTGGCCTGTGCGGCGGCGCTGGCGACCATCAATGTGTTGCTGGAGCAGAACTTATCGGCTCAGGCTGAACAAAAAGGCGATATGTTGCTGGACGGTTTCCGTCAACTGGCGCGGGAATATCCCGATCTGGTACAGGAAGCGCGTGGTAAAGGGATGTTGATGGCGATTGAGTTTGTTGATAACGAAATCGGCTACAACTTTGCCAGCGAGATGTTCCGCCAGCGTGTGCTGGTCGCCGGAACGCTCAACAATGCCAAAACGATCCGCATTGAACCGCCACTGACGCTGACCATTGAACAGTGTGAACTGGTGATCAAAGCGGCGCGTAAGGCGCTGGCGGCCATGCGAGTAAGTGTCGAAGAAGCGTAATATCAAATCGGATGGCGATGCAACGTCGCCATCCGATCTCTTTATACGATTCGCACGCCCGCAGGCATCATCCGTTCCGGCGTTAACAGTACGCTTTCACTGCCGTCATCGGTTTCCGCACACAACAGCATGCATTCCGAGGTTTCACCGCGCATTTTCGCTTTTTGCAGATTGCACAAGACCACCACCGTTTTCCCCATCAGCTCTTCTTCGCTGTAGTACGGCACCAGGCTGGTCACGGTTTGCAGCGTTTTTTCCCCCACATCAACCTGTACGATGTACAGCTTGTCGGCGTTTTCATGGCGTTTCACATCCACAATTTTCCCGACGCGCATTTCCAGACGTGCAAAATCAGCGTAAGCCACGGTTTCCATTGTTCCCTCCCTCAAGTAAAATTTTACTAAACTATAGCAAAGGTTTTTCTCAATCCTGTAGGCTAAAAATGGAGAATGCAGGCGTGATCACATTCGTGAGCCGCTGTGTTACCGTTACAGCGTCAAAGAAACGCGCTTTATTTACTGAAAACAGGTGACCCGATAAGCACTTCCTCTACAATGGAGACGCACATCAGGGAAAGTAAAAAAGGTAAACATGGCAACACTAAAAGACATCGCAATCGAAGCTGGCGTATCCCTGGCGACAGTATCCAGGGTCTTAAATGACGATCCGACGTTGAATGTGAAAGAAGAGACGAAACATCGCATTCTCGAGATCGCCGAAAAGCTGGAGTACAAGACCAGTAGCGCCCGTAAACTACAGACAGGCGCAGTCAACCAACACCATATTCTGGCTATCTACAGCTACCAACAGGAGCTGGAGATCAACGATCCTTACTATCTGGCGATCCGCCACGGCATTGAAACCCAGTGCGAAAAGCTGGCGATCGAACTGACCAACTGTTATGAACACAACGGCTTGCCGGACATTAAAAACGTCACCGGCATTTTGATTGTCGGCAAACCCACGCCTGCCCTGCGCGCCGCCGCCAGCGCATTGACCGACAATATCTGTTTTATCGACTTTCACGAACCCGGCAGCGGTTACGATGCGGTGGATATCGATCTGGCACGCATCAGTAAGGAAATCATCGACTTCTACATCGATCAGGGCGTTAATCGTATTGGTTTTATTGGCGGCGAAGATGAGCCTGGCAAGGCGGATATTCGTGAGGTCGCCTTTGCGGAATATGGCCGACTGAAGCAAGTGGTACGCGAAGAGGACATCTGGCGCGGCGGTTTTTCCAGTTCGTCGGGCTATGAACTGGCAAAGCAAATGCTGGCGCGGGAAGACTACCCGAAGGCGTTGTTTGTTGCTTCCGACTCCATTGCCATTGGCGTACTGCGGGCAATTCATGAACGCGGCCTGAACATCCCGCAGGATATTTCGCTTATCAGCGTCAACGACATCCCCACCGCGCGATTTACCTTTCCGCCGCTCTCAACCGTGCGCATCCATTCCGAAATGATGGGAAGCCAGGGCGTTAACCTGTTGTATGAAAAGGCTCGCGATGGTCGCGCGCTGCCGCTGTTAGTGTTCGTTCCCAGCAAATTAAAACTGCGCGGCACCACCCGCTAAATCCCCTTACACACTGTCCGGCAATCGTTTTTGCCGGACAGTGCTGCCGTTTATTTTCGTGATCCAGTTAAAGTAAATGCATTTACCCGCTACTTTTTAGTAAAAATTTTACTAAACTCCCCAGCAATTACACAAACTACCATCACCACGAATGGTTCCGATTTCTCTCCACCGGGAGGCCCTATGAATCGCTGGGAAAACATTCAGCTCACCCACGAAAACCGACTTGCGCCGCGTGCGTACTTTTTTTCATATGATTCTGTTACGCAGGCGCGTACCTTTGCCCGCGAAACCAGCAGCCTGTTTCTGCCCTTAAGCGGTCAGTGGAATTTCCATTTTTTTGACCATCCGTTGCAAGTGCCAGAAGCCTTCACTTCCGAGTTAATGGCTGACTGGGGGGACATTACCGTCCCCGCCATGTGGCAAATGGAAGGCCACGGCAAACTGCAATATACCGACGAAGGTTTTCCGTTCCCCATCGATGTGCCATTTGTCCCCAGCGATAACCCAACCGGTGCCTATCAACGTATTTTCACCCTCAGCGACGGATGGCAGGGCAAGCAGACACTGATTAAATTTGACGGCGTCGAAACCTATTTTGAAGTTTACGTTAACGGTCAGTATGTGGGTTTCAGCAAGGGCAGTCGCCTGACCGCAGAGTTTGACATCAGTGCGATGGTAAAAACCGGCGACAACCTGTTATGTGTGCGCGTGATGCAGTGGGCGGATTCCACCTACGTGGAAGACCAGGATATGTGGTGGTCGGCAGGGATCTTCCGCGATGTTTATCTGATCGGTAAACAACCGACGCATATTAACGATTTCACCGTTCGTACCGACTTTGACGAAGCCTATTGCGATGCCACGCTCTCCTGCGAAGTGGTGCTGGAAAACCTCGCCGCCTCCCCTGTCGTAACGACGCTGGAATATACCCTGTTTGATGGCGAACGCGTGGTGCACAGCAGCGCCATTCCTCATCTGGCAATTGAAAAAATAACCAGCGCCAGCTTTGCTTTTACTGTCGAACAGCCGCAGCAATGGTCGGCAGAATCTCCTTATCTTTACCATCTGGTCATGACGCTGAAAGACGTCGACGGCAACGTTCTGGAAGTGGTGCCACAACGCGTCGGCTTCCGTGATATCAAAGTGCGCGACGGTCTGTTCTGGATCAATAACCGTTATGTGATGCTGCACGGCGTCAATCGTCACGACAACGATCATCGCAAAGGCCGCGCCGTTGGGATGGATCGCGTCGAGAAAGATCTTCAGTTGATGAAACAGCACAACATCAACTCCGTGCGTACCGCTCACTACCCGAACGATCCGCGTTTCTACGAACTGTGTGATATCTACGGCCTGTTTGTGATGGCGGAAACCGACGTCGAATCGCACGGCTTTGCTAACGTCGGCGATATCAGCCGCATAACCGACGATCCGCAGTGGGAAAAGGTCTACGTCGAGCGCATCGTTCGCCATATTCACGCGCAGAAAAACCATCCGTCGATCATCATCTGGTCGCTGGGCAACGAATCCGGCTATGGCTGTAACATCCGCGCGATGTACCACGCGGCGAAGGCGCTCGATGACACGCGTCTGGTGCACTACGAAGAAGATCGCGATGCTGAAGTGGTCGATATTATTTCCACCATGTACACCCGCGTGCCGCTGATGAATGAGTTTGGTGAATATCCGCATCCGAAGCCGCGTATCATCTGCGAATACGCTCATGCGATGGGGAACGGACCGGGCGGGCTAACGGAATACCAGAACGTCTTCTATAAGCACGATTGCATTCAGGGACATTATGTCTGGGAATGGTGCGACCACGGGATCCAGGCGCAGGATGACAACGGCAACGTCTGGTATAAATTCGGCGGCGATTACGGCGACTATCCCAACAACTATAACTTCTGTCTTGATGGTTTGATCTATTCCGATCAAACGCCGGGACCAGGTCTGAAAGAGTACAAACAGGTTATTGCGCCGGTTAAAATCCACGCGCTGGATCTGACTCGCGGCGAGCTGAAAGTAGAAAATAAACTGTGGTTTACCACGCTTGATGACTACACCCTGCACGTAGACGTGCGCGCCGAAGGTGAAACGCTCGCGACGCAGCAGATTAAACTGCGCGACGTTGCACCAAACAGCGAAGCGCCATTGCACATTACGCTGCCGCAACTGGACGCCCGCGAAGCGTTCCTCAACATTACGGTGACCAAGGATTCCCGCACCCGCTACAGCGAAGCCGGACACCCTATCGCCACTTATCAGTTCCCGCTGAAGGAAAACACCGCACAGCCGGTGCCTTTCGCGCCGAATAATGCTCGTCCGCTGACGCTGGAAGACGATCGTTTGAGTTGCACCGTTCGCGGCTACAACTTCGCGATCACCTTCTCAAAAATGAGTGGCAAACCGACATCCTGGCAGGTGAATGGCGAGTCGCTGCTGACCCGCGAGCCAAAGATCAACTTCTTCAAACCAATGATCGACAACCACAAGCAGGAGTACGAAGGGCTGTGGCAGCCGAATCATTTGCAGATCATGCAGGAACATCTGCGCGACTTTGCCGTAGAACAGAGCGATGGTGAAGTGTTGATCATCAGCCGCACGGTTATAGCCCCGCCGGTGTTTGACTTCGGGATGCGCTGCACCTACATCTGGCGCATCGCTGCCGATGGCCAGGTTAACGTGGCGCTTTCCGGCGAGCGTTACGGCGACTATCCGCACATCATTCCATGCATCGGTTTCACCATAGGGATTAACGGCGAATACGACCAGGTGGCGTATTACGGACGCGGGCCGGGCGAAAACTACGCCGACAGCCAGCAGGCTAACATCATCGATATCTGGCGCAGTAACGTCGATGCCATGTTTGAGAACTATCCCTTCCCGCAGAACAACGGCAACCGTCAGCATGTTCGCTGGACGGCACTAACTAATCGCCACGGCAACGGACTGCTGGTGGTTCCGCAGCACCCAATTAACTTCAGCGCCTGGCACTACACCCAGGAGAACATCCACGCCGCGCAACACTGCAACGAACTTCAGCGCAGTGATGACATCACCCTGAATCTTGACCACCAACTGCTTGGCCTCGGCTCCAACTCTTGGGGCAGCGAGGTGCTGGACTCCTGGCGCGTCTGGTTCCGTGACTTCAGCTACGGCTTTACGTTGCTGCCGGTTTCTGGCGGAGAAGCCACCGCGCAAAGCCTGGCGTCGTATGAGTTCGGCGCAGGATTCTTTTCCACGAATTTGCACAGCGAGAATAAGCAATGAGGATCATCGATAACTTAGAACAGTTCCGCCAGATTTACGCCTCTGGCAAGAAGTGGCAACGCTGCGTTGAAGCGATTGAAAATATCGACAACATTCAGCCTGGCGTCGCCCACTCCATCGGTGACTCATTGACCTACCGTGTGGAAAATGACTCCGCGACCGATGCGCTATTTACCGGGCATCGACGCTATTTTGAAGTGCATTACTACCTGCAAGGGCAGCAAAAAATTGAATATGCGCCGAAAGAGACATTACAGGTCGTGGAATATTATCGTGATGAAACTGACCGTGAATATTTAAAAGGCTGCGGAGAAACCGTAGAGGTCCACGAAGGGCAAATCGTTATTTGCGATATCCATGAAGCATATCGGTTTATCTGCAATAACGCGGTCAAAAAAGTCGTTCTCAAAGTCACCATCGAAGATGGTTATTTCCATAACAAATAACAACTACGGCGGCAAAAGGAGTTTGCCGCCACCGCTACCCTACTCATTTTCGGAGATGTGTTATGTCTGATACCAAACGTAATACAATCGGCAAATTCGGCTTGCTCTCGCTGACTTTTGCCGCCGTTTACAGCTTTAACAACGTTATCAATAATAATATTGAGCTTGGACTGGCCTCGGCGCCGATGTTTTTCCTCGCAACGATTTTTTATTTTATCCCCTTCTGTCTGATTATCGCAGAATTTGTCTCGTTAAATAAAAACTCGGAAGCCGGTGTCTACGCGTGGGTAAAAAGCTCGCTGGGCGGACGTTGGGCATTTATTACTGCCTATACCTACTGGTTCGTAAACCTGTTCTTTTTCACCTCGCTGTTGCCGCGCGTTATTGCTTACGCTTCATATGCCTTCCTCGGCTACGAATATATTATGACGCCGGTTGCTACCACCATTATCAGTATGGTGCTGTTCGCCTTCTCCACCTGGGTTTCTACCAACGGGGCGAAAATGCTGGGGCCAATCACCTCCGTGACCTCAACGCTAATGCTGCTGTTAACGCTCTCCTACATTTTACTGGCAGGTACGGCGCTGGTTGGCGGCGTACAGCCTGCCGATCCGATCACCGTTGACGCGATGATCCCGAACTTCAACTGGGCGTTCCTCGGCGTTACCACCTGGATCTTTATGGCCGCAGGCGGCGCGGAGTCCGTCGCGGTGTACGTTAACGACGTCAAAGGCGGTTCGAAATCGTTCGTTAAAGTGATCATCCTCGCCGGGATTTTCATTGGTGTACTGTACTCCGTCTCCTCGGTGCTGATTAACGTCTTCGTCAGCAGCAAAGAGTTGAAGTTTACCGGCGGATCGGTACAGGTGTTCCACGGCATGGCGGCGTATTTTGGTCTGCCGGAAGCGTTAATGAATCGCTTTGTTGGCCTTGTTTCCTTTACTGCGATGTTCGGTTCCCTGCTGATGTGGACTGCAACGCCGGTGAAAATTTTCTTCTCCGAAATCCCGGAAGGCATCTTTGGTAAGAAAACCGTTGAACTGAACGAAAACGGCGTTCCGGCGCGCGCAGCGTGGATCCAGTTCCTGATCGTCATCCCGCTGATGATTATCCCGATGCTCGGCTCCAATACCGTGCAGGATCTGATGAATACCATTATTAATATGACTGCCGCAGCGTCCATGCTTCCGCCGTTATTCATCATGCTGGCGTATCTGAATTTACGCGCCAAATTAGATCACCTGCCACGCGATTTCCGTATGGGTTCCCGCCGCACCGGTATTATCGTTGTTTCAATGCTGATTGCGATATTTGCCGTAGGGTTTGTCGCTTCGACATTCCCGACTGGCGCGAATATTCTGACTATCATTTTTTATAACGTTGGCGGTATTGTTATCTTCCTCGGCTTTGCGTGGTGGAAATACAGTAAATATATAAAGGGACTCACGGCTGAAGAGCGCCATATTGAAGCGACGCCGGCCAACAATGTTGATTAAGCAGACTAATAAAAAATGAGCAGGCATTTTCCCTCTTCCTGGATGGGGTGAGGGAAAATAGTTTCTGCCTTTATATTTTTATAATTACAACGATAAAAGGCTGTATTTTTTCTTTAGCTCATGGATTAACACAATGAAATTAATCACTGCACCATGCAGAGCATTACTTGCTCTGCCGTTTTGCTACGCCTTTTCTGCGGCAGGAGAAGAAGCACGTCCAGCAGAACATGACGACACAAAAACACCCGCAATTACCTCGACATATTCTCCTTCATTTCGTTTTTACGGCGAATTAGGGGTTGGTGGATATATGGATTTAAAGGGTGAGAATAAACATAAATATAGTGACGGCACCTATATTGAAGGTGGCCTGGAGATGAAGTACGGCTCCTGGTTCGGCCTGATTTACGGCGAAGGCTGGACCGTACAGGCCGACCACGACGGTAATGCCTGGGTGCCTGACCATAGCTGGGGTGGTTTCGAAGGTGGGATTAACCGTTTCTATGGCGGTTATCGTACCAATGATGGCACCGAAATCATGCTCAGTCTGCGTCAGGATTCCTCGCTGGATGACCTGCAATGGTGGGGCGATTTCACGCCCGATCTGGGCTACGTCATTCCCAATACCCGCGACATTATGACCGCGCTGAAGGTACAGAACTTAAGCGGCAACTTTCGTTATAGCGTTACCGCCACACCTGCCGGACATCATGACGAAAGCAAAGCCTGGCTGCATTTTGGCAAATACGATCGCTACGACGACAAATACACCTATCCGGCAATGATGAACGGTTACATCCAGTATGACCTTGCCGAAGGCATCACCTGGATGAACGGTCTGGAAATCACCGACGGTACAGGACAACTCTATCTCACGGGTCTGCTTACCCCTAACTTCGCTGCCCGCGCCTGGCACCATACCGGACGCGCCGACGGGCTGGACGTACCGGGAAGCGAAAGTGGGATGATGGTGAGCGCCATGTATGAAGCGTTAAAGGGCGTTTATCTCTCCACCGCTTACACCTACGCCAAACATCGCCCTGACCACGCTGACGATGAAACCACCTCCTTTATGCAGTTTGGTGTCTGGTACGAATACGGCGGCGGACGTTTCGCAACGGCTTTCGATAGCCGCTTCTACATGAAAAATGCCTCTAACGATCCCAGCGACCAACTCTTCCTGATGCAATATTTTTACTGGTAATAAGGACTGTAATTTCATGAAAATCAAAACTATTTTAACGCCAGTAGCCTGTGCTCTGCTGATGAGCTTTTCCGCCCATGCCGCTAACGCCGACAATTATAAAAACGTGATTAACCGTACTGGCGCGCCGCAGTACATGAAGGATTACGATTACGACGATCACCAGCGTTTTAATCCGTTTTTCGATCTCGGAGCCTGGCATGGTCATCTGTTGCCAGACGGCCCGAACACCATGGGCGGTTTTCCGGGCGTTGCGCTGCTGACGGAAGAGTACATCAACTTTATGGCCAGCAATTTCGACCGCCTGACCGTCTGGCAGGACGGTAAGAAAGTCAACTTCACGCTGGAGGCATACAGTATTCCCGGCGCGCTGGTGCAAAAACTGACAGCAAAAGATGTGCAGGTCGAAATGACTCTACGCTTCGCCACGCCGCGCACGTCACTACTGGAAACCAAAATCACCAGCGATAAACCGCTGGATCTGGTGTGGGATGGCGAGCTGCTGGAAAAACTGGAAGCAAAAGAAGGGAAACCGCTTTCCGATAAAACCATTGCTGGCGAATATCCTGACTATCAACGCAAAATCAGCGCCACCCGTGATGGCCTGAAAGTCACCTTTAGCAAAGTGCGCGCCACCTGGGATCTACTGACCTCCGGCGAATCGGAATATCAGGTGCATAAATCCCTGCCAGTGCAGACTGAAATCAACGGCAATCGCTTTACCAGTAAGGCGCATATCAACGGGTCAACGACGCTCTATACCACCTATTCCCATCTGCTGACCGCCCAGGAAGTTAGCAAAGAGCAGATGCAGATCCGCGATATTCTGGCGCGTCCGGCGTTTTATCTCACCGCCTCGCAGCAACGCTGGGAAGAGTATCTGAAGAAAGGGTTAACCAATCCGGATGCGACGCCGGAACAGACGCGCGTCGCGGTGAAAGCCATCGAAACGCTTAACGGTAACTGGCGCTCGCCTGGAGGTGCGGTGAAATTTAACACCGTCACACCGTCGGTGACCGGGCGCTGGTTCTCCGGCAATCAGACCTGGCCATGGGATACCTGGAAGCAGGCGTTTGCGATGGCGCATTTCAATCCGGACATCGCCAAAGAGAATATCCGCGCGGTCTTCTCCTGGCAGATCCAGCCCGGCGATGCCGTGCGTCCGCAGGATGTGGGATTTGTCCCCGACCTGATTGCGTGGAACCTTAGCCCCGAGCGCGGCGGTGACGGCGGCAACTGGAACGAACGTAACACCAAACCCAGCCTTGCCGCCTGGTCGGTGATGGAAGTGTACAACGTCACCCAGGATAAAGCCTGGCTGGCAGAGATGTACCCGAAACTGGTGGCCTATCACGACTGGTGGTTACGTAACCGCGATCACAACGGCAACGGCGTGCCGGAATATGGCGCGACCCGCGATAAAGCCCACAATACCGAGAGCGGCGAGATGCTGTTTACGGTGAAAAAAGGCGACAAAGAAGAGACGCAGTCTGGGCTGAACAACTACGCCCGCGTGGTGGAGAAAGGCCAGTACGACAGTCTGGAAATTCCGGCACAGGTTGCTGCGTCGTGGGAATCGGGGCGTGATGACGCCGCCGTCTTTGGTTTTATCGACAAAGAACAATTGGATAAATATGTCGCTAACGGCGGCAAACGTAGCGACTGGACGGTGAAATTCGCCGAAAACCGCAGTCAGGACGGAACATTGCTGGGCTACTCGTTGTTGCAGGAGTCGGTGGATCAGGCCAGCTATATGTACAGCGATAACCATTATCTGGCGGAGATGGCAACCATCCTCGGTAAGCCGGAAGAGGCCAAACGCTATCGCCAGTTGGCGCAGCAGCTCGCGGACTACATCAACACCTGTATGTTCGACCCGATTACGCAGTTCTACTATGACGTGCGCATTGAAGATAAACCGCTGGCAAACGGCTGCGCAGGCAAACCGATTGTCGAGCGCGGTAAAGGGCCGGAAGGCTGGTCGCCGCTGTTTAACGGTGCGGCAACGCAGGCCAATGCCGACGCGGTGGTGAAGGTGATGCTGGACACCAAAGAGTTCAACACCTTTGTCCCGCTGGGAACGGCGGCGTTAACCAATCCGGCTTTTGGCGCGGATATTTACTGGCGCGGGCGCGTATGGGTGGATCAGTTCTGGTTTGGTCTGAAAGGGATGGAGCGTTACGGTTATCGTGATGATGCCCTGAAGCTGGCGGATACGTTCTTCCAGCACGCCAAAGGATTAACCGCCGATGGTCCGATTCAGGAGAATTACAATCCGCTGACCGGCGCGCAGCAAGGGGCACCAAATTTCTCCTGGAGTGCCGCGCATTTGTATATGTTGTATAACGATTTTTTCCGTAAGCAGTAATTTGCAACGGCTGGCGGATGCGGCGTAAACGCCTTATCCGCCCTACATGTGCAATCCCCCAGGCCGGATAAAACGCGGCAAGCGTCGCATCCGGCGTTACCACCGGGCGTATTCTTTTTGAATCCCATCACAAACCCCGCACTCCCCTTTTCCCTTTTCCCCGGTGACGGCTAAATTAGAACTCATCCGACCACGTAACAATTATTTTACATACTGGACAATTTTATGAGCTACCCGTCGCTGTTCGCCCCGCTGGATTTAGGCTTCACCACGTTAAAAAACCGAGTACTGATGGGTTCAATGCACACGGGGCTGGAGGAATACCCGGACGGCGCTGAACGGCTGGCAGCGTTTTATGCTGAACGCGCCCGTCACGGCGTGGCGCTGATTGTCAGCGGCGGCATTGCGCCAGATTTCACAGGCGTTGGCATGGAAGGCGGCGCAATGCTCAACGACGTCAGCCAGATCCCGCACCATCGCACCATTACTGAAGCGGTGCATCAGGAAGGCGGCAAAATCGCCCTGCAAATTTTGCATACCGGGCGCTACAGCTACCAGCCACATCTGGTGGCACCTTCCGCATTGCAGGCTCCCATCAACCGTTTCGTTCCCCATGAGTTAAGCCATGAAGAGATCCTGCAACTGATCGACAATTTCGCCCGCTGCGCGCAACTGGCGCGGGAGGCCGGATACGATGGCGTAGAGGTGATGGGTTCCGAAGGGTATTTGATCAACGAATTTCTGACACTGCGCACCAATCAGCGTAGCGACCAGTGGGGCGGTGATTACCCTAATCGGATGCGGTTTTCCGTAGAAGTAGTGCGTGCGGTACGTGAACGCGTTGGCAACGACTTTATCATTATCTACCGTCTGTCGATGCTCGACCTGGTAGAAGGCGGCGGTACTTTTGCCGAAACGGTAGAGCTGGCGCAGGCCATTGAAGCGGCGGGCGCGACCATTATCAACACCGGCATTGGCTGGCATGAAGCGCGTATTCCGACCATCGCCACGCCCGTGCCGCGCGGCGCATTTAGCTGGGTCACGCGCAAACTGAAAGGTCACGTCTCGCTGCCGCTGGTGACCACCAACCGGATTAACGATCCGCAGGTTGCCGACGATATTCTCTCGCGCGGCGATGCCGATATGGTGTCGATGGCGCGACCATTTCTCGCCGATGCGGAGCTGCTGTCAAAAGCGCAATCAGGGCGAGCTGATGAGATCAACACTTGTATTGGCTGCAATCAGGCCTGCCTCGATCAGATCTTCGTCGGCAAAGTCACCTCATGCCTGGTGAATCCTCGCGCCTGCCATGAAACCAAAATGCCAATCCTTCCCGCCGCGCAGAAAAAAAATCTGGCGGTGGTCGGTGCCGGTCCGGCGGGGCTGGCGTTTGCCATTAACGCGGCGGCGCGTGGTCATCAGGTAACGTTGTTTGATGCACATAGCGAGATTGGCGGGCAGTTTAATATCGCCAAACAGATCCCTGGCAAAGAGGAGTTTTACGAAACGCTGCGCTACTACCGGCGGATGATCGAAGTGACGGGCGTGACGCTGAAACTCAATCACACCGTGACGGCGGATCAGTTACAGGCGTTCGACGAAACGATCCTCGCCAGTGGGATCGTACCGCGCATTCCGCCCATCGACGGGATCGATCATCCGAAGGTGTTGAGTTATCTCGATGTACTGCGCGACAAAGCGCCGGTGGGCAACAAAGTCGCCATTATCGGTTGTGGCGGGATTGGTTTTGATACGGCGATGTATCTCAGCCAGCCAGGTGAATCCACCAGCCAGAACATCGCCGGGTTCTGCACAGAATGGGGCATCGACAGCAGCCTGCAACAAGCCGGTGGCTTAAGTTCGCAAGGTATGCAGATCCCCCGTAGCCCACGACAGATTGTGATGCTCCAGCGCAAAGCCAGTAAACCGGGTCAGGGGCTGGGTAAAACCACAGGCTGGATCCATCGCACCACCCTGCTCTCGCGAGGCGTGAAAATGATCCCTGGCGTAAGTTATCAGAAGATTGGCGATGACGGACTACATGTGGTGATCAACGGTGAACCGCAAATTTTGGCGGTAGATCATGTGGTGATCTGCGCGGGGCAGGAGCCAAACCGCGCGCTGGCACAACCCTTAATCGATGCAGGAACAACTGTGCATTTGATCGGTGGCTGCGACGTGGCTATGGAGCTGGACGCACGCCGAGCGATTGCCCAGGGAACACGGCTTGCGCTGGAGATTTAAACCGTTATTTGACGTGCCGGATGCTGCGTTCATGCCGCATCCGGCAGTTGCATTAATCAATAAACAAGGCGGGAGAAATACCGAATCGCGCTGCCAGTTTTTTAGCGTGTTCCAGCGTTAATTTCCTCTTCCCGTTCAAAACGCGTGACACCATCGATTTGCTACCAATTTCCGGCAGATCGGAAAGGGTTAAACCGTATTGATCCATCAGGGTACGAATCACAGCAACACCACCTGGCATGGCTTGAGCCATGGCATTAAATTCAGCAAATTCGGGCGCTGATTCTTCCCACGCGGTTATTTTGGCACACACCAGATCCAGCAAGGGATTTTCAGGATCGTTAAGCAGCAGATGATCGACCAGTTCCAGCGCCTGGGCGTATTGTTCTTCGTTCTGGATACCCGCCAGAAAAGGTGCCACAGCAGTTAGCTTTTCTCCCGCCTGCAAGATGTCGGCAATCGCAATCATTTTTTCCCCTTAGTACGATGAATGGCGGTAAAGAAATCGTATTCTTTGTGCGTCATAACTTCACGTATGTAGCACTTTTGCGATTCAAAAAAGACCATTGCGACAACACGTAATTCATTGCCCCCGACATTGAAAACATAATGCTTATCCAGATATTTGAAGTTATCCAGAGATGGGAACACTGCTTTTAATGACTCAGTTTTTTTAAAATATCCCTTAGCAATCGTGTTCCCCAAAGCCACCAGCTCCGTTTTGTGTTGCGGGTATTTTTCCGCAGCATCTTTCAGTGCTTTTTGAGTGATCAGGTGCATTCTTCATCATGTCCGTTGACAAATTGGCAATATGATAACATTCGTTGACAGATTGGCAACGAATGAATTTATCTGTATGACGGAAGAATAAACGTTGAGAAATGCCAAACAAGAGAATGCAGGGGGCGGTGACAGGGATTTTTTGTTTTATGGAAGCGAGATTCCAGAAATGAGCAGCATTGCCGGATGCGCCGCATCCGGCAGGTAGCTGCCAATCTTACCGACGACGCCCCAGCTTCACTGCTTTCAGCACTACAAATTTATTATTCGTCGCAATAGTGGTGCAGTTGCCGAAAATCTTCTTCAGTTTATGGAAGTAATCCAGGTGACGGTTGGCAACGATATACAGTTCGCCGTTAATTTTCAGACAGCGGCGGGCGTGGTGGAACATCTCCCAGGCGACGTTATCGGTCAGCGCATGTTGCTGATGAAACGGCGGGTTGCAGAGCACAGCATTAAAACGGAAAGGCTCCACGCCGGAGAGCGCGTTGTTGATCATAAACTCGCAGCGATCCAGCGCCTCAGGCATGTTGGTTTCAACGTTCAAACGGCTGGAAGCAACCGCCATCGGTGATTCATCGACAAACACCACTTTCGCCTGCGGGTTTTTATCGAGCAATGTCAGGCCAATGACGCCGTTACCACAGCCGAGATCGACAATCTCACCTTCGAGATTCTCCGGCAGATGTTGCATAAAGAAGCGCGCGCCAATATCCAGCCCGGTGCGGGAGAAGACATTCGCGTGATTGTGGATAGTCCAGTCAGTGCCTTCCAGCTTCCAGCTAACAGTCTGCGGCGCATCGGCCAGCGGCGGCTCGTTGAATGTACAGTTAATCAGTCGCGCTTTTTTCCATGCCAGCGTGGTGGTGGTCGGGCCGAGCACTTTTTCAAACAGTTCCAGCGTGGATGTATGGATGTCACGGGCTTTGGCACCGGCAATAATACGTGTATCCGGCGTGACCACTTTGCGCAACGCACGCAGTTGTTGTTCCAGCAATGCCAGCGTTTTCGGTACTTTGATCAGCACCACGCCCGGCTGTTGCGGATAGTCAGCGGTGCTGTCGAGAAACTTCACGCTCGACTCATCAATTCCGTTGAGACGTAAATTCTCGCGCGTAGCCAGTTCGCTGATATATGAGTCGCCAATGCTGTACGGCTTATGTTCTGCCAACGCACAGCTTAACGCGCCGAAGGCATCATTCAGGATCAACACCGGGCCGCAGATTTCTGTATCGTCCAACTGTTGCAGCAGATACTCATCCGCCGCTTCCCACGCCTGCAGCGGGTTAACGTCATCCGTCGCCGGGAAACGTTGTAGTGTCAGTGAACGGAAACCGTTGTCTAAGTGGCTCATCGACCCTCCTGAATGATAAAATTTCGACGTTGCCCCTGAAAAGGGTGCGTGAGTATACCCTTTTTCTCTTTTTCGTGGGCGGTTATGAGCAATCTTACTTATCTTCAGGGTTATCCCGAGCAGCTACTTTCCCAGGTGCGCACGCTGATTAATGAACAACGTCTGGGCGATGTGCTGGCAAAACGCTATCCGGGAACGCACGACTACGCCACCGATAAAGCACTCTGGCAATATACCCAGGATCTGAAAAATCAGTTTCTGCGTAACGCCCCGCCGATCAATAAAGTGATGTATGACAACAAGATCCACGTGCTGAAAAACGCGCTCGGGTTACATACCGCTGTTTCGCGTGTGCAGGGCGGCAAACTGAAAGCAAAAGCGGAGATCCGCGTCGCTACCGTGTTTCGCAATGCGCCGGAACCGTTTTTGCGCATGATCGTGGTGCACGAGCTGGCGCACCTGAAGGAGAAAGAGCATAACAAAGCGTTCTACCAGTTGTGCTGCCATATGGAGCCACAGTACCACCAGCTTGAGTTCGACACCCGGCTGTGGCTAACGCAGTTGTCGCTTGGGCAAGACAAAATCTGAAAATGATGTCAGGCGTTATATTTTCAATCATTAACGCCTAAAATCGACGCCCCTCTTTTCGTTAAGGATAACGACCATGCTGCGCGCATTTGCTCGCCTTCTTCGCCGCGTTTGTTTTTCTCGCCGGACTCTTAAAATTGCCTGTTTATTGTTGCTTGTGGCAGGAGCGACCATTTTTATCGCCGATCGCGCAATGGTCACCGCCAGCAAGCAGCTGACCTGGAGCGATATCAACGCCGTTCCGGCGCGTAACGTGGGTTTATTACTGGGAGCGAGGCCGGGTAATCGCTACTTTACCCGACGCATTGATACCGCCGCAGAGTTGTACCATGCCGGAAAAGTGAAATGGCTGTTAGTCAGTGGCGATAACGGACGTAAAAATTACGATGAAGCGTCCGGAATGCAACAGGCTTTAATCGCTAAGGGCGTTCCGGCAAAAGCCATCTTCTGCGACTATGCCGGATTCTCGACACTTGATTCGGTGGTACGCGCCAAAAAGGTGTTTGGGGAAAACCATATCACCATTATTTCGCAAGAATTTCATAACCAACGCGCCATCTGGCTGGCAAAACAGTACGGCATCGACGCTATCGGGTTTAACGCGCCAGACCTGAATATGAAGCATGGCTTTTATACTCAGCTGCGGGAAAAACTCGCCAGAGTCAGCGCGGTGATAGACGCGAAAATCCTCCATCGCCAGCCGAAATATCTCGGGCCATCGGTCATGATTGGGCCGTTTAGTGAGCATGGCTGTCCGGCGAAAGAATAATGCGTATCTGCGCACGTCGAAGATGAAAAAGGCGTGCTACATTGACGCCATAACCCCTTTATGGAGTATCCACGCGTTATGATACGTTTCGCCGTGATTGGCACGAACTGGATCACTCGCCAGTTCGTCGAGGCCGCCCATGAGAGCGGCAAATACAAGTTAACCGCAGTCTATTCCCGCAGCCTTGAACAGGCTCAGCACTTCGCCAATGATTTTTCTGTCGAGCATCTGTTTACGTCGCTGGAAGCGATGGCGGAAAGCGATGCTATTGACGCGGTGTATATTGCCAGCCCGAACGCTCTGCATTTTGCCCAGACGCAACTTTTTCTTAGCCACAAAATTCATGTGATTTGCGAGAAGCCGCTGGCATCGAATGTGACGGAAGTGGATGCTGCCATTGCCTGTGCGCGGGAAAATCAGGTGGTGCTGTTTGAGGCATTTAAAACCGCCAGCCTGCCGAACTTTCATTTGTTACGCCAGGCGCTGCCGAAAGTCGGCAAACTGCGTAAAGTCTTTTTCAACTATTGCCAGTATTCCTCGCGGTATCAGCGTTATCTGGATGGTGAGAATCCCAACACCTTTAATCCGGCATTCTCTAACGGTTCGATTATGGATATCGGCTTTTACTGCCTGGCGTCGGCGGTGGCATTATTCGGTGAACCGAAAAGCGTGCAGGCAACCGCCAGTTTGCTGGCAAGCGGCGTGGATGCCCACGGCGTGGTGGTGATGGATTACGGTGATTTCAGCGTCACCTTGCAGCACTCAAAAGTGAGCGATTCTGTCCTGGCAAGCGAGATTCAGGGCGAAGCGGGATCGTTGGTGATTGAAAAACTCTCCGAATGCCAGAAAGTGTGTTTTGTGCCGCGTGGCAGCCAGATGCAGGATCTCACCCAGCCGCAGCATATTAATACCATGCTCTACGAAGCAGAGCTGTTCGCTACCCTGGTGGATGAGCATCTGGTGGATCATCCAGGGCTGGCGGTCAGTCGCATCACCGCCAAACTGCTGACCGAGATCCGCCGCCAGACTGGGGTCGTTTTTCCGGCTGATAGCGTAAATCTATAATTGTTACCGTAAAGCAGTGTAAAAGGCATGTAACAGACCATTGACTGGCTGAATGGTCTGTCATACTTTGTTACCTGCAAAGGGGAGTAACTTCATTGCCGGTCGATCGTCATTACGATGTGTGAAAAACCACATCCGGTCACCGGGCAACCCGAAAGGAATACGCAGACGTATTCCTTTTTTGTTGTAAGTGAGACCTTGCCGGAAGGCGAGGTCTATGCATAAAAAGCAGCGGCTGACGTCTTCCGACGTTGGCCGTTTTTTTATGTGTAAGGAACTTCTATGAATACTGTCGGCACGCCGTTGCTATGGGGCGGATTCGCTGTTGTTGTCGCCATTATGCTGGCTATCGACCTGTTATTACAGGGGCGTCGTGGCGCACATGCCATGACCATGAAACAGGCTGCGGCATGGTCGCTGGTCTGGGTGACGCTGTCGTTACTGTTTAATGCCGCTTTCTGGTGGTATCTGGCGCAGACACAGGGGCGCGAAGTCGCTGACCCGCAGGCGCTGGCCTTCCTCACAGGTTATCTGATTGAGAAATCGCTGGCGGTCGATAACGTCTTCGTCTGGTTAATGTTGTTCAGCTATTTCTCTGTTCCGGCAGCATTACAACGTCGCGTACTGGTGTATGGCGTGCTTGGGGCGATTGTTCTGCGTACCATCATGATCTTCACCGGTAGCTGGCTGATTTCGCAGTTCGACTGGATCCTGTATATCTTCGGTGCATTCCTGCTGTTTACTGGCGTGAAGATGGCGCTGGCTCATGAAGATGAATCAGGAATCGGTGACAAGCCGCTGGTGCGCTGGCTGCGCGGTCATTTGCGCATGACCGACACCATCGACAACGAGCATTTCTTTGTGCGTAAGAATGGTTTGTTGTACGCCACGCCACTGATGCTGGTGTTGATTCTGGTGGAGTTAAGCGACGTGATCTTCGCCGTGGATAGCATTCCGGCTATCTTCGCTGTTACCACCGATCCGTTCATTGTGCTGACCTCAAACCTGTTTGCGATCCTCGGCCTGCGTGCGATGTATTTCCTGCTGGCGGGCGTAGCGGAGCGTTTCTCGATGCTCAAATATGGCCTGGCGGTGATTCTGGTATTTATCGGTATCAAGATGCTGATTGTCGATTTCTATCATATTCCGATCGCCGTTTCGCTGGGCGTGGTGTTTGGCATTCTGGTGATGACGTTTATTATCAACGCCTGGGTGAATTATCGGCATGATAAACAGCGGATAGAATGATTTTTAATCTGCCTAAGCCATGTACCCTGTCATCAACATGAGTACCGTTTTCTCCCTCTCCCTTCCAGGGAGAGAGTAATTTTTCGCACCGATGCTGGCCTGTTCCCCTCACCCTAACCCTCTCCCCAAAAGGGGCGAGGGGACTGACCGAGTACTTTTTTGACGTTGTTATCAGTCTGGAAGCCGCACGTTGGGCTTTATTTTTATGTCAAACAAATGTAACCATTAAGTTGCAAAACATGACCTCTCTTTAAAATCCAGCATTTTTCGCTTCCCGAAGCTGTAACTTTCCTTATACTCGACCTTGCAAACACTTTGTTACATCCTGAAAGATGCGTCGACAGAACGCACCAGGGATGTGTGACAACACAATGAAAGGATCGAAAAATGACTACGCAACGTTCACCGGGGCTATTCCGGCGTCTGGCTCATGGCAGCCTGGTAAAACAAATCCTGGTCGGCCTTATTCTGGGGATTCTCCTGGCATGGATCTCAAAACCGGCGGCTGAAGCTGTTGGTCTGTTAGGCACTTTATTTGTTGGCGCCCTGAAAGCCGTAGCACCAATCCTGGTGCTGATGCTGGTGATGGCTTCCATCGCTAACCACCAACACGGGCAAAAAACCAATATCCGCCCTATTCTGTTCCTCTATCTGCTGGGTACTTTCTCCGCCGCACTGGCCGCAGTCGTTTTCAGCTTTGCCTTCCCATCGACCCTGCATTTGTCCAGTAGCGCAGGCGATATTTCCCCGCCGTCAGGTATTGTGGAAGTGATGCGCGGACTGGTAATGAGCATGGTTTCCAACCCCATCGACGCCCTGTTGAAAGGTAATTACATCGGGATTCTGGTGTGGGCTATTGGCCTCGGTTTCGCGTTGCGTCACGGTAACGAAACCACCAAAAACCTGGTCAATGATATGTCGAATGCCGTCACCTTTATGGTGAAACTGGTGATTCGCTTCGCGCCAATTGGTATTTTTGGTCTGGTTTCTTCTACGCTGGCAACCACCGGTTTCTCCACACTGTGGGGCTACGCGCAACTGCTGGTCGTGCTGGTTGGCTGTATGTTGCTGGTGGCGCTGGTGGTTAACCCACTGCTGGTGTGGTGGAAAATTCGTCGTAACCCGTTCCCGCTGGTACTGCTGTGCCTGCGCGAAAGCGGTGTGTACGCCTTCTTCACCCGCAGCTCTGCGGCGAACATTCCGGTGAATATGGCGCTGTGTGAAAAGCTGAATCTGGATCGAGATACCTATTCCGTTTCTATTCCGCTGGGAGCCACCATCAATATGGCGGGCGCAGCAATCACCATTACGGTGTTGACGCTGGCTGCGGTTAATACGCTGGGTATTCCGGTCGATCTGCCTACGGCGCTGCTGCTGAGCGTGGTTGCTTCTCTGTGCGCCTGTGGCGCCTCCGGCGTGGCGGGGGGTTCTCTGCTGCTGATCCCACTGGCCTGTAATATGTTCGGTATTTCGAACGATATCGCCATGCAGGTGGTTGCCGTCGGCTTTATCATCGGCGTATTGCAGGACTCCTGCGAAACCGCGCTGAACTCTTCAACTGACGTGCTGTTCACTGCGGCAGCTTGCCAGGCAGAAGACGATCGTCTGGCAAATAGCGCCCTGCGTAATTAATGTTTAACCCCTTTCGTCAACGGCGGAAGGGGTTTTCTCTACTTTAAACGGATCAATTCCCCTTTTCTGCATCCGCCAGAAACGAATGATATTCAGGCCATTCATCAGTAGAAAACTGCCTTCAATCATCGTGCCGCCAATCGACCCCGCCCAAAAGTTGTGAATCACCCAGCAACACGTTGAAAACCACATTACGCAGCGCATGGTCAGACCTTTACAGCGAAACAGCGCCCAGGTACTGACAATCGTGCCAATAACCGGCAATAGTTCAACAGGATGGTGGAACTTCGCCAGGCCAATTCCGCCAGTCAGCACAATAAAGATCGCCATTACCCATAAGCTGCGCGTGCGTAAGGTAATCAGCGTACGAATGGCATTAAGGATGGCACTGGCACCGGCGGGATAGGTGCCCAGGAGGAAAAAATGCACGCCAATAACGGCGCTATAGACCGAAAGCTGCTTTTTGAAGCGACGTTCGTCACGGTTAAAAAATGTTGTGATACCAATCAGAAAGGCGATGACACCCACGCCCTGGGCCAGCCAATACGCGGTCATGATAAATCCTTAGCAGGTATGGAAAAGCAAACGGCGCTTCACATTATGAAACGCCGTTTTTTATTAACAACTCATTTCGACTTTATAGCGTTACGCCGCTTTTGAAGATCGCCAGTTCGCGGAAGTCGTTACGCTCGTTGCAGGTTTGCTTACCGTTGGCAAACTCAACGATGGTATCGATAAATTCTTCCAGCAACTGCGGCATCGCTTTACCGTGGATCAGCTGACCCGCGTCAAAGTCGATCCAGTGTTTTTTCTTCGCCGCCAGTTCACTGTTGGTGGCAATTTTCACTGTCGGCACAAAACCACCATACGGCGTACCGCGACCGGTACTGAACAGCACCATGTGACAGCCTGCACCCGCCAGGGCGCTGGTCGCTACGGCATCGTTACCCGGCGCGCTTAACAGGTTCAGTCCCGGCGTTTTCAAACGCTCGCCGTAACGCAGTACGTCAACCACTTCGCTGGAACCCGCTTTCTGAGTACAACCAAGTGATTTATCTTCCAGCGTGGTGATACCGCCCGCTTTGTTCCCCGGTGATGGGTTTTCGTAAATCGGCTGGTCATGAGCAATAAAGTACTGTTTGAAATCGTTGACCATGGTGACCAGTTTTTCAAACGTTGCTTCGTCACGGCAATGACTCATCAGCAACTGCTCTGCGCCGAACATCTCCGGTACTTCGGTCAGTACGGTCGTACCGCCGTTAGCAATCACGTAGTCAGAGAAGCGCCCCAACATTGGGTTAGCGGTAATACCGGAAAGACCGTCAGAACCGCCACACTCCAGACCAAACTTCAGTTCGCTGAGTTTGCCTGGCTCGCGTTTATCGTTGCGCATCACGTTATACAACTGATGCAGATGTTCGATCCCGGCCTCGATTTCATCGTCCTGCTGCTGGCAGATCATGAAATGGACACGTTCAGGATCGATATCGCCCAGCGTTTCACGGAAGACATCGACCTGATTGTTTTCACATCCCAGACCAATTACCAGCACCGCACCTGCGTTCGGGTGGCGCACCATGTTTTGCAGCATAGTACGGGTATTGATGTGATCGTCACCCAGTTGCGAACATCCGTAGGTGTGGCTGAAGAGGAACACGCCGTCAGTACCTTCGGCGTTGTTGGTCTCTTTCAGGAAACGATTCTGGATCTGCCGCGCGATGCCGTTAACACAGCCCACGGTTGGCAGGATCCACAGCTCGTTACGCACCCCGACATCACCATTCGCGCGACGATAGATCTGCACTTCACGATCTGCCGCTTGTGCTGGCAGATCATGAAAATCAGGTTGATAGCGATACTGATCCAGATCGCTCAGATTCGTGCGCGTATTGTGGGCGTGAACGTGTTCACCTGCCGCAATATCCGCCAGTGCATAACCAATCGGCAGGCCATATTTGATGACGTTGGCCCCTTTTGCGATATCCGTTAACGCAAATTTATGTCCTCGAGCGACATCCTGGCGCAGCGTAACGGTTTGGTTATCGACACTGACTTCTGTGCCTTCAGCCAAATCAGCTAAAG
Source organism: Escherichia sp. MOD1-EC5433 (assembly GCF_002966005.1). Taxonomy (NCBI): domain Bacteria; kingdom Pseudomonadati; phylum Pseudomonadota; class Gammaproteobacteria; order Enterobacterales; family Enterobacteriaceae; genus Escherichia; species Escherichia sp. MOD1-EC5433. The sequence goes on along the minus strand of NZ_PTRL01000001.1, from coordinate 365,252 downwards.
CAACCGCAACGTTATCCAGTGAATGGATCTTGATGTATTGCATATCAACCCCAGACCTTAGTTCAGTTCAATGGCGAAGTAGTCACGCGCATTGTTAAAGCAAATGTTTTTCACCATCTCGCCCAGCAGGTTGATGTCCGCCGGTGCTTCGCCCGCTTCCACCCAGCGACCGATCATCTGGCACAGAATGCGGCGGAAGTATTCGTGACGGGTGTATGACAGGAAGCTACGGCTGTCAGTCAGCATACCAACAAAGCGGCTCAGCAGACCAAGCTGCGCCAGTTGGGTCATCTGACGTTCCATACCGTCTTTCTGATCGTTAAACCACCAGCCAGAACCGAACTGCATTTTGCCCGGCATACCTTCGCCCTGGAAGTTACCGATCATGGTGCCCAGCACTTCGTTATCGCGCGGGTTCAGGCAGTAGAGAATGGTTTTCGGCAGCAGGTTTTCTTCGTTTTGTTTGCTCAGCAGCTTAGACAGCTCTTCCGCCATCGGACGATCGTTGATGGAGTCAAAGCCTACATCTGGCCCCAGCAGTTTGAACTGACGCAGGTTGTTATTACGCAGTGCGCCAATGTGGTACTGCTGTACCCAGCCGCGACGTGCGTATTCTGCGCCGAGGAACACCAGCACCGCAGTTTTGAACTGTGCCACTTCGTGCTCGCTCAGGGTTTCGCCAGCCAGACGGCGCGCCAGAATGCTGTCCAGTTCCGCTTCGTTCGCTTCAGCAAACATCACCACGTCCAGCGCATGGTCAGACACTTTACAGCCGTGAGCGGCGAAGTGATCCAGACGTTTGGTCAAGGCAGTTTGCAGGTCTGCAAAGCGGCGAATGTCGGTATCGGAAACTTCGCCCAGCTTCGCCATGTAGTCGTTAAAGGTCGCCTGTTCGATGTTAAAGGCTTTGTCCGGACGCCAGCTCGGCAGCACCTTAATGGTGAAAGAGCCGTCTTTGGCAATCTCTGCATGATGCTCCAGAGAATCGATCGGATCATCGGTAGTGCCGACCATTTTCACGTTCATCTGCTGCATGATGCCGCGCGCGGAGAAGTTATCCTGCGCCAGCAGTTCGTTACATTCGTTCCAGATTTCATCCGCAGTAGACGGAGACAGCAGTTTGCCAGTGATGCCGAATGGACGACGCAGTTCGAGGTGCGTCCAGTGGTATAACGGGTTGCCGATAGTGTGCGGAACGGTCGCCGCCCATGCGTCAAACTTTTCACGGTCAGAGGCATCACCGGTACACAGGCGTTCAGCTACGCCATTGGTGCGCATTGCACGCCATTTGTAGTGATCGCCTTTTAGCCAGATGTCATACAAATTCTTAAAGCGATAGTCTTCTGCGATCTGCTGCGGCGGCAAATGGCAGTGGTAGTCGAAAATCGGCTGGTCTTTTGCGTAGTCGTGATACAGGCGGCGGGCAAATTCAGTATCTAACAGGAAATCTTCAGTCATAAACGGAGTCATTATCGTCTTCCTCTTAACGAGTGAGCTAGCTTGCTTATGGTGCGATGCTGACAAAGTTATCACACCAATTTCCAGAGCCAGAAGATATTTTCGTGAGTTAGATCAATAAACGTAGTTAAAAAAATTACTCTCAAAGTGGTAAATATCGCTGCAAGCCGCGCCGTTACTGGCCTCGCTATCATCCTGTAATGTCCCTACAAATATTCGCACATTTGTGATGGCTCTCACCTTTTAAAGTTGTATGACAAGTTATCTTTTTGCTGTCGCAAATCATAAGTCGACGGAATGCAAATTGCCGATTCATTCATTGGATAAATCGGGTTGACCGGTACGGAAGCCGAATTAGCACGAAACTTTCATGGCAACGTTCGGGGCGTGCCGGTTTTTTTTCGGTTACCCGGTCGTAAGTAACATCTTCAGCCTCTGGCGGGATGATGGCCGCGATTACTGCGGATATAACAAAACGATGAGGTTTTACATGCGTAAAATTAAAGGGTTACGTTGGTATATGATCGCACTGGTGACGCTCGGCACCGTGCTCGGTTACCTGACGCGTAACACTGTGGCGGCAGCTGCGCCAACTCTGATGGAAGAGTTAAACATCTCCACCCAACAGTATTCCTACATCATCGCAGCTTATTCTGCTGCTTATACGGTCATGCAACCGGTAGCGGGTTATGTACTGGATGTTCTGGGTACAAAAATCGGTTACGCGATGTTTGCCGTGTTGTGGGCTGTGTTCTGTGGCGCTACCGCGCTGGCAGGTAGCTGGGGCGGCCTGGCGATTGCTCGTGGTGCGGTAGGTGCTGCTGAAGCAGCAATGATCCCGGCGGGTCTGAAAGCCAGTTCCGAATGGTTCCCGGCGAAAGAACGTTCCATCGCAGTAGGTTACTTTAACGTTGGTTCTTCAATTGGTGCGATGATTGCACCGCCGCTGGTGGTATGGGCAATCGTGATGCACAGCTGGCAGATGGCATTTATCATCTCCGGTGCACTGAGCTTTATCTGGGCGATGGCATGGCTGATTTTCTATAAGCACCCACGCGACCAGAAACATCTGACTGATGAAGAACGCGAATACATTATTAACGGTCAGGAAGCCCAGCACCAGGTTGGCACGGCGAAGAAAATGTCCGTTGGTCAGATCCTGCGTAACCGTCAGTTCTGGGGTATCGCGCTGCCGCGTTTCCTGGCTGAACCGGCGTGGGGTACTTTCAACGCGTGGATCCCGCTGTTCATGTTTAAAGTTTACGGCTTTAACCTGAAAGAGATCGCGATGTTCGCCTGGATGCCGATGCTGTTTGCTGACCTCGGTTGTATCCTCGGTGGTTACCTGCCGCCGCTGTTCCAGCGTTGGTTTGGCGTGAACCTGATCGTCTCCCGTAAGATGGTAGTAACGCTGGGTGCGGTGCTGATGATTGGCCCAGGTATGATCGGTCTGTTCACCAACCCATATGTCGCGATTATGCTGCTGTGTATCGGTGGTTTTGCTCACCAGGCACTGTCTGGCGCACTGATTACGCTCTCTTCTGACGTGTTCGGTCGTAACGAAGTCGCAACGGCAAACGGTCTGACCGGGATGTCCGCATGGCTGGCAAGTACGCTGTTTGCGCTGGTTGTTGGTGCTCTGGCTGACACCATCGGCTTCAGCCCGCTGTTCGCAGTGCTGGCAGTGTTCGACCTGCTGGGTGCGCTGGTTATCTGGACGGTATTGCAGAACAAACCGGCGATTGAGGTTGTGGAAGAAGCGCATAACGATCCCGCGCCACAACATTAACGCTTCGTGTAAGTTTTAGTTTCCCTTCAAAGCCGCCTTCTCAGGCGGCTTTTTCATCACTGCGAGTAGAGCTAAACTCGCAAAAGTGGTATAACAAATATAGTCTGCCGTATCATGCCTGGAGCGCATATGGAAATCACTGAACCACGCCGTTTGTATCAACAGCTCGCCGCTGACCTGAAAGAGCGCATCGAGCAAGGCGTCTATCTGGTGGGAGATAAACTGCCCGCCGAACGTTTTATTGCCGATGAAAAAAACGTCAGCCGCACCGTGGTTCGTGAAGCCATCATCATGCTGGAGGTTGAAGGTTATGTCGAAGTGCGCAAAGGCTCCGGCATTCATGTGATTTCAAACCAGCCTCGCCATCAGCAAGCGGCTGACGATAATATGGAATTTGCCAATTACGGCCCATTTGAACTGCTGCAAGCTCGCCAGCTTATCGAAAGCAATATTGCCGAGTTTGCCGCAACCCAGGTGACCAAGCAGGACATCATGAAATTGATGGCCATCCAGGAGCAGGCTCGCGGCGAACAATGCTTCCGCGATTCCGAGTGGGATTTGCAGTTCCACATTCAGGTAGCATTAGCGACTCAAAACTCCGCGCTGGCGGCCATCGTTGAGAAAATGTGGACCCAGCGTAGCCATAACCCGTACTGGAAAAAGCTCCACGAACACATTGATTCCCGTACCGTCGATAACTGGTGTGATGACCACGATCAAATCCTTAAGGCGTTGATTCGCAAAGATCCTCATGCAGCCAAACTGGCAATGTGGCAGCACCTGGAAAACACCAAGATAATGTTATTTAACGAAACCAGCGACGATTTCGAGTTCAACGCCGACCGTTACCTGTTCGCAGAAAACCCGGTTGTGCATCTGGATACGGCCGCCAGCGGCAGCAAATAAAACGCCCATCCGACAGGCGCTGACGCGCGCCTGTACGCTTTGTCAGTAAGCAAAAAGTATAAAGTGTCAGCCTGTGTAAATCCTCTCGCCACCCTCCCCTGCAATCAGCAAAATCAGACTCCACGGACATGTAATTTTGATAACGAACAACGTTGACCTTTGTTACAATTAGATTCAATTTGAATTTATGCTATTAAATGTTTTCTTATCTCACGTTTTAACAGGGAATAGTTCAGGCCGTGTTGGTGTCTCGACCCGCAATCCATACAAAAACAGCAATAATCTGGCGGGAGTACATCATTTAAAACCGGCGTGGCGTTAACCGATTCACCAGGAATAATGAATGGAACTTTTGACCCAATTACTGCAGGCCCTGTGGGCGCAGGATTTTGAAACGCTGGCCAATCCATCGATGATTGGCATGTTGTATTTTGTCTTGTTTGTAATTTTGTTCCTTGAAAACGGCTTGCTTCCGGCGGCCTTTTTACCGGGCGACAGCTTACTGGTGTTGGTCGGCGTATTGATTGCTAAAGGCGCGATGGGTTATCCACAAACGATTCTGTTACTGACCGTTGCCGCCAGCCTTGGCTGCTGGGTCAGTTACATACAGGGGCGATGGCTGGGCAATACCCGCACTGTGCAAAACTGGCTTTCCCATTTACCCGCACACTATCACCAACGCGCACACCATCTTTTTCACAAACACGGTTTATCGGCGCTATTAATTGGTCGCTTTATTGCATTTGTCAGAACACTGCTGCCGACCATTGCCGGGTTATCAGGGCTGAATAACGCTCGCTTTCAGTTCTTCAACTGGATGAGCGGTCTGCTGTGGGTGTTGATCCTGACAACTCTGGGTTACATGCTCGGCAAAACGCCGGTATTTTTGAAGTACGAGGATCAGCTAATGTCATGCCTGATGCTGCTCCCGGTGGTACTGCTGGTATTTGGCCTGGCAGGTTCTCTGGTCGTGTTATGGAAAAAGAAATATGGAAATCGGGGGTAAGGGATGCAAATACCTCGCATGTCGCTTCGCCAGCTAGTCTGGTCCGGCGCTGCTTTATTGCTGGTCGGCACGCTGCTGCTGGCCTGGTCTGCGGTTCGTCAGCAAGATTCGACGCTGGCGATCCGTGCCGTTCATCAAGGCATGACGATGCCAGACGGTTTTTCCATCTGGCATCACCTTGACGCTCACGGCATTCCTTTCAAAAGCATTACCCCCAAGAACGACACTCTGTTAATTACATTTGACTCCAGCGATCAGAGTGCCGCCGCAAAAGCGGTCCTCGACAGAACATTGCCCCATGGCTACATCATTGCGCAGCAGGACGATAACAGTCAGGCCATGCAGTGGCTGACCCGGCTGCGGGATAATTCTCATCGCTTCGGATAACTTCCTGTTATCCGAAACATATCACTCACTTTGGTGATTTCACCGTTACTGTCTATGATTAATGAGGCGGTGGTTAACACCACCGCTTCGTTGTCTGGACAATCGTTCCTTTGTAATAGGTTCGAGTCACAATGGAAGGTTCAAGAATGAAATACCGCATCGCTTTAGCTGTTTCTCTTTTTGCTCTTAGTGCCGGTAGTTATGCCACTACCCTGTGTCAGGAAAAGGAGCAAAATATCCTTAAGGAGATCAGCTATGCCGAAAAACACCAAAACCAGAATCGTATTGACGGTCTGAATAAAGCCCTGAGTGAAGTCCGGGCCAACTGTTCAGATAGCCAGCTGCGCGCCGATCATCAGAAGAAAATCGCTAAGCAGAAAGATGAGGTGGCGGAACGCAAGCAAGATTTAGCCGAAGCGAAACAAAAAGGCGATGCGGATAAGATTGCCAAACGCGAACGGAAACTGGCAGAAGCGCAGGAAGAGCTGAAAAAGCTGGAAGCGCGCGACTACTAATTCACAATAGTCACTACTTACTCACCTGGAGAAAACTATGTCGAAAGAACACACTACGGAACATCTGCGTGCAGAGTTGAGATCCCTGTCTGATACGCTGGAAGAAGTACTAAGCGCCTCAGGAGATAAGTCGAAAGAAGAGTTGAGTAAGATTCGCAGTAAAGCGGAGCAGGCGCTAAAACAGAGCCGCTATCGCCTGGGTGAAACTGGCGAGGCAATTGCCAAACAGACTCGTGAAGCGGCGGCGCGTGCCGATGAGTACGTGCGTGAAAATCCGTGGACGGGTGTGGGCATTGGCGCTGCAATCGGTGTAGTGCTCGGCGTTCTGCTGTCGCGTCGTTAATTATGGCGGACACTCATCACGCGCAAGGGCCCGGTAAAAGCGTTCTGGGCATCGGGCAGCGAATTGTCACCATCATGGTCGAAATGGTGGAGACACGTCTGCGGCTGGCGGTGGTGGAGCTGGAAGAGGAAAAAGCCAATCTCTTTCAACTGTTACTGATGCTGGGCCTGACGATGCTTTTCGCTGCATTTGGTCTTATGAGCCTGATGGTGCTGATTATCTGGGCGGTTGATCCGCAATATCGCCTGAATGCGATGATTGCCACCACCGTGGTGTTGTTGCTACTGGCACTGATTGGCGGTATCTGGACGTTACGCAAGTCACGGAAATCGACATTGTTGCGTCATACGCGCCATGAACTGGCGAACGATCGGCAACTGCTCGAGGAGGAGTCCCGTGAGCGGTAAAGTCGAACGTGAACGCCGCAAGGCACAGCTACTTAGCCAGATCCAGCAACAACGGCTGGATCTTTCCGCCAGTCGTCGAGACTGGCTGGAAGCAACAGGCGCTTACGATCGTCGCTGGAATATACTGTTGAGTCTGCGCTCATGGGCGCTGGTTGGCAGTAGCGTGATGGCTATCTGGACAATTCGCCATCCGAATATGCTGGTCCGCTGGGCCAGGCGCAGTTTTGGAGTATGGAGTGCCTGGCGTCTGGTTAAAACCACCCTCAAACAGCAACAGCTTCGCGGTTAACGCCTTTCTGGCCGGAGTCATTCCGGCCTTATCCCTCAAAATTTTTGAAAAAATTTGACAGTTTTCCTTGCTAACAATCACCATTCACTACGTTTATGCTTCTCTCCATCGACAGCAACGACGCTAATACCGCGTCAATGCACAAAAAAACAATCAGCAGCCTGAGCGGCGCAGTGGAGAGTAAGATGAAAAAATTAGAAGATGTTGGTGTACTGGTAGCGCGTATTTTAATGCCGATTCTGTTTATTACGGCCGGCTGGGGAAAGATTACTGGCTACGCTGGTACGCAACAATACATGGAAGCGATGGGCGTCCCGGGCTTTATGCTACCGCTGGTGATTTTGCTTGAATTTGGTGGTGGTCTGGCAATTCTGTTTGGTTTCCTGACTCGCACCACGGCGCTGTTTACCGCTGGCTTTACACTGCTGACTGCATTTTTATTTCACAGCAATTTTGCAGAAGGCATGAACTCGCTGATGTTTATGAAAAACCTGACCATTTCTGGCGGATTCCTGCTGCTGGCGATTACGGGTCCGGGCGCATTCAGCATCGACCGCCTGCTGAATAAAAAGTGGTAAGCACACGCTATACTTAACGATAAAAAAACGAGGAGAAACACTCCTCGTTTTTGCTATTGGAGGAGAGAAAAATGGGTCAACTGATTGACGGCGTCTGGCATGACACCTGGTACGACACCAAATCCACCGGCGGTAAATTTCAACGTTCAGCTTCCGCATTTCGTAACTGGCTCACCGCTGACGGCGCACCAGGACCAACCGGCAAAGGTGGTTTTGCCGCAGAAAAAGACCGTTATCATCTCTATGTTTCACTCGCCTGCCCGTGGGCACACCGCACGCTAATCATGCGTAAACTCAAAGGCCTGGAACCGTTTATCTCCGTTTCCGTGGTGAATCCGCTGATGCTGGAAAATGGCTGGACCTTCGATGACAGTTTCCCAGGTGCAACCGGCGATACGCTCTATCAACATGAATTTTTGTATCAGCTTTATCTCCACGCCGATCCGCACTATAGCGGACGTGTCACTGTTCCCGTGCTATGGGACAAAAAGAACCACACCATTGTCAGCAACGAATCGGCGGAAATCATCCGCATGTTCAATACTGCGTTTGATGCACTGGGCGCGAAAGCGGGAGATTATTATCCTCCAGCCCTGCAAACGAAAATTGACGAACTTAACGGCTGGATTTACGACACCGTCAACAATGGCGTGTATAAAGCCGGTTTTGCTACCAGCCAGGAAGCCTACGACGAGGCGGTGGTGAAAGTGTTTGAATCGCTGGCGCGACTGGAGCAAATCTTAGGTCAGCATCGCTATCTGACCGGTAACCAGTTAACCGAAGCTGATATTCGCCTGTGGACCACGCTGGTGCGTTTTGATCCGGTGTATGTCACCCACTTCAAATGTGATAAGCACCGTATCAGCGATTACCTGAACCTGTACGGCTTCCTGCGCGATATCTACCAGATGCCGGGGATTGCCGAAACTGTCAATTTCGATCACATCCGTAATCACTACTTCCGCAGCCATAAGACCATCAACCCTACGGGGATTATTTCGATTGGTCCGTGGCAGGATCTCGATGAACCACACGGGCGGGACGTTCGCTTCGGTTAGACAAAGGCACCCTTCGTGGTGCCTCTGATTGTTGGCTAAGTGCGTGTTGTTCATGTCGGATGCGGCGTGAACGGCTTATCTGACCTAAAAATATTGTACATTCAATATATTGCAGAGGCCGCGTAGACCAGATAAGCGTAGCGCATCTGGCGATTTTACGCTTGCCATCAGTCTGAAGTTCCGTTCATTGCACCTCATTAATTCACCATGGTGATATTTACTGCCATTTCATTCATGTCTATTCTTAATTTGCTGCTTTAAAAACAAGTGATTGAGCAAAATTGAGGCAAAAATGGACTGGTATCTGAAAGTACTAAAAAATTATGTCGGATTCCGGGGTCGTGCGCGGCGCAAAGAGTACTGGATGTTTATTCTGGTCAACATTATCTTTACGTTCGTGCTGGGGCTGCTGGATAAAATGTTAGGCTGGCAACGCGCTGGTGGCGAAGGCATCCTGACGACAATCTACGGTATTCTGGTTTTTTTACCGTGGTGGGCGGTTCAGTTCCGCCGCCTGCACGACACCGACCGTTCGGCGTGGTGGGTACTGCTGTTCTTGATCCCGTTTATCGGCTGGCTGATTATCATCGTCTTTAACTGCCAGGCGGGTACACCGGGTGAAAACCGCTTTGGACCAGACCCGAAACTGGAACAGGAATAATAATTAAGCACCTTGTGAAAGGTGCTTAATCGTTTATTTTCCGGCGAATAATTTTGGAATTTCCCGCAAACACCAGGATTTTGCTTCTCCCATACTGTCGCGACGCCAGGCCATAATAATATCGATCTCGCTGGTCGATTCCGGGCTGACGACACGCAGCCGCCCTTCCGCAATATCTTTTTCGACCATCGGATACGGCATCGTCGCCACGCCAAGCCCCGCCAGTAATGCCTGACGTTTATCTTCAATCGTGCTCACCGTTAGACGCGGCTGTTTGTCCAGCAACTGCACCGTCAATACCGGGCGCTCACGAGCGGTATCCGCTACCGCAATTCCGCGATATTTCACGCGCGTCACTTCAGAAAGCGGTTCCGGCTCCTGATGAATCGGGTGATCAGGCGCGGCAACGTAGACGTTCATTAAGGTATAGAGCTTGCGCGAGTTGATCTCCGACGAGGAACGAAAATGCATATCCGGCGCGATAACGATATCCGCTCGCCCCTGCTCCAGCCGCTCCCACGCGCCCGCCAGCACTTCGGTGATGATTGCCAGTTGGGTGTTAGCCTTCACCGCCAGTTTGTCGATCAACGGAAAAAAGGCAGCCGTCGGCACCAGCGCCTCGGTCACAATGGTAAGATGCGTCTCCCAGCCGCGCGCGAGGGCTTCGGCATCGGTAGTCAGTTTATCTGCGGCTTCCAGCAAAACGCGCCCTCGCTCCAGCAACATACGCCCGACATTGGTGAATTTTGTCCGATGACCCGAACGGTCAAACAGCACCACATCCAGCTCTTCTTCCAGTTTTTGCATGGTGTAGCTAAGCGCAGAAGGCACGCGTCCCAGCTCATCTGCCGCTGCCGCAAAACTGCCACGGCGATCGATCGCGTCCATAACACGCAGTGCTTCCAGCGTTAATGCCCTTTCTTTGGCCATGTCGTTCTCATTCAGGAAATTTGAACATACCGGGCAGAATATCTGGCTAACAATGTAGCGTCCAGCCCCTTACCATAAAAGGAAGTAAAGAGAGGTCAATAATTATGATTACTACCCGAACTGCCAGGCAGTGTGGACAAGCAGACTACGGATGGTTACAGGCCCGGTATACTTTTTCCTTTGGACACTACTTCGACCCGAAATTGTTAGGCTACGCCTCCCTGCGCGTGCTCAACCAGGAAGTGCTGGCTCCAGGTGCCGCCTTTCAGCCGCGAACCTACCCAAAAGTCGATATTTTGAATGTGATTCTGGATGGAGAAGCGGAATACCGCGACAGTGAAGGCAATCATGTTCAGGCCAGCGCCGGCGAAGCCTTATTGCTTTCTACTCAGCCGGGCGTGAGTTATAGCGAACATAACATCAGCAAAGACAAACCGTTAACGCGGATGCAGCTTTGGCTGGATGCCTGCCCGCAGCGAGAGAATCCGCTGATTCAAAAACTGGCGCTTAATATGGGCAAGCAGCAATTAATCGCCTCACCCGATGGCACAGAGGGTAGTCTGCAACTGCGCCAGCAAGTGTGGCTGCATCATATTGTGCTCGCTAAGGGCGAAAGTGCGAACTTTCAACTGCACGGCCCGCGCGCCTATTTACAATCGATTCACGGCCAATTTCATGCGATTACGCATCATGAAGAGAAAGCGGCACTGACCTGCGGTGATGGTGCATTTATTCGTGACGAGGCTAACATTACGCTGGTTGCTGATTCCCCGCTGCGCGCTTTACTGATAGATTTACCTGTCTAGTTGTTTTTACAGGGAGAAGATGATGAGTAAAAAATCGGCGAAGAAACGCCAGTCAGTGAAGCCCGTTGTGGCGAAAGAAACCACTCGCGCAACTAAAAACTTTGGCTATGAAGAGATGTTGAGCGAGCTGGAAGCGATAGTCGCCGACGCCGAAACGCGGTTAGCCGAGGATGAAGCCGCCGCATAAAGACAGGTTGCCGGATGCGGCGTAAACGCCTTATCCGGTCTACAAAACCCAATAACATCAATAAATTGCGCACCCCGTAGGCCGGATAAGATGCGCCAGCATCGCATCCGGCTTCAGGCATCCGGCACGATACCCAAGCCCCGCCGCTTATCTGGCCTTGCTCGCCATAATCTCGATAATCTGCCGATCCGTTTGCTGCATCGAATGGCTTGCCAGCGCACACAGGTTGGCAATCGACTGCTCAACATCATGCGCCACAATCCCTTCATTGCCGGTCACAGCGGTATCATCCAACGCCATTAGCACCGCTTTCCACGCAGCCGAAGCACTGGTCGAAACCTTCATCGCGCAACTGTTCGACGCACCATCGCAAATCATGCCGCTGACATCGCCGATCATACTGCTGATAGCCATAGAGATCGTTTCATAACGCCCATCCACCAGCCACGCCATCCCGGCGGCAGCCCCCATTGCTGCCGTCGTTGCAGCACACAGCGCGGACAAACGCGGCAACTGATTATGGATGTAAATCGCGCTCAAATGTGACAGCATCAGCGCGCGCGCCAGCCGTTCATCATCCGCCCCGAAGTGTTCCGCGACCACCACCACGGGCATTGTCGCGGTGATCCCCTGGTTGCCAGAACCGGAGTTACTCATCGCCGGAAGCGTTGCGCCGCCCATACGCGCATCGGATGCCGCGCTGGTACGAATCACAATCGACGAAGAGAGATCTTTCGCCAATAAACCGCGTGCACACTGTTTTTCCAGCGTTGCGCCAATATGCAGTCCCCAGTTGCCACTCAAGCCTTCCTGCGATAATGCGCAGTTTAGCTTCGCAGAATCGAGAATAAAGCGGATCGCCTCAAACGGGACTTCATTGACGAACTTCAGGATCTCGGCCAGCGTCGTTCTGGAGAGCACCGCCAGCGGCGACTCTTGCTCCCCCTCTGTCACACATGCCTGCTGGGTAAACACCACGCCATTGTGCGTCTCAATATGCACAATGTTGGTATGTCCACCGACAATGGTGACACACGCCCACTTCTCGCCGTTCCAGACTTTGGCGCGTGAGAAGAGGATCTCGTCGCAAGGTTCCTGGATCTTAACCGAGACTTTCCCCGCCGCCAGCAATGCTTTGGCATCGGCAATCGCCTGCGCAGTTGCGTCTTTCAGCACTTCCAGCCCGGCTTTGGCATTTCCGCCTAACGCTCCCAGCGCCGCCGCAATCGGCAGCCCCACCATTCCCGTGCCGGGAACGGTGACGCCCAGACCGTTCTTCATCAGATTTGGCGAAACCCAGGCTTCTACACGTTCAACCGGACCTTTCAGTTCTGCCGCAGCAACCGCCGCTGCCAGCGCCAGTGAAATAGGTTCAGTACATCCCAGCGCCGGTTTTACTTCCTCCTGAACGGCGAGGATGTAACGCTGCCATAACGGATTTAAAGTCGAATCAAACATAATAAAAACCTTAAAATTTCAGGTAAATCAAGAAAATGCCAGGAACGGAGAAACGCAAAGCAACAAACCGGTGACGATAATCAGGTACAGAGACATCCCTTTGTATTTGTGCAATGCCGGTACTTTGTAAACCAGCCACGCCGGGATCAGGCACCCTACCATGCCGAAAATCGGGCTACAGATAGAGGTGAAGCTCAACACCGGCGCGTTCAGTACGATGGCGCTCCAGGCCAGTAAAATGGCGAAAATCATGATGCCGCGCTGGACGAGATTTTCGTTAATCTTCTCGGCCGGTATCTTGCGGCGCAGGATATTCATTACGATCCCTTGCGTTGCTTCACGGAAGCCTAAATAGACGCCAAAAAACGCGGTCATTACGGCAAAGATATTGAGAATGACACTAACCACTTTTACCCACGCAGCACCGTCACCGCTAATAAACTGTGCGGCAATCGCCAGCGCGGAAATATTCTGCTCGTAGGCTTTTACCGCTTCGTCATGTCCCATCGCCAGCGTGAACGACACTGCGTAGAAAAAGACAGTGACAAACAGAATGCCGAACGCGATGTTCATTGCCCGCAACGCTTTATGCCGCGCTACTTCAATCGATTTTTCCCGCGAGCGATAGGAAATCACCATCGGGCTTAATGTCTGGATAAACAGAATCGACGTCAGGGTAAACGGCAGCGTAATAATGGCGTTTTTCACCAGCAGCCCCAGCGGCGGCAGCGAACCCACGTTATACAGATGCCACATTCCCACCATCGACACGCCCAGCGCAGCGACTACCAGCAGTTTGGTCAGTACCATGCCAGTCGAAATCTTGAATAACAGTTTCTCGCCGCGTGAGGAGATGGCGACCAGAATGCAAATCAGTACCAGTCCATAAAACGGATTGTCTGATAGCACGCTTTCCGTCACGCCAAAAGTATGTAAATAGGAGGCGCTATCGTTGGTGATGGCGGTGGAATACACGAACATCCAGATCACCAACATCACGAAATAGAGCGCCCCCAACAGGATGCCCCAGTTTTTGCCTAAATAACCGCTGATGACGCTCGGGTAATCTTTACACTCCGGTGATTCTGCCAGCGTATTAATAAACAACCGCTGAAACAGATACATTGCCGGGTAACCAATCACTGATGAGAGCAAAAATACCCACAATCCCATCAAGCCGACCTGCACCGGGAGAAAAACAATCCCCGCGCCAATCGCCATCCCAATACTCATAATTACCCAGCCGGTGTCGGTACTGTCGAATTTGATTGCTTCACGCCATTCACTTTCACTCATTCCAGCACGACCCGCCGGGGTCGAAGCGTCTGCAATGACGCCTTTATTCGTTGCAATTTCCATAATTTCTCGCTCAATATTTTGTAGGGCTTTTTATTTTTTCGAGCCGCATCAAGGCGATACGCGGTCTACGTTTTTTTGCAGGCGAGTTATTAGAATGAAGAAATGATACGCGTGAGGTTAGAGAAAATCTTCACAATCAAGACTTTGAAATAGCAGTTATGGATAATAATTTTCTATCAAATCAACCAAAGAGAAACAGTTATTCTCTATTTGCGGCAGATCACAATAAAAAAGGGTGCACATTTTGTGCACCCAAAGATAAATGCGGATGAAATATCAGCCGCAGACTACTTTTATGGCCAGTCCTCCGCGTGAAGTTTCGCGGTATTTATCGTTCATATCTTTGCCGGTTTCATACATCGTCTCGATCACTTTATCGAGCGAAACACGCGGTGCCGAGGTGCGACGCATCGCCATTCGCGCGGCGTTTACCGCTTTCACAGCGTTGATAGCATTACGTTCAATACACGGAATTTGCACCTGTCCGGCAACCGGATCGCAGGTCAACCCAAGGTTATGCTCCATAGCGATTTCCGCCGCATTGCATACCTGCGCCGGGCTGCCGCCCAGCAGTTCGGTTAACCCTGCCGCAGCCATCGAACAGGCCACGCCAATTTCGCCCTGACACCCCACTTCCGCACCAGAGATGGAGGCATTCATTTTATACAGCGCGCCGATAGCGCCAGCCGCCAGCAGAAAACGGGCGATGGATCGCTCATTGAGCGGACGGCGGAATTTATCGTAATAGGCCAGCACTGCCGGAATAATACCGCAAGCGCCATTAGTTGGTGCTGTCACTACACGTCCGCCAGCGGCGTTTTCTTCGCTGACCGCCAGCGCAAACATATTGATCCAGTCGATGACGTTCATTGGATCGTTAGAGATATTGTCACTAGAGACCAGCAAACGGCGCAACGCCACTGCCCGGCGTGGGACATTGAGCGGGCCAGGCAATACGCCTTCGGTATTCATGCCGCGTTCAATACCGTCGTGCATCACCTGCCAGATACGAGCAAACCCTGCATCAATTTCCGCTTTGCTGCGCAGCGCCAGCTCGTTATGCATCATCAGGCCAGAAATAGACAGGCCGTTGTAATCACACATTTTCAGCAGTTCGCCTGCCGAGTGGAAGTCATAAGGTACGGGTGTTTCGACATCGTGCGACATGCCGAAGTGTTCTTCTTCAACGATAAACCCGCCGCCGACAGAGTAATAGGTTTTGCTTAATAGCTCTTCCTGCCCGTTCCAGGCAGTAATCCGCATCCCGTTCTCATGACGAGGCAACATTTCGGGATGGAAGATAATGTTCTTTGCTACAGGAAAATCAACAATATGCGCACCAGAAGCCACCGGCAGTCGCCCACTGCGCGTCACAAGTTCAATAAATGCAGGGATCTCATCAATAACAACATCCTGCGGGCTGTTTCCTGCCAGTCCCATAATGATGGCGATATCCGTGGCATGGCCTTTGCCCGTCAGTGACAACGACCCGTAAAGATCGACCACAATATGACTTGTTGCAGTTAATAAGCCACTACTCACCAGTCGGTCGATAAAACTTTTTCCAGCATTCATTGGCCCCACGGTATGCGAACTGGAGGGACCAATACCAATTTTGAAAATATCGAATGCACTAATCATAACCACACTCTCGGATTGCCGTTCTGTGAAGAGGAGCGGGACGACTCTACGGTCGCCCCGCTCCGGGCTTTACACGCTACGTACTGCGATAGCTTCAATTTCCAGCTTCACATCTTTCGGCAAACGCGCGACCTGCACGCAGCTACGGGTCGGGTAGGTCGCCTGATGCTCATCGAAGAATTGCTTATAGACTTCATTGATGGTGGCAAAGTCATTCAGATCGGTGATGAATACCGTCATCTTGATGATATCGCCCACGGTGAGGCCAGCAGCAACCACGATCGCTTTGACGTTTTCAAGGCTTAAACGCGCCTGATCTTTCACATCAGCCGGGATCTCGCCGGTCTGCGGGCAAACCGGAATTTGCCCGGAGGTGAAGACCATGCTGCCTAAATCAACGCCCTGAACATAAGGGCCGATTGCGCCTGGGGCTCGTTGCGTTTCGATAATCTTTTTCATACATCCTCCGGCGTCAGAGCGCCTGGGTAAAGGTACGTGAAATCACATCCTGTTGCTGTTCGCGAGTCAGCGCGTTAAAGCGCACGGCGTAGCCAGAGACACGGATTGTCAGGTTCGGGTATTTTTCCGGGTGCTCAATGGCATCCAACAACATTTCCCGATTCATAACGTTAACGTTGAGATGTTGACCGCCTTCGATGTCCGCTTCGTGGTGGAAGTAACCATCCAGCAGACCAACAAGGTTGGTTTTGCGTACCGGATCTTCTTTACCCAGCGCCGCAGGGACGATCGAGAAAGTGTACGAAATACCGTCTTTGGCGTAAGTGAACGGCAGTTTTGCCACGGAAGTCAGCGAGGCTACCGCACCTTTGCGGTCACGACCGTGCATCGGGTTAGCGCCCGGCGCAAACGGCGTACCCGCGCGGCGACCGTCCGGCGTATTACCGGTTTTCTGTCCGTACACCACGTTAGAAGTGATAGTCAGAATCGACTGCGTCGGCACGGCGTTACGATAGGTTGGCAGGGCTTTAATTTTCTTCATAAAGCGTTCAACCAGGTCACAAGCGATGCTGTCTACGCGCTCGTCGTTGTTGCCGTACTGTGGATATTCGCCATCGATTTCAAAGTCCACCGCCAGACCGTTTTCGTCACGGATGGGTTTCACACGGGCATATTTAATGGCGGAAAGTGAATCCGTCGCCACCGACAGACCCGCGATGCCGCAAGCCATGGTGCGATAGACATCACGATCGTGCAGCGCCATCAGCGAGGCTTCGTAGCTGTACTTGTCGTGCATGTAGTGGATGATGTTCAGCGCGCTGATGTACTGCACCGCCAGCCAGTCCATGAAATGGTCGAGGCTGTCCATTACTTTGTTGTAATCCAGCACGTCGTCCATCAATGGTGCCGTTTTCGGGCCGACCTGAATCTTCAGCTTCTCGTCCACCCCGCCGTTGATTGCGTACAGCAGCGTTTTCGCCAGGTTAGCGCGTGCGCCGAAGAACTGCATCTGCTTACCAATCACCATTGGGCTGACACAGCAGGCAATTGCGTAATCGTCGCTATTGAAATCAGTACGCATCAGATCGTCGTTTTCATACTGCAAGGAAGAGGTGACGATCGACACCTGCGCGGCATATTTTTTGAAGGCAATCGGTAATGCTTCCGACCAAAGAATGGTCAGGTTAGGTTCCGGTGCAGGCCCCATAGTGTGCAGGGTGTGCAAATAGCGGAAGGAGTTTTTGGTCACCAGCGTACGACCGTCCAGCCCCATCCCGCCGATCACTTCCGTCGCCCAGATTGGGTCGCCGGAGAACAGCGAATCAAATTCCGGCGTACGCAAGAAGCGCACCATACGGATCTTCATGATGAAGTGATCGATCAGTTCCTGTGCCTGCTGCTCATTAAGCACGCCGGCTTTAAAGTCGCGCTCAATGTAGATATCGAGGAACGATGCGGTACGACCAAGAGACATTGCGCCGCCGTTCTGCGATTTCACCGCCGCCAGGTAAGCGAAGTAGAGCCACTGCACCGCTTCCTGCGCATTCTGCGCCGGGCGGGAGATGTCGAAGCCGTATTTAGCCGCCATCTCCTGAATCTGCAACAGCGCATGACGATGTTCTGCCAGCTCTTCACGCAGACGGATGGTGGCTTCCAGATCTTCACCTTTTTCCAGACGAGACTGGAGATCGGCAAATTGCAGTTCGCGTTCACGTACCAGATAACTGATGCCGTACAGCGCCACGCGGCGATAGTCACCGATGATACGCCCACGACCATAACCGTCTGGTAAACCGGTCAGGACACCAGACTTACGGCAGCGCAGCATATCCGGTGAGTAAACATCAAATACGCCCTGATTATGGGTTTTACGCAGATCGGTAAAGATGTACTCAAATTCGCTGTCCATTTCACGGCCATAGGCGTGGAATGAACTTTTAATCATATTAATGCCACCGAACGGATGCAGCGCGCGCTTTAACGGCGCATCGGTTTGCAGACCAACAATTTTTTCCAGCGGCTGATTAATATAACCAGCATCATGGGCGGTAATGGTAGTGGCAATATTAGTATCGAAATCAACCGGCGCGTGGGTCGCATTTTCGATACGAATGCCTTCCATTACTTTTTCCCACAATTCCGTGGTCGCTGGCGTTGCTTCAGCAAGGAAAGATTCATCACCTTCATACGGTGTATAGTTTTGTTGAATAAAATCGCGGACATTAATTTCGTTTTTCCAGTCCGTACCTTTAAAGCCAAGCCATGCGTCGGCGTACAGCTTATCGCCGGTATCAATATCTACCTTCATGAAAAATAATCTCTCTACAATACTTCAACTAAATTATGCAAACTCTGCGGGGGCGTTAACTTTGCCTAAATGAATTGCATCTAAGGCAATCATTTTTTCTTCATTAGTCGGAATAACGGCGCAAATTACGCGCGCATTTTCACTGGAAATAATTCGTTCACCGTAGGAATTAGATTGATTATTCATTTCCACATCAATCTCAACGCCTAATACGGCTAAATGTTCCATGACCAGACGACGAATTAAACTTGAGTTCTCCCCTATTCCACCGGTAAATATAATGCCATCCAGACGATGTAATGAGGCGGCATGTCCGGCAATATGACGGGCAATTCGATGAACAAAAGTTTTAATTGCCAGTTGTGCGCGTTCGTGACCTTCATGCCAGGCTTTTTCCAGAACGCGTAAATCTGAAGACAGACCGGAAATACCTAATAATCCCGACTCTTTATTCACTACGCGTTCCAGATCGCCCAAGCTCTGATTGGTTTGGCTGGCAACCCAGGACATCGCGCCGAAGTCGACATCACCACTGCGCGTCCCCATCATCAAGCCTTCCAGCGGCGTCATTCCCATTGAGGTATCTACGCTCTGACCGTTACGAACCGCGCAGATTGACGCGCCATTACCAAGATGCGCCACAACCAGCCCGGAGTCATCCTCCACAAGGTTCAGCAGAGAATGCGCTCGCTGGGAAACATAGCGATGTGACGTGCCGTGGAAACCATAACGGCGCACACCTAACTCTTCATAATATTTCCACGGCAGTCCGTATAAATAAGCCTCTGGTGCCATCGTCTGGTGGAAACTGGTATCAAATACCGCCACCTGAGTTACGCCAGGAAATAATTGCTGCGCCGATTCAATGCCACTTAAATTGGCGTAATTATGCAGCGGAGCCAGTGGAGAAACGCGACGGATATTATCAATGACTTCATCGGTAATAATGGCGGACTCGGTAAAAATACTCCCGCCGTGGGCGATGCGGTGGCCAATTAAAGCCACACTGCCATTTAAATTCCGTTTTTCCAGTTCAAATGCGATTGCCTTCAATGCACCTTCGTAGCTGTGGTGAGCCAGCGGTGCTGGCTCTCCCCCATTTACGGATAAGAATGCATTTTCCGAGTTAATACCGTCGGCAATACCTGACATTAATACTTCACAGTCGCTGGCATCAAGCACGGAAAACTTAATCGAAGACGAACCACAGTTAATAACCAAAACAACCGGAAATTCATTCATCTCTTTTCTCATCCTGAGTTATGGATTAAAACAGTTTGTATACGATGTTCAGGATGGTCAGCAGACCAATCACGGTAACAAACACGTTATCCAGACGACCACGGTATTTCGCCAGAGACGGCGCTTTACGGATGGCGTACATCGGCAACAGGCACAGCAAGGATGCGATAATCGGCGCGCCCATGGCTTCAATCAGATCCAGGATGTTCGGGTTGGCGTAGGCAACAACCCAGGTTGAACCCATGATGAAGATCATGCTGATAGTGTTCAGTTTGCCCGCAGAAACTTTGGTTTTGTCGCCTTTATAACCAAACTTCAGAACCAGGCCGTTCAGACCTTCCAGCGTCCCCAGATAGTGACCGAAGAAAGATTTGAAGATAGCAACCAGCGCGATGATGGACGCCGCATATTCCAGAATAATAGCGAACGTCGTTTTGGTGCCGGTCATGGATGCAAAGTGGTTAGCCAGGTAAGAGAGCACCGGAATGTTCTGCGCTTTTGCTTCCGCCATGTTCGCCGGAGACAGCGTAAACAGGCAGCTGAAGGCAAAGAACATGACCACTGCAACCATCAGCATACTGGCGCGAGAGATGATTTGTGAACATTTCTGCTCAGTGAAGTCACGACCAAAGTCTTTCTCATACTCTTCACGCTTAGAAACCACGAAAGAAGAGACGATTGGCGAGAAGTTGAAGGAGAAGACCATGATAGAAATCCCCAGCCAGACGGTGATCAGGATACCGTCATGACCAGTTAACGACAGCGCGCCAAGGTCAACTTGATCGATAACCGCAGAGTTCCAGTAAGGGATCAGCGACAGAGAAATCAGCACCAGGCTGGCGATAAAAGGCCATACCAGGTAGCTCATCACTTTAACCATCAGATCCTTACCAAACCAGATGACGAACGCCATCAGCAGCAGCAGGAACAGCGCCACAAAGCCACGGTTCAGAGGCGCAAAGCCGAGCTGGTTTTCCCAGAATGTCATAAAGGTGTTGGTGATGGTAACGCCATAAATCCACAACAGTGGGCAAATCGCGAAGAAATACAGGAACGTGATGACCACACCGCCGGTTTTACCAAAGTGCTCTTCTACTGTTTCCGTAATGTTGCCGGAAGGGTTAGAGCCAGAGAGACACAGACGCGCCAGCGCCCGGTGGCAATAAAACGCAATCGGGTATGCCAATACCAACATCAGAAGAATCGGGATCAGTCCGCCAAAACCTGCGCGGATAGGGAAGAACAGCACCCCGGCGCCGATTGCCGTACCAAACAAGCCTAACGTCCATGTGGTATCTGATTTACGCCAGGACGATTGTTTTGTCTGGCTGGATACAATGCTATCTGAAGTACTCATATCCTATCCTCAACGAATTAATTAAGCGTCAACGAAACCGGTGATTTGAGAGACGCGAGAAAGATCGATATTACCGCCGGAAATAATACTGACGGTTTTTCTGTTTTGAATATATTGGTCTAATTTACCGCTTAATAATGCAGCACATGCCAGAGCGCCAGCGCCTTCGGTGATGACTTTATTACGCTGAATTAAGGCAACCATACTGTTTCTGATTTCGTCTTCGCTGACCAGCACGATGTCATCGACTAATTCACGAACGATTTCGTAAGTTAAATTACCCGGGCGGGCGACATCACAACCATCCGCCAGGGTGCCGGTAGTTCGGTGCGTGGTTATTTCTCCGGAGTGGAAAGAAGCCGCCATGCCGTGAACGTTTTCTGACTGCACACCAATAACACGAATGGTAGGGTTAATAGATTTAATTGCCACCGCAATACCGGCAATTAAACCGCCACCGCCAATTGGCACAATGACGTTATCGACATCATAAAGATCTTCCATAATTTCCAGCCCAATGGTCCCCTGACCGGCAATCACTTTCGGATCATCATAAGGTGGAATAAAGATGCGACCTTCCGTTTCGACAATTTCGCTCACTTTGGCGATGGTGTCGTTGAAGTTGTCGCCGTGCAGTACCACTTCAGCAGAGTAGTCACACGTTGCTGCAACTTTGGATTTTGGCGCGCCTTTCGGCATTACAACTTTACCATCAATACCCAACATCGCACAGGAAAGCGAAACCCCTTGCGCGTGGTTCCCCGCTGAACAGGCCACTACACCTTTACGTTTCTCAGCATCAGTTAAGGAGCTTAATTTATTAAATGCGCCACGAATTTTAAATGAACCGGTACGCTGCATGTTTTCAAACTTAAGGAATATTTCACCTTTGCAACGTTCACTAAAATAGTTAGATCGAGGCATTCCTGTTTTATAAATTCGCCCAGCCAGACGTTGTTTTGCTTCAATAATGTCATCAATAGCAACCGGCAGATCGTATGTAATATGCATTATAAAACCTCTTAGCCTGAATTAAATATGTAGGTAACCGTAACCAGCACCTGCAAAAAGGCAGGTGGATTATTTATGTTTAAATAAAAAACAAATAACTAACAAGCTTCTATTAATTGCTTTCGTCTACACCCATTATAAGATGAATATTCTTTGGCTAATTCCACCAAAACCGATGCTGCTTTTTTAATACGATAATTTTTCGACCATACTGCGGCATATTGCGCTACCGGTAATGTTTCCTCAACCGGAATGGTAATAAATTGATTAGAACCAAAAGGTGAAGTCATATCGCAGGGAATCACGGTTAAGAAATCAGCATTGAGAACAAGATTATAAATTGTCACGACTGAGTCGGTTTTAACGATGTTTTCAATACTGATGCCATTTCTTTGTAACGTGGTGAGTAGTTCGCTGTAGTATCCCATA
Source organism: Escherichia sp. MOD1-EC5433 (assembly GCF_002966005.1). Lineage (NCBI taxonomy): Bacteria > Pseudomonadati > Pseudomonadota > Gammaproteobacteria > Enterobacterales > Enterobacteriaceae > Escherichia > Escherichia sp. MOD1-EC5433. The sequence goes on along the minus strand of NZ_PTRL01000001.1, from coordinate 342,668 downwards.
TTCGTTTGCGGCAACACCCACTGTTCGTTCTTCAAAGACTCCAGCGTGGTGGTGCCGGTGGATGTTCGGGACTTACTGGCAACCAGCACAAACTCTGACTCGAACAGCGGCTCGACATGCAAATCCTGAAGCTTCATTTCTGCACTTAACGTACCTATCGCAAAATCCAGACGCCCGTCGCGGATAGCCGGTAAGAATGAGGACAATTGCGCTTCATACATTGAGACCTGCGCTTTCGGGAACACCTCTTTGAATTTGTTGATCATCCCGGACATAAAGGTAAAGCCAATCAGCGATGGAAAACCAAATGAGACCTCCACGACTGCATCAGAGGACATACCGCTAATCTCATTAACCATATTTTTCATTTCGCGGGTAATGGATTCGGAGCGTGAGAGCAACAATTGACCAGCTGGCGTCAGCGTTACACCGGTATTTTTCCGCACCACTAATTCCACGCCAAAATAATCTTCGATATCGTTAATGATTTTACTTACCGCTGGTTGAGTTAACCCTAATTCTTTTGCAGCCGAGCCAATAGAGCCACTTCTGATGACTTCCTGAAAGACTACCAGGTGTTGCGTTTTAGGAAGAAGAATAGTGCTCATAACAACCCGCGTTAATTACCTCATTGACGGTATGAAGTGTATCAAAATGCAATGAATAGGATATGTGCGACCACTCACAAATTAACTTTCAATAGTTTTCCAGGCATATCCTTAAAGGCATATAATCATTTAATATCAATGAGTTATATAAATAAAATCAACACAAAGGCTGACTTTTATCAAAAAAACAAGGGGGGATAACCATATTTTATGGCGATAACGGCGCACTTAATTTTTGTTATTAAAAAATGCTCTTAGACGATATTTCAAGCAATTATCGTGTATTTCGCAGACGAATTTTAAGTTAAATTTAATGAGCAAGTTATCAAATTTTATTATAAATAAATCATTTCCACAGATAAATAATGCGGTACGTCACATTTTTTTTCGCCATTTGTTGGAGATAGAACATTTATTTTATCAATGTTTTAAAATTTCGAATACAGATATTGATCATCTCGAACAATTGATTAACGTCAATCATTGTCTCTTTTGCAGAACGTCATTTTGTGAATGCAATCGTTTTCCATGATTTATTCTCGCATTCCGGTTGCGGAACAGCATTTTGTGTTGAGGATCACAAAACTAATAATTGCAATTCGCAAGTAAGCTATCAGAAGAGAGCACAGGGTGGCTAAAAAGAGTGTTTATATTGAACCAACAGGCCGCTTTCTTTTGGGTATAGCGTCGTGGATAGTCATTCATCTTTCCGCCTGCTCCAAAAGCAAAAACCCGCCAGTCTGCACTGGCGGGTTTTCGTTAAAATAGGTGAAACTGACCGATAAGCCGCTTTCTTTTGGGTATAGTGTCGTGGACAGTCATTCATCTTACCGCTCGCTCCAAAAGCAAAAACCCGCCGGTTTTGCACTGGCGGGTTTCTGTTGAAGAGGTGAAACTGACCGATAAGCCGGGTTCTGTCGTGGACAGTCATTCATCTAGGCCAGCAATCGCTCACTGGCTCAAGCAGCCTACCCGGGTTCAGTACGGGCCGTACCTTATGAACCCCTATTTGGCCTTGCTCCGGGTGGAGTTTACCGTGCCACGGACTGTTACCAGCCGCGCGGTGCGCTCTTACCGCACCCTTTCACCCTTACCTGATCCCACTTGCGTGAGCCATCGGCGGTTTGCTCTCTGTTGCACTGGTCGTGGGTTTCCCCCCCAGGCGTTACCTGGCACCCTGCCCTATGGAGCCCGGACTTTCCTCCCCTCCGCCCGTCTCCCCCGAAGAGGACGACGACGAAGCGGCGACTGTCTGGTCAGCTTCGGCGCGCAGTATAGAGGGTTTGCGCGCCCTTGTCACCCCGCGTCGCGCATTCCAATCGCCAGCGTCGCGGCGATATTGCGCGAAGCACGGTAAATATTGTCATAAGCCCCGCTGAAAGCTTCATCCAGCGTAACAATACTGTTCAACACGCTGAATACAGCATCGATGCCATACTGATGCACAACGCCGACATCCTTCGTCAGACTACCCGCAATACCAATTACCGGTTTATTGTATTTCTTCGCGACGTTCGCTACGCCAATCGGCACTTTACCGTGAATGCTCTGGCTATCAATGCGACCTTCTCCGGTGATCACCAACGAGCAATCATGAATATGTTCTTCCAGATTGAGCGCCGTCGTCACAATTTCAATGCCGCTCTTTAGCTCTGCGCCAAGAAACGCCATTAGCGCCGCACCCATGCCGCCTGCCGCCCCTGCACCAGGAACGTTTTTCACATCAACATGCAGCGATTTTTTGATGACATCAGCATAGTGAGAGAGATTCCTGTCCAGCTCGATAATCGTGGCCTTATTAGCCCCTTTTTGCGGGCCAAAGATACGCGAAGCACCGTTATCGCCCACCAGCGGATTAGTGACATCGCAGGCGACGCGAATAGCGCAATCTTTTAAACGCGGATCGAGGCCGGAAATATCAATATCATTCAGGGTATTAAGACTGCCGCCGCCAAAACCGATTTCATTACCGTTGACATCGCTTAACTTCGCCCCCAGCGCCTGCATCATCCCCGCGCCGCCGTCGTTGGTGGCACTGCCGCCGATGCCAATAATAATGCTGGTCGCACCACTCTCCAGCGCCTGTAAAATTAACTCCCCCGTGCCGCGAGAAGTCGTCACCAACGGATCACGCTTTTCCGACGGTACTAACGCCAGCCCACTGGCCGCCGCCATTTCAATAAACGCGGTTTTACCATCGCCAGAGATCCCCCAACTGGCATTCACCTTTTCGCCCAGTGGCCCTGTAACCCAGGCGTGACGTTCGAAACCCTGGGTGGCTGCAATCATCGCTTCCACCGTTCCTTCGCCGCCATCAGCAACCGGAACCGAAACGTACTGTGCATCAGGAAAAATTTCCCGAAATCCTTTTTCTATCGCCTGCGCAACCTCGCTGGCAGATAAACTTTCTTTATAAGAGTCTGGGGCGATTACGATTTTCATACCTGTGCCTGTTACCACATGACGCCGGAGGGCGTTTCTCTTATTCGGCCTGGATTCCAGACCCGGATTGCAATACGCCATCCGGGCGCGACGCCATTAACGAGTAACTTCGACTTTTGCCAGTTTTTCGTAGTAGCACGCCAGGGCGCTATGATCCGCCGTTCCCAAACCATCGGCACGCAGTGCCTGCATCATCTCCATAACCGCAGCAGTTAGCGGCAATTGCGCACCAACGCCGTGAGAGGTATCCAGCGCATTCGCCAGATCTTTAATATGCAGATCAATACGGAAGCCTGGCTTGAAGTTTCTGTCCATGACCATCGGCGCTTTAGCATCAAGAACGGTACTGCCAGCCAGCCCACCGCGAATTGCCTGATAAACCAGCTCCGGGTTTACGCCCGCTTTGGTTGCCAGCGTTAACGCTTCTGACATCGCGGCAATATTCAGCGCCACAATGACCTGATTTGCCAGTTTAGTGACGTTACCTGCACCGATCTCCCCGGTATGCACCACGGAACCCGCCATCGCTTTCATCAAATCATAGTATTTGTCGAAAATAACCTTGTCGCCGCCCACCATCACAGACAGCGTACCGTCGATGGCTTTCGGTTCACCGCCGCTCACCGGGGCGTCCAGCATATCAATACCTTTCGCTTTCAGTGCTTCGCTGATTTCACGGCTTGCCAGCGGAGCGATTGAACTCATATCGATCAATACCGTACCTGGCTTCGCGCCTTCAATAATGCCATTTTCACCCAACGCCACCTCTTTCACATGAGGGGAGTTTGGCAGCATGGTTATGATGACATCGCACTGTTCAGCGACAGCTTTAGCCGTAGACGCTGTTTCTGCGCCTGCGGCAATCACTTCAGCAATGGCTTCAGGGTTACGGTCAGCAACCACCAGCGAGTAACCTGCTTTCAGGAGGTTTTTACTCATTGGTTTACCCATAATACCCAGGCCAATAAAACCAACTTTCATAGTCATATCAATCATCTCTCTTGTTGCGGTGGTGGTTATTTTTTAAAGGTATCTGCCAATTTCTGCGTGGCGGAACGGAATACGCCGAGATCGCTGCCGACGGCCACAAACGTCGCGCCCCATTCCAGATAACGACGCGCATCGGCTTCGACAGGGGCGAGGATGCCGCAGGGTTTGCCGTTGGCTCTGGCGCGATTAAAAATATGTTGAATCGCTTTTTGCACATCCGGATGTGACGCATTGCCGAGATGACCTAATGCCGCCGCCAGATCGCTGGGGCCAACGAAGATACCGTCAACGCCTTCAGTTGCGGCGATAGCATCAACGTTATCAACGCCTTGCTGGCTTTCGATTTGCACCAGAATGGTGATGTTCTTATTCGACTGAGCGAAGTAATCCACCACGGTGCCAAACATATTGGCGCGGTGAGAAACGGACACGCCGCGAATACCTTCTGGTGGATAACGGGTAGATGCCACCGCCTGCACTGCTTCTTCTTTCGTTTCGACAAAGGGGATCAGGAAGTTATAAAAACCGATATCCAGCAGACGCTTAATAATTACCGGTTCGTTGGTCGGTACACGCACCACTGGCGCGCTGACGCTCCCCTTCAGAGCCATCAACTGAGGAATGAACGTGGAGATATCGTTTGGCGCATGTTCGCCATCCAGCACCAGCCAGTCAAAGCCAGCTAAACCAAGAACTTCAGTGCTAATTGGGTTAGAAAGTGCTGACCAGCAGCCAATCTGTACCTGTTTCGCTGCCAACGCGGCTTTGAACTTATTTGGGAAAATATCGTTATTCATCGCTTATACCTTTGCTTATTTCTGCAATTCCATACGTTTAATGTCGCCAGTCAGGCTTCCCGGTGCAGTATTGAAAGAGGGCAATCTCTTCGATGACAATAAAAATAGGCAGTAAGATTAAAAAGGCACATGCGTTCCTTATTCAGCAATCCCACTAATTATGTTTATATTCCGTCGATAGTAAAAAGGTCAGTGCTATTTATTAAATATTCTCTTAACGAATATTGACCCTGTTCAATAATAAATCTGTTTTCGACAATGAGTATAATCAGACCAGAAATAATAGGCATTGTGCAAATGCTCATTATGATTGCCTGATATAAATATTATTTTGAGCATATGCCTATCACGCTGCGTGCCAATGCACATATTTACGCTTTGCCGGCCCCTGTCGCCCTGCTATCACGATAATTAGTGATGTTGATCACATACTGACTTTTCATCTCCTGACACTCTTATTCCATCTCACAGATGAAATTATTTCTGTCATCAGAATCACTCAACATAAATTTATTATTATTAGCGACCGGAGAAAACGGGATAATGGCCAACATCGAAATCAGGCAAGAAACGCCGACTGCGTTTTATATAAAAGTTCACGACACAGATAATGTGGCAATTATTGTTAATGATAATGGCCTGAAAGCAGGAACACGTTTCCCGGACGGACTGGAATTAATTGAACATATACCCCAGGGGCATAAAGTCGCATTAGTTGATATCCCTGCGAATAGCGAAATTATTCGTTACGGTGAAGTGATTGGTTATGCCGTGCGCGCAATCCCACGCGGAAGTTGGATCGACGAATCAATGGTCGTACTGCCGGAAGCGCCGCCGTTACACACGCTGCCATTGGCAACTAAAGTGCCGGCCCCCTTACCGCCGCTTGAAGGTTATACCTTTGAAGGCTATCGCAATGCCGATGGCAGCGTGGGTACCAAAAACCTGCTCGGCATCACCACCAGCGTGCATTGTGTGGCAGGTGTTGTCGATTATGTGGTGAAAATTATTGAACGCGACCTGCTGCCGAAATACCCGAACGTCGATGGTGTGGTGGGGCTGAATCACCTGTACGGTTGTGGCGTGGCGATTAACGCTCCGGCGGCGGTGGTACCTATTCGTACCATTCACAACATTTCGCTGAACCCAAACTTTGGCGGCGAGGTGATGGTGATCGGTCTGGGTTGCGAGAAATTGCAGCCTGAACGCCTGCTGGTCGGCACGGATGATGTACAAAGCATTCCGCTGGAGAACGCCAGTATTGTCAGCTTGCAGGATGAAAAGCATGTCGGTTTTCAGTCCATGGTCGAGGATATTTTGCAGGTTGCCAAGCACCACCTGCACAAATTAAATCAACGGCAGCGAGAAACCTGTCCGGCTTCAGAACTGGTTGTCGGTATGCAGTGCGGCGGCAGCGATGCGTTTTCTGGTGTAACGGCAAACCCGGCTGTGGGCTATGCATCTGATCTACTGGTGCGCTGCGGCGCAACGGTGATGTTCTCAGAAGTAACGGAAGTGCGTGACGCGATCCATCTGCTGACACCGCGCGCTATTAATGAAGAGGTCGGCAAGCGCCTGCTGGATGAGATGGAGTGGTACGACAACTATCTTGATATGGGAAAAACCGACCGCAGCGCCAACCCTTCGCCGGGCAACAAGAAAGGCGGTCTGGCAAACGTGGTGGAAAAGGCACTCGGCTCCATTGCCAAATCAGGTAAAAGCGCGATTGTTGAAGTGCTGTCACCCGGACAGCGCCCGACCAAACGCGGATTAATTTACGCCGCGACGCCAGCCAGCGATTTCGTCTGTGGCACCCAACAGGTGGCTTCAGGGATTACCGTGCAAGTATTTACCACCGGTCGCGGCACACCATACGGTCTGATGGCAGTGCCGGTCATTAAAATGGCAACCCGCACCGAACTGGCGAACCGCTGGTTTGATTTGATGGATATTAATGCGGGCACTATCGCCACCGGCGAAGAGACCATTGAAGAGGTGGGCTGGAAGCTGTTCCACTTTATTCTTGACGTCGCCAGCGGGAAGAAGAAAACCTTCTCGGATCAATGGGGACTGCATAACCAACTGGCAGTATTTAACCCGGCACCGGTGACCTGATAATTCAATTCATATTATGCCCGATAGCACACGTTTATCGGGCATATTGAGTCACAGCGAAGACGCGTGATCCCCGACCAGAATCACTTCAACCCCAGCCTTTCGCAGCCCTTCCAGACTATCCGCAGGAATGCCTTCATCGACAATGATCATGTCGATCCGTTGAGTATCGATGATCTTATGTAAACTGGAGCGGTTGAACTTACTGGAATCGGTGACCACGATGATCCGTTCCGCAACTTCGCACATCCGGCGGTTTAAACGAGCTTCATCTTCATTATGCGTACTGACGCCGCGCTCCAGATCGATAGCGTCTACGCCGAGAAACAGCATATCGAAGTGGTAATTTTGCAGCGATTGTTCAGCCTGATCGCCGTAAAAAGATTGCGACTGGCGGCGCAGATGCCCTCCGGTCATCAGCAGTTCAACGCCCTCCGCTTCCAGCAAAGCATTCGCCACGTTCATACCATTGGTCATCGCAATCACATCGGTGTGCTTGCGCATCAGACGGGCAATCTCAAAGGTGGTAGTTCCGGAATCGAGGATCACCCGATGACCCGGCTTAATCAACTCAACGGCAGCTTTCGCAACGCTGCGTTTCATCGCCGTGTTCAGCGCGCTTTTATCTTCTACCGAAGGCTCGACTGACGGCGTCGAGCCATCGCAGATCAGCGCGCCGCCGTAGGCACGCACGGCAATCCCCTGTTTTTCCAGAAACGCCAGATCGTTGCGGATTGTCACAGTAGATACACCATACAATGCCGACAGATCGTTAACCTGCACACTCCCTTGCTGACGCAGGCGCTGAATGATCTGCTCTCTTCGCTCGCTGGTGCCAGTCACTCGCTTCTCACCTGATGCGTCGGTATTACTCATAGTAAATCCTTTCGTAAATCTTTCGTTTCATTTCGTTTTTCTTATTAACGCCTTTCTATTAACCAAATGCAAGCCCACATTGCCTGTTGACGTAAGCGACTCTTGTTTCAGTAACTTTCATTATGTTTCTTTTGTGAATCAGATCAGAAAACCATTACCTTTCGTTTTATTTTCACCTCACCATGGCGCAGTATAAATTGAAACAAAACGAAAGGTTCGCAATGGCAATTATTTGGTCTGGAGAAGAAAGTGAAATATCTGATAGAAATGGTGAGACAGCACAAAGAGGGCAAAACAAATGGGATTTATGCCGTTTGCTCCGCACATCCGCTGGTACTGGAAGCTGCCATCCACTATGCCTTCGCAAACCAAACGCCGTTACTGATTGAAGCAACCTCCAATCAGGTGGATCAGTTCGGCGGTTATACCGGAATGACGCCCGCCGATTTTCGCGGCTTTGTTTGCCAGCTTGCCGACTCGCTGAATTTCCCGCAAAACGCGTTGATTCTCGGTGGCGACCATCTGGGGCCAAACCGCTGGCAGAATCTGCCTGCCGCTCAGGCGATGGCCAATGCCGATGATTTGATTAAAAGCTACGTCGCGGCGGGGTTCAAAAAAATCCATCTTGATTGCAGCATGTCCTGTCAGGGCGATCCGGTTCCCTTAACCGATGACATCGTGGCTGAACGCGCTGCCCGTCTGGCAAAAGTCGCGGAAGAAACCTGCCGCGAACACTTTGGCGAGACCGATCTGGTGTATGTCATCGGCACCGAAGTTCCGGTGCCCGGCGGCGCTCATGAAACCTTAAGCGAACTGGCGGTCACTACGCCCGATGCCGCCCGCGCCACGCTGGAAGCCCATCGTCACGCTTTTGAAAAGCAAGGTCTGAATGCCCTGTGGCCGCGCATCATTGCCCTGGTGGTACAACCCGGCGTCGAATTCGATCACACCAACGTTATTGATTATCAGCCCGCAAAAGCGACCGCCTTAAGCCAGATGGTCGAAAACTACCAAACGCTGATTTTCGAAGCTCACTCTACCGATTATCAAACGCCGCAATCACTACGCCAGTTGGTAATCGACCACTTTGCCATTCTGAAAGTTGGCCCGGCGCTGACCTTCGCCCTACGTGAAACCCTGTTTTCTCTGGCGGCGATTGAAGAAGAACTGGTGCCAGCGAAAGCCTGTTCCAGTCTGCGTCAGGTTCTGGAAAACGTGATGCTTGACCGTCCGGAATACTGGCAAAGCCACTACCACGGTGACGGCAACGCACGTCGTCTGGCACGCGGTTACAGCTACTCAGATCGTGTGCGCTACTACTGGCCGGACAGCCAGATTGATGACGCTTTCGTCCATTTGGTTCGTAACCTGGCGGATGCGCCAATTCCGCTACCGCTCATCAGCCAGTATCTGCCGCTGCAATACGTCAAAGTTCGCTCCGGCGAGCTACAGCCAACGCCGAGGGCGCTCATTATCAACCATATTCAGGACATCCTGGCGCAGTACCACACAGCCTGTGGAGGCCAATAACCAAAACAAAGAGGAACACGCTATGCCAAATATTGTTTTAAGCCGGATCGATGAACGCTTGATTCACGGTCAGGTCGGCGTTCAGTGGGTCGGATTTGCGGGGGCAAATCTGGTTCTGGTAGCCAATGACGAGGTAGCCGAAGATCCGGTACAACAAAACCTGATGGAAATGGTACTGGCAGAAGGGATCGCTGTGCGTTTCTGGTCGTTGCAAAAAGTGATCGATAACATCCATCGCGCCGCTGACCGGCAGAAAATCCTGCTGGTTTGCAAAACACCAGCCGATTTCCTGACGCTGGTGAAAGGTGGTGTCCCGGTGAGCCGCATTAATGTTGGCAATATGCATTACGCCAATGGCAAGCAACAAATCGCCAAAACGGTTTCTGTAGATGCGGGTGATATCGCGGCGTTTAACGATCTGAAAACCGCCAGAGTGGAATGCTTCGTTCAGGGCGTCCCGACAGAACCTGCTGTGGAGCTCTTTAAATTACTTTGAGGGATTCATCATGGAAATCAGTCTGTTGCAGGCATTCGTGTTGGGCATTCTCGCCTTTATCGCTGGCCTGGATATGTTTAACGGCTTAACCCATATACACCGCCCGGTGGTTCTTGGGCCGTTGGTTGGGCTGGTACTTGGCGATCTACATACCGGTATTTTAACCGGCGGTACGCTGGAACTGGTATGGATGGGGCTGGCTCCGCTGGCTGGCGCACAGCCGCCTAACGTCATTATCGGTACTATCGTCGGTACGGCATTTGCTATTACCACCGGCGTGAAACCCGATGTCGCAGTCGGTGTCGCCGTGCCTTTCGCCGTCGCGGTACAGATGGGGATTACCTTCCTGTTCTCGGTGATGTCTGGCGTAATGTCCCGTTGTGACCGGATGGCGGAAAATGCCGATACACGCGGCATTGAGCGAGTGAACTATCTGGCACTGCTGGCGCTCGGCACCTTCTATTTTCTTTGTGCTTTCCTGCCGATTTACTTCGGCGCGGAACATGCCAAAACCATCATTGATGTCCTGCCGCAACGGTTAATCGACGGCCTTGGCGTCGCAGGCGGCATCATGCCAGCAATCGGTTTTGCCGTGCTGCTGAAAATCATGATGAAAAACGTTTACATCCCCTACTTCATCCTGGGCTTTGTTGCCGCCGCCTGGCTCAAGTTACCGGTGCTGGCTATTGCTGCCGCCGCGCTGGCTATGGCGCTGATCGACCTACTACGTAAATCTCCTGAACCGACTCAACCTGCGGCACAGAAAGAGGAATTTGAAGATGGCATCTAATCAAACGACCTTGCCGAACGTCAGTGAAAACGAAGAAACACTGCTGACTGGCGTCAATGAAAACGTATATGAAGATCAGAGCATTGGCGCAGAGCTGACGAAAAAAGATATCAACCGCGTCGCCTGGCGTTCCATGCTGTTACAGGCTTCGTTCAACTACGAACGTATGCAGGCTTCCGGCTGGCTGTACGGTCTGCTGCCTGCACTGAAAAAGATCCACACCAATAAACGCGACCTGGCGCGTGCCATGAAAGGCCATATGGGCTTTTTCAATACTCACCCGTTTCTGGTGACGTTTGTTATCGGCATTATCCTCGCGATGGAACGCTCAAAACAGGACGTGAACAGTATTCAGAGCACCAAGATTGCCGTTGGTGCGCCGCTCGGCGGGATTGGCGATGCGATGTTCTGGCTGACGCTGCTGCCAATTTGCGGCGGGATTGGCGCCAGTCTGGCGCTGCAAGGCTCCATTCTCGGCGCTGTGGTATTTATCGTGTTATTCAACGTGGTGCATCTCGGTCTGCGTTTTGGTCTTGCGCATTACGCTTATCGAATGGGCGTCGCGGCGATCCCGCTGATTAAAGCGAATACCAAAAAAGTCGGTCATGCCGCGTCTATCGTCGGGATGACGGTGATCGGCGCGCTGGTAGCAACCTATGTCCGATTAAGCACCACGCTGGAAATCACGGCGGGCGACGCAGTGGTTAAGCTACAGACTGACGTTATCGACAAACTGATGCCTGCCTTCTTGCCGCTGGTCTATACCCTGACCATGTTCTGGCTGGTACGTCGCGGCTGGAGTCCGCTGCGCCTGATTGCAATCACTGTGGTTCTCGGCATCGTCGGTAAATTCTGTCATTTCCTTTAAATACAATGAGGTATTAGATGTTAAGTATTATTTTGACAGGGCATGGCGGATTTGCCAGCGGCATGGAAAAAGCAATGAAGCAAATCCTCGGTGAGCAATCGCAGTTTATCGCCATTGATTTTCCAGAAACCTCAAGCACTGCGCTGCTTACATCGCAGCTTGAAGAGGCTATCGCCCAACTGGATTGTGAAGACGGCATTGTTTTTCTGACGGATTTGCTGGGAGGCACGCCGTTTCGCGTAGCTTCAACGCTGGCGATGCAAAAACCGGGCTGTGAAGTGATCACCGGCACTAATTTGCAACTATTACTGGAAATGGTGCTGGAGCGCGAAGGGTTAAGCAGCGAAGAATTCCGCGTGCAGGCGCTGGAGTGCGGACACCGTGGGCTGACCAGTCTGGTGGACGAATTAGGTCGCTACCATAAAGAATGTCCGGTCGAGGAAGGAATATAAGGTAAACGCCCCGCCGCTGTTGGTAAAAGACAGTGAGTGGCATTTTACACTTTCGTTTCTTTATCTGGCTTTCACTTCCCCTACGAGACTTTTTTCTTTTGTTTTGACTTTTGCACCGGTGTCGGATGCGACGCTGACGCGTCTTATTCGACCTACGGCTGGGCAGGTGGCAGCCTGGCTGGATCAGGCGTTTACGCCGCATCCGGCAATCGGTGCAAATATCCCCCCATCACGCAATACCTTTATCTTCCCTTGTCTTTTCTTTCAACGATCACAAATTTCGTTTTATTTCTTTCTTCATTGTTGAACTTTCAGTTTCTTTTCTATAAATTTTAATCAACGAAAGATATCATCAAGTGAAATGAAACGAAAGGAAAGCGAAAGCGATAATGCCAGACGTCAAGTTCATCAAACTAAGGATTTAGTTATGCCAGAAAATTACCCCCCTGCGACCACCACCACCGGCACATGGACTGAAGAAGAGATCCGCCATCAGCCTCGCGCGTGGCTTCGTTCGCTCGCCAACATTGACGCGCTACGTTCCGCGCTCAACAGTTTCCTTGCACCGTTACTGCGCAAAGAGGATCTGCGGATAATCCTGACCGGAGCCGGAACCTCGGCATTTATCGGTGACATCATCGCGCCGTGGCTCGCCAGCCATACAGGCAAAAACTTCAGCGCCGTACCGACCACCGATCTGGTTACCAATCCAATGGACTATCTGAATCCAGCGCATCCGCTGCTGTTGATCTCCTTCGGTCGATCCGGCAATAGCCCGGAAAGCGTCGCCGCCGTGAAACTGGCAAATAAGTTTGTACCGGAGTGCTATCACCTGCCGATCACCTGCAATGAAGCGGGCGCTCTCTATCAAAACGCGATCAACAGCGATAACGCGTTTGCCCTACTGATGCCCGCAGAAACGCACGATCGCGGCTTTGCGATGACCAGCAGTATTACCACCATGATGGCCAGCTGCCTCGCGGTTTTCGCACCTGAGATGATCAACAGCCAGACCTTCCGCGATGTGGCGGATCGTTGCCAGGCGATCCTGACCTCGCTCGGCGATTTCAGCGAAGGCGTGTTTGGTTACGCGCCGTGGAAGCGGATCGTTTATCTCGGTAGCGGTGGCTTACAGGGCGCGGCACGCGAGTCGGCGCTGAAAGTGCTGGAACTGACAGCGGGTAAACTGGTGGCCTTTTATGATTCCCCGACCGGATTCCGTCATGGCCCGAAATCACTGGTCGATGACGAAACGCTGGTGGTGGTGTTTGTCTCCAGCCACCCCTACACCCGTCAGTATGATCTTGATCTGCTGGCAGAACTCCGCCGCGATAACCAGGCAATGCGCGTGATCGCCATCGCCGCTGAAAGCAACGACACTATCGCCGCCGGCCCGCATATCATCCTGCCGCCATCCCGTCACTTTATCGACGTTGAGCAGGCATTTTGCTTCCTGATGTACGCCCAGACGTTTGCACTGATGCAGTCGCTACATATGGACAATACGCCGGATTCCCCATCAGCCAGTGGCACCGTAAACCGCGTGGTGCAAGGTGTAATTATTCATCCGTGGCAGGCATAAGAGGATCGCATTATGAGCATTATCTCCACCAAATATCTGTTACAGGACGCCCAGGCCAATGGCTACGCGGTGCCTGCGTTTAACATCCATAACGCCGAGACGATCCAGGCGATCCTCGAAGTGTGCAGTGAAATGCGATCGCCAGTCATTCTCGCCGGGACGCCGGGAACCTTCAAACATATCGCGCTGGAAGAGATCTACGCCCTGTGTAGCGCCTATTCCACAACCTACAACATGCCGCTGGCACTGCATCTCGACCACCACGAATCGCTCGATGATATTCGCCGTAAAGTCCACGCTGGCGTGCGCAGCGCGATGATCGACGGCAGTCACTTCCCGTTTGCTGAAAACGTGAAACTGGTGAAATCGGTTGTCGACTTCTGCCACTCGCAGGATTGCAGTGTGGAAGCCGAACTGGGCCGTCTGGGAGGCGTGGAAGATGATATGAGTGTTGACGCAGAAAGCGCGTTCCTCACCGACCCACAAGAAGCCAGACGCTTTGTCAAACAGACTGGCGTCGACAGCCTGGCGGTAGCGATTGGTACGGCGCATGGCCTGTACAGAAAAATACCGAAAATTGATTTTCAGCGGCTGGCGGAAATTCGTGAAATGGTAGACATCCCTCTGGTACTGCATGGCGCCAGCGATGTCCCGGATGAATTTGTTCGCTGGACTATTAAACTGGGTGTGACGAAAGTTAATGTCGCAACAGAATTAAAAATAGCCTTCGCCGGCGCGGTTAAAGCCTGGTTTGCAGAAAACCCGCAGGGTAATGATCCTCGCTATTATATGCGCGTCGGCATGGATGCAATGAAAGAAGTGGTCAGAAATAAAATTAATGTCTGTGGTTCAGCAAATCGCATTTCAGCATAATCATTAATTTTATAAAATTTATTAATAAGTACTGCTCGACTAATATCGGGTAGTGCCTTAATGGCAAAGGAAATGAGTAAACCGTAATAAATACATCAGTACAATATCGCAACGATAATATATTTTAAAATTATATTATTCAATTTTTATGGTGAGGATTACATAATGAGCAGTCCAAATATTCTCTTAACCCGTATTGATAACCGTCTGGTTCATGGCCAGGTTGGCGTGACCTGGACATCCACCATCGGTGCGAATCTGCTGGTGGTCGTGGATGATGTTGTCGCTAACGATGATATTCAGCAGAAACTGATGGGTATTACTGCGGAAACCTACGGCTTTGGTATCCGTTTCTTTACTGTCGAAAAAACCATTAATGTCATCGGCAAAGCTGCACCACATCAGAAGATTTTTCTGATTTGCCGTACGCCGCAAACGGTACGTAAATTAGTAGAAGGTGGCATTGATCTGAAAGATGTCAACGTCGGCAATATGCATTTCTCGGAAGGGAAAAAGCAAATAAGTAGTAAAGTTTATGTCGATGACCAGGATCTCACGGACTTACGCTTTATTAAACAACGCGGCGTGAATGTTTTTATTCAGGATGTCCCCGGCGATCAAAAAGAACAAATCCCTGACTAGATCTAAAATCGCCTTAATATTAGTTTGAGGTAATAAAATGCATGAAATAACCCTAATTCAGGGATTATCCCTGTCGGCGTTAGTATTCGTTCTGGGGATTGATTTTTGGCTGGAAGCCTTATTTTTATTCCGCCCGATAATCGTTTGTACCCTGACTGGCGCTATTCTCGGTGATATTCAGACTGGCTTAATTACCGGTGGTCTGACAGAACTGGCTTTCGCCGGATTAACCCCTGCTGGTGGTGTTCAGCCGCCTAACCCGATTATGGCCGGTCTGATGACTACCGTTATTGCATGGTCTACGGGCGTCGATGCCAAAACGGCGATTGGTCTTGGCCTGCCGTTCAGCCTGTTAATGCAGTACCTCATTCTGTTCTTCTATTCGGCATTCTCGCTATTTATGAGCAAAGCCGATAAATGCGCCAAAGAGGCGGATACAGCAGCGTTTTCCCAACTTAACTGGACAACGATGCTGATTGTTGCCTTTTCGTATGCGGTGATTGCTTTCCTCTGTACTTACCTGGCGCAAGGTGCGATGCAGGCGCTGGTAAAAGCAATGCCCACATGGTTGACCCACGGCTTTGAAGTGGCTGGCGGTATTCTGCCTGCCGTCGGTTTTGGCTTGCTGCTGCGCGTGATGTTCAAAGCGCAATATATCCCTTACCTGATCGCCGGTTTCCTGTTTGTTTGCTACATCCAGGTCAGCAACCTGTTGCCGGTTGCCGTACTGGGCGCAGGCTTTGCGGTGTATGAGTTTTTCAATGCGAAATCCCGGCAGCAAGCGCAACCGCAGCCCGTTGCCAGTAAAAATGAAGAAGAGGACTACAGCAATGGGATCTGAAATCAGTAAAAAAGATATCACCCGTCTGGGCTTTCGTTCGTCGCTGCTGCAAGCGAGCTTTAACTACGAAAGGATGCAGGCTGGCGGCTTTACCTGGGCGATGTTGCCGATCCTGAAAAAGATTTATAAGGACGACAAACCGGGCTTAAGCGCGGCGATGAAAGATAATCTCGAATTTATTAATACCCACCCGAATCTGGTCGGATTCCTGATGGGGTTATTGATTTCGATGGAAGAGAAAGGAGAAAACCGCGACACCATTAAGGGTCTGAAAGTGGCGCTGTTTGGCCCAATCGCCGGGATTGGCGATGCGATTTTCTGGTTTACCTTGTTGCCGATTATGGCGGGGATTTGCTCATCGTTTGCCAGTCAGGGAAACCTGCTGGGGCCGATTCTGTTTTTCGCCGTTTACCTGCTTATCTTTTTCCTGCGCGTCGGCTGGACCCACGTCGGTTATTCAGTCGGCGTGAAGGCTATTGATAAAGTACGAGAGAACTCGCAAATGATCGCCCGTTCGGCAACCATCCTCGGGATCACGGTAATCGGCGGGCTGATCGCTTCGTATGTGCATATTAATGTGGTGACGTCGTTTGCTATCGACAGTAGCCACAGCGTCGCGCTGCAACAGGATTTCTTCGATAAAGTCTTCCCGAATATTTTACCGATGGCCTATACCCTGCTGATGTATTACTTCCTGCGGGTGAAAAAAGCGCATCCGGTGCTGTTAATCGGCGTGACGTTTGTGCTCTCTATTGTTTGTTCCGCATTCGGCATTTTGTAAATGGAACAAGGCACTGCGCCTGGTGGTGCCTCTTTACTTAAGGAATTTCATCCTGTGCAAACCTTACAGCAAGTTGAAAACTATACGGCGTTAAGTGAGCGCGCCAGCGAATATTTATTGGACGTGATCCGTAGCAAACCAAAGGCCGTGATTTGCCTCGCGACCGGAGCGACACCATTACTGACATATCATTATCTGGTAGAAAAAATCCACCAGCAGCAGGTTGATGTCAGCCAACTCACCTTCGTGAAGCTCGACGAATGGGTGGATCTGCCATTAACCGCGCCCGGCACCTGCGAAACTTTCCTTCAGAAGCATATCGTGCAGCCGCTGGGGTTACGTGAAGACCAGCTCATCAGCTTTCGCTCCGAAGAGATAAACGAGACAGAGTGCGAGCGGGTAACGAATCTGATTGCGCGCAAAGGCGGTCTCGATTTGTGCGTTCTCGGACTAGGGAAAAACGGTCATCTTGGGCTGAACGAACCGGGAGAAAGCCTGCAACCGGCCTGCCATATCAGCCAACTTGATGCGAAAACCCAGCAGCATGAGATGTTAAAAACCGCTGGTCGTCCCGTGACTCACGGGATCACCTTAGGCTTGAAGGATATTCTCAATGCCCGCGAAGTTTTGTTACTGGTGACTGGCGAAGGAAAGCAGGATGCGACAGAACGTTTTCTCACGACTAAAGTCTCCACCACTATCCCGGCGTCGTTTTTATGGCTGCATAACCATTTCACATGCGTAATTGATGAGATGTGTCGTCGTTAACTCGCCAGGAACAGGCGTTGCAGCTCTTATTCCTGCTGCAACGCCTGTAATTACTCCCCTTGCTGCTCCAGCGCATACTTATACAGCGCATTTTTCTTCACGCCGTGAATTTCTGCTGCCAGCGCCGCCGCTTTTTTCAGCGGCAGTTCTGCCTGTAACAGCGCCAGCGTGCGCAGCGCATCGGCAGGCAAGTCCTCTTCCTGCGCTTTATGTCCTTCGACAATCAGTACCATCTCACCTTTGCGGCGGTTTTCATCTTCTTTTACCCACGCCAACAGCTCACCAACGGGCGCGCCGTGAATAGTTTCCCAGGTTTTGGTCAGTTCTCGCGCCAGCACCACGTAGCGGGACTCACCTAGCACCGCGACGATATCTTCCAGGCTATCTAACAGACGGTGGGTTGATTCATAAAAAATCAGCGTGCGCGGTTCCGCTTCAATCGCTTTTAGCGCATCACGGCGGCCTTTCGATTTAGCGGGCAGAAAGCCTTCATAACAAAAACGGTCGGATGGTAAACCAGCGGCGCTTAATGCAGTGATGGCAGCACACGGTCCCGGTAGCGGCACCACGCGAATCCCCGCTTCACGGCAGGTACGCACCAAATGGTAACCAGGGTCGTTAATCAGCGGCGTTCCGGCATCAGAAACCAGCGCAATGTTTTGTCCCTCTTGCAGCTTCGCCAGCAGCGTTTCGGCTTTCTGTTGTTCGTTATGGTCGTGCAGAGCGAACAGTCGGGCGTTTATCCCAAAATGTTGCAGCAGTAAACCGGTATGACGCGTATCCTCGGCGGCAATCAGATCAACGGCCTGTAATACCTCCAGCGCACGCTGGGTGATATCCGCCAGATTGCCGATTGGCGTCGGTACAATGTAGAGCTGACCTTGAGAATTATCCGCCGATTGGTGTTGTTTCATTGTGTCGTCCGTATTGCCGATTTAATATTGAGAATTGCGTAAAAAAAATATCACTGGATACATTATGGTACCCTCAACATTTTCTCGTTTGAAAGCCGCGCGTTGTCTGCCTGTTGTTCTGGCAGCCCTGATTTTCGCCGGTTGTGGCACCCATACCCCCGATCAGTCCACTGCCTATATGCAGGGCACGGCGCAGGCCGATTCTGCCTTTTATCTTCAGCAGATGCAGCAAAGCTCTGATGATACCAGGATCAACTGGCAATTACTCGCCATTCGTGCACTGGTGAAAGAAGGTAAAACCGGGCAGGCGGTTGAACTGTTTAACCAGCTGCCGCAAGAACTGAACGATATCCAGCGTCGTGAAAAATCTCTGCTGGCGGTAGAGATTAAGCTGACACAAAAAGATTTTGCTGGCGCGCAGACCTTGCTGGCTAAAATTACTCCGGCAGATTTAGAGCAAAACCAGCAGGCTCGTTACTGGCAGGCAAAAATCGATGCCAGTCAGGGACGTCCTTCCATTGATTTATTGCGCGCATTAATTGCTCAGGAACCGTTACTCGGTGCGCAAGAAAAACAGCAGAATATCGATGCCACCTGGCAGGCGCTCTCCGCCATGACCCAGCAGCAGGCGAATACGCTGGTGATCAACGCCGACGAAAACATCCTGCAAGGCTGGCTGGATCTGCAACGCGTCTGGTTTGATAACCGCAATGACCCCGAGATGATGAAAGCCGGGATCGCTGACTGGCAGAAACGTTATCCGAACAATCCGGGCGCGAAAATGCTGCCAACGCAGTTGGTAAATGTAAAAGCGTTTAAACCAGCGTCAACCAACAAAATTGCCCTGCTGTTACCGTTGAATGGTCAGGCCGCAGTGTTTGGTCGCACTATTCAGCAAGGCTTTGAAGCGGCGAAAAATATCGGCACTCAGCCGGTAGCGGCTCAGGTAGCAGCCGCGCCTGTCGCTGACGTAGCAGAACAACCCCAGCCGCAAACCGTAGACGGCGTTGCCAGCCCGGCACAAGCGTCTGTTAGCGATCTGACAGGTGAAGAAACCGCCGCACAGCCGGTGCCTGTAAGCGCCCCTCCGGCAAGCACCGCAGCGGTAAGCTCTCCGGCGAATCCATCCGCAGAACTGAAAATCTACGATACCTCATCACAACCACTTAGCCAGATCCTCAACCAGGTTCAGCAGGATGGCGCGAGTATTGTAGTCGGTCCACTGCTAAAAAATAACGTTGAGGAGTTGCTCAAGAGCAACACCCCGCTGAACGTGCTGGCACTCAATCAGCCGGAAAATATCGAAAACCGCGCCAATATCTGTTACTTCGCGCTATCGCCAGAAGATGAAGCGCGCGATGCAGCGCGTCATATTCGTGACCAGGGTAAACAAGCACCGCTGGTACTGATCCCACGCAGTTCGTTGGGCGATCGCGTAGCCAATGCGTTTGCGCAAGAGTGGCAGAAACTCGGCGGCGGCACCGTTTTGCAACAAAAATTTGGTTCCACCAGCGAATTACACGCGGGTGTTAACGGCCGTGCAGGTATCGCTTTAACAGGTAGCCCGATTACACCCAGAGCGACAACCGACTCCGGCATGACGACCAACAATCCAACCCTGCAAACCACGCCGACCGGAGACCAGTTCACCGATAATGGCGGCCGTGTCGATGCGGTGTACATTGTGGCAACGCCAGCCGAAATCGCCTTCATCAAACCGATGATCGCCATGCGTAACGGCAGTCACAGCGGTGCAACGTTGTACGCCAGCTCCCGCAGCGCAGGAGGCTCTGCTGGTCCGGATTTCCGACTGGAGATGGAAGGCTTGCAGTACAGCGAAATCCCGATGCTGGCAGGCGGTAATCTGCCGTTAATGCAGCAGGCGCTCAGTGCGGTAAATAATGATTATTCGCTGGCGCGCATGTATGCGATGGGCGTCGATGCCTGGTCACTGGCGAATCATTTCTCGCAAATGCGCCAGGTTCAGGGTTTTGAAATCAACGGTAATACCGGAAGTCTGACGGCTAACCCGGATTGCGTGATTAACAGGAAGTTATCATGGCTACAGTACCAACAAGGTCAGGTAGTCCCCGCCAGTTAACCACTAAACAGACCGGCGATGCGTGGGAGGCACAAGCGCGTCGCTGGCTGGAAGGCAAAGGACTGCGCTTTGTCGCCGCTAACGTGAACGAGCGTGGCGGCGAGATTGATCTGATAATGCATGAAGGCCAGACCACCGTTTTTGTTGAGGTGCGCTACCGCCGCTCTGCCCTATATGGTGGCGCAGCAGCCAGTGTGACCCGCAGCAAACAACACAAATTATTACAGACTGCCCGCTTGTGGCTCGCGCGTCATAATGGGAGTTTTGATACTGTGGATTGCCGGTTCGATGTGATAGCCTTCACCGGGAATGAGGTTGAGTGGATTAAGGACGCCTTTAATGACCACTCATAATTAAGGTTTAAGGATTAGCGTGCAAGAAAGAATCAAAGCTTGCTTCACTGAAAGCATTCAAACTCAAATTGCAGCGGCAGAGGCGCTTCCGGATGCCATCTCCCGTGCAGCCATGACGCTGGTTCAGTCTCTGCTCAATGGCAACAAAATCCTCTGTTGTGGTAATGGAACTTCCGCTGCCAATGCACAGCATTTTGCTGCCAGCATGATCAACCGTTTCGAAACGGAACGACCCAGCCTACCTGCCATTGCACTAAATACTGATAATGTTGTCTTAACGGCGATTGCCAACGATCGCTTACATGATGAAGTGTATGCAAAACAGGTGCGGGCGCTGGGACATGCGGGAGATGTGTTATTAGCCATTTCTACCCGTGGCAACAGCCGCGATATCGTAAAAGCAGTTGAAGCCGCCGTGACACGTGATATGACCATTGTGGCATTGACCGGCTATGACGGCGGCGAACTTGCCGGTTTGTTAGGGCCACAGGACGTGGAGATCCGCATTCCTTCGCATCGTAGTGCTCGCATTCAGGAAATGCATATGCTGACGGTAAATTGCCTGTGCGATCTGATCGATAACACGCTTTTCCCTCACCAGGATGATTAAGGAGAATACATGAAGGCATTATCGCCAATCGCAGTCCTTATTTCCGCGCTGCTGTTGCAAGGTTGTGTTGCCGCTGCCGTAGTAGGTACTGCCGCTGTGGGTACTAAAGCGGCGACCGACCCCCGCAGTGTCGGCACCCAGGTGGACGATGGTACTCTGGAAGTGCGCGTGAACAGCGCATTGTCAAAAGACGAACAGATTAAGAAAGAAGCACGCATTAATGTAACGGCCTATCAGGGCAAAGTGCTGCTGGTTGGGCAGTCACCAAACGCTGAACTTTCGGCTCGCGCCAAACAGATTGCTATGGGCGTAGACGGTGCCAACGAAGTGTATAACGAGATTCGTCAGGGTCAGCCGATTGGTCTGGGCGAAGCGTCTAACGATACGTGGATCACCACCAAAGTGCGTTCGCAGCTCTTAACCAGCGACCTGGTGAAATCGTCCAACGTGAAAGTAACCACCGAAAACGGCGAAGTGTTCCTGATGGGGCTGGTGACTGAACGTGAAGCAAAAGCGGCGGCAGATATTGCCAGCCGGGTGAGCGGCGTGAAGCGGGTGACCACGGCGTTTACGTTTATTAAATAACTGTCCCTTGTAATGCCTGATGCGACGCTTGCCGCGTCTTATCAGGCCTACAACGGCGCAAACTGTAGGTCGGATAAGGCGTTTACGCCGCATCCGACATGTTTCAGGCCAACAGCGCCAGACTACCGACAATCACACCAGACACCGCCACCATCGTCCCCGTCAGCCATAATGCTTTCGCCGGAAACGCTTTACGCAGCATAATCAGCGACGGCAAACTCACCGCCGGGAGCGTCATCAACAATGCCAGCGCCGGAGCTGTTCCCATACCTGCCAGCATCATCGTTTGTACAATCGGAATTTCTGCTGCCGTGGGAATGACAAACAAGCATCCCGCTACCGCCATCGCAATCACCCACATCAGGCTGTTATCGACAGCACCATCGGCATGGGGGAATAACCAGACGCGAGCGGCACCCAACGCCAGCACCGCCAGGATATAAACCGGGATCGTACTCCAGAACAGAGTCCACAGCGCCCTTCCCCAGCGGGTAAAAAATCCGCCCTGCGCTTCCGGCATGTCAATTTCAACTGGAGCATGGGTTTGCGGTGTCTCATGCACCCATTTTTGCACCAGCGTCGCAATCAGCAACACCATCACCAGCCCTGCCACCAGACGAATCGCCGCAAAACCCCAGCCGAGGACAAACCCCATAAACACCAGCGTCGCCGGGTTTAACAACGGATTCCCCATCCAGAATGCCAGCGCACCGCCCATCGACACTTGCTGGCGACGCATCCCCGCCGCGACCGGAGCCGCACAGCAGGTACACATCATGCCCGGCAGCGAAAACAGCGTTCCCAGCAGCGTTCCGCGAAAGCGCGATTGCCCAAGCGTACGCAGCAGCCAGTCACGAGGGAGCAGCACCTGAATCAACGAACCGAGGATCACCCCCAGCACCGCCGCTTTCCATACCGCGAGGAAATAGATCATCGCGTAATCCAACGCCGCCTGCCACGGATTAGCATCCGCCTGCGCAAGGATAGATTTACCGATACTGTGGGTTTCGGCAGCAGTAAACGCTTTGCCGTAGTAAGGTTGCCATTTCACATACCAAAGACCAGCAATGACAACGAGAAAGAAAAGCGCGGGTTTCCACCACTGAATGGGCGTTGCCGCCTGAGATGAAGACTGACCAGTCATAGCATTCCCCAGGAATAAGTTATGATAATTGAGCGCGTGAATATTACGCTCACTATCAATTCTTGGGAATAATTATTCAGCTCTTTTGCGTAGTTCTGAAGAGCTTAAAATAGTCACCCCTTCATGTTCAGGCCGCATGGCTTCTGCCAGCATGACCCGCGCCACATCCCGTGCATCAATGGATTTCCAGTTGCCAGGCAGCAAACGGAACAGCGGCGCAAAGAGCGTTTCGTTCATCCTCTGCTTGCTACGATCGCCCAGCAACATCGACGGACGCGCAATGGTCAGTTTCGGCCAGTTCTGGGCAATTAGCGCTTCTTCCATCTCCCCTTTGACGCGGTTATAGAAAAACGGCGAATGCGCGTTTGCGCCCATCGCACTAACCACCAGCATATGCTGTGCACCCAGCCGCCGTCCGGTTAACGCGGTGTCCACGACCAGCGTGTAATCGGCATGAATAAATGCTTCTTTGCTACCCGCTTCCCGCCGCGTGGTGCCGAGACAACAAAACACAATGTCGATGGGATCGGTAACCTGCGCCAGCGCGTCGGTCAGTTGTGGATCATGGGGATTGAACACGCCTGGCATATCGCCCAACGGGCGTCGCGTCGGCGCGGCTATGGCGTTAACTTTCGGTTCGTTAATCAACATCCGCAGCAGGTGACCGCCCACCAGCCCCGTTGCGCCTGTAATCAGTACCTGACTCATCTTCGCTCCTTTACAGAATTGTCCGCCTTGCACTCCCCGGTACATGCACCAGGCTTAATAGTCTACGAGGTAATTATCCCCGATTGTGGGAAATTCGCCTCATCCAATGCAACAACGCGGAGGAAGCATGAGTAAAAAGATTGCTGTTTTAATCACTGATGAATTTGAGGATTCAGAATTTACTTCACCCGCAGACGCATTTCGTAAAGCCGGGCACGAAGTTGTCACTATTGAAAAGCAAGCGGGTAAAACGGTGAAAGGGAAAAAAGGGGAAGCCAGCGTCACCATTGATAAATCCATCGATGAAGTGACGCCAGCAGAGTTTGATGCCCTGCTGCTTCCTGGTGGCCATTCACCAGATTATCTGCGTGGCGACAACCGTTTTGTCACCTTCACGCGAGATTTTGTGAATAGCGGTAAACCGGTCTTCGCTATCTGCCACGGCCCGCAACTGCTGATTAGCGCCGATGTTATTCGCGGTCGTAAGCTGACCGCCGTTAAACCGATCATTATTGATGTTAAAAACGCAGGCGCGGAATTTTACGATCAGGAAGTGGTGGTCGATAAAGATCAGCTGGTTACCAGCCGGACGCCGGACGATCTGCCAGCATTTAACCGCGAGGCGTTACGCCTGCTCGGTGCCTGAGCCGCGTAGCCAGACCAGTTTTTTACCAAAGCCCAGCGTGTTGTCGGTGAATTTGATTTCATCGAGCCGGATTTCCCAAACCGGTGCCGACATCATTCTGGCAACCGGAAAGCGACGATTATACGCCTTGCGCGCAAGGTCGCTTTCCTCACCTTCCAGCCTGCGGATCTCGCCTTTAAACTGTACGCCACGGATTAACGCCACCGTTTTCGGCTGACCGTTTACCGTACCGGCAACCGGAGCCTGCGACCCGCTCATCTGTGCATGACGCGTTTTATCTTCCGTGAGAATGTAAAGAGCAACCTTTTGCGAATCAAAGAGATAAAAGGCATTGGCGCACCACAGTTCCCCTTCCTGCTGCACACACCAGGTGACAACATGTTGTTTTGCCAGCCAATGGCTAATAGCGGTGAGTGTTTCCATTTTTGTTCTCTTTTATACTGGTGGCCTGACCTTAACATGTGACACAAACGATGACACCCTGGTATCTCTATTTGATTCGTACCGCCGATAATAAGCTTTACACCGGGATCACCACGGATGTCGAACGCCGCTATCAGCAGCACCAGAGCGGCAAAGGCGCGAAAGCACTGCGTGGGAAAGGAGAACTAACGCTGGCGTTTTCCGCGCCAGTAGGCGACCGTTCGCTGGCACTACGGGCGGAATATCGCGTTAAGCAGTTAACCAAACGGCAAAAAGAGCGTCTGGTAGCGGAAGGCGTAGGGTTTGCAGAGTTATTAAGGAGTCTGCAAACCCCGGAGATTAAAAGCGATTGAAATGCTCGTGGTACTCAACCAGACCAGTTACGCCATTCAGCGCGTCATCCGCTAAACGATGTACCTGGAAGGCGCTTTCAGTGCCCGGCCAGCGACAACGCAGATCGTGATGCGCCGCCAGCTCAAAGCCGAAACGACTGTACAGTGCCGGATCGCCCAGCGTCACCACTGCGGCATAGCCAAACTCATTAAGCGAATCAAGTCCTTCATAGACCAGTTGGCGTGCCAGCCCCTGTCCACGGTATTTTTCATCAACCGCCAGCGGCGCCATGCCAACCCATTGCAGGTCTTCGCCCTGCACATCAACCGGACTAAATGCTACATAGCCAATGACCTGACCTTCGTCATCTGTCGCCACCAGCCCCAGCGTCAGAAAGCCATCTTCACGCAGATCGTGAACCAGCTTCGCTTCCGCATCGCTTTCGAATGAACGACGCAGCAAGGCATCAATACCCGGCGCATCAATGGGAATTTCTACTCGAATTAGCATGGTTCACCTACCGATGTCTGTTTGGTTTCAGGCGCGGTTTTCATTCCCGCCTCAACAAAATCCGCCAGTTGCAGCAGCATCATGCGTAAGGCTTTCGGCATTTGCTCCAGTTCAATGGCGTCCATCAGGTTTTTCACATACAGCCCCAGCTCCGTATCGCCTTCAATCACCAGCCGACGCTGGAAGAAGAGCGTATCCGGATCCTGTTTACGCGCCGCAATCATCAGCAGATCGCTGGCGTCGGCACTAAAACTCACATCAGCTTGCGCGTTCTGGCTGACAACCAGTTTGCCATTCACCACCGAGGTAAACCACTGCAGATCAATATCACGCACATGAATACTTAACCAGCGACCTTCAAGGAACTCCAGCTCGCCGTCGTCCAGCGCCTGGCGAAATTGCCAGCTTAAGACCTGCTCAAGAACCTGGCGTTTTAGCGCAAATGGCGTCAGTTTTACCGGTACACTCAACAGAGATGGCCCCAAATGCACAATACGGGAACGCAGTTTATCCAACACGAGTTTTACTCCCTGTTTCAACAATCGTCCTATTTTGCCATATCAGGAAAATAACATAGCGGTATAAATCAACAATTCCATATGAAATTGCTAATACCACCAATACAACTTTAACTGCCTTAAATCAAAAATTGTCGCAGCAAGGTTAACTAAAATCCCAGTTCGTTAACATTTTTGCGCTTTGATAGCGCAACCTTCAGGAAAAATTATGGAGCTGCTCTGCCCTGCCGGAAATCTCCCGGCGCTTAAGGCGGCCATCGAAAACGGCGCAGATGCTGTTTATATCGGGCTAAAAGATGATACCAATGCCCGCCACTTCGCCGGCCTTAACTTTACCGAGAAAAAATTGCAGGAAGCGGTGAGTTTTGTCCATCAACATCGCCGCAAACTTCACATCGCAATTAACACTTTTGCGCACCCGGACGGCTATGCCCGCTGGCAGCGCGCCGTGGACATGGCGGCGCAATTGGGTGCCGACGCGCTGATCCTCGCCGATCTCGCCATGCTGGAGTACGCCGCCGAGCGTTATCCACATATTGAGCGTCACGTATCGGTGCAGGCTTCAGCGACTAATGAAGAGGCGATCAACTTTTATCATCGCCATTTTGACGTTGCCCGCGTGGTGCTGCCGCGCGTGTTGTCGATTCATCAGGTGAAACAACTGGCACGGGTTACTCCTGTGCCGCTGGAAGTCTTTGCTTTCGGCAGCCTGTGCATTATGTCGGAAGGCCGTTGCTATCTGTCGTCGTATCTGACAGGTGAGTCGCCCAACACCGTCGGTGCGTGTTCTCCGGCTCGCTTCGTGCGCTGGCAACAAACGCCGCAGGGGCTGGAATCCCGTCTTAACGAAGTGCTGATCGACCGTTATCAGGATGGCGAAAACGCAGGTTATCCGACGCTGTGTAAAGGGCGTTATCTGGTAGACGGCGAACGCTATCACGCGCTGGAAGAACCAACCAGCCTCAATACCCTGGAACTACTGCCAGAGTTAATGGCGGCAAATATTGCTTCGGTGAAAATTGAAGGCCGCCAGCGTAGCCCGGCGTATGTCAGCCAGGTGGCGAAAGTCTGGCGCCAGGCTATCGACCGTTGTAAGGCCGATCCACAAAACTTCGTACCGCAAAGCGCGTGGATGGAGACGCTCGGGTCGATGTCCGAAGGCACGCAAACCACCCTTGGCGCGTATCACCGTAAATGGCAGTGAGAAAAGCAATGAAATATTCCTTAGGGCCAGTGCTGTGGTACTGGCCAAAAGAGACGCTGGAAGAATTTTATCAGCAGGCCGCCGCCAGCAGCGCCGATGTTATTTATCTCGGTGAAGCCGTGTGCAGCAAGCGTCGGGCAACCAAAGTTGGCGACTGGCTGGAGATGGCAAAATCGCTCGCCGGTAGCGGCAAGCAGATTGTGCTCTCCACACTGGCGCTGGTTCAGGCATCCTCTGAACTTGGCGAACTGAAACGCTATGTTGAGAATGGCGAATTTCTGATTGAAGCCAGCGATCTCGGCGTGGTGAATATGTGCGCTGAACGCAAACTGCCGTTCGTCGCCGGGCACGCGCTGAACTGCTACAACGCAGTGACGCTGAAAATATTACTCAAACAGGGCATGATGCGCTGGTGTATGCCGGTGGAACTTTCCCGCGACTGGCTGGTGAATCTGCTCAATCAGTGCGATGAGCTGGGCATTCGCAACCAGTTTGAAGTGGAAGTCTTGAGCTACGGTCATCTGCCGCTGGCCTATTCCGCCCGCTGCTTTACCGCGCGTTCGGAAGACCGCCCGAAAGATGAGTGTGAAACCTGCTGCATCAAGTATCCGAACGGGCGCAACGTGCTGTCGCAAGAGAATCAGCAAGTGTTTGTACTCAACGGTATTCAGACTATGAGCGGCTACGTGTACAACCTAGGTAACGAGCTGGCATCCATGCAGGGGCTGGTCGATGTGGTTCGCCTGTCACCGCAGGGTGCTGACACTTTCGCTATGCTCGACGCCTTCCGCGCCAATGAAAATGGCGCTGCGCCACTGCCGTTGACGGCAAACAGCGATTGTAACGGCTACTGGCGACGGCTGGCAGGACTGGAGTTGCAAGCGTAAGTAAATAGCTCACTTTGTTAACAAGTTTAACTACTCTTTAATGCAGTATTAAAGATTAATCGGTAACAAAGTGAGCTGTTATGACTGATAAAACTATTCCTTTTTCGCTACTCGATCTGGCCCCCATTCCCGAAGGTTCTTCAGCGCGAGAAGCGTTCTCCCACTCTCTCGACCTCGCCCGTCTGGCTGAAAAGCGCGGCTATCATCGCTACTGGCTGGCGGAACACCACAATATGACCGGCATTGCCAGTGCTGCCACATCGGTGTTAATTGGCTATCTGGCGGCGAACACCACCACGCTGCATCTGGGTTCCGGCGGCGTGATGTTACCTAACCACTCACCGTTGGTGATTGCCGAACAGTTTGGCACGCTCAATACACTCTATCCGGGGCGAATCGATTTAGGGCTGGGTCGTGCACCGGGTAGCGATCAACGGACAATGATGGCGCTACGTCGACATATGAGCGGTGATATTGATAATTTCCCCCGTGATGTTGCAGAGCTGGTGGACTGGTTTGACGCCCGCGATCCAAATCCGCATGTGCGCCCGGTGCCTGGCTATAGCGAGAAAATCCCGGTGTGGTTGTTAGGCTCCAGCCTTTACAGCGCACAACTGGCGGCGCAGCTTGGCCTGCCGTTTGCGTTTGCCTCACACTTCGCGCCGGATATGTTGTTCCAGGCGCTACATCTTTATCGCAGCAACTTCAAACCGTCGGCACGGCTGGAGAAACCATACGCGATGGTGTGCATCAATATTATCGCCGCCGACAGCAACCGCGACGCCGAATTCCTGTTTACCTCGATGCAGCAAGCCTTCGTGAAGCTGCGCCGTGGCGAAACCGGGCAACTGCCGCCGCCGATTGAAAATATGGATCAGTTCTGGTCACCGTCCGAGCAGTATGGCGTGCAGCAGGCGCTGAGTATGTCGTTGGTAGGTGATAAAGCGAAAGTGCGTCATGGCTTGCAGTCAATCCTGCGCGAAACCGACGCCGATGAGATTATGGTTAACGGACAGATTTTTGACCACCAGGCGCGGCTGCATTCGTTTGAGCTGGCGATGGATGTGAAGGAAGAGTTGTTGGGGTAAGTGCATTTTCCGCGCCGGGCAGTCCCCTCTCCCTGTGGGAGAGGGTTAGGGTGAGGGCATCAGACCTCACCCTTACTGATATACCGGCAGCAAATTAAAGCTCGATAAAATATGGATCAGTGCATTGCCAATGCCAAACACCAGAATCAGGACAATCATCGGCTTGCCGCCCCAGACGCGGAATTTCGGGCTACCGAAGCGTTTACGCGATGCGCGAGCCAGCAGCGCCGGAACAATTGCCGCCCAGATGGTAGCCGCTAAGCCAGCATAACCAATGGCATACAGGAATCCGTTCGGGAACAGCAGGCCACCAACAACAGGCGGTGCAAAGGTCAACAGTGCCGTTTTAAAGCGACCCAGAGCCGAGTCGTCGAAACCAAACAGATCTGCCAGATAATCGAACAGACCAAGCGTTACGCCGAGGAACGAACTCGCTACCGCAAAGTTTGAGAACACTACCAGCAGCAGATCCAGACTACGACTGTTCAGCACACCGCTTAACGCCTGTACCAGCACGTCAATATTGCCGCCCTTCTCGGCGATGCCGATAAACTCCGGACGCGGGATGTTACCCATCGTCGCCAGCAACCAGATGGTATACAGCGCCAGCGCCATCAGCGTACCGTACACCAGACATTTGACGATAGTTTTCGGGTCCTT
Source organism: Escherichia sp. MOD1-EC5433 (assembly GCF_002966005.1). Lineage (NCBI taxonomy): Bacteria > Pseudomonadati > Pseudomonadota > Gammaproteobacteria > Enterobacterales > Enterobacteriaceae > Escherichia > Escherichia sp. MOD1-EC5433. The sequence goes on along the minus strand of NZ_PTRL01000001.1, from coordinate 312,533 downwards.
GCCATAATATTTCATCAGGCTCGGCACGTTACCGTGATAACCAAACGATGCCAGGCAGAACGGCAGCGTCATCAGCAGATAAGGCGCATAAGACGCATTGCTTTCGGCGACGTTGAGCAATGTCGCAGGCTGTACATGCCCCAGCAGGCTGCCGAAAGTGAGGAAAAAGGTAATGACCTTCGCCCCCAGCACAATCGCCGTCATTCGGCTGACGGCTTTAGTGCTCAACCACACCACAAACGCCACCAACAGTGCAAAACCAAAACCCGCCGCCCGTGCCGGGACATTTAGCGACATCTCTGCGAAGGTGTGATGCAAAATCGAACCGCTGGCAGAGATATAAGCGTAAGTCAGGATATAGAGCACAAAGGCAATGGAAATGCCATTGACCACGTTCCAGCCTTTGCCCAGCAAGTCTTTGGTGATGGTGTCAAAGCTCGAACCGATTCGATAATTCAGGTTAGCTTCCAGAATCATCAAACCGGAATGCAACATACAAAACCAGGTGAAGATTAGCGCCGCCATTGACCAGAAGAACCACGCACCGGACATGACCACAGGCAGAGAAAACATTCCTGCGCCAATAATGGTGCCGCCGATAATCACCACGCCGCCAAGCAGCGACGGTGACGTTTGGGTGGTGGTTAGTGTTGCCATAAGGGCTTCTCTCCAGTGAAAAATAGTGCGACTGCGTTGTTATGTGTTGCACTGTACCAGTACGCGAGTACAAAAGACAGAAAAAAAACCCCGATTGTTAAAATCGGGGCTGTATATATTATTTTACAGATTGTGTTCGATGGTCAGCGTGTATTACGCATCACTACCGAAACGACGACGACCGGTAGAGTCATCACGACGCGGTGCGCGGCCTTCACGACGTTCGCCGCTAAAACGACGACCATCACCACGACCACCTTCACGGCGTTCACCGCTGAAGTTACGACCGCCTTCACGACGCTCGCCACCGACACCACGACCACCGCCACGACGCTCACCGCCAGTATGCGGCTGTGCATCGCCCAGCAACTGCATGTTCATCGGTTTGTTGAGAATGCGAGTGCGCGTAAAGTGTTGCAGCACTTCACCCGGCATACCTTTCGGCAGTTCGATGGTGGAGTGAGAAGCAAACAGCTTGATGTTACCAATGTAACGGCTGCTGATGTCGCCTTCGTTAGCAATCGCGCCAACGATATGACGAACTTCAACGCCATCATCACGACCCACTTCAATGCGGTACAGCTGCATGTCGCCAACATCACGACGTTCACGACGCGGACGATCTTCACGGTCGCCACGCGGGCCACGGTCGTTACGATCGCGCGGACCACGGTCATCACGGTCACGGAATTCACGTTTCGGACGCATCGGCGCATCTGGCGGAACAATCAGAGTACGTTCACCCTGTGCCATTTTCAGCAGTGCGGCTGCCAGAGTTTCGAGATCCAGTTCTTCACCTTCTGCGGTCGGCTGAATTTTGCTCAGCAGTGCACGGTATTGATCCAGATCGCTGCTTTCCAGCTGCTGCTGTACTTTAGCGGCAAATTTTTCCAGACGACGTTTGCCCAGCAGTTCTGCGTTCGGCAGTTCTACTTCTGGAATGGTCAGCTTCATAGTACGTTCAATGTTGCGCAGCAGACGACGCTCGCGGTTCTCAACGAACAGCAGCGCGCGGCCAGCACGACCCGCACGACCGGTACGACCGATACGGTGAACGTAAGACTCAGAATCCATCGGGATATCGTAGTTAACTACCAGGCTGATACGCTCAACGTCCAGGCCACGAGCCGCAACGTCGGTCGCAATCAGGATATCCAGACGACCATCTTTCAGGCGTTCCAGAGTCTGCTCACGCAGCGCCTGGTTCATGTCACCGTTCAGCGCGGCGCTATTGTAGCCGTTACGCTCAAGGGCTTCAGCCACTTCCAGAGTCGCGTTTTTGGTACGAACGAAGATAATCGCCGCATCAAAATCTTCTGCTTCCAGGAAACGTACCAGTGCTTCGTTTTTACGCATACCCCAGACAGTCCAGTAGCTCTGGCTGATGTCAGGACGGGTAGTCACGCTGGACTGAATGCGCACTTCCTGCGGCTCTTTCATAAAGCGGCGGGTAATGCGACGAATCGCTTCCGGCATGGTGGCAGAGAACAGAGCGGTCTGATGACCTTCCGGGATCTGCGCCATAATGGTTTCAACATCTTCAATGAAGCCCATGCGCAGCATTTCGTCAGCTTCATCCAGAACCAGACCGCTCAGTTTAGAGAGATCCAGAGTGCCACGTTTCAGGTGGTCAAGCAGACGGCCCGGAGTACCGACAACGATCTGCGGCCCCTGACGCAGGGCGCGTAATTGCACGTCATAACGCTGGCCGCCGTACAGGGCAACCACGTTTACGCCGCGCATGTGTTTAGAGAAATCCGTCATTGCTTCAGCAACCTGTACCGCCAGTTCGCGGGTCGGTGCCAGCACCAGAATCTGTGGTGCTTTCAGCTCAGGATCAAGATTCTGCAGCAGAGGTAAAGAGAATGCTGCAGTTTTTCCGCTCCCCGTCTGGGCCATACCCAGTACGTCGCGGCCATTCAGCAGATGTGGAATACACTCTGCCTGAATTGGAGATGGTTTTTCGTAACCCAGATCGTTAAGGGCTTCAAGGATAGGAGCCTTCAGGCCCAGATCTGCAAAAGTGGTTTCGAATTCAGCCATGTAGTACGTGTGCCTCAAAATTAATGGCGGCCAGTCTACATAACTCATCATGAAATTGATCAGCAATTTTCATTGAAAAGTGTGAACCGGCTCAAAGTAGGTGTATTAACGAACAACAACGCCCTCACCCGTTAAGGTGATGGCAATCAAATAAGATTACGGGCTGATGTGTACGTCAGCTATTGCTGGTCCGATTCTGCCAGGTCATCTTGGTCCTGGCCCAGGAGCGATAATTCCAACAATGCGTATCGGTGCTCAACAAAGTTATGAACGTTGTTGGCAACCGCCAGTTTGAACAGTGCCGTGGCGCTGTCCAAATCCCCCAGACTTAGGTAGTACTTACCTAAATAGAAGTTGGTTTCACTGAGATGCTCAGCGAGCGAGGTGTTATCCGTTGCGTCCGCCTTGAGCCTTTCCATTAACGTTTGTTCGCTAATGTTGCCCAGGTAGAACTCGACAATGTTCCATCCCCACTGCTCCTTGTCCGATTTTTCGAAGTGCTGTTTCAACACTTCTTTAGCCTGCTTCTCATCGAGCTTCTGCTCGGCGAGATAAAGCCACAGACTACGGAAAGGATCATTGGGATCGTCTTGATAAAACGCCAGCAGATCATCTTGCGCTAACTTGTCACGACCGCCGTAATATAATGCGATCCCGCGATTCAAGTGCGCGTAGTTGTAAGTTGGATCAAGCTCAAGTACAGAATCAAACGCTTCATAGGCAGCATCAAAATTGCCTGCCTGCGTTAAATATATGCCTAAGTAATTGAATACTTCAGGCATATCCGGTCGGATTGCCAGCGCCTGCGAAAAATCGTTACGCGCTAATGCCCTCAGACCGAGACTATCATACAACACTCCGCGCTCATATAAAAGCTGTGCGCGTTCGTCATCGGTTAAAGCCCGACTGGCAAGGATCTGTTCCATACGTGCCAGAATCACTTCCTGCTGTAAAGTCGGTTGCAATGGTACTGCGAGGACTTCACTTTTACGCCAGGAAGTATTACTGCATCCTGCAAGCGTAAGTGCTGTCGCAACGAAACACCAGCGCAAAAAAGGCTTCATTTCCCACTCCCGAAGACCACGGTTGAATGAACGTCCTGTTCCCGGTTGCTAACAAGGCGTCCTGCCTGGTTAAAAGCCCCCCGCCGCAGCGGAGGGCAAATGGCAACCTTACTCGCCCTGTTCAGCAGCCGGAGCTTCCGGTGCCGCAGCAGGTTGAGACTGCTCAGTCGCTTCTTTAATGCTCAGACGGATACGGCCCTGGCGATCAACTTCCAGAACTTTCACCGGTACTTCCTGACCCATCTGCAGGTAATCGGTCACTTTCTCAACGCGTTTGTCAGCGATTTGAGAGATGTGTACCAGACCTTCTTTACCGCCGCCGATGGCAACAAATGCGCCAAAGTCAACGATACGGGTCACTTTACCATTGTAGACGCGGCCCACTTCGATTTCCGCCGTGATCTCTTCGATACGACGAATGGCGTGTTTTGCTTTCTCGCCGTCGGTCGCTGCGATCTTCACAGTACCGTCATCTTCGATTTCGATGGTGGTGCCGGTTTCTTCGGTCAGGGCACGGATAACTGAACCGCCTTTACCGATAACGTCTTTGATCTTGTCCGGGTTGATCTTGATGGTATGGATACGCGGAGCGAACTCAGAGATATCACCGCGCGGCGCGTTGATCGCCTGTTCCATTACGCCAAGGATATGCAGACGCGCACCTTTAGCCTGGTTCAGCGCAACCTGCATGATCTCTTTGGTGATACCTTCAATTTTGATATCCATCTGCAGTGCAGAGATACCGTCACGGGAACCCGCAACTTTGAAGTCCATATCGCCCAGATGGTCTTCGTCACCCAGAATGTCAGACAGTACAACGTAGTTGTCGCCTTCTTTCACCAGACCCATTGCGATACCCGCAACGGCGGCTTTAATCGGCACACCTGCGTCCATCAGCGCCAGAGAAGCGCCGCACACGGAAGCCATAGAAGAGGAACCGTTGGATTCGGTGATTTCAGATACAACACGTACGGTGTACGGGAATTTGTCCATATCCGGCATTACTGCCAGCACGCCGCGCTTCGCCAGACGACCGTGACCAATTTCACGACGCTTCGGAGAACCGACCATGCCAGTTTCGCCTACGGAGTACGGAGGGAAGTTGTAGTGGAACAGGAAGGTGTCAGTACGTTCGCCCATCAGTTCATCAAGAACCTGCGCGTCACGTGCAGTACCCAACGTTGCGGTAACCAGCGCCTGAGTTTCACCACGGGTGAACAGCGCAGAACCGTGAGTACGCGGCAGCACGCCAGTACGGACATCAAGACCACGGATCATATCTTTTTCACGGCCGTCGATACGCGGTTCGCCTGCCAGTACGCGGCTACGAACAACGTTTTTCTCGATAGCGTGCAGAATTTCACCCAGTTCGTTTTCGTCCAGGGTTTCGTCTTCAGCAAGCAGCGTCGCGATGGTTTCAGATTTGATCACATCAACCTGTGCATAACGCTCTTGTTTGTCGGTGATGCGGTAAGCATCGCTCAGACGAGCTTCAGCCAGTGCAGCAACGCGTGCGTTCAGCTCTTCGTTTACCGGCTCCGGCTGCCAGTCCCAACGCGGTTTACCGGCTTCTTTCACCAGTTCATTGATGTTCTGAATAACAACCTGCTGTTGTTCATGACCGAACACTACTGCGCCCAGCATCTGGTCTTCGCTCAGCAGTTCAGCTTCAGATTCAACCATCAGTACAGCGGCTTCAGTACCCGCAACAACCAGATCCAGTTTGCTCTCTTTCAGTTCGTCCTGGGTCGGGTTCAGTACGTACTGATCATTGATGTAACCCACACGGGCAGCACCAATCGGACCATTGAACGGAATACCAGACAGAGACAGTGCTGCAGAAGCACCAATCATCGCGACGATATCCGGGTTAACCTGCGGGTTAACAGAAACTACGGTGGCGATAACCTGAACTTCGTTGACGAAGCCTTCCGGGAACAGCGGGCGAATCGGGCGGTCAATCAGACGCGCGATCAGGGTTTCGCCTTCGCTTGGGCGGCCTTCACGACGGAAGAAGCTACCCGGGATACGACCAGCAGCGTAGGTACGCTCCTGATAGTTAACGGTCAGTGGGAAGAAGTCCTGACCTGGTTTGGCTTTTTTCTGGCCAACAACGGTAACGAATACCGCAGTGTCATCCATGCTAACCATAACAGCGGCAGTGGCTTGACGCGCCATCATGCCTGTTTCCAGAGTCACGGTGTGTTGGCCGTACTGGAATTTACGAACGATCGGATTAAGCAATGTAATATCCTTTCTCTTTCTTAGACAGCACCTTAACGGCACTGGTGTTAATACCCGATCTTCTGCGCATCCTCGCGACTAATGACAACCCTAACCCAGCCTGATGTGGGTAAAGCCTCTCATTAGCCGCGCGAACCTCTGCAACGGAAGATCATTCATAGCAACAATACATTAGTTTCCAGTGAATTGCTGCCGTTAGCTTGAAAAAAGGGGCCACTCAGGCCCCTTTTCTGAAACTCGCAAGAATTAGCGACGCAGACCCAGGCGCTCGATGAGCTGGGTGTAACGTGCTACATCTTTACGTTTCAGGTAGTCGAGCAGTTTACGACGCTGAGAAACCATGCGCAGCAGACCACGACGGCTGTGGTGATCTTTTTTGTGCTCTGCAAAGTGACCCTGCAGGTGGTTGATCTGTGCAGTCAGCAGTGCTACCTGAACTTCGGTAGAACCGGTGTCGTTTTCACCACGACCAAACTCAGAAACGATTTTAGCTGTTGCTTCAGTACTTAGAGACATTTTAAAACTCCAAAGTATATAGAATGAAAGGACGCCGATCTCTAATTCAGCGATCCCAGTGTACGTTACGTAAAGTGTTAAACAATTTACGTGACGTTAAGCGGCAGTATTCTACTCGTAGCGACCTGTTATCGCAAGACGGTTAACATTACGCCGGGTATTCAACCACCAGCCGACGAGGCGCGACGCGGCCTTCATCGTCAATTTCGCCCATACCGATAAACTTACCGTTCTCACCTTCCGTAACACGAACCAGTCCTTCCAGCGGCGCACCAGATGTACGAACCGGGTTACCATTTTTGAAGTAAACAGAAGACGTTAACGGAAGATTCACCACCGGATAGTCCGAAGCTGGACTGTCCATTGGCATCAATAATGGATCAAGCAATTGTGCCGCCGGAATCTCCTGCTGTTCAGCTTGCTCAACCAGTTCACGCAGATGTTCCAGAGTCACCATCCGTTCGACTGGATATTTACTTACTGCCAGACGGCGCAGGTAAATAACATGCGCGCCACAGCCGAGTTTTTCACCCAGGTCGTCAATGATGGTGCGGATATAGGTGCCTTTTGAGCAATGAATTTCCAGCTCCAGCTCATTGCCTTCATGACGAATAAACAGCAATTCATAAACGGTAATCGGACGCGCTTCGCGTGGGACTTCAATGCCCTGACGCGCGTACTCGTACAGTTTTTTGCCCTGATATTTCAGCGCCGAATACATCGAAGGGATCTGTTCGATATCGCCACGGAAAGTATCCAGTGCTGCCGCCAGTTGCTCTGCACTAAAGGTTACCGGACGCTCCTCAACGATTTGTCCGTCAGCGTCGGAAGTATCGGTACGCTGCCCAAGACGCGCAATCACCCGATAGCGTTTGTCGGAGTCCAGCAGATACTGGGAAAACTTCGTCGCTTCCCCGAGGCAAATCGGTAACATGCCGGTCGCCAGCGGGTCCAGCGCGCCGGTGTGTCCGGCACGGTTGGCGTTATAAATGCGTTTCACTTTTTGCAGCGCATCGTTGCTGGACATGCCCTGCGGTTTATCCAGCAACAAAACGCCGTTAATGTCGCGACCGCGACGACGAGGACGACTCATTAGTCCTCCTTGCTGTCGTCCGGGTTAACACGACGTTCTTCGTCATGTTTGACCACGCTGGTCACCAGGTTTGACATACGCATCCCTTCAACCAATGAGTTGTCGTAGAAGAAGGTCAGTTCCGGCACGATACGCAGACGCATCGCTTTGCCCAGCAGGCTGCGGATGAAACCAGAGGCTTCCTGCAACGCTTTGATGCCCGCTTTTACCGCATCTTCATCTTTGTCGTTGAGGAAAGTGACATACACTTTGGCATACGCCAGGTCACGAGACATTTCGACACCGGAAACGGTGGTCATCATGCCCAGACGAGGATCTTTAATTTCGCGTTGCAGGATGAGAGCGATCTCTTTTTGCATTTCCTGCGCTACGCGCTGCGGGCGACCAAATTCTTTCGCCATAATAAATTCTCCTGACAAAAAAGGGGCCATAAGCCCCTTTTTAAAATTAATTTCAGGTGGAAGGGCTGTTCACGTAGGCCTGATAAGACGCGCCAGCGTCGCATCAGGCAACGGCTGCCGGATGTGGCGCAAACGCCTTATCCGGCCTACACCCAATCAGCCTTAGGCAATCGTACGCTGAATCTCGATGATTTCGAATACTTCGATCACATCGCCAGTGCGGACGTCGTTGTAGTTCTTAACGCCGATACCACATTCCATACCGTTACGGACTTCGTTAACGTCATCTTTGAAGCGGCGCAGGGACTCCAGCTCGCCTTCGTAGATAACCACGTTGTCGCGCAGAACGCGGATCGGGTTGTGACGTTTAACCACACCTTCGGTAACCATACAACCTGCGATGGCGCCGAATTTCGGTGATTTGAACACGTCACGCACTTCTGCCAGACCGATGATCTGTTGTTTCAGTTCCGGAGACAGCATACCGCTCATCGCCGCTTTAACTTCATCAATCAGGTTATAGATGACGGAGTAGTAACGCAGATCCAGGCTTTCAGCCTCAATCACTTTACGCGCAGAGGCATCAGCACGAACGTTGAAGCCAACCAGGATAGCGTTGGATGCAGCCGCCAGGGTCGCGTCGGTTTCGGTGATACCACCTACGCCAGAACCGATGATCTTCACTTTAACTTCGTCAGTAGACAGTTTCAGCAAGGAATCGGAAATCGCTTCCACAGAACCCTGAACGTCAGCCTTCAGTACGATGTTCACTTCATGAACTTCGCCTTCGGTCATGTTGGCGAACATGTTCTCGAGTTTAGATTTCTGCTGACGCGCCAGTTTAACTTCACGGAATTTACCCTGACGGTACAGTGCAACTTCACGTGCTTTTTTCTCGTCACGAACAACGGTAACTTCGTCACCCGCAGCCGGAACGCCGGACAGGCCAAGGATTTCCACCGGAATGGACGGACCTGCTTCCAGCACTTCCTGACCCAGTTCGTTACGCATTGCACGAACACGACCGTATTCGAAGCCACACAGAACGATGTCGCCCTTGTGCAGAGTACCTTCACGTACCAGTACAGTTGCAACCGGACCACGACCTTTATCGAGGAAGGATTCGATGACCGCACCGCTCGCCATCCCGTTACGCACAGCTTTCAGTTCCAGGACTTCAGCCTGCAGCAGGATCGCATCCAGCAGTTCGTCGATACCTGTACCCGCTTTTGCAGATACGTGTACGAATTGGCTTTCACCGCCCCACTCTTCCGGCAGAATGCCGTACTGGGACAGTTCGTTTTTAACGCGATCTGGATCGGCTTCTGGCTTATCGATTTTGTTCACAGCAACCACAACCGGCACACCCGCCGCTTTCGCGTGCTGGATTGCTTCAATGGTCTGCGGCATTACGCCGTCATCTGCAGCGACAACCAGAACTACGATATCCGTTGCCTGCGCACCACGTGCACGCATTGAAGTAAACGCGGCGTGCCCTGGGGTGTCCAGGAAGGTGATCATGCCGTTTTCAGTTTCAACGTGGTATGCACCGATGTGCTGGGTAATGCCGCCTGCTTCGCCAGAGGCCACTTTCGTTGAACGAATGTAGTCCAGCAGAGAAGTTTTACCGTGGTCAACGTGACCCATGATGGTCACGACCGGTGCACGCGGTTCAGCCGCAGCGCCAGTATCACGGTCGCTCATTACCGCCTCTTCCAGTTCGTTTTCACGACGCAGGATAACTTTGTGGCCCATCTCTTCGGCAACCAGCTGTGCGGTTTCCTGGTCGATGACCTGGTTGATGGTTGCCATTGCACCCAGTTTCATCATCGCTTTGATGACCTGAGAGCCTTTAACCGCCATCTTGTTAGCCAGTTCGCCAACGGTGATGGTTTCACCGATCACCACGTCACGGTTAACGGCCTGAGCTGGCTTCTGGAAGCCCTGCTGCAGTGAAGAACCTTTGCGTTTTCCGCCTTTACCGCCACGAACCGCTGCACGCGCTTCTTCACGATCGGCTTTAGATTCTGAATGTTTGTTGCCTTTCTTCGGACGAGCGGCTTTCGCGTTACGACCACGGCCACGACCGCCTTCGACTTCACGATCGCTTTCGTCTTCTGCCTGGCGAGCATGTTGAGAGGTTGTAACGTGATAATCGCTGGAATCTTCGGTCGGTTCCGCGCTATCAGTCCATTTGTTTTCTTCCGCCATACGACGTGCTTCTTCAGCAACGCGACGTGCTTCTTCTTCGAGTTTACGACGCGCTTCTTCTTCAGCTTTACGCTTGAGCTCTGCAGCTTCCTGCTCACGGCGGGCTTTTTCAGCCTGGGCGTTTTTAGTCATATCGTCTTGTTGATTGCTCACTTTGTCTTTTTCCGCAGCTTCACGTTTCGCTTGTTCAGCGGCTTCACGTTTAGCTTGTTCTGCGGCCTCACGTTCAGCTTTTTGTTGCGCCTCGCGTTTGGCCAATTCTTCTGCCTCACGACGGGCTTGCTCTTCCGCTTCACGCTGCGCTTGCTCTTCCGCTGCAAGGCGTTCAGCCTCTTGCGGATCGCGTTTCACAAAGGTGCGTTTCTTGCGGACTTCGATTTGTACCGATTTGCTTTTTCCACCGGTACCAGGAATGTTAAGGGTGCTACGTGTTTTACGTTGCAGCGTTAATTTGTCCGGTCCTGAATTTTTCTGATTCAGGTGGTCAATTAAAGTCTGTTTCTCTTGTGCAGTCACAGAGTCGTCAGCAGACTTCCGGATACCTGCATCAGCAAATTGCTGTACCAGGCGTTCCACGGAGGTCTGTCGCTCTGCGGCCAGCGTTTTAATCGTTACATCTGTCATGCTGTTCCTTCCTGCTACAGTTTATTACGCTTCGTCACCGAACCAGCAAATATTACGGGCAGCCATAATCAGTGCTCCGGCTTTTTCGTCGGTCAACCCTTCGATATCAGCCAGATCATCAATGCCCTGTTCGGCGAGATCTTCCAGCGTACAAACGCCACGGGCGGCCAGTTTGAATGCCAAATCACGATCCATCCCTTCAAGGTTCAGCAGATCGTCAGCCGGTTTGTTATCACCGAGGCTTTCTTCCTGGGCCTGTGCAATGGTGGCCAGTGCATTTTTAGCACGCTCGCGCAGTGCTTCAACAGTCGGCTCATCAAGGCCTTCAATTTCCAACAGCTCTTTCATCGGCACATAGGCCAGTTCTTCCAGCGTCGAGAAGCCTTCTTCTACCAGGACAGTGGCAAAGTCTTCGTCAATGTCGAGATAACGGGTGAAGGTATCGATCGCTGCGTGTGCTTCCGCCTGATGTTTAGCCTGCAGGTCGTCAACGGTCATTACGTTGAGTTCCCAACCACTCAGCTGCGAAGCCAGACGCACGTTCTGACCGTTACGGCCAATTGCTTGCGCCAGATTACCAGCTTCAACGGCGATATCCATGGTGTGTTTATCTTCATCCACCACGATAGAAGCAACGTCTGCCGGTGCCATCGCGTTGATCACGAACTGCGCCGGGTTATCATCCCACAGGACGATATCGATACGCTCGCCGCCGAGCTCGGTGGAAACTGCCTGAACACGGGCACCGCGCATACCGACACAAGCACCTACCGGATCGATACGTTTATCGTTGGTTTTCACCGCGATTTTCGCACGAGAGCCCGGATCGCGAGCTGCAGCTTTAATTTCAATCACTTCTTCGCCGATTTCCGGCACTTCAATGCGGAACAGTTCGATCAGCATTTCCGGCTTGGAACGGGTTACGAACAGCTGCGCGCCACGCGCTTCCGGGCGAACGGAATAAAGTACGCCACGAACGCGGTCGCCCGGGCGGAAGTTTTCACGCGGCAGCATGTCTTCACGCAGGATGACAGCTTCAGCATTGTTACCCAGATCCAGAGAGATATTATCGCGGTTTACTTTTTTCACCACGCCGGTGATGATTTCACCTTCGTGTTCACGGAACTGATCAACAACCATCGCGCGTTCGGCTTCACGAACTTTCTGCACGATAACCTGTTTTGCCGTCTGGGTCGTAATGCGGTCAAAGGTGACAGACTCAATCTGATCTTCAACGTAATCGCCCAGGTTCAGGCTTTCATCTTCAAAACGCGCAGCTTCAAGGGTGATTTCTTTGGTCGGCTGAGTGACTTCATCAACAATCAGCCAGCGACGGAAGGTGTCAAAATCACCGCTTTTGCGATCGATCTGTACGCGGACGTCGATCTCTTGTTCATATTTTTTCTTGGTTGCTGTAGCCAATGCGCTTTCCAACGCTTCGAAAATTTTCTCGCGAGGCAGCGCCTTTTCATTGGAGACGGCTTCAACTACAGCCAAAATTTCTTTGTTCATCGCGGGGTTTTCACCTCATCCAGACTATTAAAAGTGGGGAACCAGGTTCGCCTTCTGGATATTACTCAGCGCGAACACTTCATCTTTACCTTCGACGGTAACTGTGATCATTTCACCGTCTACCGCTTTGATAACGCCCTGCCATTTACGACGGTTTTGTACCGCCATACGGAGAACCAGAGTCACCTCTTCTCCGACGAAACGGGCGTAGTGTTCAGCCGTGAACAGTGGGCGATCGAGACCCGGTGAGGAGACTTCCAGGTTATAAGCAACGGTGATGGGATCTTCAACATCCAACACGGCACTTACCTGGTGGCTCACATCAGCACAATCATCAACATTGATGCCATCTTCACTATCAATATAGATGCGCAGTGTGGATGTGCGACCGCGAATAAACTCGATGCCAACCAGTTCAAAACCCAGGGCCTCAACTGGCGCAGTAATCATCTCTGTTAATTTTTGCTCTAATGTGGACAAGCCCACCCCCAAGACATAAAAAAAGGGCCTAAAGCCCAGTTATTCTGTAGTCAGATAACAAAAAACCCCGATAAATCGGGGCTTTATATAACTGAACCCTATAACCGCAAATGCGGTCTGGAGCACTTTCCAGAAGGATTTTTTCAAATCCCACTACGAAGGCCGAAGTCTTCACAGTATATTTGAAAAAGAACTCTAAGGGAAAGTGGTTGCGGGGGCCGGATTTGAACCGACGACCTTCGGGTTATGAGCCCGACGAGCTACCAGGCTGCTCCACCCCGCGCCTGAAACGTGGCAAATTCTACTCGTTTTGAGTAAAAAATGCAAATACTGCTGGGATTTGGTGTACCGAGACGGGACGTAAAATCTGCGGTCATTATAGTGATCCACGCCACATTTTGTCAACATTTATTGCTACTCACGTGAATGGATATCCAGTTCACTTTCATTGATTGAATAATTTCTACCTCACCTTACTTCTCTTAAACGCATTATTTTACAAAAAACGCACTAAACTCTTCCGGTCTCCGATAAAAGATGATTAAATGAAAACTCATTTATTTTGCATAAAAATTCAGTGAGAGCGGAAATCCAGGCTCATCATCAGTTAATCAAGCAGGGTGTTATTTTATGACGACGATTCTCAAGCATCTCCCGGTAGGTCAACGTATTGGCATCGCTTTTTCTGGCGGTCTGGACACCAGTGCCGCACTGCTGTGGATGCGACAAAAGGGAGCTGTCCCTTATGCATATACTGCAAATTTGGGTCAGCCAGACGAAGAGGATTATGATGCGATCCCTCGTCGTGCTATGGAATACGGCGCGGAGAACGCTCGTCTAATCGACTGCCGCAAACAACTGGTGGCCGAAGGCATTGCCGCTATTCAGTGTGGTGCTTTCCATAACACCACTGGCGGCCTGACCTATTTTAACACCACGCCGCTGGGTCGCGCCGTGACTGGCACCATGCTGGTTGCTGCCATGAAAGAAGACGGCGTTAACATCTGGGGTGATGGCAGCACCTATAAAGGAAACGATATCGAACGTTTCTATCGTTACGGCCTGCTGACCAACGCGGAACTGCAAATTTACAAACCGTGGCTTGATACTGACTTTATTGATGAGTTAGGCGGTCGTCATGAAATGTCTGAATTTATGATTGCCTGCGGTTTCGACTACAAAATGTCCGTCGAGAAAGCCTACTCCACCGACTCCAACATGCTTGGTGCCACGCACGAAGCGAAAGATCTGGAATATCTCAATTCCAGCGTCAAAATCGTCAACCCGATTATGGGTGTGAAATTCTGGGATGAGAGTGTGAAGATCCCGGCAGAAGAAGTCACGGTACGTTTCGAACAGGGTCATCCGGTGGCGCTGAATGGCAAAACCTTTAGCGATGATGTGGAAATGATGCTGGAAGCCAACCGCATCGGCGGTCGTCACGGCCTGGGCATGAGCGACCAAATCGAAAACCGTATCATCGAAGCGAAAAGCCGTGGTATCTACGAAGCTCCGGGGATGGCGCTGTTGCATATCGCTTATGAACGTCTGCTGACAGGTATTCACAACGAAGACACCATCGAGCAGTATCACGCGCATGGTCGTCAGTTGGGTCGTCTGTTGTACCAGGGACGTTGGTTCGATTCCCAGGCATTGATGCTACGTGACTCTCTGCAACGCTGGGTTGCCAGCCAGATTACAGGTGAAGTTACCCTGGAGCTGCGTCGCGGGAATGATTACTCCATCCTTAATACCGTCTCTGACAATCTGACTTACAAACCAGAACGTCTGACGATGGAAAAAGGTGACTCGGTGTTCTCGCCAGATGATCGTATTGGTCAACTGACCATGCGCAACCTGGATATCACCGATACTCGCGAGAAACTTTTCGGTTATGCCAAAACGGGTCTGCTCTCATCTTCTGCAGCTTCAGGCGTACCGCAGGTTGAGAATCTGGAAAACAAAGGCCAGTAATTCGACGTTAACCCTGCCCATCAAGGGCGGGGTTATCTGGATTTCCTCTGTAAAATCTTTTCTTATAATGCCATGCGCATTATGCAAAGATGAAAGATGAGATAAACAATGAGATTGAAAATAGGGAAGGCGACTCGCAATAAATCTTATAGTCGCCTTCATATGAGTAAAATATTCTCTTTATCGATTTCACCGATGACATTATTACGTCATCCTGTGTCAGGAACCGATCTTCGCACTTATAGCTGACGCTGCTCCAGACTGCTATATATTGCCTTTATTTCATTTTTTACGCCTTCGCCACGGTACACCAAAGACGTATCGTATCGTTGATATTTATCTTCCCGCGCGGCACTGAACCAGTTAAAAGATCCGACGCACAGCAGCTCTTCATCCTCAATCACAATTTTGCTGTGGACACGATTAACCAATTTCGTAGCGATACCCATATTATTGAGCTTTTCAACAGCATCATTCAGCAGATGTCGTTTCTCCTGACGCTTACCATCATCGACATGCGCTATATTGCAGTTTTTATCCGTCACCACGGTAATATCAATGCCCCGGGAACGGGCCAGAGCCATTGACGCCAGAAACCCGGTTTGCTCCACTTTTTGCCAGGATAACCAGGGAGAAATGATCGTTATTTTCTTTTGAGCCCCGGCAAGAGCCTTATTCAAAAATGCATCATGCTGCTCCACACCATGCAGCGTTGAAATTTGTGCATTTGCGGAACTTAAATCTTGTCGTTTCTGAAACTCAAATTGCAACGCATTGTTGTCTGAAGCAAACAGATATGTAGCCAGTAATCCTCGCGGCGAGGAAGCCGGCTGCATCTCAATAAGGTCCATATCCCCAAAAACCAGAAAACTATCTTTCGCACGCGAGACTGCGACATTGAGGATGCTGCTATTGCTATCAATAAACCGCCCATCCTCATGTTTTGAATAGACCGTAGAGAAAAGAACTATCGCCCTCTCCGCCCCCTGCAAGGAATGCACAGTTCCCACGGTCAGCGAATCATCTTCGTCACTGCAATTAATCTCCAGCTTACGCAATGACGTCTTGATGGCATTAACCTGTGCCGAAAATGGCGTCACAATGACAACGACTTTATACAACGGTTTGTAGTGGTCAACAAAAACTGGCCACCGAGTTAGAGTTTTCCAGTATCGATTTTCCGATTCGTTTGGGGGTAACCCACCGTTATATTCGTGCGGTCTTAGTGCGCTGTAATATCCAACGATATAGTCCGTTATGGCGTGAGCTGCCTCGCTGAAGCTTACGTAACCCACCACCGGCATCCATTCGTTCTTCAGACTCCTGAAGAAGCGTTCCATTGGGCTGTTATCCCAGCAGTTTCCGCGCCGGCTCATACTCTGCCTGATCCGGTATCGCCACAGTAACTGCCGGAACTGCCTGCTCGTATAATGACTGCCACTGTATAGTTCTGGTCAACAACCAGTTGAGCGGATTCGCATTTGAATTCAGGACTAAAATTTCTTCTTTTCATTTGTGCACCTGTGTTGTTCTGAGGTGAGCATATCACCTCTTTTCAGGTGGCCAAATTCAGTAAACCACTTCAAATCCTCTATCCCTGTAACATATTGCTCGAATCCTCAGCACAAACCATTCAGATCCCGCCACAACAAACATCCGCTCTTTAAGTGCTTATTGATCGTTTTAATCTATGTCTGTAATCGTTATGATTAGAAAACTTGCTCCAGTGTCGTTTTTGAGAGCTGTCGTGTAATTAGCCGCAACCGCAATAGTCCCCAAAGGTTATTACGCGAAAAATTTATTGAATTATAAAGAATGATGGAGAGACAACTATGTCATTACTTGAATATATCAGTGATGAAGATCTTTTTAACGAAGTTGAAACCTTATTAACGAAAGCTAAAAAGAAAAAAGACGCTGCTGAGAAGACTTTTACCAGCAATGTTATTGACCCTTTTGGCGCACTTTTTGAAGCTCCGGGGTTCTCATCCCATGAAGAGTGGCGAAACTCCGAACTAGCACGACAACAGCAGAAAACCATTCAAAATCATGTTGGTACTTTTCACCAAAAAATCCTCGGCCATGTTGAAGGATGGCGGGATATGGGTATTGGTGGCATCGTTGATCTTCTCAACGAAGAAAGAAAAATCATCGCTGAGGTGAAAAATAAATACTCAACGGTTACTGGCGGGGATTTAGCAGATAAGTATAAAGGTTTAGATGAGTTGGTATCACCGAAACATAGCCGATTTAAGGATTACTGCGCGTACTTTGTTAATATAATCCCTCGTAAACCTATCAGATATGACATCCCTTTTACCCCTTCCAATAAAGGTAGCGGTACTCAGTGTCCTTCGAACCCTAACATTCGAATCATTGATGGTGCGAGTTTCTATGAGCTTGTCACTGGCAGACCAGATGCTCTGCAAGAACTCCATAGTGCTCTTCCTCACGCAATTGAGTATATTTTGAGCGAACGTTTTGGGCAGCAAGGCTTTTCCATCCCTGATAAAGATAGTTTTATTAAGTATTTTGGGCTCGCTTACGGCTAATAACCATGATCAACGTTTGACAAAGTACATGTAAACCCATACAGTAGTAACCATGACTAATGTTGGCATGGTTACTAAATATGTTAAAGGAAGAGTTTTCACTTTCAGAAGTTGCAGACATTTTGGGCGTTTCAAAAGAAACTTTAAGGCGTTGGGATACTGCTGGAAAATTAGTTTCTCAAAGAAATGACGAAAACAACTATCGATTTTATAAAAAAGAGCAACTTAAAAATTTTGAACAAGCTCAGTTTTTATTTAAAAGCCAGTGGTCTGATGAGACTAAAATAAGCAATAATGTTTATACTGTATTAGAGTTATTTGCTGGCGCAGGGGGGATGGCTTTAGGTTTAGAAAAAGCCGGTTTAAAATCTGTTTTACTAAATGAAATTGACTCCCATGCTTGTAAGACGTTACGAAAAAATAGGCCTGAATGGAATGTGGTTGAAGGTGATGTGAGCCAAGTAGACTTCACACCTTATAGGAATACCGTTGATGTGCTGGCTGGTGGCTTTCCTTGCCAGGCATTCTCTTATGCAGGCAAAAAACTTGGTTTTGAAGATACACGGGGCACCCTTTTCTTTGAATTCGCCCGAGCCGCTAAAGAAATCAATCCGAAAGTTCTTTTAGCAGAGAATGTTCGAGGGTTGCTAAATCATGATGATGGACGAACTTTAGAAACAATAAAAAATATTATCACAGACTTGGGCTACACTTTATTTGAGCCGAGAGTACTTAAGGCTATTTTCTACAAAGTGCCGCAAAAACGCGAGCGTTTGATCATTGTAGCTGTAAGAAATGATCTTGCTGATGGCATCGATTATGAGTGGCCTTCTTCTTACAATAAAATATTAACCCTTAAAGATGCATTAAAAAAGGGAGAGTTGTACGATAGCGACGTGCCAGAATCTGAGGGACAAAAATATCCCAAAAGAAAAGCAGAGATCCTAAGTATGGTTCCTCCCGGTGGCTATTGGAGAGATCTTCCAGAAGATATTCAAAAAGAATACATGCTCAAGAGTTTTTACTTAGGAGGGGGCAAAACTGGTATGGCTCGTCGCTTGTCATGGGATGAACCAAGCCTAACATTAACATGTGCCCCAGCACAGAAACAAACAGAGCGTTGCCACCCAGAAGAAACAAGACCATTAACTGTGCGTGAGTATGCAAGAATACAGACCTTCCCCGATGACTGGGTATTTGAAGGCCCAATGTCAGCGAAATATAAGCAAATAGGAAATGCTGTTCCTGTTAATCTGTCATTTGCTGTTGGCAAATCTGTGGTACATCTTTTAGATAAGATAAATAAAAGATAACCATACTGGGTAGGTTTCATGGCCTACCCTTTTATTCTTACCCTATGTTGGATTCGTTAGATTTATTGCAAAATAATTCTTACGATACATCTCCCCTCTCCGCATCATTAGCAGAACGATGTACTACAGCACGTTGGTGCCTGGTTCGATAGCAATGATCCGGCACACGGAAGACATGAGGCGCTGCGGTTTACCTATTGCATCACAATGGCGATATCGATAATTCTAAAGGAAGACGCGGACAGCAGCCTCATCAGTACGGCGCAACTCCAACCGCCGGAACCATTCAACAGGAAACGATACACATCTTCGAATACAGCGACATTTGTAATCTGTTCAGGCAGCGGCATGTTGCCGAGGTATTCCAGATAGCCCCCTTTCGCTTTTATTAATAGTTTACTGTCCGTTAGTTTATAAGCTTTTACTATTATCTAACCGGGAAATACAAGCAGAGGCACTCGCCATCAATAAGTTAATGACTAGTCCTGATATAAGTTGACACTTTTCTGTCTGTAAAACGCCTGATGAACGTCATCGGGCGTTTTGTATTTCAGAGCCAGATGTGGCCGCTCACAGTTATAAATTGTCACGGACTCTTTTACCATTTCCCGGGCCTGCATCAGGTCTGCAGGACGCGAGAGTAAAAACTCATTTTTCAGGATACCGTTTATTCGCTCAGCCAGTGCGTTCTGGTAGCAGTCATAACCATCAGTCATTGAACAGGTTATTCCGTTTTTCTCATGGACTGACTGATAAAGAGCTGAACAGTATTGCAACCCTCTGTCAGAGTGATGTACCAGAGGACCTGTCGTTTTTCTTCGCCTCAGAGCCTGTCTGAACGCTTTTACCACATTTTCTGTCTGCAGATTTTCCCCGACATGGTAACCCATGATTTTTCTGGAGCAGGCATCAGTGACCAGACTCAGATAAGCCATGCCGCTGAGCAGGGGAAGGTAAGTAATGTCGGCAACCCAGACCTGCTCTGGCACAAGGGCGGTAACCTGCTCCGGGTCGTGTTTCAGCAGATTGGGATGCCGGTAAAAGCGGTGATGGCTGTTGGTGGTTTTGTGATATGCCCGTTTTACTGGCACCAGGAGCCGGTATTCATCCAGCAGGTTAAACAGGCGGTCTCGTCCGATATTCAGCCTTTTATCGGCCTGAGTATTCAGCAGATAGTGCAGTTTACGCGCACCGATTCGAGGCTGACGACATCTGATACGGGCAACAAAATCAAGAACCTGAGCATGATGTTCCTGGCGTTTTCTGCGCCTTGCGTTGTCCTGATACCATGCCTGTCTGCTGTGCCCCAGGAACTGACATGCACGCGTAACAGTTATTTTTGGGGCCGAACTTTGCGCGAGGACTTGCCGGGCCGCTTTTTTACGATACTCACCCCGTAATCATTTTTCAGGACATTGATAACCGACTCAAAAAACTCAGCTTTCTGGTTCGCCAGCTCAAGCTGCTCTTCAAGTTCCCTGATTCTTTGCTCGGGTGTGAGCGGGATAGTTGTCTGAGTCACAGGCAGTTTCCTCTTCACCAGATCAGGAAGTCCGGGACTCCAGTCAAGCTGGCCATATTTACGCAACCAGACAAGAACGGTGGAGCGCCCCTGAATGCCATACCGCTGCTGGGCCTGTTTATAGGTCATCTCGCCTTTTTCAACCTGCTCAACAACAGCTATTTTAAAGGATAGAGGATAATCACGTTGGGTGCGTTTGAACTCAGTCATCATCACGTTCTCCGGATTTAAGTCTGGAACGTGTCAACACTATTCAGGACGGGTCATAGACACAAAAAAAGCCGCCCTTGAGCGACTTGATGTGCATACGATGTGGTGCGAAGGCCGCACAGCTCTTTCAAACATAATTCATTGAAATTAATGTG
Source organism: Escherichia sp. MOD1-EC5433 (assembly GCF_002966005.1). Lineage (NCBI taxonomy): Bacteria > Pseudomonadati > Pseudomonadota > Gammaproteobacteria > Enterobacterales > Enterobacteriaceae > Escherichia > Escherichia sp. MOD1-EC5433. The sequence continues at coordinate 291,962 of NZ_PTRL01000001.1, read as the reverse complement.
ATTTATTAACCCAAAAATCACTTTGTATACTCAGCGCGATTCTCTGAGAAATCAACAACCTGAATAATCAGTCGGTACTTTAACGCTTCACAATGTTTATCGGAATTTCAAGTAAAGACAAATGCTGCATATCAAGTATTCAGGATGGATAACGCTAAGCTCCTAAACCTGGAGTAAGCCTCATCCCATGTGATCTTTCGCTCTCCATACACCATTGGAGAAACAAACTGCTGATAGCGCATCTGGTAGAGAGGATTGTTCGCCAACTCATCCAGTCCCATTTTTAACTCATCAACTGGACACGCGCAAAACTGCGGGTACTGGTTGCCGTAACGCTGAATGTCCTGCTCAATAGTTTGTTGAACAAAATCAACGAGCAGACTCATATCAACATGACTCGTCTCAACAATACAGTTTGTATCGTAGATATGACGTACCAGCGATGCATCATCAAATCGCTCAACATCTCGCACAACTGCCGCAGTACGACGTAACATCGCCACCAGCTTTTCAGCCTGTGTGCTAATGATAGTTGCGCATGGAAACGCTGAAACAATAGCCGCTTTTCCCGTGATCCCTGTTACCAGTGAATGAATATCCCGTAATTCAGAAGGCTCCAGTAACTTCGCTTCCATCAGTTCCAGTCGGATAAAAGGACGCAAACAAGGTGCCTGCACCACTCGCTGTGGATAACGAACAGGTATGTCATTATAGCGATATTCATCCCGCGTCACTTTTGGGTAATCATCATCAAAATTGAACACACCCGATGAAGCTATTGCACTGGAAACTGCCTGAAAAATTTCTTTACGGGTATTTTTTCGCTGAGTGCGGGAAAGTGTCTGAAATGCATCCTTAGGCACCAGTTTGATATCCACATCTTCCGACATGCGATTAAGTGCGACACCTGATTTTGCCAGAGCTGTTCCTCCGGCAAACACCAATTGATGAGTATCGAACACCAGAGGTTTAAGTAATTGCAAAAGCTCAACGATATAGTGATCTTTTTCCACAATTGCGACAGACTCAATACCAAGCGCGTCAGCCACTTCAGAAAAAAGAGTGGTTAAATCATCCATTTAATCTGCTGTTCCCTACAGATAATACGCGTTTAAAACGCCGGGGGGTTTTTATCTCCGGTGAAGCTGGGATCTGCGTAGAAGTACCGCTGTTGTATGCCTGCGTTGCACCAGCAAAACGATAGCGTACTTTCAGGCGTTCCAGCGTTTCGACAATCACCGCTGAAGAGCCTCCGGGAGCCGCTGGCATTACCTTACCTGTAATACTGTTCCGCCGTGCTTTGGTATATACGCCATAACCAACCTTCAACAGTTGCCCTTCCCTGACAAGATCGCGCAATACCCGACCAACCTGATCGTAGCCTGCAATATCTTTAAAGTCGTCACGAGTAAATACGTAACGTTTAGAACGTTTCAGTCGTGACTGAATGCGTGCTTTTATCGTCATATTCGCCTCCTGAGTCATTGCATAAAGAGTAGCAAAAATACGACATTTTAGATAGCAAACATACGACATTCATTTTGCTGATAACGCTGACGGATAGTGCTTCGCCACAATGTCATTCATCTTATCCACCAGATCCAAACGTTTGAAAGTGATATGCCCACTGCCTTTCTGGTAATAGCGGATGACAAATAAATCGTCATCAAATACCTGCTCATGCGGGTGAGCACTAACGAAGTCCATAAACCGAATCGCAACATCATGCCGGTTATCGGGAATGGTCTTCCCATCCAGCAGGTATAACATCCGTTCCAGATCGGCGAGTTGATCTCCTCGCCAGCCCCAGTTCAGGCTGTAGCCCCATCTGTCATGCTTCACCAGATTGTTAACGATAATCTTCTTACCGAAATAACAGGGATTATTGGTTTTGTAATCCCAGCTCAATCCCTTAAATACATTGATAATCCCACGTCCGAAAACGTCCTGCTTGTTGTTGTGGAGTTGTTCAAAGGTACTCAGGATGTTGGCTTCGCTAATCGCCGGAAGATCGCCCTCCTCCAGATTCTTCGCCCACTGACTGCGGGCTTCGGCATCCATCAGAGTCAACATCCCGGACTTCAGCATGAGATCGCGCCAGATGCTGCGATCGATATTGCGGGTGATGTGGGTTGAGTCAGGTTGACTTCAGTTGAGGAGAAAAGCTGGAAAAGCCTTGTGTAGCGCGGGTTTCAGGCATAAAAAAAGACCTCAGTTGAGGTCTATTTACATACTTTTGGTGCGAAGGCCGGACTCAAACATCAAAATAAGTTAATGATAAAAAACAAATAATAAAATACAACAATGAAATATGCCCCCTTTTGTGCCCCCACTGTTTTTCTGACCAATCTATTTTCAGCCATCAATAAATCGGAAAGTTAAATCATTTTTAATCAGTAAGTTTGGATCCGTAGCTCGGATCCAAACCAGTGCATCTTTTATCCACATAAAAAATTTTTTTTCGAAAGAACTGTTCACACTGTTCACCTTTCTGTTTTCTCCTTTTATTTCAGAGTGATAGGTGGTGAATAATGGGTGAAGGGTGAACATTCGATTCTTCACCTCCGGCATTCTGCCGATGTGACTTGTGCAGGGGATTAATCCTCCGTACTGAAATCACACAGGGAGAAAAAAGTTTTTTTTTGATTTGATTGTTCACACTGTTCACCTTTCATTTTTCTCTTTTAATTTCAGTGTGATAACGGGTGAATATACGGTGAAGGGTGAACAGTGGATTGTTCACCTTCGGGGAATTCAGGGATAAAAAAAGACCGGCAGATGCCGGTCAGGTGGGTCAGGCTGTCGCAGGGTCGTCACATTTTGGCAGCCAGTCGCCGTAGCTTTCCTCTTTCAGCGTCAGGTTGGTCTGTATCCCCTGTTTGGTATGGCGCTTCTCGTAATTCAGTCCGTATTCCGCCAGCATCACCGGCAGCCCCAGCCCGAACATTTTCAGACTGAGTACATTCCGGTAGCCGTTTGCCTCCATGTAGGCCAGATAGGCGTGATAGAGGTATTTACGGTAATTGCGCGGGATGATACTGGCGTTCCCCATATACATGCCGCTGGTCTGCGGCAGGGTTTCCAGATAGCCGATAAAATCAAACGTCGGGTCGGCATCCCGTTTGATGTTCAGTGCCTCGTCTGAGTTCTGCTGGGACTGAAGCAGTGACCGGGCGAGCATCGGGTCGCTGAACTTCTGCATCAGGTGACGCACGATGACCGCCAGCTCGCGGGTGATTTTGTCCTTAAGCTGCGGGTCGCGCTCCTGCGGGGCTATCTGTTCCGGGAAGTGAATAATCACCCGCCGGCGTGACACGCCGCCGCTGCGGTCGGTGAAGCGCATCGGGTTGTTGTTCACGGCCAGAATCACCGCCGGGATATGCGTGGAGTACGCATCCCGGTATTTCGGGTCAACGGACACTGCATCGCCGCCGGTGATGGCCTTGAGTCCGGCTCCGTCGCCGCTCCATTTTTCCTGGTCCGGCAGGCGTATCAGTGAGAAGCCAGTTAACGCGGCACGTTCACGCGGGGATTCCAGCGTCTCGATGGTGGCCGACGTGGCGTTATCCTCCCCGGCCAGCAGGGTGGCGATTTCGGCCATGATACTTTTGCCGCTGCCGCCGGGACCGGTCACCTCCAGAAAGAGCTGCCAGTCGTAGCGGTTTGCCAGCACCATAAACAGTGCGGCCAGAATCACGTCGCGTTTTTCCGCACGACCACCGGCGGCACGGTCAAGCCAGCGCCAGAACGCGGGAGCGTGGGTTTCCAGCGTTTCCCCTTCCACCGGCGGGGTGAAATCCACATCGCACAGGGTACGCATCCAGTGGGACGGACTGTGCGGGTGGAACGTGCCGTTCTGCGTGTCGAGCACGCCGTTACGAAAGCCAATCAGGCGGCGGGAGGGGGCTTCCTGCTGCGGAATAATCAGCTTCAGGGTGTCCACCACGGAGGCCACCTTCCCGGAGGAGAACGGCGCGCGCAGACGCTGAAACAGCCCGGCCACATCCCGGGCAAAGTCCTGTGGCGGCAGCACCTTCCAGACACCATTTTCATAACGGGACAGAAGCTGGCCGTTGGCATCAACCGCGAGCGCCTCGCCGTAATGCTCATAGATACGCATGGCCTTTTCGCTGGTACTCATGGCGGAAAACTCCGCTTCGCTCATGGTGTCGAACGGGCTTTCAGCCGGTGGCCGGATGGCATCATAAATGGCCTTACGGGTGGCTTCCCCGCCGTACTGCGTGAAGGCATCATTCCAGTCACCGAAGACCGGCGGCAGGGCAACAACACCTTCACACGCATCTGCGGCTGCGGCGGCCTTTTTCTGGCCGTCACCGCTGAGGTCACGGTCAGCAGCAAGGACAATCTGACAGGCCGGATGCTTCTGCCGGGCAAGGCTGGCCAGAGAAAGGAGATTCACGGAAGAAAGCGCCACCATCACCGTTTCACCGGTCAGGTGATGCACGGTAAGTGCGGTCGCGTATCCCTCCGCTATCCACAGACGTTTTCCGGCCTGATTCTGTCCTTCAAGGGTGTGACAGGTGCCCCTGACCTGTCCGCCTTTCAGGGTGCGCTTACGGCCGTCAGCACTGATTAACTGAAGGTTAACCAGTTCGCCGCTGTCGTCATACAGTGGCACCACAAGGTCACCGGCACGCCAGCTCACGCCACCGGCTCTGTGTGTGCCGGTCAGCATCCGGCATTCCCGGCCGGGAAAGCCCTTGCGGGTCAGGTAGGCGTTACCGGTTCCGGGACGGGTTTTCGCCATCAGGGTTTGTGCCAGTGCGGCGGCGTTCTTCCGGGCAGCGTCTGTTTCAGCACCGGCGGCAGCCGTCACTGCCGGGTCAGCCGGGGGCAGGCTGCCGGTCACGGCAGCCACCTTTGCGGCCGCGTCGGACGGGGAAACACCAAACACCTTTTCAACCAGTTTCAGGCCGTCACCGGCACCACACTGATTGCAGTACCAGGTGCCGCGCCCCTCCCTGTCATCAAAACGGAAGCGGTCACTCCCGCCACAGACCGGACAGGGCTGATGGCGGTTTTTCAGCACCTGAATCCCCAGCGCCGGGAGAATACGCGGCCAGTGGCCGAGCGCATGGCTGACGGTGGCGGTTACGTTCATTTTCATGGTGTTGTTCTCCTTCAGTGCAGTACCGGCGCTTTTATGTGACGGGCACAGAGTTCATCCATCACAACCAGCCCGAGAAAGGACAGCGACGGCGCGGCCTTCAGGGGGCCGGATTCCATTAAATCTTCCAGCAGGGCACAGGCTATCTGACGCCCTTTTTCCTCACCGTGCTGGCGCAGATAAAAGCCTTCCAGCTCAGCGGCGATGGCCGCCTCCAGTGATTCAAGGGTGAGATGCGGGTAGCGGTGCTGACGTTCGCACACGGTCAGCCAGGCACAGGCGACAGCGCGACGGTAAAGGGCAGCGCGTAAGACGGGCGGTAAGGGTATTTTCATTTGTTTTCCTCCCTGTGACAGATGACTGCATTCTGTGCCGGTTGCATTAACTGATAAGGCATATCTGCGTCTCCTGAAGACGTGCGTATCCCTGCGCGAATACGCACATTTAATTTTTCGGGTGTCGTTTTTTAATTACAGATAATTGCGGTAACTGTTATCCGGGGTGATTTCCGGGTCAGGCTCCGTGCGGGGGATTTCCCGCCATTCCCGCGCCACCGGTGCCGTCCGGCTGACCGGAACAGGGTCCTGCGGGTAAATATCCAGATATTTCTCCCGCCATTTCTGTAATTCCGGGTCTCCGGCCATTTCTTTCAGTACCGCATGCCGGTTTACGGGGCTGCGTTTAAACAGGTCAGGACGGTCACAGGTAAATTCCCGCAGAAAACGCCCCAGCGGGATGTCTGTGGTGCGCCCGTCGGCGAGGATACGCACAAGGATACTGAATTTACGGCGGTACGGGTTCCAGACAATGTCCGGGCAGCGGTACGGCATTTCCCACGGAATACCGTCTTCCAGAATGCCGACCACGGCCACATCGGGAAAACCGGCAGAACGGTAAATCTCACCGGGCTGGGGAAAATCAAACATGCGTCCTGTCTCCCCGGTCTTTCTGCTGGGCGAGAAAATCGCGGCACAGGCCTTTGGCTTTCAGTTCATTCAGCACAAAATCAATATCTTCATTCAGGTAGCTGAAAATATGCGGAATGTAGAGCTGATGCAGGCCGGAGAGTTCACGGTGAATCAAATCACCCCCAACAAACTGGGATACGGCGCTGGCGCGGTTGAGCTTATGGTAGGCCTCAATGCTGAGGTGTTCACGGGCGTCATGACGCGCTGAGACGGTCTGAGGGGCTTTTTTATTACGCACGGGACACCTCCACCACCGGCAGACGGGCAGCAAGGGAGAGCACATAGTCACGGACAAGGGAACGGCGGGCGCTGCGTTCATCACCGGCGACGGTGCGAAGCATACAGATACGGGGATGACGGTCTGCGCGACGGACAGCCGCAAACACAAAGACAAATTCAGGGTGTGAGAGGGTAAGGGTTGTAGCCATGATGGCAGCCTCCTGTGAATAGCAAATAACGCTATCGCCGGAGTTTCCACGCTCGATGGCGATAGCCCAGACGGGGGTGGAAATACCGGCTTCACAGGATACCGGCCAGCCCGGAGGCTGCCCCGCCTGAGCTACCATTGACTCTGCGGCATAATGAGCGGACGCGGGCAGGATGCACGGAATGCCATCTGCACGACTGACCACACACCACACCATAATCTGGCGCTCTGTGGCGTTGATTGCGACACAAAAAAAGACGCATGGCGCGTCATATGTCGCCTGTGAATTGCTCGGGTTTCCACGCCCGGCTGCCGATTTTGCGGCAGCGGAAAAACTATATCCGCAAATGCCGGAAAAAGGCAAGCCAGAAAAAGGGACTTTTTGCAGAGCGGGCATCATCATGCGTCGTACCCCCGTTTGCGTCCGGCAATGCGCCCGGCCATCCATGCGGTGACTTCAGAGTGCAGCCAGGCCACATTTTTACCGCCAAGACTCACCTGCGGCGGAAATTCCCCCTTACGGATGAGTTCATAGATGGTCGAGCGTGACAGGCCGCACAGGTGCATCACTTCCGGCAGACGTAAAAAACGCTCCTGTGTGATGTCCGGCAGCGGCATCAGTGGCGTCACTGGGGCGGGAGACGGGGAAGAAAAAACAGCTTGCATCGGGCTACCTCGTTAATGTCCATACAGCACCGGATAAGTCCGTCCGGCTTCGGGTAGCACTTTATTTTGTGAATATTTTTGGCAGACGCAACAGGGGGGATTTGTTCCGGCAGCCTTACAATGGCTGTGTATTTTTTGTTCATCTCCACTTAAAGTCATTTAAAGCCACTTAAAGCAATTCGTAATTTTTATAGTGAAATACAAATCGTTTTTTCTTATTCATTCCCGGCGAATTAATAAAAACAAACAGTAATAAACAGCACAAAAAGCCCATCAACGGGTGAACAGTGGTGAACAGACGGTGAACAGTCATTACTGCGATTGTTCACCCTTTAACTTACTGTATTAATTATCTTTTTTCTTATGGTGAACAGAGGTGAACAGTAAAATATAAAAAAACAAACAGTAAGCCGGTTTTTCCTGCGACCTTTTCCTGGCTTGCCGGTCTGAGGATGAGTCTCCTGTGTCAGGGCTGGCACATCTGCAATGCGTCGTGTTGTTGTCCGGTGTACGTCACAATTTTCTTAACCTGAAGTGACGAGGAGCCGGAAAATGTCTGACAACACCATCCCTGAATATCTGCAACCCGCGCTGGCACAACTGGAAAAGGCCAGAGCCGCCCATCTTGAGAACGCCCGCCTGATGGATGAGACCGTCACGGCCATTGAACGGGCAGAGCAGGAAAAAAATGCGCTGGCGCAGGCCGACGGAAACGACGCTGACGACTGGCGCACGGCCTTTCGTGCAGCCGGTGGTGTCCTTAGCGACGAGCTGAAACAGCGCCACATTGAGCGCGTGGCACGCCGGGAGCTGGTACAGGAATATGACAATCTGGCCGTGGTGCTGAATTTCGAACGTGAACGCCTGAAAGGGGCGTGTGACAGCACGGCCACCGCCTACCGGAAGGCACATCATCACCTTCTGAGTCTGTATGCAGAGCATGAGCTGGAACACGCCCTGAATGAAACCTGTGAGGCGCTTGTCCGGGCAATGCATCTGAGTATCCTGGTACAGGAAAATCCGCTCGCCAACACCACCGGCCATCAGGGCTACGTCGCACCCGATAAAGCTGTCATGCAGCAGGTGAAATCATCGCTGGAACAGAAAATTAAACAGATGCAAATCAGCCTCACCGGTGAGCCGGTTCTCCGGCTGACCGGACTGTCAGCGGCAACACTTCCGCACATGGATTATGAGGTGGCAGGCACACCGGCACAGCGCAAGGTGTGGCAGGACAAAATAGACCAGCAGGGTGCAGAGCTTAAGGCCAGAGGACTGCTGTCATGATTTACTGCCCGTCGTGTGGACATGTTGCTCACACCCGTCGCGCACATTTCATGGACGATGGCACCAAGATAATGATTGCACAGTGCCGGAATATTTATTGCTCTGCGACATTTGAAGCGAGTGAAAGCTTTTTCTCTGACAGTAAAGATTCAGGAATGGAATACATTTCAGGCAAACAGAGATACCGCGATTCACTGACGTCAGCCTCCGGCAGTATGAAACGCCCGAAAAGAATGCTTGTTACCGGATATTGTTGTCGGAGATGTAAAGGCCTTGCACTGTCAAGAACATCGCGGCGTCTGTCTCAGGAAGTCACCGAACGTTTTTATGTGTGCACGGATCCGGGCTGTGGTCTGGTGTTTAAAACGCTTCAGACCATCAACCGCTTCATTGTCCGCCCGGTCACACCGGACGAACTGGCAGAACGCCTGCATGAAAAACAGGAACTGCCGCCAGTACGGTTAAAAACACAATCATATTCGCTGCGTCTGGAATGAGGGCTGCCGGTTAACACCGGCCGTCGCCGCACACCGTATTTTTATTCTTCAGCATGATGAGAAAGAGATAACGATGGAAAGCACAGCCTTACAGCAGGCCTTTGACACCTGTCAGAATAACAAAGCAGCATGGCTGCAACGCAAAAATGAGCTGGCAGCGGCCGAACAGGAATACCTGCGGCTTCTGTCAGGAGAAGGCAGAAACGTCAGTCGCCTGGACGAATTACGCAATATTATCGAAGTCAGAAAATGGCAGGTGAATCAGGCCGCCAGTCGTTATATTCGTTCGCATGAAGCCGTTCAGCACATCAGCATCCGCGACCGGCTGAATGATTTTATGCAGCAGCACGGCACAGTACTGGCGGCCGCACTGGCACCGGAGCTGATGGGCTACAGTGAACTGACGGTCATTGCCCGAAACTGTGCCATACAGCGTACCACAGATGCCCTGCGTGAAGCCCTTCTGTCCTGGCTTGCAAAGGGTGAAAAAATTAATTATTCCGCACAGGATAGCGACATTTTAACGACCATCGGATTCAGGCCTGACGCGGCTTCGGTGGATGACAGCCGTGAAAAATTCACTCCTGCGCAGAACATGATTTTTTCGCGTAAAAGTGCGCAACTGGCATCACATCAGTCTGTGTAAAACTCCCCGAAAATCCGCCCGTTTTTACTGAAAAAAGCCATGCATCGATAAGGTGCATGGCTTTGCATGCGTTTTCCTGCCTCATTTTCTGCAAACCGCGCCATTCCCGGCGCGGCCTGAGCGTGTCAGTGCAACTGCATTAAAACCGCCCCGCAAAGCGGGCGGGCGAGGCGGGGAAAGCACTGCGCGCAAGGCTGATAACATAAATAAAATACAATGAACTCATTACGTTTTATTAAATGCCGCAATGATCACACACAATAATCTATCAATAGAGGATATTAATTTAGTAACTACAAAGGAGAACGTATGCGCGATAAATTCATTGATGCCATTCATAGTTGTTTAAAAATTCAGCTAACTTTTTATTCAAAAGAAGATAACGCGACAATCACAAGATTAACTGCGCCTATGGACTTCGGTCCTAGTCGTAGAGCTCATGATAAAAGTGACAGATTCCATTTTTGGGATTACGAAAGCGATAAAAAAAGTCATGTTCTCAGTTTGCAACCTGAAGCGATTGTATCTCTAGTTGTAATCCCTCAAAACTTTCATCCGCAAGAGTTTGTTAGCTGGACGCCAAACTGGTTTATTGCCAGAGATTGGGGCCAGTACTCTTAAATACATGAGGCTACATACGTAGCCTTTTAAATGGAATCTCCAGGGAATACGCGCGTACATTACCCGCCTCCAAAAGCCCACACTTTAAAAACGCAGGCATCATTATGATTTAATTGATTTTTATTATCTTCTTTGATGCTTAAATTGATGTTATACTGTTTTTATATACAGATACCAGGGCAGATAAGGAGGATAATATGTTAAATAAGCTTGCCAAATATCTTCTTACTGCCAGCTCAGTTGCTCCGGTATTTTTTACCTTAGCTTTTCTTTCATGTATATCAAAACACTATAAATTTATGATTGCTTACTTATCATTGTGTGCAATTATACTTTTACTGTGTGTTTTGATTGTTAAATACGCAATTAAATATAATTCTGTAACCAGTAAAAAATTAACCACCGCTTCTCCAGCAGATAAGGAGATAACAAATTATTTCTTAACCTATTTATTTCCCTTAATCAGTGGTCCAGATGCATTTATGGATATTAGGATTGCTTCTTTCTTTGCTGTGAGTTTATTTTTTTACATCAGTTTTTCAGGTTCCTACAGTTTCAACCCATTATTATCATTTTGGGGATATAAATATTATGAAGCCGAAGACGATACAGGCGTAAGCTTTGTTATATTATCGAAAAAGCCACTATTAAAAGCATCAGGCAATCGTGTTAATTTGATTAAGCTTACTGATTACACATATATAGCAATATAGGAATAAATATGGAATTGTTTGCAATAACAGATAATACAGTTGGCACACGCATTGTAAAAATTGTTACTGACAGGCCGACTCAAAATGTAATCACACAGCTATTCAATGAACAAAAAACTTTTTTTGAAGAACGCTATACAGAAGGCGTAGAATTTTCAGGTGGCTACATCACTAGTGGAGATGAGTTTTTTGTCATTCCTGACTTTGATGATGTTATCGCTGTATTAGATGCTATTAATAATCCCACAACTATCCCTCCATGGGAGCCGGAAGAAATATCAGTCTTCAATATAATCGCTCTGTTTTCAGGCTATCCTGAAGAGGATGGAAAACCTGCAACTGCCTTAATCCAAAGCTTCGATAAAAGGCAAGTTATTGATAACAGAAGAACAATTTTCCAAAAACCATTTCAGGCAAGCAATACCTTTTGCCAGTCTACTGAGCATGGTATAGTCATCGACAATAAGCTAACAGCTATTCTTGCAGGTACAGAATTAAAGTTTAAAAGCTTCCATATGCTCCGCAGGATATTTGATGTAGATGCTTATTTCAGAGAAGCCACTAATGAAGAATTAACAAGTTTTTCTTCTCATGAAAAATTTTCAGTAGCTCCGGGTTTTGATTTAACAACAATTGCTGACTCTGTTATTAGAAAGAAAGTTTCCTTGATTAATAAATCAAGAATACTTGAGGACTACTCTGTGACTGAGTTAAGAATATCAGCGGCTGAAATTGGTGTTGTTCTAGAAACTGAAAAAATCGGTGAATTAGAAAAAATAAAAATGCCGCAAATAAGAAAAGATGTAAAAAGATTATTGCATTTTTTAGATGAGGACTATTTCACATCCCATATAACCAGAACGCTATATCGCGCAAACTCTAAACGTCGAGAAGATGTTTAATTTTTATAAAAGTTGGGGGGGGGGAATCCCCCCGCTTCAAAAGTTGATTTTTATAAACTCACTTTATATTAGATATTTTCCCGTAATCAAATGGTGTTATCATTCTTAGTTTATTCTCGTCCAAATAATCAGCCCACCACTGTACCATCAATCGACGTTCGTCCAAATGCTCAGAAGTATGGATATAAGCCGCGCGTACATTATTTCGTTCTGTATGGCTTAACTGACGCTCTATCGCATCATCGCTCCATAGCCCCGACTCCCCCAGTGCACCACGCGCCATCGTTCTAAATCCATGCCCACAAACTTCGGTTTTAGTGTCATATCCCATCGCCCGTAATGCGTTGTTTACTGTGTTTTCACTCATAACCTTAGTTGCGTCATGATCGCCCGGGAAAAGCAGTTTCTTATCACCACTAATCTGCTTCAACTGGCCTAACAAATTCATCGCCTGACGACTAAGCGGAACAATATGCTCCTCTTTCATCTTCATACCACGATACGAGTAACGCACCCCCTTAATTTCCTCCCGCTTTGCAGGTACGCGCCAAAGGGCTTTATCGAAGTCGAACTCATTCCAACGCGCGAAACGTAACTCACTGGAACGCACAAAAGTCAGTAAGGAAAGCTCGACTGCGATCCGTGTCATTACACGACCACGATATGCAGCGAGACGTGCAAGAAACTCAGGTAACCGGCAGGAAGGTAACGCAGGGTAATGTCGCACTTTGGTTGTAGATAGCGCACCAGCCATATCACTGGCCGGATTCGAGTCAATGTAATCGTTCTGTACAGCATAACGCATAATGGCCGTTACACGCTGTTGCAGGCGCTGAGCGACGTCGTGTTTTCCACTAGCGTCAACTTTTTTAATTGGGGCTAACAGGTGGCTGGTTTTGAGTAGACGAATATCGGACGAACCAATATGAGGGAAGATATAAAGCTCAAGATATCGAAGAACGCGAGATCGATGGTCTTCACTCCAGCGCTTGTTGCTGGCATGCCATTCACGAGCAATGGTTTCGAAAGTATATGCCCCCGAGTTCTCGGCCTGAGCCTCTTTCTGTTCGGCTTTTGGATCAATGCCCTGCACTAATAGCTTTTTGGCCTCATCGCGCTTTGCTCTTGCCTGAGCAAGCGTCACAGTAGGCCAAACACCAAAAGCGAGGCGATCCTCTTTTTTGTCAGAGGGGCGTCTGTATTTCATACGCCAATATTTTGATCCTTTGGCCGAAACCTCAAGGTACAAACCGCCGCCATCGGCCATTTTGTAGGTTTTATCTTTTGGTTTTGCGGTCTCGACCTGTCTGGCGCTGAGCTTCATTTGGGGGCACATTTCTAATCGAAGTTAAGATGCCCCCAATTATGCCCCCAATGACATCCGGATTTCAACGGACAACCTCGGACAACTCAGGACGTAAAAATCGCTGCAATCATTGATTTTTAAGGAATAATTGGACTTTCTCGGATGGTCTTGGAAGAGCTAATGGTGCCGAAGGCCGGACTCGAACCGGCACGTATTTCTACGGTTGATTTTGAATCAACTGCGTCTACCGATTTCGCCACTTCGGCACTGAAGAGGTATGCGGAAAACGTTGTGGATTATACCTGTCATGCGCCGCCATGCAAGCGCCAGCTTACGCCTGCCTCGCTAAGTGCTGAAAATTTCGGCATTGTATTCCACGATGTGTAACCTCTGTCACACTCCAGGCACCTGCCGACCATGCTCTACACTTCCCGCAGCAAAGTCGCACCAACAACCGAACTGTTCCCAATGTCGAAAATTAACGATGCCATCCAGCATGTACGTGACGGTAAGGTGCGCTGCCGCGTGGTCCTGAAAGCCGACTTCTAATCCCTTTATCAGGTCGATTCTGCCCGGCCTTTAAGACATCTCGCAATCGGCTGAATTTAGTGGTGAAAACTTTTCAACCGTGCCTATACTCCAGGCAGGGAACTGGAGGAAATCTCATGAGCGAACCACTTTTAATTGCACGCACGCCTGACACGGAACTGTTTTTATTACCCGCTATGGCTAACCGTCACGGGCTGATTACTGGCGCAACGGGGACGGGTAAAACTGTCACGCTGCAAAAACTAGCGGAATCACTGTCAGAAATCGGTGTACCCGTGTTTATGGCCGATGTGAAAGGCGATTTGACCGGGGTTGCACAGGAAGGTACGACCTCGGAAAAACTGCTCGCTCGGTTGAAAAGTATCGGCGTCAACGACTGGCAACCACATGCGAATCCAGTGGTGGTGTGGGATATTTTTGGTGAGAAAGGTCATCCAGTACGGGCTACGGTCTCCGATCTGGGGCCGCTGTTGCTTGCACGACTGTTAAATCTCAACGACGTGCAAACTGGTGTGCTGGATATCATCTTCCGCATTGCTGACGATCAGGGACTGTTGTTGCTCGACTTTAAGGATCTTCGGGCCATTACCCAGTACATCGGAGATAACGCCAAATCATTCCAGAATCAGTATGGCAATATCAGTAACGCATCTGTTGGTGCAATCCAGCGCGGATTACTGTCGCTGGAGCAGCAAGGAGCGACGCATTTCTTTGGCGAGCCAATGCTAGATATCAAAGACTGGATGCGTACCGATGCTAACGGCAAAGGCGTCATCAATATCCTTAGCGCCGAAAAGCTCTACCAGATGCCAAAACTGTACGCTGCCAGTCTGCTGTGGATGCTTTCTGAATTGTATGAGCAACTGCCGGAAGCGGGGGATCTGGATAAACCGAAACTCGTCTTTTTCTTCGATGAAGCGCATCTGCTGTTTAACGATGCACCGCAAGTGCTGCTGGATAAAATTGAGCAGGTAATACGGCTTATCCGCTCGAAAGGCGTGGGCGTCTGGTTTGTCTCGCAAAACCCTTCGGATATACCCGACAACGTACTCGGGCAGTTGGGGAATCGCGTTCAACACGCTCTGCGCGCCTTTACGCCGAAAGACCAGAAAGCAGTGAAGACGGCAGCGCAAACCATGCGACCCAATCCAGCGTTTGATACAGAAAAGGCAATCCAGGAGCTGGGAACCGGCGAAGCGTTGATCTCATTTCTGGATGCGAAAGGTAGTCCTTCTGTGGTGGAGCGTGCAATGGTGATTGCGCCTTGTTCACGGATGGGACCGGTGACGGAAGATGAGCGTAACGGCCTGATTAATCACTCGCCGGTATATGGCAAGTATGAAGATGACGTGGATCGGGAATCTGCCTATGAGATGCTGCAAAAAGGAGTGCAAACCAGTACCGAACAGCAAAATAATCCACCAGCCAAAGGAAAAGAGATGGCTGTGGATGACGGTATTCTCGGTGGGTTAAAGGACATTTTGTTTGGCACTACCGGACCGCGTGGCGGAAAGAAAGATGGCGTAGTGCAGACTATGGCGAAAAGTGCCGCCCGCCAGGTCACGAACCAGATTATACGCGGTGTGCTGGGAAGCTTGCTGGGAGGGAGAAAAAGGTAAGTAAGGTGCTGTCTGTGCCCCTCACCCTAGCCCTCTCCCCAAAGGGGCGAGGGGACCGATCGAGCTCGTATTTGACTTTATCAAAAATCTGAAAGGGAGCTTTCGCTCCCTTTCTTCACTCATCTGGTTACGATTTTCTCATTAACAGCCACAGGCTGATTAAGAAGAAACTTGCACTTGGCAACAGTGCGCCGATGATCGGCGGGATGCCGTAAACCAACGTCAGCGGGCCGAAGATCTGATCCAGTACATAGAACACAAAACCGAAGCTGATACCAGTAACCACGCGCACGCCCATCGGCACGCTACGCAGTGGGCCGAAGATGAACGACAGAGCCATCAGCATCATCACCGCCACGGATAGCGGCTGGAAGATTTTGCTCCACATGTTGAGCTGATAACGTCCGGCGTCCTGACCGCTCGACTTCAGATACTTCACATAGTTGTGCAAACCGCTGATGGAGAGTGCATCCGGGTCCAGCGCCACCACGCCCAGTTTGTCTGGAGTGAGGTTGGTTTTCCAGGTGCCACTCACGGTCTGTGAACCGGTGATTTGTTTTGGATTAGTCAGGTCAGATTCATCAACCTGCGACAGACGCCAGACTTTATGTTCAGGATCAAACTTAGCGGAAGCGGCATAGCGCACAGATTGCAGACGACGATTTTCGTTAAAGGCATAAATACTGATACCCCCTAACTCTTCGTCACCTTTTACCCGCTCAATATAGACAAAATTATTGCCATCTTTAGCCCATAAACCTTGCTGGGTAGAGAGCAACGAGCCGCCGTACATCGCCTGTGCACGGTAGTTACGTGCCATCTGCTCGCCCTGCGGTGCGACCCATTCGCCAATCGCCATCGTCAGCAAGACCAGCGGAATGGCGGTTTTCATTACCGACAACGCCACCTGCATACGGGTAAAACCAGAAGCCTGCATCACCACCAGTTCGCTGCGCTGCGCCAGCATCCCAAGACCCAGCAACGCCCCCAGCAGAGCCGCCATCGGGAAGAAGATTTGCACATCTTTCGGCACGCTCAGCAGGGTATACATTCCTGCGCCTAACGCGTCGTAACTCCCCTGCCCGGCTTTTTTCAGCTGATCGACAAATTTGATAATGCCGGAGAGCGACACCAGCATGAACAGCGTCATCATGATGGTGGTGAAAATAGTTTTACCGATATAGCGGTCAAGTACGCCAAAAGGTTGCATCACACCGCTCCTTTACGCGAAAAACTGGCGCGCAGGCGGCGGACCGGCACGGTGTCCCAAAGGTTGAGAACAATCGCCAAAGCCAGATAAATCAGGTTAACAGTCCACATCCACAGCGTCGGGTCCAGCTTACCTTTGCCGCCGTTCGATTTCAGGGAGGTCTGGATCAGGAAGAAAAGCAGATACAGCAGCATCGCAGGCAGCATCGACAGTACGCGTCCCTGACGCGGGTTAACCACACTCAGCGGTACGACCATCAACGCCATCATAAACACGGTGAATACCAGCGTGATACGCCAGTTTAGCTCCGCACGGGCGCGATCGGTGTCGGTGTTCCACAACGTGCGCATGTCCATCTGGTCGGTATCGTTCGGGTCGAGCGCCACCGCCTGGTGACCAATGATCGCCTGATAATCCTGGAAGTCAGTAATGCGGAAATCACGTAATAGTGCAGTGCCTTCGAAACGCGTTCCCTGGTTGAGAGTCACCACCTGAGAGCCATCCCGCAACTGAGTTAAATGTCCGGAATCGGCCACCACCACAGAAGGTCGTGCATTACCTTTTGGTCGGATTTGCGCGAGGAACACATCTTTGAAGTCGCTGCCGTCAACGCTTTCGATGAACAGCACCGAGCTGCCATTGGTCGCTTGCTGGAATTGCCCTTGCGCCAGCGCCGCCATACCAGGGTTAGCTTTCGCTTCGGCTAACACCTCATCCTGATGACGCGATGACCACGGCCCCGCCCACATGACGTTAACCGCCGCGACAATCGCCGTGAACACCGCGAGAACCATTGCCGCTTTCACCAGAACCGCTTTGCTCAGGCCGCAGGCATGCATTACCGTAATTTCACTTTCGGTATACAGTTTACCCAACGTCATCAGCAGCCCGAGGAACAGGCTTAATGGCAGGATAAGCTGCGCCATTTCCGGCACGCCCAACCCGAGAAGGGAGAGCACCAGGTTCGCCGGAATGTCGCCGTCAACCGCTGCGCCGAGTATCCTCACTAACTTTTGACAGAAGAAGATCAAAAGCAAGATGAAGAGTATCGCCAGCTGGCTTTTGAGCGTCTCCCGAACCAGATATCTTATGATTATCACTTTAAATACGCCCGTAAAAACTCGTCTTTTGCAGGATTTTAGCTTGTTTCATGGCTTAAACGTCATTTATTCTCTTGAGTCGTCGAAATCGTCGCTAAGATAATTATACTCAACGGATTCACCTCTCAGATTTTGTTCTGACGTGCCAATGCCGTAATAACGTTAAGATTAACACGAAGTCATCGCAACAGCGGACATGAGTTACGAAAGCTTGCAATTCTATCTGTAGCCACCGCCGTTGTCTTTAAGATTCAGGAGCGTAGTGCATGGAGTTTAGTGTAAAAAGCGGTAGCCCGGAGAAACAGCGGAGTGCCTGCATCGTCGTGGGCGTCTTCGAACCACGTCGCCTTTCTCCGATTGCAGAACAGCTCGATAAGATCAGTGATGGGTACATCAGCGCCCTGCTGCGTCGGGGCGAACTGGAAGGAAAACCGGGGCAGACCCTGTTGCTGCACCATGTGCCAAATGTGCTCTCCGAGCGCATCCTCCTTATTGGTTGCGGCAAAGAACGTGAGCTGGATGAGCGTCAGTACAAGCAGGTTATTCAGAAAACCATTAATACACTGAATGATACTGGTTCAATGGAAGCGGTCTGTTTCCTGACCGAGCTGCACGTCAAAGGTCGCAACAACTACTGGAAAGTGCGTCAGGCGGTCGAGACGGCAAAAGAGACGCTCTACAGCTTTGACCAGCTGAAAACAAACAAGACCGAGCCGCGTCGTCCGCTGCGTAAGATGGTCTTCAACGTGCCAACCCGCCGCGAACTGACCAGCGGTGAGCGCGCGATCCAGCACGGTCTGGCGATTGCCGCCGGGATTAAAGCAGCAAAAGATCTTGGCAATATGCCACCGAATATCTGTAACGCCGCTTACCTCGCCTCTCAGGCGCGCCAGTTGGCTGACAGCTACAGCAAGAATGTCATCACCCGCGTTATCGGCGAACAGCAGATGAAAGAGCTGGGGATGCACTCCTATCTGGCAGTTGGTCAGGGTTCACAAAACGAATCGCTGATGTCGGTGATTGAGTACAAAGGTAATGCGTCAGAAGATGCGCGCCCGATTGTGCTGGTGGGTAAAGGTTTAACCTTCGACTCCGGCGGTATCTCGATCAAGCCTTCAGAAGGCATGGATGAGATGAAGTACGATATGTGCGGCGCAGCAGCGGTCTACGGCGTGATGCGGATGGTCGCGGAGCTGCAACTGCCGATTAACGTTATCGGCGTGCTGGCAGGGTGCGAAAACATGCCAGGCGGTCGTGCCTATCGTCCGGGTGATGTGTTAACCACCATGTCCGGTCAAACCGTTGAAGTACTAAACACCGATGCCGAAGGCCGTCTGGTGCTGTGCGATGTGTTAACTTACGTTGAGCGTTTTGAGCCGGAAGCGGTAATTGACGTAGCGACGTTGACCGGTGCCTGCGTAATCGCGCTGGGTCATCACATCACCGGCCTGATGGCGAACCATAATCCGCTGGCCCATGAGCTGATTGCCGCGTCTGAACAGTCTGGCGACCGCGCATGGCGTTTACCGCTGGGTGATGAGTATCAGGAACAGCTGGAATCCAATTTTGCTGATATGGCGAACATTGGCGGGCGTCCTGGCGGGGCGATTACCGCAGGTTGCTTCCTGTCGCGCTTTACCCGTAAGTACAACTGGGCGCACCTGGATATCGCGGGAACCGCATGGCGTTCTGGAAAAGCAAAAGGCGCAACCGGTCGTCCGGTAGCGTTGCTGGCACAGTTCCTGTTAAACCGCGCCGGGTTTAACGGCGAAGAGTAATTGCATCAGGCGATGTTGTTCTTGTCGGATGCGGCGTGAACGCCTTATCCGACCTACACAGAGCACCGAACTCGTAGGCCTGATAAGACGCGACAGCGTCGCATCAGGCAATGCTGTGTATTACAAGATGCATATTTAAATCCACCACAAGAAGCCCATATATGAAAAACGCGACGTTCTACCTTCTGGACAATGACACCACCGTCGATGGCTTAAGCGCCGTTGAGCAACTGGTGTGTGAAATTGCCGCAGAACGTTGGCGCAGCGGTAAGCGCGTGCTTATCGCCTGTGAAGATGAAAAGCAGGCTTACCGGCTGGATGAAGCCCTGTGGGCGCGTCCGGCAGAAAGCTTTGTACCGCACAATTTAGCGGGAGAAGGACCGCGCGGCGGTGCGCCGGTGGAGATCGCCTGGCCGCAAAAACGTAGCAGCAGCCCGCGCGATATATTGATTAGTCTGCGAACAAGCTTTGCAGATTTTGCCACCGCTTTCACAGAAGTGGTAGACTTCGTTCCTTATGAAGATTCTCTGAAACAACTGGCGCGCGAACGCTATAAAGCCTACCGCGTGGCTGGTTTCAACCTGAATACGGCAACCTGGAAATAATGGAAAAGACATATAACCCACAAGATATCGAACAGCCGCTTTACGAGCACTGGGAAAAGCAGGGCTACTTTAAGCCTAATGGCGATGAAAGCCAGGAAAGTTTCTGCATCATGATCCCGCCGCCGAACGTCACCGGCAGTTTGCATATGGGTCACGCCTTCCAGCAAACCATCATGGATACCATGATCCGCTATCAGCGTATGCAGGGTAAAAACACCCTGTGGCAGGTCGGTACTGACCACGCCGGGATCGCTACCCAGATGGTCGTTGAGCGCAAGATTGCCGCAGAAGAAGGTAAAACCCGTCACGACTATGGCCGCGAAGCCTTCATCGACAAAATCTGGGAATGGAAAGCAGAATCCGGCGGCACCATTACCCGTCAGATGCGTCGTCTTGGCAACTCCGTAGACTGGGAGCGTGAACGCTTCACCATGGACGAAGGTCTGTCCAATGCGGTGAAAGAAGTTTTCGTTCGTCTGTATAAAGAAGATCTGATTTACCGTGGTAAACGCCTGGTAAACTGGGATCCGAAACTGCGTACCGCCATCTCTGACCTGGAAGTGGAAAACCGCGAGTCGAAAGGCTCAATGTGGCACATCCGCTATCCGCTGGCTGACGGCGCGAAGACCGCAGATGGTAAAGATTATCTGGTGGTTGCGACCACCCGTCCGGAAACCCTGCTGGGCGATACCGGCGTGGCTGTTAACCCGGAAGATCCGCGTTATAAAGATCTGATTGGCAAATATGTCATTCTGCCGCTGGTTAACCGTCGTATTCCGATCGTTGGCGACGAACACGCCGACATGGAAAAAGGCACCGGCTGCGTGAAGATCACTCCGGCACACGACTTTAACGACTATGAAGTCGGTAAACGTCACGCCCTGCCGATGATCAACATCCTGACCTTTGACGGCGATATCCGTGAAAGCGCCCAGGTATTCGATACCAAAGGTAACGAATCCGACGTTTATTCCAGCGAAATCCCGGCAGAGTTCCAGAAACTCGAGCGTTTTGCTGCGCGTAAAGCAGTCGTTGCTGCGGTTGACGCACTCGGCCTGCTGGAAGAAATTAAACCGCACGACCTGACCGTTCCTTACGGCGACCGTGGCGGCGTGGTTATCGAACCGATGCTGACCGACCAGTGGTACGTTCGTGCCGACGTGCTGGCGAAACCGGCGGTTGAAGCAGTTGAGAACGGCGACATTCAGTTCGTACCGAAGCAGTACGAAAACATGTACTTCTCCTGGATGCGCGATATTCAGGACTGGTGTATCTCTCGTCAGCTGTGGTGGGGTCACCGAATCCCGGCATGGTACGACGAAGCGGGGAACGTTTATGTTGGCCGCAACGAAGATGAAGTGCGTCAGGAAAACAACCTGAGCGCGGATGTCGCGCTGCGTCAGGACGAAGACGTTCTCGACACCTGGTTCTCTTCCGCGCTGTGGACCTTCTCCACGCTCGGCTGGCCGGAAAATACCGACGCCCTGCGTCAGTTCCACCCGACCAGCGTGATGGTTTCTGGCTTCGACATCATCTTCTTCTGGATTGCCCGCATGATCATGATGACCATGCACTTCATCAAAGATGAAAATGGCAAACCGCAGGTGCCGTTCCACACTGTTTACATGACCGGCCTGATTCGTGACGACGAAGGCCAGAAGATGTCCAAATCCAAGGGTAACGTTATTGACCCGCTGGATATGGTCGACGGTATTTCGCTGCCTGAACTGCTGGAAAAACGTACCGGCAACATGATGCAGCCGCAGCTGGCGGACAAAATCCGTAAGCGCACCGAGAAGCAGTTCCCGAACGGCATTGAGCCGCACGGTACTGACGCCCTGCGCTTCACCCTGGCGGCGCTGGCTTCTACTGGTCGTGACATCAACTGGGATATGAAGCGTCTGGAAGGTTACCGTAACTTCTGTAACAAACTGTGGAACGCCAGCCGCTTTGTGCTGATGAACACAGAAGGTCAGGATTGCGGCTTCAACGGCGGCGAAATGACGCTGTCGCTGGCGGATCGCTGGATTCTGGCGGAGTTCAACCAGACCATCAAAGCGTACCGCGAAGCACTGGATAGCTTCCGCTTCGATATCGCTGCAGGCATTCTGTATGAATTCACCTGGAACCAGTTCTGTGACTGGTATCTGGAGCTGACCAAGCCGGTAATGAACGGCGGAACCGAGGCCGAGCTGCGCGGTACTCGCCATACGCTGGTTACGGTACTGGAAGGTCTGCTGCGCCTCGCGCATCCGATTATTCCGTTCATCACCGAAACTATCTGGCAGCGCGTAAAAGTGCTTTGCGGCATCACCGCTGACACCATCATGCTGCAGCCGTTCCCGCAGTACGATGCATCTCAGGTTGATGAAGCCGCACTGGCCGATACCGAGTGGCTGAAACAAGCGATCGTTGCGGTACGTAACATCCGTGCGGAAATGAACATCGCCCCGGGCAAACCGCTGGAGCTGCTGCTGCGTGGTTGCAGTGCGGATGCAGAGCGTCGCGTGAATGAAAACCGTGGCTTCCTGCAAACGCTGGCGCGTCTGGAAAGCATCACCGTGCTGCCTGCCGATGACAAAGGTCCGGTTTCCGTTACTAAGATCGTCGACGGCGCAGAGTTGCTGATCCCGATGGCAGGCCTCATCAACAAAGAAGATGAGCTGGCGCGTCTGGCGAAAGAAGTGGCGAAGATTGAAGGTGAAATCAGCCGTATCGAGAACAAGCTGGCGAACGAAGGCTTTGTCGCCCGCGCACCGGAAGCGGTCATCGCTAAAGAGCGTGAGAAGCTGGAAGGCTATGCAGAAGCGAAAGCGAAGCTGATTGAACAGCAGGCTGTTATCGCTGCACTGTAATCAATGCAGTAAAGAAAACGAAGGCCGGATCATACTCCGGCCTTTTTATTTAGATAAACGGAACATACGGCATAATACCGCGAGAAATCCACATTAACGGACCGCTATCCTGCGGTTTGTCATCATTGGTTAACTCCAGCGAATCAAGGTCACCCTGAACGTGGGTATTGTTGGCAATCCAGCTAATCATCCACATTTTCAACCAGGGGTAAGCCAGGCCACAGGTGATTGAGGCTCCCATTAATACTGCAAACATGCGCAGAAGCATACCGAACGTGGTAATGGACGAATGAAAACGAATTGTTCCATTTGCCAGCGTTAAATTATTCAGAAACAGATTGCGTAACGTGACATAGAGATAACTGGAAAACACAAGAATCGCAACAAAATACAGGAAGTAGGAAGCCGTAATCTGCGGGTAATATTGCAATACAAGCTCACCTCCTGCATCAGACTGCCCCAACATGCTCATCATTATTAACTGCTGGAATACTGGCGCAATCATAATACCAATCACAATGATGAAAGGAGCCATAGTTAATATTGCGAGTGTACATCCTTTAATGCATTCTTTTACGTTTACCTGAATAGAAAATTTATTAATGCCAAAAGTTGCATTATTACCCAGCAATGGCATCCATTTACTATAGGTTATACCATGGACAACACCCAGCCCGATGGCAGAAAGCAAACTTAACGCGACTAAGTTAAAGAATAATCCTCCTATCGATGTCGTCACTTGCGCAATAAGATACAGTGCGAACCAAAAAGCTAACGCCAACAGAACAGGCAGACCTAACATGACCCACCATGCACGGAGCATCGAGCAGTTAAAGCCAAAGCGAATGCCATTCAGTGAGGTCATGTTCGCCTGATATTGCAGACTCTTCACTGCCATGCAAGGAATACCGCAGATCAAGAGAGCAAACAGGAGAAAACCAAGAACAAAGTGCTGGCCTGAAAAACAAGAAATACTGAGAAGATAAACGACCATAATAAGGAACATGCTAACGAAAATGGCACCACCAGTTCCCTTATAACTAAATGGTTGCCCATTGAGTGTCACATGTTGATAAATATAACGACGGCATTTCACCAATGCCCACGGCCCATATATTCCCAGAGTAATAATTGTCAGTAAAAAATTCACAAGACAAATAAGAAAATACTCACCACCTTTGCCTGTAAAAACAAATGAGTGACGAGAATTATCTTTCCCGACGTTTACACCATTCATGAATCATATCCCTAAAATAAATTCCATTCATATAGATAATAATCCCAGTAAATTGATACTGGTACGCCTAGAATACGCTTTCTCAAAGAGATATATGCTTAATATTTTCTGATTTATCTTCTTCTTGCACCGCATAAGCGAGGGTGGTATTAAAGTGAGCTATAAATCATACATTTGAAATTGAGCTATGCTATGAATGTTGTCGCTTCTCCCGCGCTCCGTTTGCGCAAACTTACTGCCGCCGATAATCCCGCCATCGCCAGCGTCATCCGCCAGGTATCCGCAGAATACGGTCTTACCGCTGATAAAGGCTACACCGTCGCCGATCCCAATCTCGACGAATTGTATCAAGTGTATAGTCAGCCTGGTCATGCGTATTGGGTAGTTGAACACAATGGCGAAGTGGTGGGCGGCGGCGGGATTGCGCCATTAGCAGGTAGTGAATCGGACATTTGCGAACTGCAAAAGATGTATTTTCTTCCTGCTATTCGCGGTAAAGGACTGGCGAAAAAACTGGCCTTAATGGCGATGGAGCAGGCGCGAGAAATGGGCTTCAAACGCTGCTATCTGGAAACGACCGCTTTTTTAAAAGAAGCGATTGGTTTGTATGAACATTTAGGTTTTCAACATATCGATTACGCACTTGGTTGCACGGGCCATGTCGATTGTGAAGTGCGGATGCTGCGTAAACTCTAAAAAAATGCCCGCTAGT
Source organism: Escherichia sp. MOD1-EC5433 (assembly GCF_002966005.1). NCBI lineage: Bacteria > Pseudomonadati > Pseudomonadota > Gammaproteobacteria > Enterobacterales > Enterobacteriaceae > Escherichia > Escherichia sp. MOD1-EC5433. The sequence continues at coordinate 267,136 of NZ_PTRL01000001.1, read as the reverse complement.
GTGTACTAGCGGGCATTTTAATCAATTAATTAGTGACGAACACCGTCATCGTCTTCGTCGACATAATCTTCATCGTCGCCGTCTTCGCCGTTAGGATCTTCAAAGTAAGTGCCCCAACCGTCGTATTCAACGTCGAATTTCTCTGCCAGGTTCATCAATTGCTCAACCTGGGCGTCGATAAGATCGGCATTCAACGCGCATTCGCTGAGGATGTCACAGCAAATTACGATATCGCCATCTTCCACTTCCAGCTCTTCAGGATCGGTCACTTCGTAACCGAGTTTAAACGCTTCAACCGCTGCTTTTTCCAGGGTTTCCAGATCGTCTGCGGAAAGGTGATGTTCGATGGTGTACAGCGCGTCCGGATCGCTGCCATCTTCCAGTAATTCTTCAATAATCAAACGCGTTTCTTCACGCTGTTCTTCCAGTTGTTCCGGGTTTGCCATGGCTCATTCCTCTTAATGTCCTGCCGATACTCTTATTGTCACACACCACTGACATTGCCTCCACCTTTGTGACAAAGATTTATGTTTTAGGCTTGCAAATGAATAATCATCCATATAAATTGAATTTTAATTCATTACAGCGTTAGCCACTGGAGGGATCTATGTCCGGGTTTTATCATAAACATTTCCTGAAATTACTCGATTTCACACCAGCTGAACTCAACAGCCTGCTGCAATTAGCTGCGAAGCTGAAAGCCGATAAGAAAAGCGGTAAAGAAGAAGCCAGACTCACAGGTAAAAATATCGCGCTCATCTTCGAAAAAGACTCGACTCGTACCCGATGCTCTTTCGAAGTTGCCGCATATGACCAGGGCGCACGTGTCACTTATCTCGGCCCCAGCGGCAGCCAGATTGGCCATAAAGAGTCGATTAAAGATACCGCCCGCGTACTTGGTCGCATGTATGACGGTATTCAGTATCGCGGCTATGGTCAGGAGATTGTCGAAACGCTGGCGGAATATGCAGGTGTTCCGGTATGGAACGGCCTGACCAATGAGTTTCATCCTACACAGCTTCTGGCGGATCTGCTGACCATGCAGGAGCATTTACCAGGTAAAGCTTTCAATGAGATGACGCTGGTTTATGCCGGAGATGCACGCAACAACATGGGTAACTCAATGCTGGAAGCTGCGGCGTTGACCGGTCTGGATTTACGCCTGGTAGCGCCACAAGCGTGCTGGCCGGAAGCTTCGCTGGTTACGGAATGCCGCGCCCTGGCGCAGCAAAATGGCGGGAATATTACGCTGACAGAAGATATCGCAGCAGGCGTTAAAGGGGCCGACTTTATTTACACCGATGTGTGGGTGTCGATGGGGGAAGCTAAAGAGAAATGGGCAGAACGTATTGCATTGCTGCGTGATTATCAGGTGAATAGCAAAATGATGCAGTTGACCGGTAATCCAGACGTCAAGTTTCTGCACTGCCTGCCCGCGTTTCATGACGACCAAACGACGCTAGGTAAAAAGATGGCAGAAGAGTTTGGCCTGCACGGTGGGATGGAAGTGACGGATGAGGTCTTTGAATCTGCCGCCAGTATTGTTTTTGATCAGGCGGAAAACCGCATGCATACCATCAAAGCGGTAATGGTTGCGACGCTCGCCCAATAACGCCAGTACCGGAGGCGGCGTAACGTCGCCTCCAGCATAATCCACTTACGCCATCAGCATTTTCACAACCGCTTTGCGAACCTGGGCTGGCTCGCCCACTGCGCATAGTGGCTTGTGTACTTCACCCGGATAGAACACGACAAAGTCGCCTTCATTGAGGATAACTGTTTTCTCCTCAACACCTTCTGGCAAAAAGGCGATGTCTTTATCGGCTAACCAATCGGTATCCGGCGTGCCCGCAGGTTGTGTGCTGAAGGTCATGCCTTCCTGCCCTTTTAGTACAATCTGAATATCGAGATAGCGGGCATGGTACTCCGCACGGCGTGCTTCATACGGCTCGGTCATATCTTCAGAGATAAGATAAAACAGGCGGTTGCCTTCGATGTCGTGCTTACCTTTTGGCGTTTCTGCCGTAACGTGCGCTTTAATATACTCAATCGCCTGGCGTAACTCTTCCGGTAACCATTGCTGGAGATTATGAATATTTCCGATGATCATTTTTTCATTCCCTCAATTAAAACATCGTTTCATTTCTCTTGTTATACGTAATTCCTTACTGCCATACCAGCATTTTTTGCCGCCTGATTGCGCCAGCGCATATTTTTCCACCCACATTCCCCCCCCAAATTCATTTCGTTATAAATTCAAATTTGAAGCATATAAATTCACAACAATCGTTTACCTGGGGAATTTCTTGCATTAATCGCTTGATCCCACTTTCTGGCTGAGTATAATGCCGGACAATTTGCCGGGAGGATGTATGGTTCAGTGTGTTCGACATTTTGTCTTACCGCGTCTGAAAAAAGACGCTGGCCTGCCGTTTTTCTTCCCGTTGATCACCCATTCCCAGCCCCTCAATCGAGGGGCTTTTTTTTGCCCAGGCGTCAGGAGATAAACATGGCTAATCCGCTATATCAAAAACACATCATTTCCATAAATGACCTTAGTCGCGATGACCTTAATCTGGTGCTGGCGACAGCGGCGAAACTGAAAGCAAACCCGCAACCAGAGTTGTTGAAACATAAAGTGATTGCCAGTTGCTTCTTCGAAGCATCAACCCGCACCCGCCTCTCTTTCGAAACCTCGATGCACCGCCTGGGCGCTAGTGTGGTGGGATTCTCTGACAGCGCAAACACCTCACTGGGAAAAAAAGGTGAAACGCTGGCTGATACCATCTCGGTTATCAGCACTTACGTCGATGCAATTGTGATGCGCCATCCACAGGAAGGTGCGGCGCGCCTGGCGACTGAGTTTTCCGGCAATGTGCCGGTGCTGAACGCCGGTGATGGTTCCAACCAACATCCGACGCAAACCTTGCTGGATCTGTTCACCATTCAGGAAACCCAGGGACGTCTGGACAATCTTCGCGTCGCAATGGTCGGCGACCTGAAATATGGTCGCACCGTTCACTCCCTGACTCAGGCGTTAGCGAAGTTCGACGGCAACCGTTTTTACTTCATCGCGCCGGACGCGCTGGCAATGCCGCAGTACATTCTGGACATGCTTGATGAAAAAGGGATCGCCTGGAGCCTGCATAGTTCCATTGAAGAAGTGATGGCGGAAGTGGACATTCTGTATATGACCCGCGTGCAAAAAGAACGCCTGGATCCGTCCGAATACGCCAACGTAAAAGCGCAGTTTGTCCTGCGCGCCAGCGATCTTCACAACGCCAAAGCCAATATGAAAGTGCTGCATCCGCTGCCGCGTATTGATGAAATTGCGACGGATGTCGATAAAACGCCGCACGCCTGGTACTTCCAGCAAGCAGGCAACGGGATTTTCGCTCGCCAGGCGTTACTGGCGCTGGTTCTGAATCGCGATCTGGTACTGTAAGGGGAAATTGAGATGACACACGATAATAAATTGCAGGTTGAAGCTATTAAACGCGGCACGGTAATTGACCATATCCCCGCCCAGATCGGTTTTAAGCTGTTGAGTCTGTTCAAACTGACCGAAACGGATCAGCGTATCACCATCGGTCTGAACCTGCCTTCTGGCGAGATGGGGCGCAAGGATCTGATCAAGATCGAAAATACCTTTTTGAGTGAAGATCAGGTAGACCAACTGGCGCTGTACGCACCGCAAGCCACGGTAAATCGTATCGACAATTATGAAGTGGTTGGTAAATCACGCCCCAGCCTGCCGGAGCGCATCGACAATGTGCTGGTCTGCCCGAACAGCAACTGTATCAGCCATGCCGAACCGGTTTCTTCCAGCTTTGCAGTGCGAAAACGCGCCAATGACATCGCGCTCAAATGCAAATACTGCGAAAAAGAGTTTTCCCATAATGTGGTGCTGGCCAATTAATTGCGGTTGGTAATAAAAGTCTGGCTCCCTATAATGAGCCAGACTTTTTACCGCTGTAATAAAGGAGAAATCATGAGCAAAACTATCGCTACGGAAAATGCACCGGCAGCTATCGGACCTTATGTTCAGGGCGTTGATCTGGGCAGTATGATCATCACCTCCGGTCAGATCCCGGTAAACCCGAAAACTGGCGAAGTACCGGCAGACGTAGCAGCACAAGCGCGTCAGTCACTGGATAACGTGAAAGCTATCGTGGAAGCGGCTGGCCTGAAAGTGGGCGACATCGTTAAAACCACCGTGTTTGTGAAAGATCTGAACGACTTCGCAACCGTAAATGCGACTTACGAAGCCTTCTTCACCGAACACAACGCTACCTTCCCGGCACGTTCTTGCGTTGAAGTTGCTCGTCTGCCAAAAGACGTGAAGATTGAGATCGAAGCGATCGCTGTTCGTCGCTAATCTCTGTCAGAAAGATAATCCAGGAATCGCGCCTGGATTATCTGATTCAACCACGGAGGGTTGAAGATGGCTAAATCCCGTTTCACGAATGAACAAATTGCTGAAATTTTACAGCGGTCAAAAGAAGGTACGTCTAATAAGGAGCTATGTGAACACTATCAATTTAGTATTAGCACGCTGCGGCGCTGGCAAGAACAGCACGCTGAAGGCATCAGAAGCGAATTAAAAAAAATAGAATCCAAAGCGCAAATCGTCTTTCTGCTTTTCTTTGCTGTCTCCATTATACTCACGCTTATATTTGGCAAACCAACAGGTGGATGGGTAATACCGCCTTTATTACTTTATTGTGTTTATTATATCCGCCTGTATCGCAACATCTCCTCCAGACACATTAAAAAAGAAGACATCTTTCTCTCTCGTTCGGTAAATAAAAGCTATAGCGCCCTTTATAATTTGAGCTGGACGTTTATTTGTTTTTTTATTTTTGCAGTAATTTATTTTTTTGTTCAGGTCTTTTCGTAGGAGACTGACCAGTAAGAATATTTATCGATCAGTCTCAGCACTCACTTATTGCCAGCCGTAACGACGGCTATAAAATCCTTTCACTAACTGGGTTAACGTCATATACCCTGCCAGAATCGCAATCAGCCACGGGAAATAGCTTAACGGCAGCGCCTGCAGTTGCAGATAACTGGCCAGCGGCGAAAACGGTAACGCGATCCCGACAATCATCACGATCACGGTCATGATCATTAATGGCCACGATGCGCAGCTCTGAATAAACGGTACACGGCGGGTACGGATCATATGCACAATCAGCGTTTGTGACAGTAACCCCACCATAAACCAGCCCGACTGGAACAGCGTTTGCGTTTCCGGCGTGTTGGCATGAAATACCCACCACATCAGGCAAAACGTCAGAATATCGAAGATCGAACTGATCGGTCCGAAGAAGATCATAAAGCGTCCCAGATCCGCCGGATTCCAACGCTGCGGCTTTTGAATTTGCTCATCGTCTACGTTATCAAACGGGATCGCCACCTGTGACACATCATACAGCAGGTTCTGAATAAGCAAGTGTAACGGCAACATCGGCAGGAAGGGCAAAAAAGCACTCGCCACCAGCACGCTGAACACATTACCGAAGTTAGAGCTCGCCGTCATTTTGATGTATTTCAGCATATTGGCGAAAGTGCGACGTCCCTCAATAACCCCCTCTTCCAGCACCATCAGGCTTTTTTCCAGCAGAATGATATCCGCTGCTTCACGGGCAATATCTACCGCGCCGTCCACAGAAATGCCGATATCCGCAGCACGTAAGGCGGGCGCATCATTAATACCATCGCCCATAAAGCCAACCACATGCCCTTCGCGCTTCAGCAACGTTACGATGCGTTCTTTATGCATCGGCGTCAGGCGGGCAAACAGCGTGGTACGCTGCGCGAGACTTGCCAGTTCGTTGTCAGTTAGAGTTTCAATATCACTACCAGTAACCACCTCTCCCGCGTCCAGTCCCACTTCATGGCACACTTTCGCCGCCACTAACTCACTGTCGCCAGTGAGGATTTTTACGGTAATGCCACTCGCTTTTAATGCCTTCAGTGCCGGAGCGGTTGTCTCTTTGGGCGGATCAAGGAAAGCAATATATCCTTCGAGGATCAGGTCGGATTCATCTGCCCGCTGGTAATCCCCTTCACGCGCCGGCAGGTATTTCGTCGCCACCGCTACCACTCGCAGCCCCTGACGATTCAGCGTATCAGTAACCCGCTTAATCTTACGCAGCATGGTGTCATCGAGCGGCACAATCTCGCCATTGTGACGTACCTGCGAACACACATTGAGGATTTCCTGCAATGCGCCTTTGCACACCAGTTGATGGTGTTCGGTATTTTCTGCCACTACCACCGACATCCGGCGACGCTCAAAATCAAACGGTATCTCATCAATTTTCTGCCAACGGCTGGCCAGCGAGCGCGCCGACTCTTCATCCGTACCTTCGAGCACCGCTGTATCAAGCAGGTTTTTAAGCCCGGTCTGGTAATGGCTGTTCAACCACGCGCTATGCAGCACGCGTTCGCTGGTTTTACCGGAGATATCGGTATGATTCTCCAGCACAATTTTATCCTGCGTCAGGGTGCCGGTTTTATCGGTACACAGAATATCCATAGCGCCAAAGTTCTGAATGGCATCCAGATGTTTGACGATCACTTTCTGTTTCGACAGCTTTACTGCGCCACGCGCCAGCGTTGAGGTGACAATCATCGGCAACATTTCCGGCGTCAAACCTACCGCTACCGAAAGCGCGAACAGCGCCGCTTCCCACCAGTCGCCTTTGGTGTAACCGTTGATCAACAGCACCACCGGCGCCATCACCAGCATAAAGCGAATCAGCAGCATACTGACGCGGCTGATCCCTTGCTGAAAGGCATTCGGCTCACTTTCCTGCTCACTGACACGCCCCGCCAGTTGACCAAACCAGGTGTTGCCACCTGTGGCAATCACCATCGCTTGTGCCGTGCCGCTCACCACTGTGGTGCCCATAAAACACAGGGTGTCACACTCCAGCGGATTGCTGTGATCCGGCTGGCGCGTGGTCGCGTTTTTTTCAACGGGCAGAGACTCACCGGTTAACGACGCTTGAGCGACGAACAGATCCCGCGCCTGCAAGATACGTAAATCTGCCGGGATCATATCCCCCGCCGCCAGTTTAATAATATCGCCGGGCACCAACTGGTCGAGCGGGATCTCCAGCCAGCCATTTTCGCCTTTGTCATTAATTACGCGCAGCACCGTCGCGGTATTACTGACCATCGCTTTCAGGGCATCTGCCGCTTTGGTGGAACGTGCTTCCTGAATAAAGTTCAGCAACGTAGAAATAGCCACCATTAACGCGATAACGCCAGCGGCAAATAAATCTTCCGTGGCGTAAGAAATACCGCCAAGGATCGTGAGCAAAATATTAAATGGGTTGCGATAGCAGACCCACAAATGTACCCACCACGGTGACGGCTGTTGCGCAGGTAATTTATTTTCGCCATGTTTTTCACGGGCAACTTCCACTTCCGCCTGATTCAACCCTTCCGGGTGGGTGTCGAACGTTTTCCATAATTCTTCTTCTGGCATCACCGCCATTTTCAGGCAATGCGCGCTTAAGGAAGGCGGGATTGGTGCATTCGCTGTCTGCTGCGCCCCCGGTAGCGGATCGCGACGGATCAGACGGGAAGGTAAATGGCGAATGAGCCGGGTAAAAATTTCTTTAAACATAGAGAGTCCCTCCGCGCTGTCAGGAACAGTGCAGAAATATCTTCAGGCGTGGCGAAGCCTTACCTGAAGGTAATAAAACTGAGCAGGGACGTTAAAACGTCACGGCCTTACGCATCCGGTAACGCCGTGAAAAGACAGGCTTACCGGAAAAGTTTTAATCTCCGTCGAGGGAGAGGCGTGGGATCAGGTTCCATATAACCTCCGGTAAGTGAATAAATAGCGCCGCGAATCCAATAATATTCGTAGCATTTATGCCGATATAATACCTGTCGGCAACTAAACAAACGATAAACCAGACTTTGCCCATTGCTGAATGCGAGGGTAAAGTTAGTCTCTAATAATTAAACAACAAGTTACGGGATAACAGGATGCAAAATCGGCTGACCATCAAAGACATCGCGCGCTTGAGCGGCGTGGGAAAATCCACTGTTTCCCGGGTGCTGAATAACGAAAGCGGCGTGAGCCAGCGTACGCGCGAGCGTGTTGAAGCGGTGATGAATCAGCATGGATTTTCCCCTTCCCGCTCTGCGCGCGCCATGCGTGGGCAAAGCGATAAAGTGGTCGCCATCATCGTGACCCGCCTGGATTCGCTCTCAGAAAATCTCGCGGTTCAGACCATGCTGCCGGCATTCTATGAACAGGGTTACGACCCCATCATGATGGAAAGCCAGTTTTCACCACAATTAGTTGCCGAACATCTGGGCGTTTTGAAACGTCGTAATATCGACGGCGTGGTACTGTTTGGTTTTACTGGCATAACCGAAGAGATGTTGGCCCACTGGCAGTCATCGCTGGTGCTGCTGGCACGCGACGCAAAGGGCTTTGCTTCTGTCTGTTATGACGACGAAGGGGCGATCAAAATCCTGATGCAACGACTGTATGACCAGGGGCATCGCAATATCAGTTATCTCGGCGTACCGCACAGCGACGTGACGACCGGTAAACGACGTCACGAAGCCTATCTGGCGTTCTGCAAAGCGCATAAACTGCATCCCGTCGCCGCTCTGCCTGGCCTCGCCATGAAGCAAGGTTATGAGAACGTGGCAAAAGTTATTACCCCTGAAACCACCGCGTTGCTGTGCGCAACTGACACGCTGGCACTTGGCGCAAGTAAATACCTGCAAGAGCAACGCATCGATACCTTACAGCTGGCGAGCGTTGGTAATACACCGTTGATGAAGTTCCTCCATCCGGAGATCGTCACCGTTGACCCAGGCTACGCAGAAGCCGGACGCCAGGCGGCCTGCCAGTTGATTGAGCAGATAACCGGGCGCAGCGAACCGCAACAAATCATCATCCCCGCCACCCTGTCCTGATCGTTTCCTGAACGATAAATTGTGATCTTCGCCGTGTTTCGGGAACGTTCCCATTTTTAATTTTTCCTTCCCACTATATTCTGCCGTCAACCAAATATGTCATCTGCCACGGGGCCTTATGATGAGCAAAGTGAACCAAACGGATATCGATCGGTTGATTGAACTGGTCGGCGGGCGCGGCAATATCGCGACGGTCAGCCACTGTATTACTCGCCTGCGCTTTGTCCTCAACCAACCAGCCAATGCCAGACCAAAAGAAATTGAACAACTCCCCATGGTGAAAGGCTGTTTCACCAATGCAGGACAATTTCAGGTGGTGATTGGCACCAACGTTGGCGATTACTACAAAGCGTTATTGGCAACGACTGGTCAGGCGCAGGTCGATAAAGAGCAGGTGAAAAAAGCCGCCAGGCAGAATATGAAATGGCATGAGCAGTTGATCTCCCATTTCGCGGAGATCTTCTTCCCATTGCTGCCCGCGCTGATTAGCGGCGGTTTGATCCTCGGTTTTCGCAATGTTATCGGCGATCTGCCGATGAGCAACGGCCAGACGCTGGCGCAAATGTACCCTTCCCTGCAAACGATCTACGATTTTCTGTGGTTGATCGGTGAGGCGATCTTCTTCTACCTGCCGGTTGGGATTTGCTGGTCGGCGGTGAAAAAGATGGGCGGCACGCCGATCCTTGGTATTGTGCTTGGCGTAACGCTGGTTTCTCCACAACTGATGAACGCCTATCTGCTCGGGCAGCAGGTGCCGGAAGTGTGGGACTTTGGCATGTTCAGTATTGCGAAAGTAGGTTATCAGGCGCAAGTGATCCCGGCGCTGTTAGCCGGGCTGGCGCTGGGCTTTATTGAAACTCGCCTTAAGCGCATCGTGCCGGATTATCTCTATCTGGTGGTTGTACCGGTCTGCTCGCTGATCCTCGCAGTGTTCCTCGCCCATGCGCTGATTGGTCCGTTTGGTCGCATGATTGGCGATGGCGTTGCCTTTGCAGTACGTCACCTGATGACCGGCAGCTTTGCTCCGATTGGCGCAGCGTTGTTTGGCTTCCTCTATGCGCCGCTGGTCATTACCGGCGTACACCAGACCACGCTTGCCATTGATATGCAGATGATTCAAAGCATGGGCGGTACGCCAGTCTGGCCGCTGATTGCCCTTTCGAATATTGCTCAGGCGTCGGCAGTGGTAGGAGTTATTATCGCCAGCCGTAAACAGAACGAGCGGGAAATTTCGGTTCCAGCGGCGATCTCCGCTTATCTTGGAGTCACTGAGCCGGCAATGTACGGCATCAACCTGAAATATCGCTTCCCGATGCTGTGCGCGATGATTGGTTCCGGTCTGGCAGGGTTGCTCTGCGGCCTGAACGGCGTTATGGCGAATGGCATCGGCGTCGGTGGCCTGCCTGGTATTCTCTCCATTCAGCCGAGCTACTGGCAGGTATTTGCGCTGGCCATGGCTATCGCCATCATCATCCCGATTGTGCTCACCTCGTTTATCTACCAGCGAAAACACCGCCTGGGCACGCTGAACATTGTTTAATTTTCTTCGGGGCGCACTTGCGCCCCCTCGCATTTGCAGGAATGACGTAATGACTAATCTTCCCCACTGGTGGCAAAACGGCGTTATCTACCAGATTTATCCAAAGAGTTTTCAGGACACCACGGGCAGCGGCACCGGCGATCTGCGAGGAGTCACTCTGCGCCTCGACTACCTACAAAAACTGGGCGTCGATGCTATCTGGTTGACACCTTTTTATGTCTCCCCACAGGTCGATAACGGTTACGACGTAGCGAACTATACGGCGATTGATCCCACCTACGGTACGCTGGACGATTTTGACGAACTGGTGGCGCAGGCGAAATCGCGCGGTATTCGCATTATCCTTGATATGGTGTTTAACCATACTTCTACCCAACACGCCTGGTTTCGCGAGGCACTGAACAAAGAAAGTCCTTACCGTCAGTTTTATATCTGGCGTGATGGCGAACCAGGAATACCACCGAATAACTGGCGTTCTAAATTCGGCGGCAATGCCTGGCGCTGGCACGCAGAAAGCGAACAGTATTATTTGCATCTGTTTGCACCAGAACAGGCCGATCTCAACTGGGAAAACCCAGCAGTACGCGCAGAACTGAAAAAAGTCTGTGAGTTTTGGGCCGATCGCGGGGTAGACGGGCTGCGCCTGGATGTGGTGAATCTGATTTCCAAAGACCAGAACTTCCCCAACGATCTGGATGGCGACGGGCGTCGCTTCTACACCGACGGGCCACGAGCACACGAGTTTTTGCACGAAATGAACCGCGATGTCTTTACGCCACGCGGATTAATGACTGTGGGTGAAATGTCCTCCACCAGCCTTGAACATTGCCAGCGATACGCGGCACTGACAGGCAGTGAATTGTCGATGACCTTTAATTTTCATCACCTGAAGGTCGATTACCCCGGCGGTGAAAAATGGACGCTGGCTAAACCTGACTTTGTGGCGTTAAAAACATTGTTCCGCCACTGGCAACAGGGAATGCACAACGTTGCGTGGAATGCTTTGTTCTGGTGTAACCACGATCAGCCGCGCATTGTTTCTCGCTTTGGCGATGAAGGTGACTACCGTGAGCCTGCGGCAAAAATGCTGGCGATGGTACTGCATGGTATGCAGGGAACACCGTATATCTACCAGGGTGAGGAGATTGGCATGACTAATCCGCATTTCACGCGCATTACCGATTACCGCGACGTGGAGAGCCTCAATATGTTTGCCGAGCTGCGCAACGATGGGCGTGACGCCGAAGAGCTATTGGCAATCCTCGCCAGTAAATCCCGCGATAACAGCCGCACGCCAATGCAATGGAGCAACGGCGATAACGCAGGGTTTACTACCGGCGAGCCGTGGATTGGTCTGAGTGATAACTATCGCGAAATCAACGTGGAAGCTGCGCTGGCCGATGAATCCTCAGTGTTTTACACCTACCAGAAGTTAATCACGCTGCGTAAACAAGAACCCATTCTGACATGGGGCAATTACCAGGATCTCCTGCCAAACAGCACTGTATTGTGGTGCTATCGCCGTGAATGGCTGGGGCAAACTTTATTGGTGATAGCCAACCTTAGCCGTGACGTGCAGCCCTGGCAACCAACGCAAATCAGCGGCGACTGGCAACTATTAATGCATAACTATGAAGAAGCCGCCTCTCAACCGGGAGCCATGACATTGCGACCTTTTGAGGCTGTCTGGTGGTTGCAGAGATAATTCTTCTCCAGGCCCCGGTAAAGCGAGTATTTCCGGGGCCTTACCTGTCAGAGCGTTGTTTTTGTTGGTTTTTTGAACAGAAAATTATTAAAAAATTTACACATCGCTGTAGCGCCCGTCATCCGTACACTCTGCTTTTTACTTTGAGCTAAATCAAAAAAACCTCAAACATCCTTAATGCAAAGCACTATATATAGACTTTAAAATGCCTCTCAACCCAATATGTTGTATCCGTCGACTATACTTGCACCAAGACACACGCCAACAAAGCCGACAAAATTGTGGATAAAGCGGATTGGGATTGCAGTAACTCCCCGTAAAAAGAGCTAAATAAAGCGGGGCGCACTTCCCAACTTTCTGTGTATAACCTGTTCTTAAAAATATGGAGCGATCATGACACCGCATGTGATGAAACGAGACGGCTGCAAAGTGCCGTTTAAATCAGAGCGCATCAAAGAAGCCATTCTGCGTGCAGCTAAAGCAGCGGAAGTCGATGATGCAGATTATTGTGCCACTGTTGCCGCCGTCGTCAGCGAGCAAATGCAAGGCCGCAACCAGGTCGATATCAACGAAATTCAGACCGCAGTTGAAAACCAGCTGATGTCAGGCCCGTACAAACAACTGGCTCGTGCTTACATTGAGTACCGTCACGATCGCGACATCGAACGTGAAAAACGCGGTCGCCTGAACCAGGAGATCCGTGGTCTGGTCGAGCAAACCAACTCTTCGTTGCTCAATGAAAACGCCAACAAAGACAGCAAGGTAATTCCAACCCAACGCGACCTGCTGGCTGGTATTGTTGCTAAACACTATGCGCGTCAGCACCTGTTGCCGCGTGACGTGGTGCAGGCGCATGAGCGTGGCGATATTCACTACCACGACCTCGATTACTCGCCGTTCTTCCCGATGTTCAACTGCATGTTGATCGACCTGAAAGGTATGCTGACCCAGGGCTTTAAGATGGGGAACGCCGAGATCGAACCACCGAAGTCGATCTCCACTGCCACCGCAGTAACTGCGCAGATTATAGCCCAGGTTGCCAGCCATATTTATGGCGGCACCACCATTAACCGTATCGACGAAGTTCTGGCTCCGTTTGTCACCGCCAGCTACAACAAGCACCGTAAAACGGCGGAAGAGTGGAGCATCCCGGACGCCGAAGGCTACGCCAACTCTCGTACCATCAAAGAGTGCTACGACGCCTTCCAGTCGCTGGAGTACGAAGTAAACACCCTGCACACCGCCAACGGTCAAACACCGTTTGTAACCTTTGGCTTTGGTCTGGGCACCAGCTGGGAGTCGCGCCTGATTCAGGAATCCATCCTGCGTAACCGTATCGCTGGCCTGGGTAAAAACCGCAAAACCGCCGTGTTCCCGAAACTGGTGTTTGCGATTCGCGATGGCCTGAACCATAAAAAAGGCGATCCGAACTACGACATCAAACAGCTGGCGCTGGAGTGCGCAAGCAAGCGCATGTATCCGGATATCCTGAACTACGATCAGGTAGTGAAAGTCACCGGTTCGTTTAAAACCCCGATGGGCTGCCGCAGCTTCCTCGGCGTGTGGGAAAATGAAAACGGCGAGCAGATCCACGATGGTCGTAACAACCTCGGCGTGATCAGCCTGAACCTGCCGCGTATTGCTCTGGAAGCAAAAGGCGATGAAGCCACCTTCTGGAAGCTGCTGGATGAACGTCTGGTGCTGGCACGTAAGGCGCTGATGACCCGTATCGCTCGTCTCGAGGGCGTGAAAGCGCGCGTGGCTCCAATCCTTTATATGGAAGGTGCCTGCGGTGTACGCCTGAATGCCGACGATGATGTTTCTGAAATCTTCAAAAACGGCCGTGCGTCTATTTCGCTGGGTTACATCGGTATCCACGAAACCATTAACGCGCTGTTCGGCGGCGAGCATGTTTATGACAACGAGCAGCTTCGCGCGAAAGGTATTGCGATTGTTGAACGTCTGCGTCAGGCGGTTGATCAGTGGAAAGAAGAGACTGGCTACGGTTTCAGCCTTTACAGCACGCCAAGTGAAAATCTGTGCGACCGCTTCTGCCGTCTCGATACCGCTGAGTTTGGCGTGGTGCCGGGCGTGACCGATAAAGGTTACTACACCAACAGTTTCCACCTTGATGTGGAGAAAAAGGTGAACCCGTACGACAAGATCGACTTTGAAGCACCTTACCCGCCGCTGGCTAACGGTGGTTTCATTTGCTACGGCGAGTATCCAAACATTCAGCACAACCTGAAGGCGCTGGAAGATGTCTGGGATTACAGCTATCAGCATGTACCGTATTACGGCACCAATACGCCGATCGATGAATGCTATGAATGTGGCTTTACCGGTGAGTTTGAGTGCACCAGCAAAGGCTTCACCTGCCCGAAATGTGGTAACCATGACACCTCCCGTGTGTCGGTAACTCGCCGCGTGTGCGGATATTTAGGTAGCCCGGATGCGCGTCCGTTTAACGCCGGTAAGCAGGAAGAAGTTAAGCGCCGCGTTAAACATTTGGGTAATGGGCAGATCGGTTAAGCCTTCCCCCCCTCACCCTAACCCTCTCCCTCAGGGAGAGGGGACCGTTCCGTGCCCCTTCTTGACTCCCGACATAATGAGTTGCCTCTAGCCAGTTGGTGTCGTCGCAAGGTGGCAAATGCGTAAGCCTCAGAGGACTTCGCCCCGTACGCACCAGAGCAGTCATGGCGTCAATTGAGAAGCGAAAATGAATTATCATCAGTACTATCCTGTCGACATCGTCAACGGCCCCGGCACTCGCTGCACTCTGTTTGTCTCCGGGTGTGTTCATGAATGCCCCGGTTGCTATAACAAAAGCACCTGGCGGGTAAATTCCGGTCAGCCATTTACCAAAGCAATGGAAGACCAGATCATCAACGATCTGAATGACACTCGTATCAAACGCCAGGGTATTTCCCTCTCCGGCGGCGATCCGCTGCATCCGCAAAACGTGCCGGACATTTTAAAACTGGTACAACGCATCCGCGCCGAGTGTCCGGGTAAAGATATCTGGGTGTGGACAGGCTATAAACTCGACGAACTCAACACTGCGCAAATGCAGGTTGTTGATTTGATTAACGTGCTGATCGACGGCAAATTTGTGCAGGATTTAAAAGACCCTTCCCTGATCTGGCGCGGCAGCAGCAATCAGGTGGTGCATCATTTGCGTTAATCACTCATCCAGCCGTTTAGTCGCGTCTTCATAAACGGCTGAGTTCTCTCTCTTACCAATAGCTATCACCAACACGAGCAACTCTTTATCGTTAACCTGATAAACCAAGCGATATCCCAGTGTGTGCAGCTTAATTTTGTAGCAGTCCGGTAAATCCCGCAGTTTAGCCGATGGATTGCGCGGTCTTTTCAGCACATCCTCAAGCTTTTTTTTAAATTGTTCCCGGACTGTCACGCCCAGTTTTTGCCACTCTTTCAGCGCCCGCAGATCAAAAGCCAGCTCATAGTTCATCCAGTCGGACCTTAATGGCCTCTTGTGGGTTGGCCAGTCGTTCCCTGACAGTGCGTAACAAGGCTTCTTCACTATCACTGACAGTGAGCGTTTTTACCGGCATTCGTCCATTTTCCGCAACGTATTGAAACAGCAGCCGCACTGCTTCAGTAGGCGTGATATTTAATTTTTCCAGCACCGCATAAGCCTCATTTTTCAGTTTGTCATCCAGGCGGACGTTAAGTGTGGCCATTATGCCTCCGGTAATTATGAAAAGTGTAATGCATTATAGCATTACATATGCATTACATTCATTTCTGGAAAACGCCTCGCAAAAATGAGGACGACACGCAGGAATATGCCGTGGTGAAGATAGATATTGCGGTGATTTTATGAAGGGAGAAGAAAGCGTTGGGCGGTAACGTTTCACCGCCCAATAAGGAATTAACGATACTTCTTGTGATAGGCGTTGCGGGTCGTTTTCAGTTGCTCTGCGGCAGCCTGTGCTTCTTTGACTTTACCTTCGTTTGCCAGCTTCAGCGCGTCGTCAATCTGACCGACCAGAATGTCAAAACCGTGGCGGAAGTCTTTCATTTCCGGGCTGTCTGGTGATTTACCTTCCAGCTTCGGCGGCGTCGCTTTTTGCGCATCCAGCGCCGCAGCGCGCATTTTGGTTAACGCATCTTTGATTTGTGCCGCGTTATCCGCCTTTTCGACCACTTTTAAATTGTCATTGAGGGTTTCCATATTGTCTTCCAGCTCAGCGGCAAACGACACCGAACTGAATACCAACGAGGAGACTGCAAGAATAGCTAACAGGCTTTTACGCATTGCTCACTTCCTTTTTTATTATGAAGATTCGGCGCGGCAGGTCGCGCCAGTTTTTTTACTGCCCGGCGATTTTCATCTCCGGCAACAGTACAGAACCACACTGTATATTGCTGCGTGTTTCAATATCGTTACCGACGGTGACAATATTGCGCCACATATCTTTTAAATTACCTGCGATAGTGATTTCACTAACCGGATATTGAATTTCGCCATTCTCGACCCAGAAGCCCGCTGCACCACGGGAATAATCACCGGTAATTGCACTCACGCCCTGGCCCATCAGTTCCGTCACTACCAGGCCGGTGCCCATTTCTTTGAGCATCTGCTCAAAGCTGAGTCCTTGCCCGGCAATACGCCAGTTGTGAATACCACCTGCGTGTCCGGTGCTTTTCAGCCCCAGTTTACGCGCGGAATAGCTGGTCAGCAGCCACTGGGTCAGGATGCCATCTTTAATAATATCGCGACGCTCGGTGCGCACCCCTTCGCTGTCGAATGGCGTAGAGGCCAGCCCTTTCAGCAGATGCGGATGTTCTTCAATGGTCAGCCAGTCCGGCAGAATTTGTTTGCCCAGCGAGTCGAGCAGGAAGGTGGATTTACGGTAGACCGCGCCACCGGCAATTGCGCCAACTAAATGACCAAACAATCCGGTTGCGACTTCATTGGCAAAAATCACCGGCGCTTTCATGGTGGAGAGTTTACGCGGTGACAGGCGCGATAAAGTGCGGCGAGCGCAGTCTGCCCCAACCCACTCTGGCGTTTGCAGATCGCTCATCGCGCGGCCAATGGTGTAGGCGTAATCACGTTCCATATCGCCATTTTCTTCGGCAATCACGCAACTGGAGAGTGAATGACGCGTTGAGCAGTATCCCTGCAACATGCCGTGGCTGTTGCCAAATACTTTGACGCCGTAGTGGCTGTTAAAGCTGCCGCCTTCGGTATTGGTGATACGTTTGTCCGCCTGCAATGCCGCCTGTTCAGCACGAGCCGCCAGTTCAATAGCTTCATCCGGGGAAACTTCTGCAGGATGGAATAAATCGAGATCCGGCGCATCAAAGGCCAGCAGTTCTTTATCTGCCACACCTGCGTAAGGGTCTGGCGAGGTATAACGAGCAATATCCAGCGCCGCCTGTACGGTGCGGGCAATAGCCTGCGGGCTTAAATCGGTGGATGATGCGCTACCTTTGCGGTTCTGGTGATAAACGGTGATCCCCAGCGCGCCATCGCTATTGAATTCGACATTCTCCACTTCACCATAGCGCGTGCTTACGCTAATGCCGGTGGTCTTGCTGACGGCAACTTCCGCACCGTCCGATTTGCCTGAGGCCAACTCCAGCGCAGTCGAAACTGCTTCTTCCAGAATCTTGCGCTGCGCTTCAACTTGAGAGATTACTTTCATTGCAAGTGCCATAATGTAGAGAGTTTCTCTGAAGTCTAACAGAGAACCGTTTTTCAGTGCGCATCTTAACTGGTAACATTAGCCTCTTTTTTTAAGGAGCCTGACATGACTAAGCAGCCCGAAGACTGGCTCGACGACGTTCCCGGTGATGATATCGAAGACGAAGACGATGAAATTATCTGGGTCAGTAAAAGTGAAATTAAACGCGATGCCGAGGAGTTAAAACGCCTGGGCGCGGAAATTGTTGATCTGGGGAAAAACGCGCTGGATAAGATCCCGTTAGATGCGGATCTGCGTGCGGCTATCGAGTTAGCCCAGCGTATTAAGATGGAAGGTCGCCGCCGCCAGTTGCAGCTCATCGGTAAGATGCTGCGCCAGCGCGACGTAGAGCCTATCCGTCAGGCGCTGGATAAGCTGAAAAACCGCCACAACCAGCAGGTGGTGCTGTTCCATAAACTGGAAAACCTGCGCGATCGTTTGATCGATCACGGTGATGATGCCATCGCTGACGTATTGAACTTGTGGCCTGATGCCGATCGCCAGCAACTGCGTACTCTGATCCGCAACGCGAAGAAAGAGAAAGAAGGGAATAAGCCGCCGAAATCCGCACGACAGATTTTCCAGTATCTGCGCGAGCTGGCAGAGAACGAAGGGTAAGTTGTGTTGTTGATGTGAGTATGGTTTGCCGGATGCGGCGTAAACGCTTTATCCGGCAATGCTACTCCAGGCTGAAGCTTCAGAATTACTGCGCAGCTTCCGCCTTCTTCGCCAGACCATCCAGCAGTTTCTGATGAATACCACCAAAACCGCCGTTGCTCATCACCAGAATATGGTCGCCAGGCTGGGCGGTTTTCACCACCATATCTGCCAACGCATCGACATCACCACTCCAGTGCGCAGGCTGAATACAGGCTTCTGCCACTTCAGCTACCTGCCACGGAATATGCGCCGGTTGCAGCAGAAAGACTTCATCGGCACGGCCTAACGACGGTGCCAGATCGTCTTTGCAGACGCCCATCTTCATGGTGTTTGAGCGCGGTTCCAGCACGGCAATAATACGCGCCGTACCACCGACTTTACCGCGCAGCGCCGCCAGCGTTGCCAGAATCGCCGTCGGGTGATGGGCAAAATCGTCATACACCGTCACGCCATTCGCTTCACCGCGCAACTCCAGACGACGACGCGCGTTGATAAACGACCCCAGCGCATTAGCAGCATCTGCCGGCGCAACACCAACATGACGAGCCGCAGCAATCGCCATCAGGCCGTTGTGCATGTTATGTTCGCCAACCAGTGACCATTTCACTTCGCCCACTTTTTCGCCGTCCAGCAATACTTCCCATTCGGAAGCATCGGTGGTCAGCTTTTTCGCCTGCCAGCGTCCCTGCTCGCCTACCTGTTCCTGATCACTCCAGCAACCCATCGCCATGGTCTGTTTCAGGTTAATGTCGTTTTCCGGCCAGATAATACGACCCTGCCCAGGAACAATACGCACCAGATGGTGGAATTGTTTCTGGATCGCTTTCAGGTCATCAAAGATATCGGCGTGATCGAACTCAAGATTGTTGAGGATCAGCGTGCGCGGGCAGTAATGGACAAATTTGGAGCGTTTGTCGAAGAAGGCGCAGTCATACTCGTCCGCTTCGATAACAAAGAAGTCGCTTTCGCCCAGACGCGCCGAAACATCAAAGTTTCCAGGCACACCGCCAATAACAAAACCCGGTTTATAGCCACACTGTTCCAGAATCCAGGTCGCCATTCCCGCCGTGGTGGTTTTGCCGTGTGTACCGGCAACGGCCAGCACCCAGCGGTCGCGCAGCACAAAATCGTGCAGCCACTGCGGCCCCGACATATACGGAATGTTTTTTTCCAGTACCGCTTCCACACACGGATTTCCACGGGTCATGGCATTACCAATAATCACCAGATCCGGCTGCGGATCGAGTTGGCTGGCATCGTAACCCTGAATCAGTTCAATGCCTTGCTTCTCAAGTAAGGTGCTCATCGGCGGATACACATTAGCGTCCGAACCCGTTACTTCATGGCCCAACTGGCGCGCCAGAATCGCCAGACCACCCATAAACGTGCCACAAATTCCTAAAATATGAATGCGCATACGTCATTATCCTTTTTTAATCTACCGCTCATTTTACGCATATGTCGGGCAAGTGAGAAACGCATTTCAGGATAATCCGTAATTTGCTGGCGCGATTCACCTGAGCGCAACATTCAGATTATTTGTTAAGATTGTTGCGGTCGCTTTACTCCATAAACATTGCAGGGAAAGTTTTATGAAAACGTTAGGTGAATTTATTGTCGAAAAGCAGCACGAGTTTTCTCATGCTACCGGTGAGCTCACTGCTTTGCTGTCGGCAATAAAACTGGGCGCCAAGATTATCCATCGCGATATCAACAAAGCAGGACTGGTTGATATCCTGGGTGCCAGCGGTGCTGAGAACGTGCAGGGCGAGGTTCAACAGAAACTCGACCTGTTCGCTAATGAAAAACTGAAAGCCGCATTGAAAGCGCGCGATATCGTTGCGGGCATTGCATCTGAAGAAGAAGATGAGATTGTCGTCTTTGAAGGCTGTGAACACGCAAAATACGTTGTGCTGATGGACCCACTGGATGGCTCGTCCAACATCGATGTTAACGTCTCTGTCGGTACGATTTTCTCCATCTACCGCCGCGTTACACCTGTCGGTACGCCGGTAACGGAAGAAGATTTCCTCCAGCCTGGCAACAAACAGGTTGCCGCAGGTTACGTGGTATACGGCTCCTCTACCATGCTGGTTTACACCACAGGATGCGGTGTTCACGCCTTTACCTATGATCCTTCACTCGGCGTTTTCTGCCTGTGCCAGGAACGGATGCGCTTCCCGGAGAAAGGCTCAACCTACTCCATCAACGAAGGAAACTACATTAAGTTCCCTAATGGGGTGAAGAAGTACATTAAATTCTGCCAGGAAGAAGATAAATCCACCAACCGCCCGTATACCTCGCGTTATATCGGTTCACTGGTTGCGGATTTCCACCGTAACCTGCTGAAAGGTGGAATTTATCTCTACCCAAGCACCGCCAGCCACCCAGACGGTAAGCTGCGTTTGCTGTATGAGTGCAACCCGATGGCATTCCTGGCGGAACAAGCAGGCGGTAAAGCGAGCGATGGCAAAGAGCGTATTCTGGATATCATCCCGGAAACCCTGCACCAGCGCCGTTCGTTCTTCGTCGGCAATAACCATATGGTTGAAGATGTCGAACGCTTTATCCGTGAGTTCCCGGACGCGTAATGGTCTAAAAACGCCGGATTGTTCCGGCGTTTTTGCGTTCTAATTAACAAAAGTTAATTTGACTCGTTTAGAGACTCGGAAATAGGGGACCCAGATAGCCAGATGAATGATATTTTTCAGCACACCCCATGCGTCTAAAAAATCAATTGTGGCATGAAGAAATTGTACTGCTCCCCAGATATCAGCAACATTCAATGCGAAGAGCGCCAGAAGAAGGGCAATATAGTAGTGCGGAAGTTGGCGTTTCTTATTAAAAAACAAAAAGGTAGTATAACTTACCAACAGAAATATCGTGGCAAATCCAGCCACTTCCAGATAAAGCAGAGTTCTGAGCGGTTCTTCCTGACTACTCTGAGCAAGCCCCCATGTTCGTACAAAAGAATAAATGCTCGAAATAATCACCAGCACTAAAGAAATAGCAGGTAAATACAGCCAACCGCCAATCCCCGTAAGTTTTTTATCATCACAGCTTCTACAATAATCATCAGGTGGTAAAACATCCACACCACAACTTTTGCATGTTGTACTTAAACCCTCACCTTCCTTTGCCCACATAAAAATATCCTTATATATCAGTGAATTTACTCTTTTATTGTATTTTCCGGACTCACTCTTATTACTGGCGAACTCTGACGATTCTCCCACAGCACCGTTAACCCACGCTGTAAGGCAATAAAAATAAACAACAAAATTCCGATGGCGATTTTCGTCCACCATGAACTCAGCGTACCGTCAAAGTTTATGTAAGTCTGAATGAGTCCCTGAATCGCCACGCCAAACAGCGTTCCTAATACTGTCCCAACGCCGCCGCTTAAAAGTGTACCGCCAATCACCACGGAGGCGATAGCGTCCAGTTCCACACCAACGCCTGCCAGCGCGTATCCGGCCTGGGTGTAAATAGAGAAGACAATCCCCGCCAGTGTCGCCAGTCCGGTGGAAAGCATATAAATGCGAATCGTGGTGCTGCGGGTGGAAATCCCCATCAGATTCGCTGATGTAGCGTTGCCACCAATGGCATACACCTGATTACCAAAGCGGGTGCGATGTGCGAGAAAAATACCGATAACCACGACCGCCAGCATCAGCAGCCCCATCGCGCTTAAGCGACCGCCGCCGGGAATTTTCCACGCAAGGCCAGAGAGTGTGTCATAAATGGGATGGTTAATCGGGATCGATTCTTCCGAAACGAGGTAGCTGACGCCACGCAAAAAAAACATTCCCGCCAGGGTAATGATGAATGCCGGGATCTTCAGCGCGTCGATCAAAAGCCCCATAAATGCGCCGAATGCACAGCCCATCGCCAGTACCAGTGGGAAGGCCAAGAGTGGTGAAATCCCAAAGTCGCCAATCACCTTTGCCAGAAACACGCCGGTAAAAGCGATCACCGAACCGACGGAGAGATCGATACCGCCAGAGAGGATCACAAAGGTCATACCGACGGCGATGATCCCCAAAAAGGCGTTATCGGTCAGGATATTGCAGATCACTCGCGTAGAAGCAAAACCGGGAAACTGCGTCAGGCAGTAGAGATAGCCCAACACAAAAACGCCGATGGTGATCATCAGTGGCAAATTACGTTTTATCATGACTACGTACTCCTTTAATCAGACTGATAAAGCGTTGCGACTGAACAATCAGCACGCAAAGCACCACCACCGCTTTCACCACCTGGTTCATCTCTGGCGGAAAGCCCGAAAGTAAAATCCCGGTGTTCATTCCCTGAATGATCAGCGCCCCCACTACCGAAAGCAGCAGGTTAAAACGCCCGCCCATCAGCGATCCACCGCCGATCACAACCGCGAGAATGGCGTCCAGTTCCAGCCATAATCCGGCGTTATTGGCGTCCGCACCGCGAATATCCGCAGCCACGATAATGCCCGCTATTGCCGCACACAGCCCACTCAACACGTAGGTGAGCATGACGATAATCCGAGTGTTCACTCCGGCATTTTTCGCTGCCCGAATGTTGATACCAACGGCTTCAATAAACATCCCCAGCGCCGTTTTGCGAGTCAACAGCCAGAACAGGAGAAGCGTCAGCACGGCGATAATGACTGGCGTTGGCAGGAACAGCAGCGATCCACTGCCGAACCACGAGAGATCTGGTGAGTTGAAAGTGACGATCTGCCCGGAGGTGATCAGTTGCGCCACGCCGCGCCCGGCAACCATCAGGATCAGAGTGGCGACAAACGGTTGAATTTTGAGGATCGCCACCAGAATGCCATTCCACAATCCTGCCAGAATGCCGGTGCCCAGGGCGCTTAACAAAACAATCGGCAGGCTGAATCCCGCTACCGTCATCGCGGCAGTTGTGGCTCCGGCGATAGCCATCACCGCGCCTACGGAGAGATCAATCCCACCAGTGGCGATCACCAGCGTCATGCCAATCGCCAGTAACGCAACGGGAGCCGCACGGTTAAGAATGTCGATGGGGCTACCGAACAAACGCCCATCCTGAAGCACCACCTGCCAGAAATGTGGGGCGACCAGACTATCGACCAGCAGCACCAGCAATAGCGCCGCCAGTTGCGGCATTCCCGTCGGCCAGCGAAAACGCCTTTTCGACGACGCGGTGTCAGGGAGAGATTGAGGCATCACACTGTTCTCCTTACGCCGCAATGGCGTTCATGATCGCCGGAACGGAGAGTTCTGCCAGCGGGATTTCCGCCACCTGTTTGCGATCGCGCATGATGATCACCCGATCGGCATAGCCCACCAGCTCTTCCAGTTCGGAAGAAATTACTAATAAAGCCAGACCGTCGGCGCAAAGTGTTTCAATCAGGCGGATGATCTCGGCGTGGGCGCCCACGTCAATACCGCGCGTTGGCTCGTCGAGGATCAGAAATTGCGGACGAGTCAGCAGCCAGCGTGAGAGCAACACTTTTTGCTGATTGCCACCAGAGAGGAACTCTATTGGCTGTTCGGAGGAAGGGGTGCGAATGCCTAACTGGCGGATAAAACGTTCGGCAATCTCTTGCTGTTCTTTGCGAGAGATCGGTCGTAGCCAGCCGCGCTGGGCTTGTAAGGCAAGGATGATATTTTCGCGCACCGAGGCGGCGGCGATGATGCCATCGGTTTTTCTGTCTTCCGGGCAAAAACCAATGCCCAGTACCGAAGCCTGATGTGGCGATCGTAGCGTTTGTGGTTGGCCTTTGATCAGAGCAGTGCCGCTGTCGGCGGGTTTGATTCCGAAGATAACTTCAGCGGTTTCGGTACGACCCGATCCCAGCAAGCCTGCCAGTCCGACGATCTCGCCCGGGCGCACTTCGAGATCAAACGGCGCGATCGTTCCTTTCTTGCCGTAATTTTTAAACGCAGCAACGGGTTTGTCGCTAAGTAATGTCCGTCCGGCACGTTGTAGCGCGTGGGTATCGAGTTCGCGCCCAAGCATCATTTTGACCAGTTCGATCTGCGGTAGCTCGCGGGTTTCCCGACAGCCAACGAAGCTGCCGTTGCGTAAGACAGTGATCCGATCGCTGACCTGATAAACCTGATCGAGAAAGTGCGTAACGAAGATCAAGCTGACGCCGCGATCGCGCAACTGGCGCATCAGGCCAAACAGCAACTCTACTTCCTGAGTATCGAGACTGGCGGTGGGTTCATCGAGGATCAGCACTTTGGCGGAGAGATCGATGGCCCGGCAAATGGCGACGATTTGCTGCATCGCCACCGAAAAGCGGTTGAGTGGTTCCCGCACGTCGAGGGAGAAGCCATACGATGCCATCAGTTCGGTAGCGCGCTTTTCCATCTCTTTACGGCGTAGCAGGCCGAAACGTTTAGGTTCGCGGCCGATAAAAAGGTTGTCGGCTACCGACATGTTGGGTAACAGGTTGACTTCCTGATAGACGGTGCCGATGCCTAGCTGTTGTGCGTGGGCGGTGTTTTTTGGTGAGATAGTCTGACCGTCCAACCAGATAGTACCGCGATCGGCGTGGTAGACACCGGTAAGTGCTTTGATCAGCGTCGATTTACCGGCTCCGTTTTCACCGAGCAGCGCCATAATTTCACCGCGCCGTAGACTGAAGTCGACGTTGTCTAACGCTTTGACTCCGGGGAAAAATTTACTTAATCCTTCGGTACGGAGGATTTCCTGGTGTTGGTCGGTCGTCATGGTTTCTCCCTTAGCCACGCTCTAAAAGTCTGGGAATAGATCGTGCCTGATGTTAAGAGCTGCGCCGTTTGTCCCCCTCACCCTAACCCTCTCCCCGAAGGGGCGAGGGGACAGATTGTGCACGATGTTAAGTCCGGTGCTGTACAACCGCCGGATGCGGCATAAACGCCTTATCCGGCGGCCCACAAGTCGGCATCAGGTATTGATGCCCCTCAATACCCCATGTTTTTCTTCTTCTCTAACTCTTCTTTTGCGGTATCAGGCAGGTAAAGGGTGGACTTGGTCAGCGTCAGCTTTTCAGGCATAGTGCCGTCTTTTTTGTATTTCTCCAGCGCGTCGAAGGCCGGGCCGGCCATGTTTGGCGTCAGTTCAACGCTGGCATTCGCTTCGCCATCAATCATTGCTTTGTAGATGTCCGGCACGCCGTCAATGGAACCCGTGAGGATATCTTTGCCTGGCTTCAGACCCGCTTCTTTAATTGCCTGAATTGCGCCAATCACCATGTCGTCGTTATGGGCGTAAACCATGCAGATGTTTTTGCCGTTGTTTTCCGCTTTGATAAAGCTCTCCATAACTTCTTTGCCTTTACTGCGGGTGAAATCACCGGACTGCGAGCGGATGATTTTGATATTTGGCGCATTCTTAATGGCTTCGGCAAAGCCTTTTTTACGGTCGATGGCAACACTTGCCCCAACGGTGCCCTGCAACTCCACCACGTTGCATGGTTTGCCATTCACTTCTTTTACCAGCCAGTCACCAATCAGCTTACCTTCAAGAATGTTGTCAGCGGTGACAGTGGTCATATAGAGAGATTTGTCTTTCACATCAATGGAACGGTCGAGCAAAAAGACCGGAATTTCGGCATCTTTCGCCTCTTTTAATACCGGCTCCCAACCCGTCGCCACCACTGGAGCGATAAAGATCGCATCTACCCCTTGTGCAACAAAGGAACGTACCGCTTTAATCTGGTTTTCCTGCTTTTGCTGACCATCGGCAATTTTTAGCGTGATACCACGTTTTTCGGCCTCACTTTTCGCCACGTTGGTTTCTGCGGCGCGCCAGCCGGATTCTGATCCGACCTGCGAAAATCCTACGGTTAATGGAGCGGCCAACGCCATAGACGACATGGCTGCCGAGACTGCAGAGACTACAAGTAAGCGTTTCCACATAGGGTTGTCCTCGTCGGGATAGTTATTATTGGTGAAAAGATGTTCGCGAAAAAACTATAGACAATTCGTTATGTAACGGATTGCGTTACATCACACTTCAAAAAAGTAAATAAAACGTTAATCACAAGTTTGTAATCGCTTTCATATCACTATGAAAAATGCGGCTACGGTTATGGATTTTCCTGCTCCACGAGCCGTCTTAAAACTGGCGAAAAAGGAATATGAGGACGAAAACAAGCGAAGACATTCGGCGCGAGTTGGCTATAATACTCGGCACTTGTTTGCCACATATTTTAAAGGAAACAGACATGAGCTTACTCAACGTCCCTGCGGGTAAAGATCTGCCGGAAGACATCTACGTTGTTATTGAGATCCCGGCTAACGCAGATCCGATCAAATACGAAATCGACAAAGAGAGCGGCGCACTGTTCGTTGACCGCTTCATGTCCACCGCGATGTTCTATCCGTGCAACTACGGTTACATCAACCACACCCTGTCTCTGGACGGTGACCCGGTTGACGTACTGGTTCCGACTCCGTACCCGCTGCAGCCGGGTTCTGTGATCCGTTGCCGTCCGGTTGGCGTTCTGAAAATGACCGACGAAGCCGGTGAAGATGCGAAACTGGTTGCTGTTCCGCACAGCAAGCTGAGCAAAGAATACGATCACATCAAAGACGTTAACGATCTGCCGGAACTGCTGAAGGCTCAGATCGCTCACTTCTTCGAGCACTACAAAGACCTCGAAAAAGGCAAGTGGGTTAAAGTTGACGGCTGGGATAACGCCGAAGCCGCTAAAGCTGAAATCGTTGCTTCCTTCGAGCGCGCAAAGAATAAATAAGTTCTTCTAGCGCAATAACCCTGAACGCCGGGCTTCGGTTAGTAAGGGTTTTTTTATGCCCGCAATATATAAACTATCTATTCCACTATCATTATTCTCAGCAGTTGAAAGGCTTGAACGGTAAGAACAAGCTAAACTCGACCACCATTTTGCTGTTCATAGCCACTTGCTGGAAGTTAGCCGACCTCACTCATACTCACCGTTCAAAGCGTGCCCCGGTTTTACCCCTGCGCATTTGTAAACGCCAGCAGAGTTTTTCATGCGTTAACAGATATGGAAAGCGGCTCGGAGAGAAAAGCAAAAGGTGGGGGAATTACAAAAAAGAATGCGAGATACCTCGAAAAAACAACGCCACCCGAAGGTGGCGTGTTTATATTATGACTTATCCCTGTCTAACCAGTCGCCGCTTTCAATCAGCGTTAATCCATCGACGGGTCGTTGATAAACGTACATCCATGCACTCCCGTACGGCGTCTGAATCAACTGGCGCGCGTATTCACCGCCCCTGGTGCGCAAGGCATCAAGTTCGGCCAGCGTGGCGTTGTCAATACGATAAACTTCACCGTGTACCGTTCCGTTTCCCGGAACTGCGCCTGGATAGTGGCCCAGGCTATACAACTGGTAGTTATCGATACTGAAATCGCCCAGCAACTGGGCATTGGTCATCCAGTGGCTGTTGCCTTGTTTGTGACGTAAACTGCCGTAGACAAATATTCGCATCGCTAAAACTCGAACTGATAGAGCAAATCCAGTGCCTGATCTACACCAGACACGGCTTCCAGATATAGCTTTGGCATCAGGCGATAACGTAACGTGAGTGTTGCTATAGAGTCAAATATCCCCACGCCGTATTTCACTTGTAGACCTGGTAATACATAGCCGCTGACCACCACCTGGGAGGAGTCGCCTACTCCCTCGGTGTCGAGAGCTAAATTACTTACGCCAAATGTCTCGCCGATTTTACCCACAATCTGACCACTTTGTGCAACCCCCAGACCAATCAGCATCGAGGTCATCGCCGCACTGTCGCTCTGATCGCTCTCCAGCCCTTGTCCACGCAACAAGTAAGACAACGCAGCCTGTTGCGACATCGCCGGGTCAGAGAAAATCTCCGCTTTCGGTTCATCCGCCAGTCCAGTGACGCGAACACCGGCGATTACGTCATCTTCTGTGGCATCCGGGTTACGAATTGCTTCGATATTAAGATACGGTTGATCCGGTGGACCAGAGAACAGCAACTCGCCTTTGCGAACGATCAGATCCTGACCATAGGCATGGAAGCGCCCTTCCGGTATGTTGATCTGTCCGTTCAGCCCCAGCCCCTGTTTATCCTGCACGACATTGAGATCGCCCGTCAGCCGCGCTTTCAGACCAAAGGCATCAATGCGCACGTTGTTGCCGACGTGGACAATCAGGTTGCTGTTAATCGGAATCGACGCAGTTTTCGCCTCCTCCGGTTGCAGATTATCGTTGAGCATCACGACATCGCTGGAGACGCCCACCGCACTTTCTGGCAAATCATGCACCACAATGCGCGCCCACGGTACGTCAACGCGACCATCAAGGGTAAACAGGCTTGGTGTGGCTTCGAATACGACATCTGGCGACACATCCATGCGCACCATCGGCGGTACGGTGATCCGCACCTTACTGCCTTTTGCCGTTACCCGCGCGCGCCAGTTTTCAATCTGACTCCAGTCTGCATCCCCGTTCAGGTAAATGTCACCCTGCTGGGTTCGCACAGTGCCCGCAAGCGTCGAGCGCATACCGTTAAAGTTGACCGCAAGCTGGCTCGGCTGCATATCAAACGGCATAAAGTTGCCATCAATATCCACACCCGTAACCTGGAGCTGACCAAAAAGCTGCGGGCTTTGTACATCACCGCCCAGACGTAAATTAGCACTCACCATCCCCGCCGCTTTTTCGCCACGCGTAAAGATGGGGTTTACCATCGCGAGGTTAAAGTTGCGGATGTTGACGTTGCCACCGAGATTGCGGCGGCCTTGTGGATCGGTCACCTGCACCTGACCATCGAACTGACCATTATTAGTCAGGCGGATGGTCCAGCCCAGTTCGGCGCGGTTGTTACGCAACTCCGCCGTCAGATTCAGCGTCTGAAACGCCACCGGCAGCGCCGCATCGTTGACGGTTTGCGTCACCTGCACGTTACGCCCCGAAAGGGTGATGCTGCCCTGCGGCAACCCTTCTTTGGTGGTGTCCCAGGCTACGTCTGCTTTACCTGTAAAGATACCGCTTGCCTGAGTCGTTTCCGGCATAAACGGTTTCAGCATGGCCAGGTCGAAACGGTTGAGATTCACCACCGCACGCCCTTCAGCCCCGGCATCAATGGTTTGCGGCACGCACAGTTCCGCGTTCGGGTTAAGCCAGCAGTGCGGCCCGATGCTGATTTTTTGCTCCTGATTGCGGTAATCCAGAGCTATATCGCGGGTCAGCGCCCACGGCCCAACTGGCGTCTGGAAGCGGGTATTACTCAGCGTTCCCTTCCAGCGTTCTTCTTTACGATCAAAGCTACCCGCCAGATTGAGCTGTCCGGAAACCGGCTCACCCTGAATCCGCAGTTGTAGCTCGTGCTGCTTTTCGCTGCCTTTCGCATTCAGGGTAACGAGGTTGATATTCACATCCGGCTGCGAAATTTGCTCAACGCGCACGTCGAGTTTACCCGCAATCTGATCGGTGGATTTTATATCGCCTTCCACGCGAACCTGCGCCACGGAGAGTTCCTGCCAGCGCAGGCTGCGCGCGGTGATATCCGCCAGCAACTGCGGTGCTTCCACCGTGCCTCGAACCTTCACCAACCCTTTCGCTGTACCGCCCAGCCCTGGCAGCGCGTTATCCAGACCTGGCGCGTTGATCGTGGCATCAAGATTGAGATCTTTTACTCCCAGTTCGCCTTTCACTTCGGCACTGTTTGATCCCAGTTCCAGATGCAGACCTGGGATCATCCACTGCATATAACTGTTGCCTTTCAGCGTACCTTCAACGTTCACTTTGTTCTGTTTAACGTTACCGGTCAGCTTCAGCTCCGGCACGTCCATCTGCCAGGTGCCGCCGTACAGGCTGCCGCGCGTTTTGATCAAACCATTGAGTTTCGACGGCCAGTCCGGGAACTCTTTCACGGTGTTAATGCCGTTAAGCGTTAACTCACCACGCCAGCTAATTGCCTGCTGCCAGTCGAGCAACGCTTTCAACTCAGTTTTCCCTTCCAGCGCCGCGACGGTAAGTTTGTCGAGATTCACCTGCTGTTCATTACCTTTCGCGTCGAGGGTAATGGTGGCTGGCGGGATCTCCTGTCCCTTCACTGCCGTGCGCATAGAGAGCGTGTAATCGGTCATTTTGCCAGTGAGTTTCAGTTTCAGATCGTCCGCCTGATACTGCTTCTCGCCGGTAAACGGCCAGTAAAGCTGTTTGCTGTTCACTTCGACGTTAAGCGGCAGTCCAGCCTCCGCCAGCCGCGTCTGGGCACGCAGATCCATATCCACCTGACCAGAAAGGTTAACGCCAATCTCCAGTTGTTCGCGCAGCGCACCGCCTACTTTCAGCTTCACTTTTTCACCCTTCAACGGCTCCACGTTCAGTGTGCTGTTGAGGGTGATATCCACCGGCCAGTTACCGGACAGTTGCGCCGTACCGCTGGCGTTAACGATCCCTTGGTTGGAATCAATATCCAGCGCGTCCAGTTTGGTATTGCCGTCGATACTGCTCACTTTCAGCAGCATGGTGCGCACGGTAATGTCCGTATCGCCCGTCACGCGCAATTGCTCGCCCTTAAACTCTTCAATGTTCAGATTGAGCGGCAAATGCACGTCGGTCATTTCCGGCAATACCGGGCGAGAAAAGAGATCTTTGAGCGTTTCGCCGAGCGGTTTTTCATCCGGCTGCGGATTTTCAATCTTCGGTTCGACCACTTCTTCCTGCGCCACTTCCGCCACTTTCGGCAGGGAAATTAGCAGGCCTTTCAGCGATGTCGGTTTCAGGGTCAGGGTTTTCTCCTGCCAGTTCAGACCGGAGGTGAAGTCCATCACCGACACCGTAGTATCATCAATTTTGATATTGACGTTATCCAGCGCCACCCGCGTCAGGGTAATGGGATACGGCGTGGAGAGATCCAGCGGGCCGCTGTCTTCCTCTTCTTCAACCTGCTCTGAAGGGGGCATTTTTTTGCTGTCGATGTTGACCTGAATATCCTTCAGCGCCAAATCGTTAATGCAAACACTGCTGTCCCACAGGCACTCCAGCCCGAGTGCCAGATGCAGATTGCCTGCTTTTACCGCTACGCCTGGCTGCTCATAACGAACATCAGACAAGGTGAGATCGCGCCAACCGCCGGTGACTTTGCCAATATCCAGCCCTGGCACCCAGCGATCTGCCGCTTTAAATACCAGATGCAAACCACTGGTGGTGCCCACCAGAAATGCCACCGACCCCAGCAATAATAAGAGGACGACAACCACGCCGAGGCTGATTTTTTTCCATAAACTCATAATTCTGGCCCCAGACCGATGTAAAACTGTAAACCATGCTCGTCTTTGTCAGCGACCGGAACGGCGAAATCGAGCTTGATCGGCCCGACTGGTGATTCCCAGCGCACACCAACCCCGGTGCCGGTTTTAAAGTCACTGCGGCGAATATCGCTTACCGCTTCGCCGCTATCAACAAACACCGCCCCCCACCATTTTCCGGTCACGTTGTACTGGTACTCCAGCGATCCGGTTATCAGTTTTGATGCCCCTTTCAGGTCACCATTGGCGTATTTCGGGGCGATAGATTTGTATTTATAGCCACGAATGCTACGATCGCCACCGGCAAAGAAACGCAGATCAGGCGGCACTTTGTCGAAGTCACCCGTTTCAATCCAGCCCAGCGTGCCGCGCGTGACAAAACGATGGCGATCGTAGAGTGTGCGTATCCAGACGTTTTGCGCCTGAAACACTGAGAAATCGACGTCCGAGCCCCAGGCCGTGTTTGAGTAGTCGATTGAGTAGCGTTGCGAGTCGCCCCAGGTCGGCATCAGGCCGCCGCGTGAACGCGTGCGGCTAATCATCACACCCGGATAAAACAGCATCGTAGTGTTGGTAATTTCACCTTGGGTAAAGTGGTCAAGACTCCAGCGTAAGTTAATGGCGCGCTGCCAGCCGCTGGAGAGATCCCAATAACGGGAAGCCACCAGAGTTGTAGAATCGGATTCAGTATCGTTTAGATCGGTGCGCTTAAAACCGCCCTGTACCAGATAATATTGTTCCAGCGGGTTCTTAAGCAGCGGCATTTTATAGCTAAAATCGAGGGTCTGTTCCGGTGCAGAAATACTTGTGCTGGTGGTCAGGCTGTGACCGTAAGAGTTCATCCACGGCTTTTTCCACGTGGCTTTGACACGTGGACCAACGTCCGTTGAGTACCCGACCCCGGTTTCAATCGTATTTTCCGTGCGCGGCGAAACGACGCCGGTAAGTGGCAATACTTTTGTTTCTCGCGCTTTATCAAACTGCGGTGCAACCACCACCGAGTTAAACCAACCAGTGGCGGAGAGACGGCGGTTCAGCTCTGCCAGGTCTTTTGACTCGTATTCATCACCTTCTTTAAACGGAACAAGGTTTTGCAGATACTCATCGCGGATCTGTGAGCCTTCGAAGGTCACATGCCCAAAGCGGTAGCGTTCGCCACTGTTGTAGTCAATATCCCAGTAGGCTTTATGCAAGCCAAGTGCAATACCCAACTGGGCTTTGGTAAATTCACTATCGAAATAGCCTTTGCGCAACGCGATGCTGGTTAAGGACTTTTTGAAATTTTCGTAGTCGCCCTGATTCAGCACCGTGCCTATAGCCGGGCGAGTATCGAGCAACTTCAGATAGTCTTTATCAGTCCGTGCACCACCGCGCAGCACAACATCGGTGCCGCCAATCAAAACGGGCACGCCGGGCGTGACTTTGGCGATCAAAACCTGTCGCCCTTTCTTTGGCGGTGGGCGAAGATCAAATTCAATGGTCGGCTGGTAATAGCCCAGCGCCTTCAGGCCTTCGCGGATGGCATCATCGACACGCGCGCGAAATCGCCGGTCTGGCGTCACTTCATCACTTTCAATCGTAGAAAGCTGTGCACGAACATTTTTTTCCAGCTGCCCTGATAACCCTTCGACCTGTAGACGGACGTTCGCGGCGATAGCAGAACCACCAAAACAGAGTAAGCTTACACAACATAACTGTCGGATATAGCGCACATTTTCTCCTGAATATCCTTTGTTCCTGCCCCTGGAACCCCGTTAAACGGCTTAACAAAAAACCAGCAATATGGATTTAAAAGCAGACTAAATCCAAAATATTTCTTATGTTTTACTTTATACACATTCACGAGAGTTATTGTGTGCAAATACGTCTCTTGTTACAACCTAAACCCCAAAGACCGATTTTCGGGAGAGCGATACCATGAGTTTATTTGATAAAAAGCATCTGGTTTCCCCCGCCGATGCCCTTCCTGGACGTAATACCCCGATGCCCGTAGCCACGCTGAATGCAGTCAATGGTCACTCAATGACAAATGTGCCTGACGGAATGGAAATCGCCATTTTTGCTATGGGCTGTTTCTGGGGCGTGGAACGCCTTTTCTGGCAACTTCCCGGTGTTTACAGCACCGCCGCAGGTTATACCGGCGGTTACACGCCAAACCCGACTTATCGGGAAGTGTGTTCTGGTGATACCGGCCACGCCGAAGCGGTACGCGTGGTTTACGATCCGTCAGTGATCAGCTACGAACAACTGTTACAAGTATTTTGGGAGAATCACGATCCCGCACAAGGGATGCGTCAGGGCAATGACCATGGCACGCAGTATCGTTCCGCGATTTATCCGCTAACACCAGAACAGGATGCTGCCGCCCGCGCCAGTCTCGAACGTTTTCAGGCCGCGATGCTTGCCGCCGATGACGATCGTCACATCACCACGGAAATCGCTAATGCGACACCGTTTTATTATGCCGAAGATGACCACCAGCAATACCTGCATAAAAACCCGTATGGTTATTGCGGAATTGGCGGAATTGGCGTTTGCCTGCCGCCTGAAGCGTAGCAATAAAAGGCAGAACTAAAGCGAAATGAAGCAAAAATTTAACCCTCTGGCGACTTTACAGTACCTTACGCTATACTAGCCACTGAAAATGTCGGTTCACTCTCTTCGAGCCGGCTTTCAATGTGTATTTCGCACAAATTA
The DNA here is from genome assembly GCF_002966005.1 of Escherichia sp. MOD1-EC5433. NCBI lineage: Bacteria > Pseudomonadati > Pseudomonadota > Gammaproteobacteria > Enterobacterales > Enterobacteriaceae > Escherichia > Escherichia sp. MOD1-EC5433. Next base: position 232,626 of record NZ_PTRL01000001.1, on the reverse strand, counting down.
ATCAACTTCCCCTTCCGAGGATCTGACCTGAACGGTCGGATAAGATATGTTAAACAGTATTTTAGTCATACTCTGCTTGATCGCTGTGAGTGCGTTCTTCTCGATATCCGAGATCTCGCTTGCCGCCTCACGCAAAATCAAACTTAAACTGCTGGCTGATGAAGGCAATATAAACGCCCAGCGCGTTCTGGATATGCAGGAAAATCCCGGCATGTTCTTTACCGTGGTGCAAATTGGTCTGAACGCGGTGGCAATACTCGGCGGTATCGTCGGTGATGCGGCGTTCTCTCCGGCTTTTAATAGCCTGTTCTCCCGCTATATATCGGCGGAACTCTCTGAGCAACTGAGCTTTATTCTCTCTTTCTCGTTAGTGACTGGCATGTTTATTCTGTTTGCGGATTTAACCCCGAAACGCATCGGTATGATTGCGCCAGAAGCTGTGGCTTTGCGTATCATCAACCCGATGCGCTTCTGCCTGTTCGTCTGCACCCCTCTGGTGTGGTTTTTCAACGGCCTGGCGAACATGATCTTCCGTATCTTTAAATTGCCAATGGTACGTAAAGATGACATCACATCTGATGACATCTACGCAGTCGTGGAGGCCGGTGCACTGGCTGGTGTATTGCGTAAACAGGAACACGAACTGATCGAAAACGTGTTTGAACTGGAATCCCGTACCGTGCCGTCTTCCATGACGCCGCGTGAAAACGTGATTTGGTTCGATCTCCATGAAGATGAGCAAAGCCTGAAGAATAAAGTGGCGGAGCATCCGCACTCGAAATTCCTCGTCTGTAATGAAGATATCGATCACATTATCGGTTATGTCGATTCAAAAGATCTGCTGAACCGCGTGCTGGCCAATCAAAGCCTGGCACTGAACAGCGGCGTGCAAATTCGCAACACGCTGATCGTGCCTGATACGCTGACTCTCTCTGAGGCGCTGGAAAGCTTTAAAGCTGCGGGTGAAGACTTTGCGGTAATCATGAACGAGTACGCACTGGTGGTGGGAATCATCACCCTCAACGACGTGATGACCACGTTGATGGGCGATCTGGTCGGTCAGGGACTGGAAGAACAGATTGTGGCGCGTGATGAGAACTCATGGCTAATCGATGGCGGTACGCCGATTGACGACGTGATGCGCGTGCTGGATATCGACGAGTTCCCGCAGTCGGGCAACTACGAAACCATCGGCGGCTTTATGATGTTTATGTTGCGTAAGATCCCGAAACGCACTGATTCGGTGAAGTTCTCCGGTTACAAATTTGAAGTGGTGGACATTGATAACTACCGCATCGACCAGCTACTGGTTACGCGAATCGACAGTAAAGCCACCGCCCTTTCGCCAAAACTGCCTGACGCCAAAGATAAAGAAGAAAGCGTCGCATAACCCCAGAAACATCAACGGCTCCTGAATCAGGAGCCGTCTTATTACTGCATAGCACTTGGTTAAGCCATCTCTGTTTGCAGACGCATAACCTGACGGTTAACTTCGGACATCACTGACAAATGCAGTTTATCCTTCACTTTTGGGATAAGAATCTTACCCTTATCAAATTCAAAAGCGCCAACGTCCTTGATGTATAACCGTCCACGGAACAGGATCTTCACGTACTTCGCCACCTGAAGTGGGTTGTACCGTTGGAAAATTTTCATTGTTGTCTCCTGCTGAGTATTACGCCTTTGCGGTGCCACAATCGGCCCAACTATTATGAGGCGCAAATTTTAATGCCTAATGACTATAGACTATCGGGGTAATGTTTCCAGCGTGTATAAATTTTTTTACCCTACTGTTACAATTATTCAGAATTATCTTTTCGCCTAACCACAATCTTCAGTATAAACATTCATTTTTCATATGATTTGTGCGCTTGTCCGCAAACTGGCACCGCGCTTGCGGGAAATTCGATAAATAGCACATATGATTAAAAGCCAGACCCAAGTGGTCGGATCACCTGCATACGATAAGAAGGAAACACTATGACCCTACGCAAGATCCTCGCGCTGACTTGCTTGCTACTGCCGATGATGGCCTCCGCGCATAAATTCGAAACTGGTCAGCGCGTACCGCCGATTGGTATTACCGATCGTGGCGAGTTGGTGTTTGATAAAGATCAGTTTAGCTACAAAACCTGGAACAGTGCGCAGTTAGCGGGAAAAGTGCGAGTACTACAACATATTGCCGGTCGCACCTCCGCAAAAGAGAAAAATGCGACGCTGATTGAAGCAATTAAATCGGCGAAATTGCCGCACGATCGCTACCAGACGACCACCATTGTCAACACCGACGACGCTATCCCTGGTTCCGGTATGTTTGTACGCAGCAGCCTGGAGAGCAATAAAAAGCTCTATCCGTGGTCGCAGTTTATTGTCGACAGCAATGGCGTCGCGCGCGGAGCCTGGCAACTGGATGAAGAGAGTTCCGCCATTGCAGTGCTGGATAAAGACGGTCGCGTACAGTGGGCGAAGGACGGGGCGTTAACCCCGCAAGAAGTGCAGCAAGTCATGGACTTGCTGCATAAATTGCTTAATAAATAGAAACCCGGAAGCCGGGGTTAAGGAACGATTCGCGCGGAGTGTAATCCAGCGGTTTGCCCTGCCAGTTGTGAACGTGTGCTCCGGCGGCGGCGGCCACGGCATGACCGGCAGCGGTATCCCAAATATTCGTCGGCCCGAAACGCGGGTAGAGCTGCGCCTGACCTTCCGCCACCAGGCAGAATTTCAGTGAAGAGCCGATGGATGTCGTCTGGTGTTCACCAAGCTGTTGCAGATACTCTTTCAGCTCAGCATCCGCATGGGAACGGCTGATGACGACTAGCGGCGGACGGGCGTCGCGTACCTGAATCTGCTTGCACACGCCGCACTCTTCTTTCCAGGCTTTGCCTTCCGCCGCGCTGTACATGACGTTCATTACCGGCGCATACACCACACCTAATACCGGTTTGCCTTTGTCAATCAGCGCAATGTTAACGGTAAATTCACCATTTCGTTTAATAAACTCTTTGGTGCCGTCCAGCGGATCTACCAGCCAGTAACGTTGCCAGTGCTGGCGGACTTCCCAACCGGGAGGATCTTCTTCGGAAAGAACCGGAATATCCGGCGTCAGGGTACGTAAACCGTCCATGATTACGGTGTGCGCGGCAATGTCCGCCGCCGTCACCGGAGAGTTATCCGCCTTGCTGACGACGTCCATCGGTTTCGTCCCGTCGTAGACCTGCATAATGGCATCGCCCGCATTCCGTGCGAGTTGACATACTTGTTCTAACATTCTCCACCTCTTTTGTTTCAGTGGTGTTAACTTGTTGTTTTACTTATACCCTATCGTTACAGAATCCGCCAACTGTGATGGCGTCATCGTTTCCTGATTTATTATTTATGGCATCCTTCACGCTCCATATGAAAGACGTCTCATCTTCTTGTTCATAAAAGGATGCCCAGATGGTTAAGTTTAGTGCAACGCTTCTTGCTACGCTGATTGCCGCCAGTGTGAATGCGGCAACAGTCGATCTCCGCATAATGGAAACCTCTGATTTGCATAGCAACATGATGGATTTCGATTATTACAAAGATACATCCACAGAAAAATTTGGACTGGTACGTACCGCGAGCCTGATTAATGACGCGCGCAACGAAGTGAAAAATAGCGTACTGGTCGATAACGGTGACCTGATCCAGGGTAGCCCGCTGGCAGATTACATGTCGGCGAAAGGATTAAAAGCAGGCGATGTTCATCCGGTCTATAAGGCGCTGAATACGCTGGATTATACCGTCGGCACACTCGGCAATCATGAATTTAACTACGGTCTGGATTATCTGAAAAATGCGCTGGCTGGAGCGAAATTCCCCTATGTGAATGCCAACGTCATCGACGCTAAAACCAAACAGCCGATGTTTACACCGTATTTAATTAAAGACACCGAAGTGGTCGATAAAGACGGCAACAAACAGACGCTGAAGATTGGCTACATCGGTGTTGTACCACCGCAGATTATGGGGTGGGATAAAGCCAATTTGTCCGGCAAAGTCACCGTTAACGATATAACAGAAACTGTGCGCAAATACGTGCCTGAAATGCGTGAGAAAGGTGCCGATCTCGTTGTCGTTCTGGCGCATTCCGGGCTGTCTGCCGATCCGTATAAAGTGATGGCGGAAAACTCAGTTTATTATCTCAGTGAAATTCCGGGTGTTGACGCCATTATGTTTGGTCATGCTCACGCTGTTTTCCCGAGTAAAGATTTTGCGAATATCAAAGGGGCTGATATCGCCAAAGGCACGCTGAACGGTGTTCCGGCGGTAATGCCGGGCATGTGGGGCGATCATCTCGGCGTGGTCGATCTGCAACTCAATAATGACAGCGGAAAATGGCAGGTGACGCAGGCGAAAGCGGAAGCACGGCCGATTTACGATATCGCCAATAAAAAATCCCTTGCGGCGGAAGACAGCAATCTGGTCGATACGCTTAAAGCCGATCACGACGCCACTCGCCAGTTTGTCAGCAAGCCAATCGGTAAGTCTGCCGACAATATGTATAGCTATCTGGCGCTGGTGCAGGACGACCCGACCGTGCAGGTGGTGAATAACGCGCAAAAAGCGTATGTCGAGCATTACATTCAGGGCGATCCCGATCTGGCAAAACTGCCGGTGCTCTCAGCTGCCGCACCGTTTAAAGTCGGTGGTCGCAAAAATGACCCGGCAAGCTATGTAGAGGTGGAAAAAGGTCAGCTGACTTTCCGTAATGCCGCCGATCTTTATCTCTATCCCAATACGCTGATTGTGGTGAAAGCCAGCGGTAAAGAGGTGAAAGAGTGGCTGGAGTGCTCCGCCGGACAATTTAACCAGATTGATCCTAACAGCACGAAACCACAGTCACTCATCAACTGGGATGGTTTCCGCACCTATAACTTTGACGTTATTGATGGTGTGAATTATCAGATTGATGTTACCCAGCCCGCCCGTTATGACGGCGAGTGCCAGATGGTTAATGCCAATGCGGAAAGGATTAAGAACCTGACCTTTAATGGCAAGCCGATTGATCCGAACGCCATGTTCCTGGTTGCCACCAATAACTATCGCGCTTACGGTGGCAAATTTGCCGGTACGGGCGACAGCCATATCGCTTTTGCTTCACCGGATGAGAACCGCTCGGTGCTGGCAGCGTGGATTGCTGATGAATCGAAACGTGCGGGGGAAATTCACCCGGCGGCAGATAACAACTGGCGTTTAGCACCGATTGCTGGCGATAAGAAACTGGATATCCGTTTCGAAACCTCTCCGTCAGATAAAGCCGCAGCGTTTATTAAAGAGAAAGGGCAATATCCGATGAATAAAGTCGCGACCGATGATATCGGGTTTGCGATTTATCAGGTGGATTTGAGTAAGTAATACACTTCTTTTTCGGCCTATAAATCATCAACCGCATCCGGCATTTATTGGCGGATGCGATGCTGGCGCATCCGGCAGTTATGCCGCACGTTCATCCCGCACCGCCAACACCTCGGGCAAATTCAACTCAATCCAGTCCGCCAGTGCAGCAACCTTTTCGCTCACCTGCTCGCCCAGCGGCGTGAGGCTATATTCCACATGCGGCGGCACCACCGGATACGCGATACGGTTAAGAAAACCATCCTGCTCTAGCGCCTGTAACGACTGCGCAAGCATCTTTTCACTCACCCCGCCCATTTTGCGCCGCAGGTCGCTAAAGCGATGAGTGCCTTCGCGTAGCGCCACCAGAATCAATACCCCCCAACGGCTGGTGACGTGTTTCAACACCTCGCGCGACGGGCACTGTTCCGCAAAGAGATTTCCCTCTTTCAGTTGTTGCGACAGGCTAACCTGACTCATTTCATACTTACCTTTTTGTGCGTACTTACTAAAAGTAAGTTTAGGTGTTAGCGTATTTAAACACAAGACAAAACGATGGAGACTTCCCATGATCGCTATTACTGGTGCCACTGGCCAACTTGGTCACTATGTTATTGAATCCTTGATGAAAACGGTTCCTGCCAGCCAAATAGTGGCTATCGTTCGTAATCCGGCAAAAGCCCAGGCCCTGGCAGCACAAGGCATTACCGTGCGTCAGGCTGACTACGGCGATGAAGCCGCACTGACATCTACACTTCAGGGAGTGGAAAAACTACTGCTGATCTCTTCCAGCGAAGTGGGTCAACGTGCCCCGCAGCATCGTAATGTTATTAATGCCGCAAAGGCGGCTGGCGTGAAATTTATTGCGTACACCAGTCTGCTGCACGCGGATAAATCTCCGCTCGGCCTGGCTGCTGAGCATATCGAGACGGAGAAAATGCTGGCTAATTCTGGCATCGCTTATACCCTGCTGCGCAACGGCTGGTATACCGAGAACTACCTCGCCAGCGCCCCGGCAGCACTGGAGCACGGCGTATTTATCGGTGCGGCGGGCGATGGCAAAATTGCCTCAGCAACGCGGGTAGATTATGCAGCCGCTGCCGCGCGCGTGATTAGCGAAGCCGGTCACGAAGGCAAGGTTTACGAACTGGCGGGCGATAGTGCCTGGACGTTGACACAGTTAGCGGCAGAGCTGACCAAACAGAGCGGCAAGCCGGTTACCTACCAGAACCTGAGCGAAGCCGATTTCGCCACTGCGCTGAAAGGCGTTGGTCTTCCTGTCGGACTGGCGGACATGCTGGCTGATTCTGACGTTGGCGCATCGAAAGGTGGTCTGTTTGATGACAGCAAAACGCTGAGCAAATTGATTGGTCGCCCAACGACAACGTTAGCCGAAAGCGTAAGCAATCTTTTTAATGTTAATAACTAGTTAATTAAAGTGGCATCCTCCCGCATCCTCTCTGATAATGACGGGATGCCGGGAGCAACCATGTCTGCTTCCTGAACATTTCTTCTGACAGACCAGTGGATGCCAGTGATGATTAGCGGCGTGCTGTACGCCCTGCTAGCAGGGTTGATGTGGGGGCTTATTTTTGTCGGGCCGTTGATCTTGCCGGAATACCCGGCGATGTTGCAGTCGATGGGGCGTTATCTGGCGTTAGGATTAATTGCACTGCCCATTGCCTGGCTGGGACGCGTGCGTCTGCGTCAGTTGGCGCGTCGCGATTGGTTTACCGCCTTGATGCTCACCATGATGGGCAACCTGATTTATTATTTTTGCCTTGCCAGTGCCATTCAACGTACCGGCGCGCCTGTTTCCACGATGATTATCGGCACCCTGCCGGTGGTTATTCCTGTCTTCGCCAATCTGCTTTATAGCCAGCGCGACGGCAAACTCGCATGGGGAAAACTCGCTCCGGCGCTGGTTTGTATTGGCATCGGCCTGGCGTGTGTGAATATTGCTGAGTTAAACCACGGACTCCCCAATTTTGACTGGGCACGTTATACCTCGGGTATCGTGCTGGCGTTAGTTTCCGTGGTCTGCTGGGCGTGGTATGCCCTACGCAACGCCCGCTGGCTGCGGGAAAACCCAGACAAACATCCAATGATGTGGGCGACGGCGCAGGCGCTGGTCACGCTGCCGGTTTCTCTCATCGGCTATCTCGTCGCCTGTTACTGGCTGAATATACAAACGCCGGACTTCTCCTTACCTTTTGGCCCCCGTCCGCTGGTGTTTATTAGTCTGATGGTTGCGATAGCCGTGCTTTGCTCATGGGTTGGCGCACTCTGCTGGAACGTCGCCAGCCAGCGATTACCGACAGTGATTCTCGGGCCGCTGATTGTTTTCGAAACGCTGGCAGGTTTGCTGTACACCTTTTTACTCCGCCAGCAAATGCCGCCGCTAATGACGCTGAGCGGTATCGCGCTGTTAGTGGTTGGTGTGGTCATTGCAGTCAGAGCAAAACCAGAAAAACCTTTAACCGAACCTGTCTCTGAAAGTTGACACCTTGCCAGTCTGTTAAATAAGCCTCTGCTACGTAAGGGTTATAGCTTTTAACTTAAAGATGCATTTAAAATACATCTTATCTTATTAAGAATGAGGTATCAGCTATGGCTTATCGCGACCAACCTTTAGGTGAACTGGCGCTCTCTATTCCTCGCGCTTCGGCTCTGTTTCGTAAATATGATATGGATTACTGCTGCGGCGGTAAGCAGACGCTGGCGCGCGCAGCGGCACGTAAGGAGCTGGATGTTGACGCCATTGAAGCCGAACTGGCAAAGCTTGCTGAACAACCGATTGAGAAAGACTGGCGTAGCGCGCCGCTGGCGGAAATCATCGACCATATCATCGTGCGCTACCACGATCGTCACCGCGAACAACTGCCGGAACTGATTCTGCAAGCCACCAAAGTCGAGCGCGTTCACGCCGACAAACCGAGCGTGCCAAAAGGGCTGACAAAATACCTGACCATGCTGCATGAAGAGCTTTCCAGCCATATGATGAAAGAAGAGCAAATTCTCTTCCCGATGATTAAACAAGGCATGGGCAGCCAGGCGATGGGACCTATCAGTGTGATGGAAAGCGAGCATGATGAAGCGGGCGAACTGCTGGAAGTGATTAAACACACGACCAATAACGTCACACCGCCGCCGGAAGCCTGCACCACCTGGAAAGCGATGTATAACGGCATTAATGAACTGATTGATGACCTGATGGAGCACATCAGTCTGGAAAACAATGTACTGTTCCCACGCGCACTGGCGGGTGAGTGATCTAAAAGCTGGATGGCATTGCGCCATCCAGCATGATAGTGCGGCTATTTCCGCAGTTCAGCAGCCCGCTTCTTACCAATAAACAGCCAGCCCAGCCCCAGTACAATAAACCACAACGGGGTAACCAGCAGCGCCTGGCGGGTGTCATCTTCCAGCGTCAGCAGCACGATGACGAATACAAAGAATGCCATACATACCCAGCACATCAGTTTGCCGAGCGGCATCTTGTAGATCGACTTCTCATGCAGGAGCGGACGTTGTTTGCGGTACACCAGGTACGAACAAAGGATAATCGTCCAGACGAACATAAACAGAATCGCGGAAACTGTAGTGATCATCGTGAACGCGCCAATCACGCTTGGATTCACATACAACATCACCACGCCGCCGAGCAGACAGATGCAGGAGAAGGTCAGCCCTTTCGCTGGTACTGCGCGTTTAGAGAGTTTAGCGAACGCTTTCGGCGCGACGCCTTCCTGTGCCAGACCAAACAACATACGGCTGGTAGAAAATACGCCACTGTTAGCAGAAGAAGCCGCAGAGGTCAGCACCACAAAGTTAATCACGCTTGCCGCCGCAGGCAGCCCCACCAGCACAAACAGTTCAACAAATGGGCTTTTCTCCGCGACCACAGAACTCCACGGCGTCACGGACATAATTACAATCAGCGCGAAGACGTAGAACATAATGATGCGGATCGGAATGGAGTTAATTGCGCGTGGCAGTGATTTCTCCGGATCTTTCGTTTCCGCAGCCGTTGTACCGACCAACTCAATCCCCACGAAAGCGAAAACCGCTATCTGGAATCCGGCAAAGAAGCCGCTTAAGCCTTTCGGGAACCAGCCGCCGTCATTCCACAAATGCGCGAACGACGCTTCCACACCGGTCGGAGACTGGAAGTGCATCATCACCATGATCAGACCAACGACAATCAGCGACACGATGGCGACGATTTTGATCATCGCAAACCAGAACTCCATCTCACCGAACATTTTTACCGTGGCGAGGTTTAGAACCAGTAACAGAATGATCACGGATAACGAAGCAACCCAGTCAGAAAGCCCCGGGAACCAGAACTGCGCATAAGCGGTAATAGCGACAACATCCGCCATACCAGTAACTACCCAACAGAACCAATAAGTCCAGCCGGTGAAATATCCTGCCCACGGACCCAATAAATCGGAAGCGAAGTCACTAAAAGATTTATATTCCAGATTCGAAAGCAGCAATTCCCCCATTGCCCGCATCACGAAAAAGAGCATAAAACCGATGATCATATAAACGAAAATGATCGACGGCCCGGCAAGACTAATTGTTTTACCGGAACCCATAAACAACCCTGTACCTATGGCACCGCCAATGGCAATAAGCTGAATATGTCGGTTTGTGAGATTGCGCCGTAGCGACTGTTCAGCCGGAGCCTGATCATCGGCAACGACTTTTACCTGATCTACCATGTTTTTTTCTTCCTGTACCTGTCTGTGTTGTTCAGGCTCTGCGGCCTTTAGTCAGTCTATGATACGACGAATCTGTATCGGGACTCATCGATATTAGGTAACAATACGCGGGATGAATACTAAGATTTAGATCTAATGTTAATTTAATGTTTAAAGTGAGTGTCATATCACGGTGATAACGCGAAACAGCTCACAAAAATACACGCTTACGTGGTCTTTGCAACACAAAATAGCGTCGTTTGGCAAACTGAAGGGGTTATTGCTGAATGCCTGCTCCCCTCTGGCTCGAGGGGAACAGAATGCGCTGCTTAGAGGATTTCCAGCAGTTCGACTTCAAACACCAGGGTGCTGAACGGAGGGATGGACGCGCCTGCGCCACGCTCGCCATAAGCCAGTTCCTGCGGGATGGTCAGTTCCCATTTAGAACCCACCGGCATCAGAGTCAGTGCTTCAATCCAGCCTGGAATCACGCCGTTAACCGGGAATTCAGCCGGTTCACCACGGGCAACGGAGCTGTCAAATACAGTACCGTCGATCAGCTTACCGGTGTAATGAACGCGAACGCGGTCGGTACGCGCAGGAATTGCGCCTTCGCCCTGATTGATCACGCGGAATTGCAGGCCAGATTCGGTGCTGTTCACGCCCTCTTTTTTGGCGTTTTCTTCCAGGTATTTCACACCTTCGGCAGCCATCGCCTGGAAACGCTGACGACGAACGGCATCGGCACGTTCGTGAATTTCACGCAGCGCGCGGTGCACCACATCAACCGGAACAGCCGGATGTTTACCTTCCAGCGCATCGGCAATGCCCGCAACCAGTGCTTCTGGCAGCAGCCCTTGCAGACCAGATTCACTCAGTTGTTGCCCTACCTGCAAACCAATACCGTAGCTTGCTTGCGCTTCGATGGTATCAAAAGTTGGAGTGGTCATCGTATTTCCTTTCTTCGGGTATAAAGTAGCGGCAGCATATCAGCCACACTTCCTTGGGTAAAACTTTGTCGCGGGAATGATGACAAATCACGGGGAAAAAGAAACAATAGCAATATCCCGTATGAATATAATAAAGGCGGGTTTACCACGGACATCATAGCGTTAGCTTATTCATAGGCTATGATTGAGGAACAAGACGCGGAGCAGGAGGAAACCATGCCCGGGCGCTTTGAACTAAAACCAACCCTGGAGAAAGTCTGGCACGCGCCGGACAATTTTCGCTTCATGGACCCGCTGCCGCCGATGCATCGTCGGGGGATCATTATTGCCGCCATTGTATTGGTGGTCGGTTTTCTGCTTCCGTCTGATGATACGCCCAACGCGCCGGTGGTGACGCGTGAAGCGCAGCTGGATATTCAGTCGCAATCACAACCGCCAACGGAAGAACAACTGCGGGCGCAATTAGTTACCCCACAAAATGATCCTGATCAGGTGGCTCCGGTCGCCCCTGAACCGATACAGGAAGGCCAGCCGGAAGATCAGCCACAAACTTCGCAAACGCAACCTTTCCAGCCAGATGGTGGAATTGATAATCAGTGGCGCTCTTATCGTGTCGAACCGGGTAAAACGATGGCGCAATTGTTCCGCGACCACGGACTACCCGCTACCGATGTCTATGCGATGGCGCAGGTAGAAGGCGCGGGCAAGCCGCTAAGTAATTTGCAAAATGGGCAATTGGTACAAATCCGCCAGAACGCCAGCGGCGTAGTGACGGGCTTAACCATTGATACGGGGAATAATCAACAGGTTCTGTTTACCCGCCAGCCGGATGGCAGTTTTATTCGTGCGCGGTAGATGAAGGGTCAACGAGAAGCCAGCTAAGGATCGTCTCTTTGATGACCTTACGTCTGGCTTCCAGCGCCTGCGGTGAAACCATACTGATGTGATAAACCAGGCCAAGCGTATGCTGGTTGATCAAATAATATCCCCCGAGCGCGGCAATATTAATATTCACCTGCAACGGGTCGATATCAGCCTTAAAAATATTGAGTCTCTTCCCTTCAGCCAACAAAGATTCCATTAACTGCAAGTGCGCATGGTTAATTTCTAAAAGTCGCTGTGATTTTGCATAATGCACACCTTTACTCTGGTTTTCACTATGCACAATTTTTAAAAACCAGGGGTTAGCAATGTAATAATCCCAGGTAAAATCGATGATTTTTTCAATTGCTTTTTGTGGAGGAAGACCTGAAACATCCAGGGATTTTTCTTTTTGTCGAATATCGTTCCAGGTATATTCCAGCACTTCGATAAATAAATTTTCTTTATTACCAAAGTGGTGATAAACCGTCTGTTTACTGCACCCTGCGGCCTTAACAATATTATCGACTCTGGCTCCTTCGTAACCATATTCGGCAAATTCATTAACCGCACATAACAGCAGCTTTTCCTTCAGGCTCTGTACGTTGCTGGTATCAAGATACATAACGCTTCCCCACGACCTCTTCAAGATGACTATCTTAACCCGATTAATTAGAAGCTCCAGTAAAAAGGCTAAAAACTTGTACTTTCATCGGGTTATCAAATGTCCTGTGATCACTATCGCATATCAACCAACCAGATGGTTGATCTTTCTTGCCGCACGTCGCAAGCTAATCGTCACTTAGGGAAACAATATTCAAAAAGAGAGCTATTGTATGAAATCCACTCGTCCTGTTGCCGTCATCACTGGAGCCGCACGTGGCATTGGTAAGGGGTGTGCGCTGGAGCTTGCCCGTGGCGGATTTAATCTGTTGATTAACGATCGCCCCGATGCCGACAGCGTAGAAAAATTACATGCCACGCAACAGGAATGTATGGCAGAAGGCGTGGAAGTGATTTGCTTCCCTGCCGATGTTGGCGATCTCTCCCTGCATGAAGAGATGCTCGACGCGGCGCAAAATCAGTGGGGGCGTCTGGACTGCCTGCTCAATAACGCGGGCATTTCTGTGAAAAAACGCGGTGATCTCCTCGACCTCGAACCAGACAGTTTCGACCAAAACATTGCTATTAACACCCGCGCGCCGTTCTTCCTCGCACAGGCATTCAGTAAACGTCTGCTCGCACAGCCAAAACCAGAAACAGAATTCCCGCACCGCTCGATTATTTTTGTCAGCTCAATCAACGCCATCATGCTGGCGATGAATCGCGGCGAATATACCATCGCTAAAACCGCCGTTTCTGCCGCTACTCGTCTGTTTGCCGCTCGCCTTTGCAACGAACAAATTGGCGTCTATGAAGTGCGCCCTGGTCTAATCAAAACCGATATGACTATTCCGGCAACGGCTTATTACGACGAACTGATCGCTAAGGGACTGGTGCCGTGGGGACGTTGGGGTTATCCGGCTGATATCGCCTCCACTGTCCGCGCGATGGCGGAAGGCAAACTGATTTACACCTGTGGTCAGGCCGTCGCCATCGACGGTGGCTTAAGTATGCCGCGTTTCTGAGGCTGAACCATGAGAGATCTGTTACAACGCCCGGATTTATTCAGCATCAATACCGCGACGCTGGGCTATAAAACCCCGCTACCCGCCATTATTGATGCCTGCGCCGCACGCGGTATAGGTGCGATCGCCCCCTGGCGCAGAGAGTTGCAGGGCGAAGATCTTCAGCAGATCGCCCGTCAGCTTGCCGCCAGTAACATGAGCGTTTCCGGTTTATGTCGTAGCACCTACTACACCGCGCCGACGCTGGCAGAGCGCAAACTGGCGATTGATGATAACCGCCGGGCGCTGGACGACGCAGCGGTGCTGAACGCCGCCTGTTATATGCAGGTGGTTGGCGGCTTACCACAGGGCACAAAAGATCTGTATGAAGCACGGCAACAGGTGAAACAAGGGATACGCCAGTTACTGCCACATTCGAAAGAAGTTGGCGTGCCGATTGCGCTGGAGCCACTGCACCCAATGACCGCCGCCGATCGTTCTTGTTTGTGCACGTTACGCCAGGCGCTGGACTGGTGTGATGAACTCGATCCCGATGGGGAGTTTGGCCTCGGCGTGGCTGTGGATGTTTACCATGTCTGGTGGGATCCGGATCTGGCCAGCCAGATCCTGCGCGCCGGAAAACGTATTCTCGCGTTTCATGTTTCCGACTGGTTAGTGCCGACCACCGATCTGGTCAATGACCGGGGAATGCCGGGAGATGGCGTGATAAATATTCCGTCAATTCGTCGACTGGTTGAAAACGCCGGATTTAATGGCGCTATTGAACTGGAAATATTCTCACCGTACTGGTGGCAGGAAGATATTAACAGCACGCTGGATATTAGCGTCGATCGCATCGCGCATTATTGCTAAGGAATAATCATGAGTGACCAACCCGTTCTGTTCAGCAGAGCGGCGGCTTCCTGCCGTCTGACGTTGAACCGTGAAGATAAATGTCATGCTATTAACGAAGAGATGATTGAATCTCTCGACCATTATTTAAATGAAATTGAAAACGACACCACATTACGATTAGTCGAATTAACGGCAACCGGCGATAAATTCTTTTGTGCGGGCGGTGATATTAAATCGTGGTCGGCCTATTCGCCATTAGATATGGGCAGAAAATGGATTAAACGCGGTAATGACGTTTTTAATCGCCTGCGCAATTTACCGCAATTAACGGTTGCGAATCTCAACGGTCATACCATCGGCGGCGGTATTGAACTTGCCTTGTGCTGCGATATTCGAATCGCTCGCCCCAGCGCGAAATTTTCTAACCCGGAAGTCATGCTCGGCATGGTGCCTGGCTGGATGGGCATTGAACGCGTGCTTAATCAGGTTGGCCCGGTGGTCGGTCGCCAGATGCTGATGCTAGGTAAACGTCTGACGGCGCATGAAGCCCAGGCGGCGAATTTAATTGATGAAGTAGTAGAAAAAGAACAGGTGGAAAGCTGGATGGCGAACCAGTTAGCGCAGCTGGAAAAATGTGGTCCGGTGGCACTGGCGCATATTAAGCAGCTGATTCTGGCACTGGAAAATAAACACGCTGAATACCCACACCAGTTACTGGCTGGATTAATGTCCGCCACTCAGGATTGCCAGCAGGCGACGCAGGCATTTGCCGAAAAAAGTAGCGTGAGCTTCCATAATCAATAAGGAAATTGTATGCGTAAGATAACAACCGCCGAGGCACTGGCGGCGCAAATTCAGGATGGCGCAACCATTGCCATTAGCGGTAACGGCGGCGGTATGGTGGAAGCCGACCATATTTTGGCAGCTATTGAAGCGCGTTTCCTGCAAACCGGACATCCACGCGACCTGACGCTAATCCACTCGCTGGGCATTGGCGATCGCGACTGCAAAGGCACGAACCGCTTCGCTCATGCTGAAATGCTCAAACGCATTATTGCCGGACACTTTACCTGGTCGCCCAAAATGCAGGAACTGGTGAAGAACAATGCCATTGAAGCCTACTGCTTCCCAGGCGGTGTGATTCAGGCATTGCTGCGGGAAATTGGTGCCGGACGTCCAGGACTTTTTACCCACGTTGGCCTGGGATCATTTGTTGATCCACGCAATGGCGGCGGAAAGTCGAACGCTTGCACCACCGAGGATCTGGTAGAACTGATCGAAATTGATGGCGAAACCAAACTCCGCTATCGCCCTTTCAAAGTGGACTATGCCATTTTGCGGGGCACCTATGCCGATCCGAGTGGCAACGTCAGCCTCGAAGAAGAAGCGATTGATATGGATAGCTATTCGATGGCGCTGGCAGCACACAACAGCGGTGGCAAAGTGTTCGTACAGGTGCGCGATGTACTGGAAGCTGGCGCTATTGAACCACGTCGGGTCAAATTACCGGGGATTCTGGTTGATGGCATCGTTGAATACCGCGAACAACCGCAAACCTATCTTGGCGGTTACGACCTGACGATCAGCGGTCAACATCGCCGTCTGAGTTCTAACGGCGCTATTGAACTGGTTAGTCATCCGGTACGTCGCTTAATTGCCCGTCGGGCAGCGCGCGAGCTGGTGGCAGGCGCTTCAACCAACTTTGGCTTTGGTATTCCCGGCGGTATTCCTGGGGTTGCGTTGCGTGAAGGCGTTCCTTACCAAAGTTTATGGCTAAGCGTCGAGCAAGGCGTGCATAACGGTATGATGCTTGATGACGCGTTTTTCGGCTGCGCCCGTAACGCCGACGCCATTATCCCTTCGCTGGATCAATTCGAGTTCTACAGCGGCGGCGGCATCGACATTACTTTCCTCGGCATGGGCGAGATGGATCAACATGGTAACGTCAACGTCTCACACCTGAACGGCAATTTAATCGGCCCCGGCGGATTTCTCGAAATTGCGCAAAACGCCCGTAAGGTGGTGTTCTGCGGCACGTTCGACGCCAAAGGCAGCAAGATTGATGTAACGCCAGATGGCTTGCATATCGCCCAGTCAGGTCAAATCCCTAAACTGGTTACTCAGGTGGAAAAAATCACTTTTAGCGCCGCCTACGCACAGCACAGCGGTCAGGAAGTGTTGTATATCACTGAACGCGCGGTATTCCAGTTAACGGCAGAAGGCGTTGAATTAATTGAAATCGCGCCGGACGTGGAGATTGACCGCGACATTCTGCCGTATATGGCCTTCCGTCCAATTATCAACCAGCCGCGCCTGATGGAAAGTAGCCTTTTTACGCCGATGGAGGACGCATGAGCCAGCCTGATGACGCCATCCTCGATGCGCTGACCCACGTCACCTTCCCGAAGGGTTTTGTGTCAACAGAGCCAGCGTCAATTGTCACGGTGGACGGTGTTGATTACCCACTCTGGCAAGTTGATGCTCTGGTCGTTGGTAGCGGCGCGGCAGGATTACGTGCGGCGGTTGAACTGAAACGTCGCCAGCAAAATGTGCTGATCGCCACCGCCGGGTTATATATGGGAACATCGGCCTGCTCCGGTTCCGATAAACAGACGCTGTTTACCGCCGCTACGGCGGGCAACGGCGATAACTTCGCCAAACTTGCCGAAGCACTGGCGAGCGGCGGTGCGATGGATCACGACACGGCGTATGTTGAAGCAGTCGGTTCCCTGCATACCCTTGGCGGGCTGCAATATCTCGGTCTGGAATTACCGGAAGATCGCTATGGTGCAATTCTCCGTTATCAGACCGACCATGACGAAGCCGGACGCGCAACCTCCTGTGGGCCGCGCACTTCTCGTCTGATGGTGAAAGTATTGCTCGAAGAAGTGCAGCGTCTTTCCATCCCATTGTTAACCAGCGCGACAGTTATCAAACTGCTGCATCAACGCGGTGAGAATGGCGAAGATCGCGTGGCAGGAGCTATCCTCGCAACCGGTTCCCGCGCCCATAACCCGTGGGGACTGGCAATTGTTACTGCGCCCAATGTGGTACTGGCAACAGGCGGGCCGGGAGAGCTTTATCGCGACAGTGTTTATCCGCATAAATGCTTTGGCTCGCTGGGGCTGGCGCTGGAAGAAGGTCTGACGCTAACCAATCTGACCGAAAGCCAGTTTGGTATAGGCACGCCGCGCAGCACGTTTCCGTGGAATTTGTCCGGCACCTATGTGCAGGTGATCCCGTATATCTATTCCGTGGATGCCGAGGGCAACGAGTATAACTTCCTCGCGGATTACTATCGCACCACCCAGGAACTGGCTTCAAACATCTTCCGTAAAGGCTATCAGTGGCCGTTCCACGCCACGCGGGTGATGGGTTTTGGCTCAAGCCTGTTGGACATGGCGGTAGCGCAAGAGCAGCAATCAGGCCGCCAGGTTTTTATGGATTTCAAGCGAAATCCTGAAGCGGTGCCTGGTGATTTGCCATTCTCATTAGATCGACTGGACGACGACGTTCGCACGTATCTGGAAAATAACGATGCTCTGGCACCATCACCCATCGAACGCCTGCAACGAATGAATCCATTGTCCATCTCGCTGTATAAGATGCACGGTTACGATCTCACCACGCAGCCGTTGCAGTTTGCCATGAATAATCAGCATATGAATGGCGGCATTGAGGTTGATATCTGGGGGCAAACTTCTCTGCCCGGTTGTTTTGCGGTGGGAGAAGTCGCCGGAACTCACGGTGTTACCCGACCTGGCGGCGCGGCGCTGAATGCCGGACAGGTTTTTGCCGTGCGTCTGGCGCGTTTTATTGGCTGCACACAAAAGCGATCTGTTGAAGATGATGTCGCACAACTGGCATCTCCGGCACTAAATTCAATCAGAGAGATCATCACTCAGGCGCTGGCAAACGAAAATGGAATGGCGCTGGTAACGGTGAGGGAAAAAATCCAGGCACGAATGTCTGACTACGCTGGGTTTATTTGCCATGGCGATAAAGTCCGGCGCGCCACTCGCGATGCCCTGCTATTGAATGAATTTGTACAACGGCATGGTTTGGCTATCAAACACGTGGGCGAAGTTGCCGAATTGTTTATGTGGCGGCATATGGCGCTGACGTCTGCCGCCGTCTTAACACAATTAACGCATTTTATTGACGCAGGCGGCGGCAGTCGTGGGGCGCGGATGATTATTGATCCCCAGGGTGAATATCTACCGCAAACTCGTCAGGGGGCAAAAGAAGAATGGCGTTTTCGCTCTGAACAAGATGATGATAAAAATCACAAATTAACTATTCATTATTCACAAGACTCTTTTATTACTGAAGTGAAGTCTTTACGTGTGCTACCGCGTATTAATGGTATTTACTTTGAAAAAAACTGGCCAGATTTTCTAAAGGGAGAGATTTACACACAATAATTTTTAATATGTTCTCTGTACCTGATTTTTATTAACTATTACACGGAATTACCAACAACCAGGGTTTATTAATATAATTAAAAGGTTTAAACATGAATAAAATAAAGAATTACCGGTGGCATATGATTGCCCTCGTATGCTTTATCACTGTAATCAATTATCTGGACAGAACGGCGTTAGGTATTGCAGCTCCAACTATTATGGAGACAACTGGAATAACCAAAGAGCAATATTCATGGATTGTCAGTGCATTCCAGTTGGCCTATACATTGGGTCAACCGGTAATGGGATTCTTTATTGACACTGTTGGTCTGAAATTGAGTTTTGCGATTTGTGCCGCAGTATGGGGGCTGGCAACAATGGGTCATGCGCTGACCGGAACATGGTCAGGTCTGGCATTTATGCGCGCCCTGATGGGTTTCAGCGAAGCGTCGGCAATTCCGGCCGGTGTAAAAACCGCATCAACATGGTTCCCGGCAAAAGAGCGTGGCGTGGCAACAGGTGTTTTCAATATGGGCACCTCACTCGGCGCGATGCTTGCACCACCGCTAATTGCCTGGTGCATTATGTTTCATAGCTGGCAATTTGCGTTTATTGTCTCAGGTAGCCTTGCTTTGCTCGCGGCTTTATTTTGGTTCTTTTGTTATAAAGATCCAAAAGATGCCAAACGCCTTTCTGATGAAGAGCGCCACTATATTGAATCAGGGCAAGAACAGCATCTTAAAACAGATAAGAAAGAAAAAACATCAATCAAGCATATCCTCAGCCAACGTAATTTCTGGGGGATTGGCATCGCGCGTTTTCTCGCTGACCCGGCATGGGGAACCATTAACTTCTGGGTGCCGATTTTCTTTGTTGAAACACTGCATTTTAGCCTGAAAGAAATTGCCATGTTCGTCTGGCTACCTTTCCTGTTGGGCGACCTTGGCTGTTTAGCCAGTGGTTTTGTAGCGAAGTTCTTCCACGATCGCGGCGTGAGTTTAATTAACTCACGAAGAATTACCTTCACTATTGCAGCCGTCATTATGATGACGATTGGTCTGGTGAGTATTGTCGAAAATCCCTACATTGCCGTGTTACTGATTAGTATTGGCGCGTTCTCGCATCAATGCCTTTCTACTGTGGCAGCAACTCTGGGCGGCGATCTGTTCAAAAAAGACGAAGTGGCTACCGCAGTGGGTATGGCAGGAGCCTGTGCGTGGAGCGGTCAGTTGATTTTCAACCTGTTCATCGGGGCATTCGTTCACATTATCGGCTTCGCGCCGTTCTTTATTGCCCTGGCTTTCTTTGACATTATTGGTGCCATTGCGTTGTGGACGCTTATCAAAGTTAAAGATGAAGAATCGCAAGTACAGTTAGCGACAAGCTAATTAATAGATATCAGAGCGTTATACTGCCAGTTGTAACGCTTTCGCTATAAAGCAAAACGCCGACCAATGGTCGGCGTTTTTACGTCTCGTTGAATAACGAATTATTCAGCTACTACGTTTACGATCACTTTCGCGAATACTTCGCTGTGAACCTGGAAGCTCACTTCGTGTTCGCCAGTGGTACGCAGAACGCCGTTCGGCAGACGAACTTCGCTCTTAGCCACTTCAACGCCAGCTGCAGTTACAGCGTCAGCGATGTCGCGAGTACCGATGGAACCGAACAGTTTACCTTCGTCGCCAGCTTTAGACGCGATGGTAACAGTTTCCAGTGCATTGATTTTCTCAGCGCGAGCGTTAGCTGCTGCCAGAACTTCAGCCAGTTTAGCTTCCAGTTCAGCGCGACGTGCTTCGAAGAATTCAATGTTTTTCTTGGTAGCTGGAACAGCTTTACCCTGCGGTACCAGGAAGTTACGAGCGTAGCCCGCTTTAACGTTTACCTGATCACCCAGGCTACCCAGGTTTGCTACTTTATCAAGCAGAATAACTTGCATTACCTTATCCTCTCAAAGTCGTATTAATGGACCGTGACCGATTACTGATGGCGATCAGTGTACGGCAGCAGGGACAGGTAGCGAGCGCGTTTGATAGCGCGAGCCAGCTGACGCTGGTATTTTGCACGGGTACCGGTGATACGGCTTGGGACAATCTTACCGCTTTCGGTGATGTAGTTTTTCAGCGTAGCGATATCTTTATAGTCGATCTCTTGAACGCCTTCCGCGGTGAAACGGCAGAACTTGCGACGACGGAAATAACGTGCCATATGGCTAGTCTCCAGAATCTATCAATTCAATCTGCTCGGCATGCAAAACCATTTTGCTCAGTCCGTTCTTCGCCTTGTGGCATGAAATGAACCCCTGAACGGTTATGCGACTGCCGACCGTTATACTGTGAGTAATGGCCTGGTTTTCGTGTCCGCTAATAATAACGGGCATTTGACACCACGCCTGCCGGTGAAAACCGGCTTCCTCCTGCACAGAACGATGCTCAAGCACGAACTGGCAGTGAGGAATTCCTGATGGACTGACCTTTCGAAGGGGAGTCCTGCACACGGTGCCGGACAACACCAGACGGTTGGTCATCAGAAATTACTCTTCAGAATCCCCAGCTTCAGCATCATCAGCGGTTTCGTTTGCGAAATCATCGCGACGCTCACGGCGCTCGTCTTTCGCTTTAACCATCGGAGATGCTTCGGTAACGGCGTGCTTAGTACGCATTACCATGCTACGGATAACGGCGTCGTTGAAGCGGAAGGTAGTTTCCAGCTCATCGATCACTTCCTGCGGCGCTTCAACGTTCATCAGAACGTAGTGAGCTTTGTGCAGTTTGTTGATCGGGTAAGCCAGCTGACGGCGGCCCCAGTCTTCCAGACGGTGGATCTTGCCTTCTGCACCAGTGATGGCAGCAGTGTAGCGCTCGATCATGCCCGGAACCTGTTCGCTCTGGTCAGGATGGACCATAAAAACGATTTCGTAATGACGCATCGAATTGCTCCTTACGGATTATTCAGCCTCCTGTCTGGGTCAGCCGCAGCCCATGGAGGCAAGGAACGTGTTAAAGGGCGGCTGAAAAATGACGCGTTATAGTACTGGTATACCCCGCTAAACTCAAGGCCAGCCGACAAATAAATCTCACCTTTCGCCAAATCGTACTAACCCGCTGATTTGAAGTTCATCACATTCCATTACGGTGTTTTTTTGAACAACTGCATCAGAAATGGTCACCATCAACTTCTTTATCATTGATTAAAATTAAATCAGAAGATCATCACAGAGGAGAGCACACAAAGACAGCCGTCGAGGAGGTATCTATGTTCAGCCGTGTTTTAGCCCTTCTGGCTGTGCTTTTGCTAAGTGCAAATACATGGGCAGCCATTGAAATTAATAACCACCAGGCCAGAAATATGGACGACGTACAGAGCTTAGGCGTGATTTATATCAACCATAACTTCGCCACTGAAAGTGAAGCTCGCCAGGCACTGAATGAAGAGACAGATGCGCAAGGCGCAACGTACTACCACGTGATTCTGATGCGGGAACCGGGGAGTAACGGCAACATGCACGCCAGCGCGGATATTTATCGCTAGCACCAGGTATAACCAACGAAACATTGCCATAGTTTGCTTTGCCCCCTTCTCAGGGGGCTTTTTTTGAAAACGGCTGCGGAATCAGACCAGTTATCTCCCGAAGAAGGAAATTTCCGCAGCACGTGTTTTACTTCTGCCCGTAATAGGCGTTGGGGCCATGCTTACGCATGAAGTGTTTATTCATCAGGTAGCTGTCGATGGGATTAAGCTGAGGGTTAATGCCGCGCGCAATCCACGCCATCTTCGCCACTTCTTCCATCACGACCGCGTTATGCACCGCATCGTGAGCATCTTTCCCCCAGGCAAATGGTCCGTGCTGATACACCACAATTCCCGGTGTATGCAGCGGCTCGGCATCGCCCAGCGTTTCGATAATCACTTTGCCGGTGTTTAGTTCATACTCGCCCTGCACCTCTTCTTCGCTTAATCCACGCGTACACGGGATGTCGCCAAAGAAGTAGTCAGCGTGCGTGGTGCCTAACGCCGGAATTGCCAGCCCCGCCTGCGCCCATGCGGTGGCATGAGTGGAGTGGGTATGGACAATGCCGCCAAGCGACGGGTAACGGCGGTAGAGTTCGAGATGCGTCGCGGTGTCTGATGAGGGGCGATACTGACCGTCCACCACCTTGCCACTCATATCGACCACCACCATATCGTCCGCTTTCATGGTTTCGTAGGCGATACCGCTGGGCTTGATCACCACCAGCCCGTGCTCGCGATCAATGGCGCTAACGTTGCCCCAGGTAAAGGTCACCAGCCCGTAACGCGGCAGATCCATATTGGCTTCAAACACCTGCTGTTTCAGCTTTTGCATTATGCCGCCTCCACCATACCTGCTTTGGCCATGCGCGCTTTCACCCAATCACGCGCTTTCGCCACTTCCGCCGCCGGGTCTTCCGCCGTTTCACTCCACATCTCAATCAGGTAAGGCCCGCAATAACCACTCTGTTTGAGCGTTTCAAAGCAACGTTCGAAATCCACCACGCCTTCACCAAACGGCACGTTTTTGAAGACGCCCGGTTTGGTGTCTTTCACATGCACTGCGACGATATGCCCGATTCCGGCCTGCAATTCCATCTGCACGTCGTTATCCCACGCCGACAGGTTGCCGATATCCGGGTAGAGCTGGAACCACGGGTTGTTGAGATAGTGCGCGTAGCCCAGCGCCTTGCTGATGGAGTTCATCAGGGGGTAATCCATAATCTCCATCGCCAGCGTCACCTGCGCGCGGCTCGCCATCTCAACGCTCTCTTTCAGGCCATCACGGAAACGACGACGCGTTTCGTTATTGGCTTCCTGGTAGTAAACGTCATAGCCCGCCAGTTGGATCACGCGAATGCCGACGTCCTGCGCGAACTGGATGGCCTTACGCATAATCTCCAGCCCCTGCGCCCGCACTGCGTCATCTTCACTGCCCAGCGGAAAACGACGATGAGCAGAAAGGCACATAGACGGCACGCGCACGCCGGTTTCCACAATTGCATTCACCAGCGCCAGACGCTGCTCGCGGCTCCAGTCGAGGCGCGACAGGCGATCGTCAGTTTCATCTACCGACATCTCGACAAAATCGAAGCCTAACGTTTTTGCCAGTTGCAGCCGTTCCAGCCAGCACTCCCCGGCGGGGAGTGCTTTTTCATAGATGCCAAGCGGGATTTGTTTAGACAACATATCCGCTCCTTAGCCCCACAGTTCGGCGATGGAACGTTTGAACTGACGTGCGGCTTCAACCGGAGAAGCGGCATCACGGATGCTGCGACCTGCGATAAACACATGAATCGGAATGCCTTTGAACAGCGGCAGATCTTCCAGCGCCAGGCCACCGGTGACGGTCACTTTGAAGCCCATATCGGAAAGGCGTTTGATCGCGGTAATGTCCGCTTCGCCCCAGGCCACGCCGGCGGCCTGCGCGTCACGGCTGCGATGATAAACCACCTGCCCAATGCCTGCGTCACGCCACTGCTGCGCCTGTTCCCAGGTCCAGTAACCGGTCAGTTCAATCTGCACATCACCGTTAAACTCTTTCGCCACGTCCAGCGCGCCTTTGGCGGTGTTGATATCCGCGCAGCAAATCACGGTCACCCAGTCAGCGTTGGCTTCGAAGCACATACGCGAAAGGATTTTGCCCGCATCGGCAATTTTGGCGTCTGCCAGCACAATTTTATGCGGGTAGAGTGCTTTAAGATCGCGAACCGCACGCACGCCTTCGCCCACGCACAGAATGGTGCCCACTTCGATAATGTCGACTTCTTCGGCAATCAGGCGAGTGGTTTCGTAGGCGCTATCCATAGTCTGGTTGTCCAGCGCGACTTGCAACATGGGTAATGACATCTTCAATTCCTTCTTAAGCTGCCGCGTTGGTGCGGTCAATGAGATCCAGTACTTCCTGCTCGGTACGGCAGGCGCGTAAACGGTCGAAATTCTCTTCATCTTCAAACAGGTTGACGATCTGCATGATGCCCACTTCCTGGTGAGTGTTGGCATCGACCGCCGCCATGGTGATGAGGATATCCACCGGATCGTTATCTTCGTGGTTGAACTCCAGCGGCTTTTTCAGCGTCACCAGTGCAAAGCCGGTTTTCTTAACGCCCTCTTCCGGGCGTCCGTGCGGCATTGCCAGGCCTGGTGCGAGCACGAAGTACGGGCCGTGCTGTTCAACCGCATCCAGAATCGCCTGGTAGTAACGCGGCTCGACGACATCCGCAGCCACCAGCAGATCAACGCCGATTTTCACCGCGTCCTGCCAGGTTTCAGCTTCGGCCTGCAGACGAATGGATTTATTTTCCGCCAGCGAATCACGTAATGTCATGGCGCGTCCTTAC
The DNA here is from genome assembly GCF_002966005.1 of Escherichia sp. MOD1-EC5433. Lineage (NCBI taxonomy): Bacteria > Pseudomonadati > Pseudomonadota > Gammaproteobacteria > Enterobacterales > Enterobacteriaceae > Escherichia > Escherichia sp. MOD1-EC5433. The sequence continues at coordinate 207,527 of NZ_PTRL01000001.1, read as the reverse complement.
TTCACGTCCTGCGGGAAATGCTCTTTGATCACTTCCAGCAATTTCGGGCCAAAGTCGGCAGGAGAGAGCATATTGCGCACACCAACGACATATTTGTTGCCGGTAACGGTGATTTCGCCCGCAATATGCGTAGAAGCGATGATGATATCCGCGCCGCTCAACTCGCTTTTGTATTCGCCAACCGCGCAGCTATTTACCGAGTGGTCGATGTTCGACTGGGTTAAAAACTGGTCCACTTTCATCTTCATGATCATGGAACTACCTTGTCCGTTGCCACACACAGCCAGAATACGTACGGTCATAATCAAAACTCCTTATTAAGCAGACTGTTCTGCCAGTTGTTTTTCTGCATTTTCTTCTGCGCGCAGTGCGCGGCCAGCGAAGAACATATAAGTCAGTGCAATGACGATGATGACGGCCATAAAGGCGATACCGATGGAGAAGAAGCCCTGCATCATCGGTGGTGCCAGAATCGACCAGTCCGCCATGCCCATCCAGGCGCTCATACCGGTGAGTTTCACCGCCCAGACGCAACCGAAGATTTCGATCACCCCCATCACCAGGCAAATTTTGAGTGCTGCACGCCAGCCGCCGAAGTGGTTAGCAAATACGCCGATGGTGGCGTTGGAGAAGAACATCGGGATAAAGCCAGGAATAATCAGGATCGAGGAGCCGCAGGCAACCAGGATGCCAACCGCAATCAGCTGACCGATGGTGCCCCACATAAAGCCCCAGACCACGGCGTTCGGCGCGAAGCTATAGATAGCCGCACAGTCAATCGCCAGAACCGCACCCGGGATCAGGCGCTGGGAGATACCGTTAAACGCTTCAGAGAGTTCCGCCACAAACATGCGCACGCCCTGAGTGATGATGAAAATCGCTACCGCAAAGGAGAAACCGGTTTGCAGGATGTAGACCGTCCAGTGCACTTTGCCTGCCATCGCCTGTACGGTGTCGATACCGAAGGAGAGCAGAATGGCGCCAAAGAAGATGGTCATCACAATCGCCGTGGAGACGATGTTGTCGTGGAAAATATTCAGCCAACCTGGCAGTTTGAGGTCTTCAACGCTCTCCTCTTTCTTGCCCAGGAACGGCGCGACTTTGTAGGCAATCCATGATGCAAACTGCTGCTGGTGACCGATGGAGAAACCGCAGCCGTCTGTCACTTCCTGAGTCGGCTTGTACATCATGTTGGAGGTGATGCCCCAATAGAGCGAAACCAGAATCGCAGTGCAGATAATGGTCGTCCACATGGAGTAGCCGAAGATAAACAGCGTTACCGCAATCAGCCCTGCCTGCTGGAACATAATGTGACCAGTCAGCATGATGGTACGAATGCCAGTAATTCGACGCAGCAGCACGTAACAGATGTTCAACGCCAGAGCCAACAGCACCGCATAACCCACCCAGCTATAGGCATCACCCATACGTTCGATGGTCGCCATCATTGAGGCATAGGTATCTGAAATCGCACCGTTAATGCCATAAACTTCCGACATTTTCGCCACTACCGGTTTGAAGGTACTGGTAAGGATGCCGGATCCTGCCTGCAACAACATGAAACCAATAATGGTTTTAATCGTACCTTTGATAATCACGCTGACACTTTTGCGCAGCAGGATGTAGCCCAGACAGGTCACAATACCCAGCAACAATGGGGCATTGGTCATGACCTGGTTAAAAAACACGGTAAAGATGTTGTAGAGGATCTCCATAACGATCTCCTGAAGAAGAGGTAACCGGGTATTCCACACACCCGGAATGTTGTGTACTCACTCTAATTTTCAAAAGTAATCACAACAAGATTATTTATGATTAAATGTGACGCGACACGCAAATAATTCCACAACGAAAGTAAGTGATTCACATAAAGAAACAATTAATCATTTAAATTCATTAAGTTAACTTTATTACACATTCCATTAAATCTTTCCACAGCCAAAATTCACAACAACTTTCCAGGCCAAAAGTCAAAAAATGGTCATTGCCTTCCTGAAAAAATAGTGTCAGGATTAATCAAAACCAATCAATTATTGATTCGAATTGAACCATCATGAAGGTAAATGGCGATGAGTAAAGTGAAAAGTATCACCCGTGAATCCTGGATCCTGAGTACTTTCCCGGAGTGGGGTAGCTGGCTGAATGAAGAAATTGAACAGGAGCAGGTCGCACCAGGCACATTCGCGATGTGGTGGCTCGGCTGTACCGGGATCTGGTTGAAATCAGAAGGTGGCACCAACGTTTGCGTCGATTTCTGGTGCGGTACTGGCAAACAAAGCCACGGCAACCCGCTGATGAAACAGGGTCACCAGATGCAGCGCATGGCGGGCGTGAAAAAACTGCAACCAAACCTGCGTACCACGCCGTTTGTTCTAGATCCGTTTGCTATTCGCCAGATCGACGCCGTGCTGGCGACGCACGATCACAACGATCATATCGACGTGAACGTGGCAGCCGCCGTGATACAAAACTGCGCTGATGACGTACCGTTTATCGGGCCGAAAACCTGCGTGGATTTATGGATTGGCTGGGGCGTGCCGAAAGAACGTTGCATCGTGGTCAAACCAGGCGATGTAGTAAAAGTGAAAGACATTGAAATTCATGCACTTGACGCGTTTGATCGTACTGCACTGATTACCCTGCCTGCGGATCAAAAAGCGGCTGGCGTACTGCCGGACGGCATGGACGATCGCGCGGTGAACTACCTGTTCAAAACGCCTGGCGGCTCCCTGTATCACAGTGGCGATTCCCACTACTCTAACTACTATGCGAAACATGGTAACGAGCATCAGATCGATGTGGCGTTAGGCTCGTACGGTGAGAACCCGCGCGGTATTACCGACAAAATGACCAGTGCCGATATGCTGCGTATGGGTGAAGCCCTGAATGCGAAAGTGGTTATCCCGTTCCACCACGATATCTGGTCAAACTTCCAGGCCGATCCGCAAGAGATCCGCGTACTGTGGGAAATGAAAAAAGACCGCCTGAAGTATGGCTTCAAGCCGTTTATCTGGCAGGTTGGTGGCAAGTTCACCTGGCCGCTGGATAAAGACAACTTCGAGTACCACTATCCGCGTGGTTTTGACGATTGCTTCACTATTGAACCGGATCTGCCGTTCAAATCGTTCCTGTAATCGTGTCGTTTATACCGGATAGCGTAGAGATGTTCGCGCTATCCGGCGTAGTATTTCCTGGCTATTTCAAATATCATCTAAAAAAATCAAATTTTATCGGAATAGCTCATGACTGAAGCACAAAGACATCAAATTCTCCTGGAAATGCTCGCACAACTGGGCTTTGTGACTGTTGAGAAAGTCGTTGAGCGTCTGGGAATTTCGCCTGCTACCGCGCGGCGTGATATCAATAAACTCGACGAAAGCGGCAAACTGAAAAAAGTGCGCAATGGCGCAGAAGCCATTACCCAGCAGCGCCCGCGCTGGACGCCGATGAATCTGCATCAGGCGCAAAATCACGATGAAAAAGTACGTATCGCTAAAGCGGCCTCGCAGCTGGTCAATCCGGGCGAAAGCGTGGTCATCAACTGCGGTTCCACCGCATTCCTGCTTGGGCGGGAAATGTGTGGCAAGCCAGTGCAAATTATCACTAATTATCTGCCGCTGGCGAATTACCTGATCGATCAGGAACATGACAGCGTGATAATCATGGGCGGGCAATACAACAAAAGTCAGTCCATCACCTTAAGCCCACAGGGCAGCGAAAACAGTCTCTATGCCGGGCACTGGATGTTTACCAGTGGCAAAGGACTAACAGCGGAAGGGTTGTATAAAACTGATATGCTGACGGCGATGGCAGAACAGAAAATGCTGAGTGTAGTAGGAAAACTGGTGGTACTGGTTGATAGCAGCAAGATTGGCGAACGCGCGGGGATGCTCTTTAGCCGTGCCGATCAAATCGATATGCTGATCACCGGCAAAAATGCTAACCCAGAAATCCTGCAACAACTGGAAGCGCAAGGGGTCAGCATTCTGCGTGTTTAAAGATGTTGGCGGAAAAATGTCACAGCGGCATCTAACGCCTCGGGTGTAATACGGTGGCGCACGCATGGCTGCCATGAACAGGTTAACTGTTTATCCCGTCCCGTTTCTCTTAATGCCTGCTGCAAACGTAGTGATTCGTCGGCAGGCACTACATCATCGTCAAGGCCATGCCACAGCAGGAGCGGCCTGTCCCCGAGTTGTTCCAGGTGGTTTGTCGCTTCCCACTCCACCAGTGGCGCAATAACATTATTAAATTCATTCTGTTGTGCTGCCGTTTCAGGTATTAGCGGTGGAAACAGTGAACGGGCAAGCGATGTGAAATAGCCCGAGCCCATCATGCTGGCAGTACATTTCACCGTTGGGTGGCGAGCGGTAATCCCCAGCGCCGTCATCGCGCCCATCGATGCGCCACCAACCGCCAGACGTTCATCAAGCAGCCATTTTTCTTCGGCTATTGCCGCACGTAAGGTAGTGAACTCCTGCATACTTTGTAGCAAGATTTGCCAGAATTGATTTAACCGTCGCGGTGCGTCGCCACTAAAACGGCTACCGTGATCGGGCGCATCCGGCATAATCACCCGCAAACCAGTCTGCGCCAGCGCGACGGCAAAATAGCTATACACCAGGCTGGATGAAGTAAAGCCGTGATAAAAAATCACGCATGGTAACGGGGTTTCTTTTTGCCCTGTGGGATAAGCGTGAAGAACGGGAATATCTGCCAGCACGCGCGATTCTAATTCAATCATCTGTTTCTCCTTTGGGTCTGGTATGACATGAACAAACCCTTAGCACAAGTTTCTGCTGGCAGTATTAGTTCATAATGTTGAGATGTGGATTACGCTTTCGCCACGTTTTCATTCGAAAATCGCGTACCAGGTAACAATTCGGGAACATTCCCCCAAAGTTAAATTAATAAGGCACTACACTATGGTTAGCAGGAAACGTAATAGCGTTATTTCCCGGTTTGCCAGTTTATTATTGGTGTTGATGTTAAGCGCCTGTAGCGCACTGCAAGGTACGCCACAGCCAGCACCACCAGTAACAGACCATCCGCAAGAAATTCGCCGCGACCAAACCCAGGGGTTGCAGCGAATAGGTAGCGTAAGCACGATGGTTCGGGGTTCTCCGGATGACGCATTAGCAGAAATCAGGGCGAAAGCTGTCGCTGCAAAAGCTGATTATTACGTTGTCGTCATGGTGGATGAAACCATCGTGACAGGACAGTGGTATTCACAAGCCATTTTATACCGTAAATAAATCAGACAACTTACATAGTAAGCTTTACATTGCTTTGCGTCCCTATGCGTTTACCTGTGCACAATAAATTACCGACTGGAAGCTCGGGCGTTTATTACCGCGATGGAATGCCCTGCAACATGTGGGGAAACGAAAAATGGAGCTGACGATGAAACAATTACTTGCCTCACCCTCGCTACAATTAGTGACTTATCCTGCGAGCGCCACGGCACAGTCTGCAGAATTCGCCAGTGCTGACTGCGTGACGGGCCTGAATGAAATAGGTCAGATCTCGGTTAGCAATATTTCAGGGGATCCGCAGGACGTGGAACGTATCGTGGCGTTAAAGGCCGATGAACAGGGGGCGTCATGGTATCGCATTATTACCATGTACGAAGACCAGCAGCCCGATAACTGGCGTGTACAGGCGATACTGTATGCATGAATGTCATCAACATCGAATGAACAATGCCGGATGCGGCGCCTGCGCCTCACCCGGCCTACAAATCTCATACACTTCATTTAGTGAAGCGAAAACAGCATCGCATCACGCATGAACGCTTACAAACACACACCTCCCGTCGCCCGCAGTAATAAATCATTCTGGATCTGCTCTGACAACCGTACGCCGCCGCGCGTATCTAACATCACCTGACACCACGCCTGCGCCATTGGCGGTGAAGCATATTTCAACATTTGTGCGCCGCAACCCAGCAGGAATAGCTGATGAGTGATCTCTCGCCCAAGCTCTTCAGTCGGTTTGCGCAGTTGCTGCTGTAATCGACGAACCGCGCGATCAAAATAGCGATCCTGCCCTTTCACTTCCATAAACGCTTCCGCCAGTAAATCGTATACACCAGCCTGCTTATTGAGCACACGCAGAACATCCAGACACATGATGTTGCCAGAGCCTTCCCAGATGCTATTTACCGGCATTTCCCGGTAAAGACGCGGCAGCTCGCTCTCCTCGCAATAACCAATGCCGCCCAGCACCTCCATCGCTTCGGCCACAAACGGCATACCACTTTTGCAAATCACAAACTTCGCCGTTGGAGTGAATAGGCGCGCCCACAGGGCTTCTTTAGCATCGGCACGCCGATCCCACGCTCGCGCAAGACGAAACAGCAACGCCGTTTGCCCTTCAAGCAGAAGTGCCATACGACTTAAGACATGACGCATAAGGGGCTGTTGGATCAATGGATTACCAAAAACATGACGTTGATGTGCATGATAAATCGCCAGCGAGAATGCACGGCGCATCATGGCATGGCTACCCAGGGCGCAATCAAAACGCGTCATCCCGCCCATTTTCAGGATCAGGCGAATACCTTCTCCTTCCTGACCCAATAACCAACCGATGGCATCCTGAAACTCCACTTCGCAACTGGCGTTGGAGCGATTACCCAGCTTGTCTTTCAGCCGCTCCAGGCGAATCGCATTCCGTTGCCCATCAGGCAGAAAGCGCGGCACAAAAAAGCAGGACAACCCCCCCGTGGTCTGCGCCAGCACCAGATGCGCATCGCTTTGCGGCACCGAGAAAAACCATTTATGCCCCACCAGCCGATAAGAACCATCTTCCAGACGTTCTGCCCGAGTGGTATTGCTCATAACATCAGAGCCGCCCTGCTTTTCCGTCATTCCCATGCCAATCAACAGGCCGCGTTTTTGCCCGCCGGGTAATAGGTGGGAATCGTAGCGATCGCTCAACAACGGCGTGCTCCAGTCCTTAAACGGCGCAGGTAGCATCTGTAACAACAATGGCATGGCGGCAAAGGTCATGGTTATCGGGCATAACGATCCGGCCTCAACCTGCGCGTGTAACATAAAACGCGCTGCCCGCGCCACAAATGCGCCAGAGCGAGCGTCTTCTTCCCAGGCCAGATTGTGCACCCGATTGGTACATAACGCCTGCATCAGCAGGTGCCAGGCAGGGTGAAAACGCACATCGTCCAGACGGCGTCCCTGCGCATCGTAGCGCAACAATTCAGGCGGATTCACATTTGCCAGCCGCCCCAGTTCAAGGGATTCAGCCGTTCCTAGTTGCTGACCAATACTGGCAAGAAAATCGCTATCCCAGCCAGCACCTTCACGCGTTACCGCTTCGCAGAGCGCGCCATCAGACAGGTATAAGTTGCTGTTATTTAATGGTATCGGTTGATTGAAAACGGTGTGAGTTTGCCAGTGCACTGTGTCTCCCTCCATCAATGGCAGTCACCATTAGTATGGTCACTGCCACGGATTCCTGACAGAAAGAGATTGCTAAAACATTCTTAACCAGCAATGTAATGCGGAACAAAACGCGAGGTGTCTTTAGTGATCAGCGTGTTATCTTCACGGATCCCCATTCCGCACGCTTCATCATCGACAACCCAGCTACCAATCAGTGTGTAGCTATCGCCAAATCGCGGCAGCGGTTGAAACGCCTGGTAGATCATCGGTTCATCGGCGTAATCACCATCAGCATGGTCAACGACATTATTCTGACCGTTGAAAATGGTGACGTTACCACCTTCGCGCGAGTAGATCGGTTTACGTACGTAGCTTTCGCCAGCGGCAATCTGCGGTTTTTCGCCCTCAAACCAGGATGCCAGAAGGTTAGGATGCCCAGGGAAGAAACGCCACAGCAGCGGCATTAACCCTTTATTGCTCAATATGCTTTTCCATAGCGGCTCCACCCATTGCTCACGGCGCTTGCGCAGCAAAGGACCGTTATCGTCACGCATCATCCACTCCAGCGGATACAGCTTAAATGCACGCTGGATGACGTTATCATCAAGATCGGTCAACACGCCGCCGACGCCCAGACCGAGATCTTCAATGTAGATAAACCGTGACTCCTGCCCTGCCTGCTGAGCACAGTCCTGCAAGTAGAGCACGGTAGTCCGGTCTTCGTCGGTATCCTGACAGCAGCAAAAATAAAACGGCTCCCGGCTATAAAGCTCGCTAAAGCGCGAGATCAGGCGTTCCTGAATGGCATTGTACTGATCGGCGTCACGTGGAATAACGCCGCTGCGCCGCGCATCCTCCAGCCATAGCCACTGGAAATATGCCGACTCATACAACGAAGTCGGCGTATCGGCGTTGTACTCCAGCAGCTTCACCGGCGCATTACCACACCAGGCAAAATCCATACGGCCATACAGCGAAGGATCGCGCGCACGCCAGCTTTCAGCGATCACATCCCAGTACAACGGCGGGATCGCCAGTTGCGTCAGGATCTGTTCATCTTTAACGGCACGCTCCACCACCTCAAGACACATCTGATGTAACTCTGCGGTTGGTTTTTCGATCTGCTCTTCTATCTGGCGCAGAGTAAAGCGATAGGCTCGACTCTCATCCCAATAGATCTCATTATCGATGATATGAAAGTCGAAACCGTTGTCGGCGGCAATCTGGTCAAGATCCTGCCGTACAGGGACGTTATGTCTCAGCATAATTACCCTCCCCAATGCCCACGGGCGCTGGAAGAACGACCATAGCCGCCGCGAGAAACCGTTGAGGCTTTTCTGGTGGTAAAGCCGCCCGAGGAGTAAGACTCTTTTTTGCCAGAACCGGAGCGCCAGGAGTAATCACCGGAAGTGCTGCGCCAGACGGGGCGCGAAGCAAATGAGGATCCTCCGCTGTTATAGACGAACGGCTCATCGCGATCTTTACGAATAACCCGGCTTAACAAAAATCCTGAAATGACTGGAATCCAGCTCTGTTCAACATTGTCGTAGTAGCAATTTTCGTACTTAGACTGACAATTCTGCTGAGTCATATTCTTCGGAACATCGGCATAAAATGCCGCTTTGGCATTGTTCCAGCCACGCGCACAGATGTCTGAATTATTACCATCATCAATACAATCCTGTACTGTCGAATAAAACGTTCCGTCGCCGTCGTTATCGACGTCGCTACTATCGGCACATCCTTTCAATACGAAAAAAGCGGCACCGCCCATTAGCGCCAACGTTAAGTATTTTTGTGCGTAACGATTGCGACGCGGTTCAAAAGGATTATTCGGTCTACTAATGCGACTGATCGCTCCTTGACCAATTTTACTGTTATTTCTTGATTTGCGTTTTCTGGCCATGATTGTCCATTACCATGTCATACAAGCTGCGTTAAAAATACCGCCAGCCAGCGCGGCGGTTCCCATAAACATTCCTGCCGCAGTGTTGTGATTAATAATTTTATCGCTTAACGCCGGCATATAAAGTCTGACGCCAGCAAAAACGAGTAACTGAATCACCAGTGCGATTCCGCCCCAGGCAAAATAATCTGGAATACTCACCGCATTGATTGCCGCACTGGATAATGGAATAACGTAACCCAACAACGTGCCACTGAACGCCAGCGACGCCGCAGTGTTATTATTCTTGATCAACTGCCATTCATTATGTGGAGTAATTTTGGAATAGATAAAAAGAAAGATAATCACCATAGCTACGCCGATAAAAAAATAGGCGCTAAAAGCAAGGAGTGAATCCAGTATATGCATTATAAACGTCCCTGTAATTAACCAATAATATGAAGTGATGTCAGTGGGATATCGACACCCAGCGCGCGAGAAAATAGCCACTCCGGCTCGCCGAGGTCGTTAAATGATTCCTCACCATTTAACAGCAAATATTCGTAAGTATCTTCGGTCACCTGCCGTTGGTAGCCCATGGTAAAATTATGCACTTCCCATTTGGCATGGTTTTGATTTTCTACTTTTTCCAGCATGTAGACGGGTTCGATATATCCCGGTTCTTCGCTGTTAAAAAATCGCTGCCAGCGTTTTTCCTGCCAGTTTAGGGTTATCGCCCCCATCGCTTTGGCGTTGATCGCCTCGCGCCAGTGGCTTTCTTTGCTGATACCGTAGCTCTCTTCATAGACAAATAGCTTGATATCATCAATGTCATCAATATCTTCGCCGCCGGTGGTGTTAATTTGCAGAAATTCATCGCCAGAAGTGTAATAGCGGAAAATCTGGCTACCGCCGCCCAGATCGATGCAGCTGACGGCGGCCACGGTATATTCTTCACCCGGTAACTCGATCAGCAATGCCTCTTCCAGCAAACGAAACGCTAACGTATCGAGCGTGAAACCACTATTGAGATGGAGTCCCAGCGGACCACGATTAATAGCAGGCTTATCATCCTTGCCAAACAGGCGCTGGAAAAAACCAGACATATTTTATCCTTAAAATAGTTGCCAGCCTTGCAGTGAGGCTGGCAAAAAAATTACTCACCCTGTTGGCGTTGCAGTCTCGCCAGCACATCCTGGGCACTGCTTTTATTGGTGCCGCCAATTCCGGCCTCCGCCAGCTTTTCGTCAAGATCGCGACCGTCTGCGACTTTCTCCAGCTGTGCGGCGGCATCCAGTCGAGCCTGACGTTCAGCCTGACGCGTTTGCAGGCGTTTTAATGACTCTGCCGCTGTCGAAACGCTGGAAGACGCGCCGACTGTAGATGTCGTCACAGCCTGCTGCGCACGTTGCATCGCTTCAGTGGCCTTAACGACTTCCATTTGTTGTTCAAATTGGGCAATACGCTGTGCCGTCGCCGCAACCGCTTTTTCTACGCCATCGCGGGAGACTTCCAGATTCGACAATACTTGTTCTTCAGCGGTAATGAGATTCTCAAGACGCGCGATTTCTTCAGCAACTTCGTTAATCAACGACGGATTAACGTTCTTACTCAACGCTTCCAGCGCACGGGCTTCCAGACCCGCTTTACGTTCGCGTAAATCTTTCAGTTTGTCGTTGCTTAATTTCACTCGCGCCAGCAGATCGACGCGAGATTTTCCGGCTTTATCCAGTTCAGCTTTAGCGTCGCGAATATGTTGTTCCAGCATCCGCACACCCTGGGTTTCTTCAATGGACTCTTCCGCCTGTGCGATAAATGATTTACCCAGCGTAAATAAACTTTTTAAAATCCCCATAAATACGAATCCTTGTAATTAGTGTGAATATTCTTCAGTAATTTCAGCCAGATCCAAGGCGTTATCCACCAGTGTGGTTATCTCCAGCAGAATGTCGTCAAGGGAAGATTTAAGCGATAACGCCCCGAAAACGATGTAATACTCTTCCTGTTGCACACTGGAGATCCCTACCGATGACAGCGGCATAATCTTCTGATTTCTTAATAGAAAGGTATTAAATTCATCTGGATTGCTGATATAACAAACCGGACAAATGAAGGTTTCGATAATCATCTGGCGAGAAGTAAAAAGAATATTGATCTGCAAATCGCCATAATCATTCATTTTAATAATTAATGCGTTTTCGCTATTTGTTATATCAATATTTTGTTCAGGTACAGCTTGCAGCGCCGCCGCCAGCGCCAACGGATTCCATGTCATATATTATTCCATATAGATTAAATTTAATTATTAATAAAATGAATATTTATAGAGCGTAATTATCTTACCAGCTATAGATAAAAAAAAACCATCCAAATATGGATGGTTTTTCATAATTCAGAAGAATTAGCTACGCTGGCGAACTGCTTCAAATAAGCAAATTCCGGTCGCAACCGAAACGTTCAGGGAAGAAACGCTACCTGCCATCGGAATACTAATCAGTTCATCGCAATGTTCACGGGTCAGGCGACGCATACCTTCACCTTCCGCGCCCATCACCAGCGCCAGACGACCGGTCATTTTGCTCTGATAAAGCGTATGATCCGCTTCACCTGCCGTACCGACGATCCAGATGTTCTCTTCCTGCAACATACGCATAGTGCGCGCCAGGTTGGTTACCCGAATCAGCGGGACACTTTCTGCCGCGCCGCAAGCCACTTTTTTCGCCGTGGCGTTGAGTTGAGCGGAGCGATCTTTCGGCACAATCACTGCATGAACGCCAGCGGCGTCAGCACTACGCAGGCACGCACCGAGGTTATGCGGATCGGTTACGCCGTCGAGGATCAGCAGGAACGGTTGATCGAGCGAAGCGATCAGATCCGGCAGATCGTTTTCCTGATACTGACGTCCAGGCTTCACGCGGGCGATAATGCCCTGATGCACGGCACCGTCGCTTTTCTCGTCGAGATATTGGCGGTTTGCCAGCTGGATAACCACGCCCTGGGACTCAAGGGCGTGAATCAGCGGCAACAGACGTTTATCTTCACGGCCTTTTAAAATAAAGACTTCCTGAAAACGTTCAGGGGCACGCTCCAGCAGGGCCTGCACTGCGTGGATGCCGTAAATCATTTCGCTCATTAATGTACTCGTTGTTTACGTTTTGCCTGATGCGCTACGCTTATCTGGCCTACATGATTCCTGCAATATATTGAATTTGCGTGATTATGTAGGCCGGATAAGGCGTTCACGCCGCATCCGGCATGAACAAAGCGCATTTTGTCAGCAATCTGCCCCTCTTCTGTTTGAAGAGGGTAATGATCACTCTGCCACTTTTTTCTTCGCCGCACGCTTCGCTTTGGTTGCAGCGGCTATTTTCTGCGTTTTCGCCGATGGCTTTTTCGCTTTTTTCGCGTCTTTCTTCGCCGCTTTCGGCTTCGTTTTTTTCTCACCACGGAAGGCGCTGTCTGGCTCAAAGTTTACCTTTTTACCGACCTGACGACGCTTACCGCCTTTTTTGCCTGCATCGCCTTTTTTCGCTTTCTCGCGCGCCGTTTTACCGACGTTGCGCGGTGCGCGTTCGCTGGAGATCAGGCTAAAGTCGATTTTGCGCTCGTCCATATTAACCGCTTCGACGCGAACTTCCACGCGATCGCCCAGACGATAAGTCTGACCGCTGGATTCCCCCATCAGGCGTTGTCCGACTTGATCAAAGCGATAGTAGTCGTTGTCCAGCGAAGAGACGTGAACCAGACCATCGATGAACAAGTCGTCCAGACGGACGAAGAAGCCAAAGCCAGTGACGCTGGAAATCACGCCTTTAAAGACGTTACCTACCTGGTCGAGCATGAAGTCACACTTCAGCCAGTCAGCCACATCGCGCGTTGCTTCGTCGGCACGGCGTTCCGCCATCGAACAGTGCTGACCCAGTTGCAGCATCTCTTCCATCGAATAATGGTAGCCGCCGGTTTCAGTGGTGTTGCCCTGATGCCCCTGCTCTTTCGCCAGCAGATATTTAATGGCGCGGTGCAGCGTCAGGTCAGGATAACGACGAATCGGCGAAGTAAAGTGCGCATAGGACTGCAATGCCAGACCGAAGTGACCACGGTTTTCCGGGTCATAAATCGCCTGTTTCATTGAACGCAGCAGCATGGTTTGCAGCATTTCTGCATCAGGACGATCGGCAACCGACTCCAGCAGCTCCGCGTAGTCACGTGGTTCCGGCTTGTTACCACCCGGCAATTCCAGCCCCAGCTCCGCCAGCACTGAACGGAAAGAGGTAATCGCTTCGGTGCTCGGCTTGTCGTGAATACGGAACAGTGCCGGTTCTTTGGCTTTCTCAACGAAACGTGCCGCTGAGATATTCGCCAGAATCATACACTCTTCAATTAATTTGTGCGCGTCGTTACGCTGAGTCTGTTCGATACGTTCAATACGACGTTCGGCGTTGAAAATGAACTTCGCTTCTTCGCTCTCAAACGAGATCCCGCCGCGCTCTTCACGGGCTTTATCCAGCACTTTATAGAGGTTATGCAACTCTTCGAGATGCTTAACCAGCGGGGCGTACTGCTCGCGCAGATCCTGATCGCCCTGCAGAATATGCCAGACTTTGGTGTAGGTCAGACGCGCGTGAGAGCTCATCACCGCTTCGTAGAATTTGTAGCCAGTCAGGCGGCCTTTCGACGAAACCGTCATCTCGCACACCATACACAGGCGGTCTACCTGCGGGTTGAGCGAGCACAGGCCGTTAGAGAGCACTTCCGGCAGCATCGGGATAACCTGCGACGGGAAGTAGACCGACGTACCACGGTTACGCGCTTCTTTGTCCAGCGGGGTTGGCGGACGCACATAGTAGCTGACGTCGGCAATTGCGACCCATAAACGCCAGCCGCCGCCGCGTTTTTTCTCGCAGTAAACTGCATCGTCAAAGTCACGGGCGTCTTCGCCATCAATGGTGACCAGCGGTAAATCGCGCAGATCGACACGACCCGCTTTTGCTTCTTCCGGCACTTCTTCTTTCAGTCCGGCAACCTGTTGCTCAACGGCCTGTGGCCAGATGTACGGGATTTCATGGGTGCGCAGAGCGATATCAACCGCCATGCCGGTGCCCATATTATCGCCAAGCACTTCGACGATTTTACCCACCGCTTTGGTACGGCGAGTCGGGCGTTGGGTCAGTTCGACCACCACCACAAAGCCCATCCGCGCGCCCATGATCTGATCTGGCGGGATTAAGATATCGAAGCTCAGACGGCTGTCGTCAGGAACCACAAAGCCGACGCCCGCTTCGGTAAAGTAGCGACCAACAATCTGGCTGGTTTTTGGCACCAGTACGCGGACAATACGCGCTTCACGGCGACCTTTACGGTCAGCGCCCAGCGGCTGCGCCAGCACCTGATCGCCATGAATGCAGGTTTTCATCTGCTCGCTAGAGAGATACAAATCATCTTTACGTCCTTCAACCCGCAGAAAGCCGTAGCCATCACGGTGGCCAATAACGGTACCTTTCACCAGGTCGAGGCGTTCCGGCAGCGCATAGCACTGACGGCGAGTGAAGACCAGTTGACCGTCGCGCTCCATCGCGCGTAGGCGGCGGCGCAGGCCTTCAAGCTGCTCTTCGCCTTCAATGTGCAGTTCAACCGCCAGCTCATCACGGCTGGCCGGTTTTTCACGTTTGGTTAAATGTTCGAGGATAAATTCCCGACTAGGGATGGGATTCGCGTATTTTTCAGCTTCGCGTTCCTGGAAAGGATCTTGTGACATCTCGGTTCCTCCGTTGTCATCTCTGATGAAGATTTTCGTCACTCCACCAGCAATAATTTATAAAGCGGTTGATTCTCTTCAACCAAATCGGCAAGCGTGTAGTTATCCAGTTCCGTAAGAAAACTTTGCACGGCCTTAGAAAGTGCCTGTTTCAACCGACAGGCAGGTGTAATGTGGCAAAACTCGCTACTGCAATTCACCAGCGATAAGGGTTCCAGCTCGCGCACCACATCACCAATACGTATCGCACTCGCTGGTTTACCCAGGCGAATGCCGCCATTTTTTCCACGAACAGCAGTCACGTAGCCGGCACGACTAAGTTGATTGATTATTTTGACCATATGATTACGGGAGACGCCGTAGACGTCAGTCACTTCAGAAATACTGGTCATCCGCCCTTCTGGCAATGACGCCATGTAGATCAGCGCACGTAATCCGTAATCAGTGAAACTCGTTAACTGCACATCAACCTCAAAAGGGAAATCGGGAAAAAATACATTTACATTGATGATAAACCAGCCACAAGCTGTGTCGCTAATTTATTTCAGTTTGGGGAAGGAAAAAAGCGAGGATTTAACACTGCGTCGGAAAGCGTAATGGCTTACTCGACGCAGTAATGTATCACACTGCTAGCCCAGCAGGCAAAATATCTGCCGGGCACACCAGAATTACGCGTCGAACGGGTCGCGCAGAATCATGGTTTCAGTACGATCCGGACCGGTAGAGATGATATCGATCGGCACACCAGTCAGCTCTTCGATACGCTTGATGTAGTTCAGCGCCGCCTGCGGCAGGCCGCTACGATCTTTCACGCCGAAGGTGGATTCAGACCAGCCCGGCATGGTTTCGTAAATCGGCTCTACACCTTTCCAGTCGTCAGCTGCCAACGGAGTGGTGGTCACTTCGCGACCATCCGGCATACGGTAAGCCACGCAGAGTTTCACCTCTTTCAGACCATCCAGTACGTCCAGTTTGGTCAGGCAGAAGCCAGACAGGGAGTTCAGCTGTACCGCACGACGAACGGCAACGGTGTCCAGCCAGCCGGTACGACGACGACGACCCGTAGTTGCGCCGAATTCGTTACCCTGCTTGCAGAGGAACTCGCCAGTTTCATCAAACAGTTCAGTCGGGAACGGACCTGCACCTACACGAGTGGAGTAAGCTTTGAGGATACCCAGAACGTAATCAACATAACGCGGGCCCAGGCCAGAACCGGTCGCCACGCCACCCGCAGTGGTGTTGGAAGAAGTTACGTACGGATAAGTACCGTGGTCGATATCCAGCAGCGTACCCTGCGCACCTTCGAACATGACGAAATCGCCACGCTGACGCGCCTGGTCGAGCAGGTCAGAAACGTCAACAACCATAGAAGTCAGGATGTCGGCAACAGCCATCGTATCATCGAGAACTTTCTGGTAATCAACCGCTTCAGCTTTGTAGTAGTTAACCAACTGGAAGTTGTGATATTCCATCACTTCTTTCAGTTTTTCAGCGAAGGTTTCTTTGTCGAAAAGGTCGCCAACACGCAGACCGCGACGTGCAACTTTATCTTCATAAGCAGGCCCGATACCACGACCCGTGGTGCCGATCGCTTTCGCGCCACGCGCTTTCTCACGTGCGTTATCCAGCGCAACGTGATAATCAAGGATCAGCGGACATGCTTCAGACAGCAGCAGACGCTCACGAACGGGGATGCCACGGTCTTCCAGTTCTTTCATCTCTTTCATCAGCGCGGCCGGAGACAGCACAACACCGTTACCGATGATGCTGGTTACATTCTCGCGGAGAATACCTGATGGAATAAGATGGAGAACGGTTTTTTCACCGTTGATTACGAGAGTATGGCCTGCGTTGTGACCGCCCTGGTAGCGTACAACATATTTAGCCCGTTCAGTCAGAAGATCGACGATCTTACCTTTACCTTCGTCACCCCATTGGGTGCCCAGTACGACGACGTTGTTACCCATTTTTCAAAATCACCGTTTGCTTAAAAATGGATTCTACCATCGCTTTTTCAGAGTTACAGCACTTTTTGCATCCAAAAATGACCTTAATCAGTCTATTTTTTGTTCAGCCAATCGTTTTCCTCAACATGTAGTAGACCACAACGCCCGCAACCACAAGTCCCCCACCAAAACGACGTAAAATATTATCGGGCAAATTGGTCATCGCAGAGATCATCTTCTTCCATGCCTGCGGGTAAAGCATCGGCCCTAAACCTTCCAGCACCAAAACCAGGGCAAGCGCCAGCCAGATTGTCGAATTCATTCATTATCCTTATAGAAAAAGAAAACCACCGACATCCCTGAGGATGCGGTGGCTTTATTGACCTGTACCGCAGTCGTTATCTTAACGTGTCGCGGAGCTCGGCGTCTTCATGTAGCGGAAGAAATCGCTGTCCGGGCTCATGACCATCACGTCCTGATTACCGGAGAAGCTATTCTCGTAGGCACGCAGGCTACGGATGAATGCGTAGAAGTCCGGATCTTTGCTGAATGCATCAGCAAACAGTTTGGCAGCTTCAGCGTCGCCTTCACCGCGCATGATACGACCCTGACGCTCTGCTTCTGCCAGCGTTCTGGTCACTTCATAGTCAGCAGTCGCGCGCAGTTTCTCCGCTTCTTCCTGACCTTGTGAACGGTGACGACGCGCTACCGCTTCACGCTCGGCGCGCATACGGTTGTAGATCGCTTCAGACACTTCGGTCGGCAGGTTGATCTGCTTAATACGCACATCGACAACTTCAATACCCAGCGCCGCCATACTGTTCGGGTTGATGACCGGAACTTTGCCCTTCGTCTCAGCCGTTACGCGCTCTGCCGCTTCGGCAATGGCGTTATCTGCTGCTGGGGTAGTAACTTCATCTTCTGTACCCGCAGAACCAGAGTTCAGCGCGTCACGCACTTCCAGGGTCAGACGACCACGGGAATCGGTGACGATGTCTTTCACGTCCAGGCGACCAATTTCAGAACGCAGACGGTCAGAGAACTTACGTTTCAACAGCACTTCCGCTTGCGAAATGTCGCCACCGCCCGTTGCCAGGTAGTAACGGCTGAAATCGCTGATGCGCCATTTGATGTAAGAATCGACGATCAGGTCTTTCTTCTCTTTGGTCACAAAGCGGTCGGCCTGGTTGTCCATGGTTTGAATACGCGCATCGAGCATTTTCACCGTTTCAATGAACGGTATCTTGAAATGCAGACCCGGCTCATAAACCAGAGGTTTGTTGTCATCGTCACGCAGTACCTTACCAAAACGCAGCGTAATACCGCGCTCACCTTCTTTGACGACAAAGACAGACATGTAAAGCACTACCAGCACGATGATGATAATCGCGATAACTGACTTACGCATCGTTATTCCCCCTGACGCTGGTAGTCGTTACGCTGCGCGTTGGCGCGGCGTTGGTCCATAATATCGCCCTGACTGGTGGACGACGTGTTGCTTGCCCCACTGGTCGTGGAGGAAGAGGCTGGCGGCAGACGCAGCAGATTGCTGGCACCGTTGTCGCTCTTCGCCGCAGGCGCGTTACCCCCTTTCAGCATCTGGTCTAACGGCAGAACCATCAGGTTGCCACCTTTGTCGTTAACCAGCACTTTGCGGGTATTGCCCAACACTTTTTCCATCGTCTCGATATACAGACGCTCGCGAGTAATTTCCGGCGCGGCTTTATATTCCGGCAGAAGTTTAGCAAAGCGCGCCACTTCACCCTGGGCTTCCAGGATAGTCTGCGCCTTGTACGCACGCGCCTCTTCGAGGATACGTTGCGCCTGACCGTTCGCACGCGGCTGAACTTCGTTGGTATACGCTTCTGCTTCGCGAATGTATTGCTGTTCGTTTTCACGTGCGGCAATCGCATCGTCAAACGCTGCTTTTACTTCTTCCGGCGGACGAGCAGCCTGGAAGTTGACGTCCAGCAGCGTGATACCCATGTCATACGGGCGGATAGTCTCTTCCAGTTCGCGCTGAGTATCGCTACGAATCACGGTACGACCTTCCGTCAGAATGCGGTCCATGGTGTATTTACCGATAACTCCACGCAGGGCGCTGTCGGTAGCCTGACGCAGGCTGTCATCCGGGCTGGTCACGCTATACAGATATTTTTCCGGATTGGTGACGCGGTACTGCACGTTCATCTCAACGCGCACTACGTTCTCGTCTGACGTCAGCATCACACCAGAAGCTGCCAGTTCACGCACGGCTTCCACGTTCACCGGTTTTACTTCGTCGATAAACGTCGGTTTCCAGTTCAGACCCGGCTCAACCAGATGGCTGAATTTACCAAAGCGTGTTACCACGCCGCGTTCGGCTTCTTTAATGGTGTAGAAACCACTGGCCGCCCAAATAATGACAATCGCTGCCGCTGCGATGGTAACGACACGACCGCCAAGCTGCGGGCGCGGGCCTTGCGATGAACTACCACCGCCAGATCCAGTGCCTTTACCGCCGCCCAGACCACCGAGCTTTTTGCTCAGTTTACGGAAGATATCATCTAAATCAGGTGGCCCTTGATCGCGACCGCCTTTGTTTCCATTTCCCTCAGAGTTGCCGCCAGGTTTGCTGCTTCCCCACGGGTCGCGGTCTTGTCCGTTATTACCGGGCTGATTCCACGCCATGTTTGTGCTCCATATTTGTTATGCGGTGATCCCTGTTGTCTTTCGACGCCAGAGGATATGACTCCACGCTTCAGACGCTTTGCCGGTTAGATCAGGTAATCGATCAACGCCGGTTCTTGTTTACAGAGGCGACGCCAGTCAACGATCGGCATACGAACTTGCAGACTTACACTGCCGTCCTCCTCCATCCACTCTTTTTCTATTGCCTGAAGCTGATAAAAACGACTTCTCAGACGCCCTTCCTGCGGCGGCAGACGCAATGTATGCTGCGCCACCTCACCGGAAAGCCGCTCCGTCAAAGCCTGAAAAAGCTGTGGTATCCCCGCTCCGGTCTGCGCAGAAAGCCAGACACGGATCGGTTTGTTCTCTTCGTCCCGATCAATACGCGGTTCGAAATCTTCCAGCATATCGATCTTATTCATCACCAGCAGGGTTGGGATCTCGTGAGCATCGATCTCTTCAAGAACCGTATTCACCGCTTCGATGTTTTCTTGTACACGCACATCTGCCGCATCAATGACGTGCAGCAGCAATGTGGCTTGCCGCGTCTCTTGTAACGTGGCTTTAAACGCCGCCACCAGATCGTGCGGTAAGTGGCGAATAAACCCTACGGTATCTGCCAGCACGGTTTCACCGACATCCGCGACGTCAATACGCCGCAATGTCGGATCGAGGGTGGCAAACAACTGGTCTGCCGCATAGACCCGTGCTTCGGTAATGCGATTGAAAAGGGTAGATTTACCGGCGTTGGTATATCCCACCAGCGAAACAGTAGGAACGTCGGCTTTGATACGCGATTGCCGCCCCTGCTCACGCTGCTTTTCAACTCTTTCCAGGCGCGACTGTATCTGCACGATGCGATTACGCAACAAACGACGGTCGGTTTCGAGCTGGGTTTCACCCGGACCACGCAAACCGATCCCGCCTTTCTGTCTTTCAAGGTGGGTCCAGCCACGCACCAGGCGCGTAGCCAGATGGCGCAGCTGCGCCAGCTCAACCTGCAACTTACCCTCATGGGTACGCGCACGTTGGGCGAAAATATCTAAAATAAGGCCGGTGCGGTCGATGACACGACACTCGCACAAACGCTCCAGGTTACGCTCTTGCGCTGGGCTCAGGGCATGGTCAAAAAGAACGACCGAAGCACCCGTCGCTTTGACAGCTTCCGCAATTTCAACTGCTTTACCTTCACCTACAAAATACTTTGGGTGTGGCGCTTTACGGCTACCGGTAATCACCTGCAATGCTTCGACACCGGCGGAAGAAACCAGAGATTCAAACTCCTGGAGGTCTTCCATATCTTTGTCTTGCGTAAAATAGATGTGTACCAGCACCGCCTGCTCACCAGCATCATAACGGTCAAACAAGCGTAAAACCCTCTAAATAGATCAGCGGGGAACGCAGGATCGCTGGCTCCCCGTGTAAAAAAACAGCCCGAAACCTTATTCGGTTTCTTCGCTGTCCTGTTGCGCGGAAGTATTCTGCGCGCTACTACCATGATGGTAGTTACTGCTCGTACCGCCACCGGCGTTGTTACTGTGATGAGAAACCGGACGAGACGGGACAACAGTAGAAATCGCGTGCTTATAAACCATCTGGCTGACCGTGTTTTTCAACAGGATCACGAACTGATCAAAAGACTCGATTTGTCCTTGCAGCTTAATACCATTCACCAAATAAATAGAAACTGGAACACGTTCCCGACGCAGTGCGTTCAGGAACGGATCTTGTAAAGATTGCCCCTTAGCCATTCTCTCTTTTCCTTATATGCTTATTTGTACTTTGAACCTTTCGATTCTGAAAAAATTGCGCACGATACGTCTCAATTGTACACATTCAGCCTGCGATAGCACCAACAACCTGTAATACTTCGTCACGCGCCTGTTCTGGTTTTTCACTGTCAAGCCAGTGAACCCCTTCCCAACCACGCAGCCAGGTTATCTGCCGCTTCGCCAACTGTCTCGTGGCGCAAACACCTCGATAAACCATTTCATCGTATGAGATTTCGCCTTCAAGGTAAGACCACATCTGGCGATAACCCACGCAACGAATGGAAGGCAAATCCGTATGCAAATCTCCTCGGGCAAAAAGCGCCCGGACTTCTGCTTCAAAACCTGAAGCCAACATCTGATGAAAACGCTGCTCAATTCGTTGATGGAGCAGTTCACGGCTCGCCGGGGCGATGGCGAACTGATGCACCTGATACGGTAGAGCGTCTCCTGACGTTTGCGTCAGTTCCGTTAAAGTTTTACCCGAAATGAAAAAAACTTCCAGTGCCCGGGAAAGCCTTTGTGGATCATTTGGATGAATCCTTGCTGCCGCAACAGGATCTATCTCCTGCAGTTGACGATGCAATGACTCCCAACCTTGCTCTGCCGCTTGTTGCTCAATTCTGGCTCGTACTTCCGGGTCCGCCGACGGTAGCGGCGACAACCCCTCCAGTAACGCCTTGAAATACAACATAGTACCGCCCACTAACAGCGGGATTCGCCCCGCCGCCGTGATATCGGCCATTTCCGCCAACGCATCGCGACGAAAATCAGCAGCCGAATAAGCCTGCGACGGATCGCGAATATCCAGCAATCGGTGCGGCGCGGCGAGTAACTCTTCAGCGTTCGGCTTCGCCGTCCCGATATCCATCCCTTTGTAAATAAGGGCAGAATCAACGCTTATCAACTCTACTGGTAAAATTTTACGCAGCTCAATAGCCAGCGCCGTTTTACCGGAGGCCGTCGGCCCCATCAAAAAAATTGCCTTAGGCAGGCTCGCCTTACTGATATCACTCATCTTTCAGGGCTTTTATCGCCGGATGTAAATCAACAGATTGTAACAGACCACCCGGCGGCGTTTTCACAAGCTGCGGACATAACCGTTCTACATCCGCCAGCAGGGTAATAGCCTGAGCCATTGACCACTGCGTGTGTTCGCTCATCAGATTTCGTGCAATCCACTGCGCAATATTGCCAGGTTCGAATACGGACTGCTTCGCCAGGTAGCCTATCAGTTCAGGAATCAAGATTTGTAAATTTTGTTGGCGTAAGGGTAAAGGCACGGCTCTGATGGTCACATGCTGCGCATCAGACTGAAATTCAATGCCTAACTCCGCCAGAGCAGACTGCGCTTTTTCTAATGCCGATTTTTCTTCACCAGAGACTTTTAACCGCAACGGAATAAGCAACGGCTGAGCGCAAACTGGCGATTCCCCCGGCGTCAGTTGCACCTGACGCAGCCAGCGTTCCGCTACCGCCAGGGCTAAAAGTGAAATGTTGCCGTCGCGCTCCAGCAGCGCACAGTCGGAATGGACAATAGTCAGCACCCGACCAAAGCTTTGACCATTCGATGCCAGCGTAAGTTCCTGAGGTTCTGGCGCTTTTGGTTTGAGCGTCGGCGCAGGCGTTTGCAAAAGCTGGCGATACACTTCACCTTGCTGTTTCTGGTAGCCCGGTTGCGCGTTCGGCCAGGGAGCAGACTGGCGACTGCCTGATGCTGGCGCAGGAGTGTAGCGTGGAGCTACCGGCTCACGAACTGCCGGTTCTGCAAAATGATTACGCCCTGCGGCTACGCGGTTTTCCGGGATGGCGCGCGGTGCAGGTTGTGGTTCATCATCCAGCGGCAGCGGCGTTTCCAGTTGCTGTTGTAGCACGCTCAGCACGCCCTGATAGATAAAGTCATGCACCAGACGCGACTGATGGAAACGCACTTCGTGTTTGGCGGGGTGCACGTTGACATCCACCTGATGCGGGTCGATCTCCAGATACAGCACAAACGCCGGTTGCTGATCGGCGCCCAGTTTATCTTCGCAGGCCTGGCGGATCGCATGATTGATCAAGCGATCGCGCATCATGCGCCCATTCACGTAGCAATACTGAATTTCCGCCAGTGCGGGCGTGGTGTGATTCGGATCTGCCACCCAGCCGCGCAGCGTGAGATCGCCGTGCTGCCATTCAATCGCCAGCGCATGTTCGAGAAAAGCGGTGCCACAAATCGCCCCTAAACGGCGTTCTTTTTGTCCGCCTTCCGGCACTGCGCGGTACTGGCGTACGATTTTGCCGTTATGCGATAAGTTGATAGTGACGTCAAAACGTGCCAGCGCGATGCGGCGGATGATTTCATCGATATGGTTAAATTCGGTTTTCTCGGTGCGCAGGAATTTGCGCCGCGCCGGGGTGTTGTAGAACAGATCCAGCACCTCCAGCGTCGTTCCCACCGGATGCGCCGCCGGTTTAACCGTCACGTCCATATCACGCCCTTCGGCATAAGCCTGCCAGGCTTCCTGCTGTTCCGCAGTGCGCGAAGTGAGCGTCAGGCGGGAAACCGAACTGATACTCGCCAGCGCCTCACCGCGAAAACCCAGGCTGATAATGGCTTCGAGATCGTCCAGAGAGGCGATTTTACTGGTGGCATGACGAGCCAGCGCCAGCGCCAGCTCATCTTTTTTGATACCGCAGCCGTTATCACGAATGCGGATAAGTTTCGCCCCGCCACGTTCGATATCAATATCGATACGCGTCGCACCCGCATCGAGGCTGTTTTCCACCAGTTCTTTGACTACCGACGCAGGTCGCTCGACCACCTCACCTGCGGCAATCTGATTCGCCAGTTGTGGCGGTAAGACCTGAATTGGCATCAATAATCCTTAGTTTGGCAGCGTGCGATCTGGCGTCGTCACCGTGCTGGCCGTTTGTGCCGTTGCACCCTGCGGCGCAGACTGCATCGGATGCGCAAGGAAGTAATTGCGCAGGCCTTTGTAAATGGCTTCTGCCAGCTGTTGTTGGTAATCGTCGCTCGCCAGCAAACGTTCTTCGCTGTTGTTGCTGATAAAACCGGTTTCTACCAGTACTGACGGGATATCCGGCGAACGCAGAACGCCAAGGCTGGCGTGTTCTGGTCGACGTTTATGAATTTCGCCAATGCGTTGCAACTGGCTGATCATACTGGTCGCCACATCATACCCTACCCGCTGGGAATGACCGAACTGTAAATCCAGCACCGCCTGGCTTAAATACGGGTCAGACTGACTGTTCGCCAGCACATCGCCTGCCCCGCCCAGCAGCTCCGACTGTTTCTCGTGCTGTTCCAGCCAGCTTGCCATTTCACTGTTTGCGCGACGGTTAGAGAGCACCCACACGGAAGCGCCGGTAGCACTGCGGTTCGGTGCGGCATCAGCGTGAATCGACACAAGGAAATTGGCGTTTCGCTTACGTGCCACATCGCTGCGCCCCATCACCGAGATAAAGTAATCTCCGTCACGGGTTAGAACGCCCTTAAACATCGGATCATCATTGAGCAAAGTACGCAATTTACGTGCGATGGCGATGGTGACGTTTTTCTCCCGCGTACCGCCAGGGCCGATAGCGCCAGGATCCTGGCCGCCGTGTCCGGCATCAATAGCGATGACAATTTTATCGCCAGTGTTAGCCGTCGCGCGCGCTGCCGGACGCGTCACCGTATTGCTACTGATGACACCCGTAGCCCGGTTGCTCTCGGTTTTAAACGGATTGCGCGCCGGTTCGCTGACGCGCGGTGCGACAACGGCTGGCGTTTCAACACGTTTAGCAACCACTGGCGGCGGAGGAGGCGGTGGCGGCGCATCGGCGTTAATCGTAAAGACAACGGTGTAATTGCTACCATTCTGCCGCTTCACCGCTTCGGTTTTACCGTTTTCGGTGAGATCCACCACCAAACGCAGCGTTTGCGCATCTTTTGGCGTTCCAGAGCGAATCGCCTTCACCAGATTATTACCACTGAACAACAACGGCAGCCCCTGAATCACACCCGTTTGTTTGATATCGAGCGCCACGGTGCGTTTGCTTTGATGGCTAAATGCATAGTCAGGATCGCCAATAAAACTTAACGTTATCCGCGCCTGTTGATTGCCATTAGAAACCTGAATATCAGAGAGCGTAGCGGCGCCAGCCTGCGCGCACAGCAACACCAACGTCGCTACCAACCAATTTCTGATGCGATACATCATCCCGCCACCTTCAAAGGTTAACCGGCTAAACGCGCCAGCAACAATTCACCCGCAGAGGAGACCGCACTCACGCGCGCCTCACGGCCTTGTGCCTGATAATCAATGTGTATTTCGACATCCGGGTCAGGAAGAACACCTGTACCTTGTTGTGGCCACTCCACCAGGCAGATGGCATCGTTGGCAAAATAATCGCGGATCCCCATAAACTCCAGCTCCTCGGGATCGGCAAGGCGGTACAAATCAAAGTGATAAACCATTAAGTTGTCGAGCGTATAGGGTTCGACCAGCGTATAAGTGGGGCTTTTGACATTACCCTGATGACCCAGAGCCTGTAAAAAGCCCCGGCTAAAGGTGGTTTTACCTGCGCCTAAATCGCCATACAGATAGATTACGGTTGCGCCATCGCAGGCTTTGGCTACCCGCTCGCCCAGGTCTAATGTTGCCTGCTCATCAGGGAGCGGAATTACTCGATTCATCATGGTTTTTATCAGTCACTTCCGGGTTAACAATACGCTGTAGCGTGGAAAAGAGATCGGTTGCCAGCATCCCGCGCGTACCAAAACGCGCCGCCAACACGTCAGCCGCCGCGCCGTGTGCGATACATCCAGCACAGGCGGCATCATATGGCGACAGTTTTTGCCCAAGCAATGCACCAATAATACCAGAGAGCACATCGCCCATGCCGCCAGTGGCCATACCTGCATTCCCGGCATCAATAATGCCTAAGTCATCAGGGTTTGCTGCGACCACGGTTCCGGCACCTTTCAGCACCGCTACGCCGCCATAACGTTGTACCAGACGTTGGGCGCAATGTAAGCGGTCACTTTCAATTTCTGCTACGGAACAGCCCAACAACCGTGCGGCCTCGCCAGGATGCGGCGTGATCACGCGATTGTGACGCTTATCGGGATTGATTGCCAGCAGGTTCAATGCATCGGCATCCCACAACATCGGTTTGCGAAAATTCTCCACTTTTTGCAGGGCTTTTTTCCCCCACTCTTGCTGGCCCAGACCGGGACCAATCACCACCACATCGGCCCATTCCAGGCTTTCAGTTAAAGATTTATCCGTCAACTCGAACACCATCAATTCCGGACGTGCGGTCAGCAGCGGCGCAATGTTTTCGCTGCGGGTCAGCACTCTGACTAAACCTGCTCCAGCACGCAGCGCCGCTTCTCCCGTCATACGAATAGCCCCTGCCGTGCCGTGATCGCCACCGATAATCACCAGCCGCCCATGATCGCCTTTATGCGAAGACGGGCGACGCGGTTTCAGCCAGTGAGAAAGTTGTTCTGCAGAAAACCGCTGAATTTTCGTCTTCTGACTTGCCAGCCAACAGTCCAGTCCCAGCGAGTCAAAATGCAGTTGCCCGGTAACATCCCGCGCTTTGCCGGTTAACAAACCTGGTTTCAGCGCAATAAAAGTGATGGTGTGATCGGCGTTGATCACCGCGCCTGGCGCGGCTCCGGTTTGTGCCAGCAGGCCGGAAGGGATATCAATCGCCACAATCGGCGCAGGACAGGAATTAGCATGGTCGATTAATTGGCTAATAGATTCGCGGGGCGCTTGCTGCAAGCCTGTGCCGAGCAGCGCATCAACAATCAACTCCACCGACTCGGGCCAGACAATATTCGAGGCATGGATCTCGCCTCCCGCGTTTAACCATGCTTCGCATGCCAGCGCAGCCTCTTCCGGTAACGGTTTGTCGCTCTCCAGAGCCAGCAACGTAACCTCAATACCGACCGCTTTTGCCAGCCGCGCGACCACGTAGCCATCGCCGCCGTTATTGCCATGACCGCACAGCACCAGCCAGTGGCGGGCGTCAGGATAAGCCGAACGACACACCTGAAACGCGGCTTCACCCGCGCGAAGCATCAGCTCATAGAGCGTTAGCCCCAGCGCGTCTGCCGCTTCGCGTTCACCACGTCGGATATCGTCGGCGTGCCAGACGGTGTGTGGTATACTTACGGGGTTTTTCTTCATTGTATGGTCCGTCATGTCAGAGCCCCTCGATCTCAATCAGTTAGCGCAAAAAATTAAACAGTGGGGACTGGAACTGGGCTTTCAGCAGGTGGGTATTACCGACACCGATCTCAGCGAGTCCGAGCCAAAACTGCAAGCATGGCTGGACAAACAATACCACGGCGAAATGGACTGGATGGCACGTCACGGTATGCTGCGCGCCCGCCCCCACGAGTTATTGCCCGGTACGCTGCGTGTGATCAGCGTGCGGATGAATTACCTGCCTGCCAACGCCGCATTTGCCAGCACGCTGAAAAATCCTAAACTCGGCTATGTTAGCCGTTATGCGCTGGGCCGTGATTATCACAAACTTCTGCGCAACCGACTCAAAAAGCTGGGCGAGATGATTCAGCAACATTGTGTTTCGCTGAATTTTAGACCGTTTGTCGATTCTGCGCCTGTTCTTGAGCGCCCGTTGGCTGAAAAAGCGGGACTTGGCTGGACAGGTAAGCACTCACTTATCCTCAATCGCGAAGCTGGTTCGTTCTTCTTTTTAGGCGAACTGCTGGTTGATATTCCGTTACCTGTGGATCAACCGGTCGAGGAAGGATGCGGTAAATGCGTGGCCTGTATGACGATTTGCCCGACCGGAGCCATTGTCGAGCCATATACCGTAGATGCTCGCCGCTGCATTTCTTATCTGACGATAGAACTGGAAGGGGCAATCCCGGAAGAGTTACGCCCGTTAATGGGAAACCGTATTTACGGTTGCGATGATTGCCAGCTTATCTGCCCGTGGAATCGCTATTCGCAACTGACAACTGAAGACGATTTCAGCCCACGCAAACCATTACACGCACCGGAACTCATTGAGTTATTCGCCTGGAGCGAAGAGAAGTTTTTAAAAATAACAGAAGGTTCAGCGATTCGCCGTATAGGCCACCTGCGCTGGCTGCGTAATATCGCCGTAGCATTAGGCAATGCCCCCTGGGATGAAGCGATTCTGGCGGCGCTGGAAAGTCGTAAAGGTGAGCATCCACTTCTTGATGAACACATAGCGTGGGCGATTGCGCAGCAAATCGAGCGACGAAATGCATGCGTGGTTGAGGTTCAACTACCGAAAAAACAGCGTCTTGTTCGGGTGATTGAAAAGGGCTTACCACGCGACGCCTGATTCATCCACAGCTTGTGAATAAAAATAAAAACGTATTGCAATTCAAGCCGGAAAAAATCGTCAAGCGATCAATACGACAAATCGAAACCTTAATTTTCAATTTAAATATCAACACGTTAAGAATTTACTATTCACCGTGCGAAGTTTTTCTGAAATTAAGATTACAGCCTGAACCTGTGGATAACTCTGTTTACAAGAGTTTGTCAGAGACAACAAAAACCAGCAATAACGCATCGCGTCGCTGTGGATAGTTTATTGAGAGGAGAATTTGGAGCGGGAAACGAGACTCGAACTCGCGACCCCGACCTTGGCAAGGTCGTGCTCTACCAACTGAGCTATTCCCGCTTGGGTGGTCTGTGCTTTACAGCACCTTCAAATTTTGGAGCGGGAAACGAGACTCGAACTCGCGACCCCGACCTTGGCAAGGTCGTGCTCTACCAACTGAGCTATTCCCGCTTGGGTGGTCTGTGCTTTACAACACTTTCAAATTTTGGAGCGGGAAACGAGACTCGAACTCGCGACCCCGACCTTGGCAAGGTCGTGCTCTACCAACTGAGCTATTCCCGCGTACTACTTAATTTTTGCTTTCGTAATTTCGCATTTCTGCGTCGTTACGGGAGGCGCATTATACGAGAAATCTTTCCCTCTGCAACCCCCCTAAAAATTTTTTTTTGAGTTTTTATCTCAAGTGCTGAAATTATCAGCAAGACGTTCAATTTAGCGCCAAACCCACGCCGCCGCAAGTGGAATCCGGCGGTTACGTGACCAGGAAAAATTTTACAGCTTGATAAAATGTTCGCGGTAGTAAGCCAGCTCCGCCACCGATTCACGGATATCATCCATCGCCTGATGCGTCCCCTGCTTGGTAAAACCATCAAGAATTTCCGGCTTCCAGCGGCGCGCCAGCTCTTTCAGGGTGCTGACATCAAGATAACGGTAGTGGAAGTAGGCTTCCAGCTCCGGCATGTATTTAAACAGGAAGCGACGGTCCTGACCGATGCTGTTACCGCAAATCGGCGATTTTCCCGCAGGCACCCACTGTTTTAAAAATTCGAGCGTTGCCAGCTCAGCTTCCCGATCGCCCATCGTGCTCGCTTTCACGCGCTCCACCAGCCCGCTGGCGGTATGGGTACGGACATTCCAGTCATCCATCAACGCCAGCTGTTCATCAGACTGGTGTACTGCAATGGTCGGCCCTTCTGCCAGAATATTCAGGTTGGCATCGGTCACCAGCGTGGCAATCTCAATAATGCGATCGCGCTCGGGATCCAGACCGGTCATCTCAAGATCGATCCAAATCAGGTTGTTTTCATTGGCACTCATGCTATTTTCCACCCATTCACAGTGACTATATTGATCCACAATTGCGTGTATCATAGATGTTTTGCCCATCAGGGGCGACCAGGAGTCAGTACGATTGAGTAAAAATAAACTCTCCAAAGGCCAACAGCGCCGTGTGAACGCCAATCACCAGCGTCGTCTTAAAACGTCTAAGGAGAAGCCCGACTACGACGACAATCTGTTTGGCGAGCCTGATGAAGGTATCGTCATCAGCCGTTTTGGTATGCACGCTGATGTGGAATCCGCAGACGGCGAAGTTCACCGCTGCAATATTCGCCGTACCATCCGTTCGCTGGTAACCGGCGATCGCGTGGTCTGGCGTCCGGGTAAACCAGCGGCAGAAGGCGTAAATGTCAAAGGGATCGTGGAAGCGGTGCATGAGCGCACCTCGGTGTTGACGCGCCCGGATTTCTACGACGGCGTGAAACCTATTGCCGCCAACATCGACCAGATTGTCATTGTCTCCGCTATTTTGCCGGAGCTGTCGCTCAATATTATCGACCGTTACCTGGTGGCCTGCGAAACCTTGCAGATTGAACCGATTATCGTGCTCAACAAGATAGACCTGCTGGACGACGAAGGCATGGCATTCGTCAACGAGCAGATGGATATTTATCGCAACATCGGTTATCGCGTATTGATGGTTTCCAGCCATACTCAGGATGGGCTGAAACCGCTGGAAGAGGCGTTGACCGGGCGCATCAGCATTTTTGCCGGACAGTCCGGCGTCGGCAAATCCAGTCTGCTTAACGCGCTGCTGGGGCTGCAAAAAGAGATCCTGACCAACGATGTCTCGGACAACTCCGGTCTCGGTCAGCACACCACCACTGCTGCCCGGCTGTATCACTTTCCGCACGGCGGCGATGTCATTGATTCCCCTGGCGTACGTGAATTTGGCCTCTGGCATCTGGCACCGGAACAAATCACTCAAGGCTTTGTCGAATTTCATGATTACTTAGGCCTGTGTAAATATCGCGATTGCAAACACGATACCGATCCGGGCTGCGCAATCCGTGAAGCGGTTGATGAGGGGAAAATCGCGGAAACTCGTTTCGAAAACTATCACCGTATTCTGGAAAGCATGGCGCAGGTAAAAACGCGTAAAAACTTTTCTGATACGGATGACTGACAATTAAGCTAACCGTCGTTAGAATCGTCCCTTTTTTTCAGGATCCGGCATGAACGCCGGATCAGGAACGACAAAACAATGGCCTGGAGGCTACCTTGTTAAATTCATTTAAACTTTCGCTACAGTACATTCTGCCAAAACTATGGCTTACTCGCCTGGCGGGTTGGGGCGCAAGCAAGCGGGCAGGATGGCTGACAAAACTGGTTATCGATCTGTTCGTTAAATACTACAAGGTCGACATGCAAGAGGCGCAAAAGCCGGACACCGCCAGTTACCGCACCTTTAACGAATTTTTTGTCCGTCCGTTGCGTGACGAAGTACGCCCAATCGATACCGATCCAAATGTCCTGGTCATGCCTGCCGATGGCGTTATTAGCCAGTTAGGTAAAATCGAAGAAGATAAAATCCTGCAAGCCAAAGGCCACAACTACAGCCTCGAAGCCCTGCTGGCGGGTAACTACCTGATGGCGGATCTCTTCCGCAATGGTACGTTTGTGACCACTTACCTCTCCCCGCGTGACTACCACCGCGTGCATATGCCGTGCAACGGCATTCTGCGGGAGATGATCTACGTGCCGGGCGATCTCTTCTCCGTTAACCATCTCACCGCTCAGAACGTGCCGAATCTGTTTGCCCGTAACGAACGCGTAATCTGCCTGTTCGATACCGAATTTGGCCCGATGGCGCAGATTCTGGTCGGTGCGACGATTGTTGGCAGCATTGAGACGGTCTGGGCGGGCACCATTACGCCACCGCGCGAAGGCATCATCAAACGCTGGATCTGGCCTGCAGGGGAAAGCGACGGCTCCGTGGCACTGCTGAAAGGCCAGGAAATGGGGCGCTTTAAACTCGGCTCTACCGTTATCAACCTGTTTGCGCCAGGTAAAGTGAATCTGGTTGAGCAACTGGCAAGCCTTTCTGTCACTAAGATTGGTCAGCCACTGGCAGTATCTACCGAAACCTTTGTGACGCCAGAAGCTGAACCTGCCCCGCTTCCTGCTGAAGAGATCAAGGCAGAACACGACGCCAGCCCATTGGTTGACGACAACAAAGACCAGGTCTAATCCATCAAAGGAAACGCTGACGTGCGCCTGATTATCACTTTTCTGATGGCCTGGTGCCTCAGTTGGGGGGCGTACGCCGCGACGGCCCCCGATAGCAAACAAATCACCCAGGAACTGGAGCAGGCAAAAGCGGCGAAACCCGCGCAGCCAGAAGTCGTAGAGGCGCTCCAGTCTGCCTTAAATGCGCTTGAGGAGCAAAAAGGCTCCCTTGAGCGCATCAAGCAATATCAGCAAGTTATCGATAATTACCCGAAGCTCTCCGCTACTCTGCGCGCGCAGTTAAACAACGTGCGTGACGAGCCGCGCAGCGTGTCACCGGGAATGTCTACCGACGCGCTGAATCAGGAAATTCTCCAGGTCAGCAGCCAGTTGCTGGATAAAAGCCGTCAGGCTCAGCAAGAACAGGAGCGCGCCCGCGAGATTGCGGATTCGCTGAATCAACTGCCGCAACAGCAAACCGACGCACGCCGTCAGTTGAATGAAATCGAGCGTCGTCTCGGGACACTTACGGGAAATAGTCCACTTAATCAGGCGCAAAATTTCGCGTTGCAGGCCGACTCCGCACGTTTGAAGTCATTGGTCGATGAGCTCGAACTGGCACAACTTTCTGCCAATAACCGTCAGGAACTGGCGCGTCTGCGTTCGGCACTGGCAGAAAAAGAGAGTCAACAACTGGATGCGTATTTGCAGGCATTGCGTAACCAGTTGAATAGCCAACGCCAGCTTGAGGCTGAACGGGCACTCGAAAGCACTGAATTACTGGCAGAAAGCAGTGCCGATTTGCCGAAAGATATCGTCGCTCAATTCAAAATTAACCGCGAACTGTCGGCGGCGTTGAATCAGCAGGCGCAGCGGATGGATCTCGTCGCTTCACAGCAACGTCAGGCTACCAGCCAGACGTTACAGGTTCGGCAGGCGTTGAATACGCTACGTGAACAATCACAATGGCTGGGTTCGTCAAACCTGCTCGGCGAAGCACTGCGGGCGCAGGTGGCACGGCTGCCAGAAATGCCCAAACCGCAGCAACTGGATACTGAAATGGCGCAGTTGCGCGTGCAACGGTTACGTTATGAGGATCTCCTCAATAAACAGCCGCTGCTACGGCAAATCCATCAGGCCGACGGTCAACCACTTACCGCCGAACAAAACCGTATTCTTGAAGCACAATTGCGTACTCAGCGTGAGTTACTGAACTCCTTACTCCAGGGTGGCGACACGCTACTGCTTGAACTGACCAAGCTGAAAGTCTCCAACGGACAACTGGAAGATGCGCTGAAAGAGGTCAATGAAGCGACGCACCGCTATCTGTTCTGGACCTCTGACGTGCGCCCGATGACCATCGCCTGGCCGCTGGAGATCGCTCAGGATCTGCGCCGTCTGATCTCGCTGGACACCTTCAGCCAGTTAGGTAAAGCCACCATGATGATGCTGACCAGCAAAGAGACGATTTTGCCGCTGTTTGGCGCGTTGATTCTGGTCGGTTGCAGTATTTACTCGCGCCGCTATTTCACCCGTTTTCTTGAACGTTCGGCAGCGAAAGTCGGCAAAGTCACCCAGGATCACTTCTGGCTGACGTTGCGCACCCTTTTCTGGTCGATTCTCGTCGCATCACCGCTGCCAGTGCTGTGGATGACGCTGGGTTACGGCTTGCGCGAGGCGTGGCCTTATCCGCTGGCGGTAGCGATTGGCGATGGCGTAACGGCCACCGTGCCGCTGCTGTGGGTAGTGATGATTTGTGCCACCTTTGCCCGCCCGAACGGCTTGTTTATCGCTCATTTTGGCTGGCCGCGCGAACGGGTTTCCCGTGGGATGCGCTACTATCTGATGAGCATCGGGCTTATTGTGCCGCTGATTATGGCGCTGATGATGTTCGATAATCTCGACGACCGCGAGTTTTCCGGTTCGCTGGGACGTCTTTGCTTTATCCTCATTTGCGGTGCACTGGCGGTAGTCACACTCAGCCTGAAAAAAGCCGGTATCCCGCTGTATCTCAACAAAGAAGGTAGCGGTGACAACATTGCTAACCATATGTTGTGGAACATGATGATTGGCGCACCGCTGGTCGCTATTCTCGCCGCAGCGGTGGGTTATCTGGCAACGGCGCAAGCTCTGCTGGCAAGGCTGGAAACATCGGTCGCCATCTGGTTCCTGTTGCTGGTGGTTTATCATGTTATCCGCCGCTGGATGCTGATCCAGCGACGCAGGCTGGCGTTTGACCGGGCGAAGCATCGCCGGGCAGAGATGTTAGCGCAACGTGCGCGTGGCGAAGAAGAAGCGCATCATCACAGTAGCCCGGAAGGGGCAATTGAAGTCGATGAAAGCGAAGTCGATCTCGATGCTATCAGCGCACAATCCTTACGGCTGGTGCGTTCAATCCTGATGCTGATCGCCCTGCTTTCGGTCATTGTGCTGTGGTCGGAAATCCATTCCGCTTTTGGCTTCCTCGAAAATATTTCGCTATGGGATGTCACATCCACAGTGCAGGGCGTGGAAAGTCTGGAACCGATTACCCTCGGTGCGGTACTGATTGCCATTCTGGTGTTTATTATCACCACGCAGCTGGTGCGCAACCTGCCCGCGCTGCTGGAGCTGGCGATTTTGCAGCACCTCGATTTAACGCCGGGTACGGGCTACGCCATCACCACCATCACCAAATATCTGCTGATGCTGATTGGCGGGCTGGTCGGCTTCTCGATGATTGGTATTGAGTGGTCGAAATTGCAGTGGCTGGTCGCTGCGCTCGGTGTTGGTCTCGGCTTTGGTTTGCAGGAGATTTTCGCCAACTTTATCTCTGGCCTGATTATCCTGTTCGAAAAACCGATTCGCATTGGCGATACGGTGACAATTCGCGATCTCACCGGTAGCGTGACGAAAATTAACACCCGTGCAACCACCATCAGCGACTGGGACCGTAAAGAGATTATTGTGCCAAACAAGGCGTTTATTACTGAGCAGTTTATCAACTGGTCGCTCTCTGACTCAGTCACACGCGTGGTGTTGACGATTCCGGCTCCTGCCGATGCCAACAGTGAAGAAGTGACGGAGATCCTGCTAACCGCAGCACGCCGCTGTTCGCTGGTAATCGACAATCCGGCGCCGGAAGCCTTCCTGGTGGATCTGCAACAGGGGGTTCAGATTTTCGAATTGCGTATTTACGCCGCTGAAATGGGACACCGGATGCCACTGCGCCATGAGATCCACCAGCTGATTCTGGCAGGCTTCCACGCCCACGGTATTGATATGCCATTCCCGCCCTTCCAGATGCGTCTGGAAAGCCTGAACGGTAAACAAACGGGAAGAACATTAACTTCTGCGGGTAGACGTCGCCAGGCGGGAAGTTTGTAATGTGTGAAGCTGCCAAATGACGCCAACGTGGCTAATTTAGCTGCTTAGCATCATCTACAGTTATCTCCGGCTCCGGAGAGTATCATCCATAACGCATTTCTTCCTGACAACTCATCGCCGGACTGGCGATGAGTTGTTATTGCAGACAATCAATCTAAAGTTAACTCAGGCTGACTCGCCATGCGGCTGCAATAGTTCTGGTAAATCGCCATCGCTAACAGAGAGAAGAAGACAGGGCCGCCAATCATCCACAATGTGCTGTCCCAGTCTCCGGCCTCAACCACTGGCTGGATGATGGTGAAGACGTTCGCAAAAGTCACCACCAGTACAACAACCACAGTCGCGATCATTGCCGACATATGCGTTTTGAAAATCACAAACGGTCTGTCGAGATCCTGACGCGCTTTAAAGAACGGGAAAGCCAGCGCGAGGAACAGATACGGAATGGTCATGGAAACGTTCGCCATCAGCGTCAGCTTGTTAAAGAATGCCGATGCGGTGCCGCCGCCAAAGGAAACCAGCAGGATGAAGACAGTAACCAACCCACACTGCATCCACATGGCAATGGACGGCATCCCCATGGCGTTCAGGCGCGTCATCGGCTCCGGCCACAAGGCTTTCGGCGTTCCCTGGATGATTGCTTTCAGTGGTGAATAGCAGAGCGTAAAGAACGCACCGGTGTAAGCGAGGAACATGGAAAGTCCGGTAATACGCGCAAACCATACGCCCAGCGACAATGACGCTTCAGGTGATAAATGCAGCACGTTACCCAGCGACATCCCCAGGCTCTTCATCAGCACATAGGTAATATTGCCGAGGTTAACAGAACCATTACTTAATACCTGCTGCCAGTTAGTGCTGACGCCCCATAAGAATATTGCCAACGAATAACCGATTGAAATAACAATAGCGGCAAAAACAATACCTTTAGCAAAGTTCTTTTCTGGGTTTTCCGTTTTATCTACCAGTCCACCTACAGCCTCAATTCCGCCATAAGCAAAAATGGCAAATACGACAAAAGATAACATCGCCAGTCCGGACTGATATCCCGGATTTGGTGATGCCAAGAAATTAATATCTTGCGCGAAATGCCCACCATTTAATAACAAAATAGTAATGCTTACTAACAGCAATACTAAATTAAGACACATTACTGCAATACCGCCCACCGCAGTAATACGGGCAATTTTATTAATCCCTTTCGAGGCAACGACGGTAACCAGAATCATCCATGCTACAGCCAGCAGCCCAACCACCTGCGTAGGCTCAAGCCCAGCAATGCGCCAGTGCTGGGTCATATCGCTACCATAGAGGAAAGTAGAAAACGGCACCCAGACTTTAGCGGAGGTACTCACCATCCAAATGATATAAGAGGAAAACCACATAAATGTGCCGATGAAAGCAAAACGTGGTCCAACGCTATTATTCATCCAGGAATAGATACCGCCTTCTTCTTTGCGATAGGCAGCCCCCATTTCAGCCATCATTAAGGCGAATGGAATAAAGAATAATAATGCAGAAAATATATACCACGGAATCGCACTATATCCCATTAAATAATAAGCCGAAGGGCTATTCGCAAAACCGAATACTGAAGTAAAGATCATCAGTATGAGTCCAATTAGACTCATCTTTTTTATCGTGTGAGGCATGAAATCATCCTTCATTTCAGCGCGCATATTAAACGCGCCAACTAACTGCACTACCCACCGATTGGTGGGCAACAATAAAACTAAAACAGAATTGATACCCGGATGATAGCAAACATCCAGTCTTAAATTGTGCGCTTTAGCGGAAAAATGAAAACATATGCTACAGAATGGCGCTGACTACGCCATTCTATGTTGATTTATGGCTAATTTTTCAGAATTATGCCCGATCGACACTAAAGGCGATCACTTCTGCCAGTGTCTCCGCGCCCAGTGCTAACATCACCAGGCGGTCAACACCTAACGCCACGCCGGAACAGTCGGGCATACCAACTTCAAGAGCTTCGATCAGGTTATGGTCGATAGGATGCTGCGGTAAACCACGTGCCGCACGTTTACGGTTATCCTGTTCAAAGCGTTGTTGCTGTTCACGGGCATCCGTCAATTCATGGAAACCATTCGCCAGCTCAATACCTTTGTAGTAGACCTCGAAGCGTTCTGCGACCCGATGATCCTCGGTACTGATTTGTGCCAGTGATGCCTGAGTGGCTGGAAAATGGTACACAAAAGTTGGTTTCTCTTTACCAATGTTCGGTTCCACACCAAAGGTAAACAACAGTTGCAGCAGCGTGTCGCGGTCTTCTTCGGTATCTGCAACGTTGCTGAGATCCAGCTTTGCCGCCACTTCCCGCAACTGCGTTTTATCAGCAGAGAGCGGATCAATTTCCAGATAACGCAAGAAGGCTTGCTGATAAGAAAGGCTTTCTGCTGCCGGGCAGTCCAGCACCTGTTGCAGGAGATCGTCCACCTCGTTCATCAACCGGTACATATCATAGTGCGGTCGATACCACTCCAGCATCGTGAACTCAGGGTTGTGATAACGCCCCATCTCTTCATTACGGAAGCTGCGGCACAGCTGGAATACCGGACCACAACCGGCAACCAACAGGCGTTTCATGTGGTATTCCGGGCTGGTCATTAACCAGAGATTCATCCCCTGTGAATGCCCGGGGCCAACGAAACGTGTCTCAAACGGGACCAGATGAATATCGGTTACCGTCGCCTGGCTCATACAAGGCGTCTCCACCTCCAGCACTCCACGATCGGCAAAGAAACGACGGATCTCCGCCATAATCGCCGCGCGCTTTAATAAGTTAGGAATGGATGCGCTCGGCTGCCAGGATGCCGTTTCGCTCATAGTAAAATCTCCAGTTTTTAACAAGGGCACGAAGTCTACTCGCAACGCGACGGCGAGACAAATTTTACGCAGGAATCAATCAACGGTGGGCAGTGACTAAAAAAACCACAACATGATGCTTTAGTAATTAAATTAATCATCTTCAGTGATAATTTAGCCCCCTGGCACGCTAAAAAAATCGATCTCGTCAAATTTCAGACTTATCCATCAGACTATACTGTTGTACCTATAAAGGAGCAGTGGAATAGCGTTCGCAGACCGTAACTTTCAGATACTTACCCTGAAGTACGGTGCTGCGGGATAAAAACAATCTGGAGGAATGTCGTGCAAACCTTTCAAGCCGATCTTGCCATTGTAGGTGCCGGTGGCGCGGGATTACGTGCTGCAATTGCTGCCGCGCAGGCAAATCCAAATGCAAAAATCGCACTAATCTCAAAAGTATACCCGATGCGCAGCCATACCGTTGCCGCTGAAGGGGGCTCAGCCGCTGTCGCGCAGGATCATGACAGCTTCGAATATCACTTTCACGATACAGTAGCGGGTGGCGACTGGTTATGTGAGCAGGATGTTGTGGATTATTTCGTCCACCACTGCCCAACCGAAATGACCCAACTGGAACTGTGGGGATGCCCATGGAGCCGTCGCCCGGATGGTAGCGTCAACGTCCGTCGCTTCGGCGGCATGAAAATCGAGCGTACCTGGTTCGCCGCCGATAAGACCGGCTTCCATATGCTGCACACGCTGTTCCAGACCTCTCTGCAATTCCCGCAGATCCAGCGTTTTGACGAACACTTCGTGCTGGATATTCTGGTCGATGATGGTCATGTTCGCGGCCTGGTAGCCATGAACATGATGGAAGGTACGTTGGTGCAGATCCGCGCTAATGCAGTAGTTATGGCAACCGGCGGTGCGGGTCGCGTATATCGCTACAACACCAATGGCGGCATCGTAACTGGCGACGGTATGGGTATGGCACTGAGCCATGGCGTTCCGCTGCGTGATATGGAATTTGTTCAGTATCACCCGACCGGCCTGCCGGGTTCCGGTATCCTGATGACCGAAGGCTGCCGTGGTGAAGGCGGTATTCTGGTCAACAAAAATGGCTACCGTTATCTGCAAGATTACGGCATGGGCCCGGAAACTCCGCTGGGCGAGCCGAAAAACAAGTATATGGAACTGGGTCCACGCGACAAAGTTTCTCAGGCCTTCTGGCACGAATGGCGTAAAGGCAACACCATCTCCACACCGCGTGGTGATGTGGTTTATCTCGACCTGCGTCACCTCGGCGAGAAAAAACTGCATGAACGTCTGCCGTTCATCTGCGAACTGGCGAAAGCGTACGTTGGCGTCGATCCGGTTAAAGAACCGATTCCGGTACGTCCGACCGCACACTACACCATGGGCGGTATCGAAACCGATCAGAACTGTGAAACCCGCATTAAAGGTCTGTTCGCCGTGGGTGAATGTTCCTCTGTTGGTCTGCACGGTGCAAACCGTCTGGGTTCCAACTCGCTGGCGGAACTGGTGGTCTTCGGTCGTCTGGCGGGTGAGCAAGCAATGGAACGCGCATCTACTGCTGGTAATGGCAACGATGCGGCAATCAATGCCCAGGTTGCTGGCGTTGAGCAGCGCCTGAAAGATCTGGTTAACCAGGATGGCGGCGAAAACTGGGCGAAGATCCGCGACGAAATGGGCCAGTCCATGGAAGAAGGTTGCGGTATCTACCGTACACCGGAACTGATGCAGAAAACCATCGACAAACTGGCGGAACTGCAAGAACGCTTCAAGCGCGTGCGTATCACCGACACTTCCAGCGTGTTCAACACCGACCTGCTCTACACCATTGAGCTGGGTCATGGGCTGAACGTTGCTGAATGTATGGCACACTCCGCGATGGCACGTAAAGAATCTCGCGGCGCGCACCAGCGTCTGGACGAAGGTTGCACCGAGCGTGACGACGTCAACTTCCTCAAACACACCCTCGCCTTCCGCGATGCTGATGGCACTACTCGCCTGGAGTACAGCGACGTGAAGATTACTACGCTGCCGCCAGCTAAACGCGTTTACGGTGGCGAAGCGGATGCAGCCGATAAGGCGGAAGCAGCCAATAAGAAGGAGAAGGCGAATGGCTGAGATGAAGAACCTGAAAATCGAGGTGGTGCGCTATAACCCGGAAGTCGATACCGCACCGCATAGCGCATTCTATGAAGTGCCTTATGACGCAACCACCTCATTACTGGATGCGCTGGGCTATATCAAAGACAACCTGGCACCAGACCTGAGCTACCGCTGGTCCTGCCGTATGGCGATTTGTGGTTCCTGCGGCATGATGGTTAACAACGTACCGAAACTGGCATGTAAAACCTTCCTGCGCGACTACACCGACGGTATGAAGGTTGAAGCGTTAGCTAACTTCCCGATCGAACGCGATCTGGTCGTCGATATGACCCACTTCATCGAAAGTCTGGAAGCGATCAAACCGTACATCATCGGCAACTCCCGCACTGCGGATCAGGGTACTAACATTCAGACCCCGGCGCAGATGGCGAAGTATCACCAGTTCTCCGGTTGCATCAACTGTGGTCTGTGCTACGCCGCGTGCCCGCAGTTTGGCCTGAACCCAGAGTTCATCGGTCCGGCTGCCATTACGCTGGCGCATCGTTATAACGAAGATAGCCGCGACCACGGTAAGAAGGAGCGTATGGCGCAGTTAAACAGTCAGAACGGCGTATGGAGCTGTACTTTCGTGGGCTACTGCTCCGAAGTCTGCCCGAAACACGTCGATCCGGCTGCGGCCATTCAGCAGGGCAAAGTAGAAAGTTCGAAAGACTTTCTTATCGCGACCCTGAAACCACGCTAAGGAGTGCAACATGACGACTAAACGTAAACCGTATGTACGGCCAATGACGTCCACCTGGTGGAAAAAATTGCCGTTTTATCGCTTTTACATGCTGCGCGAAGGCACGGCGGTTCCGGCTGTGTGGTTCAGCATTGAACTGATTTTCGGGCTGTTTGCCCTGAAAAATGGCCCGGAATCCTGGGCGGGATTCGTCGACTTTTTACAAAACCCGGTTATCGTGATCATTAACCTGATTACTCTGGCGGCAGCCCTGCTGCACACCAAAACCTGGTTTGAGCTGGCACCGAAAGCGGCCAATATCATTGTAAAAGACGAAAAAATGGGACCAGAGCCAATTATCAAAAGTCTCTGGGCGGTAACTGTGGTTGCCACCATCGTAATCCTGTTTGTTGCCCTGTACTGGTAAGGAGCCTGAGATGATTAATCCAAATCCAAAGCGTTCTGACGAACCGGTATTCTGGGGCCTCTTCGGGGCCGGTGGTATGTGGAGCGCAATCATTGCGCCGGTGATGATCCTGCTGGTTGGCATTCTGCTACCACTGGGGCTGTTTCCGGGTGATGCACTGAGCTATGAGCGCGTTCTGGCGTTCGCACAGAGCTTCATTGGTC
The DNA here is from genome assembly GCF_002966005.1 of Escherichia sp. MOD1-EC5433. NCBI lineage: Bacteria > Pseudomonadati > Pseudomonadota > Gammaproteobacteria > Enterobacterales > Enterobacteriaceae > Escherichia > Escherichia sp. MOD1-EC5433. The sequence continues at coordinate 165,563 of NZ_PTRL01000001.1, read as the reverse complement.
GCGTATTCCTGTTCCTGATGATCGTCCTGCCGCTGTGGTGTGGTTTACACCGTATGCACCACGCGATGCACGATCTGAAAATCCACGTGCCTGCGGGCAAATGGGTTTTCTACGGCCTGGCTGCTATCCTGACAGTTGTCACGCTGATTGGTATCGTTACAATCTAACGTATCGCCAATGTAAATCCGGCCCGCCTATGGCGGGCCGTTTTGTATGGAAACCAGACCTATGTTCAAAACGACGCTCTGCGCCTTATTAATTACCGCCTCTTGCTCCACATTTGCTGCCCCTCAACAAATCAACGATATTGTGCATCGCGCAATTAATCCGCTTATAGAGCAACAAAAAATCCCTGGTATGGCGGTTGCGGTGATTTATCAGGGCAAGCCCTATTACTTTACCTGGGGCTATGCGGACGTAGCAAAAAAGCAGCCCGTCACACAGCAAACGTTGTTTGAGTTAGGTTCGGTCAGCAAAACATTTACGGGTGTGCTCGGTGGCGACGCTATTGCACGAGGGGAAATCAACCTAAGCGATCCCGCGACAAAATACTGGCCTGAACTTACTGCTAAACAGTGGAACGGGATCACGCTATTACATCTTGCAACCTACACCGCTGGCGGCCTGCCGTTACAGGTGCCCGATGAAGTGAAGTCCTCAGGCGACTTGCTACGTTTCTATCAAAACTGGCTGCCCACCTGGGCACCAGGAACACAGCGTCTGTATGCCAACTCCAGTGTCGGTTTGTTCGGCGCGCTGGCTGTGAAGCCATCTGGTTTGAGCTTTGAACAGGCGATGCAAGCTCGTGTCTTCCAGCCACTCAAACTCACCCATACGTGGATTAATGTGCCGCCCGCAGAAGAAAAGAATTACGCCTGGGGATATCGTGAAGGTAAGGCAGTGCATGTTTCGCCAGGGGCGTTAGATGCTGAAGCGTATGGTGTGAAATCAACCATTGAAGATATGGCTCGCTGGGCGCAGAGCAATATGAATCCCCGTGATATCAACGACAAAACACTTCAGCAAGGTATCCAGCTGGCGCAGTCGCGCTACTGGCAAACTGGCGACATGTATCAAGGTCTGGGCTGGGAAATGCTGGACTGGCCGGTAGATCCAGACAGCATCATTAATGGCAGCGACAGTAAAATTGCGCTGGCAGCACGACCAGTAAAAGCGATTACGCCCCCTGCCCCTGCGGTACGTGCATCATGGGTACATAAAACAGGCGCGACCGGCGGATTTGGTAGCTATATAGCATTTATTCCAGAGAAAGAATTGGGGATTGTGATGTTGGCTAACAAAAACTATCCCAATCCAGCGAGAGTCGCCGCCGCCTGGCAGATTCTCAACGCTTTGCAATAACAACGCAGATGGTCCGAATTTTCGGACCTTTTATCCGCTTTTCCTTGCTGTCATCTACACTTAGAAAAAAACCAGTAAGGAAACATCTATGCGCCTGCTCCCTCTCGTTGCCGCAGCGACAGCGGCATTTCTGGTCGTTGCCTGTAGTTCACCTACACCGCCGCGTGGCGTTACTGTGGTAAATAATTTTGATACCAAACGCTATCTGGGTACGTGGTATGAGATTGCCCGTTTTGATCACCGCTTTGAACGTGGACTGGAAAAAGTCACCGCAACATACAGCCTACGGGATGATGGCGGCCTGAATGTCATTAATAAAGGCTATAACCCTGACAGAGAAATGTGGCAGCAGAGTGAAGGGAAAGCGTACTTTACCGGCGCACCAACTCGCGCCGCGCTGAAAGTGTCGTTCTTTGGCCCTTTCTATGGCGGCTATAACGTCATTGCGCTAGATCGGGAGTACCGCCATGCGCTGGTTTGCGGCCCGGATCGCGATTACCTGTGGATACTCTCCCGCACCCCAACCATTTCTGACGAAGTTAAACAGGAGATGCTGGCAGTCGCGACCCGGGAAGGGTTTGATGTCAGTAAGTTTATTTGGGTACAGCAGCCCGGCAGTTAATGGGTGCTAAGTTTCAGACCAATAATCCCCAGTACGATTAATGCCAGACTTGCCAGGCGCATCGGGTTAGCGGACTCACCGAGCAGTACAATGCCGGTAATCGCCGCACCGACTGCGCCAATTCCCGTCCAGACCGCATAAGCCGTCCCTACAGGTAACGATTTCATCGCCCAGGCAAGTAGCGCCATACTGATGATCATCGCCGTCACGGTAATAACACTTGGCGTCAGGCGACTAAAACCGTGGGTATATTTCAGGCCAACGGCCCATACCACTTCCAGCAGACCAGCAATAACTAAGATAATCCAGGACATATCAGACTCCGGAGAATTGGGGCCGTCCCCGGTGAAAAGACGCGTTTGCAGGTCGTCCTGCAAAGCTGATGGTGAAGGAGGTATTTTGCCGATTTAAGAGGAAATTTCAACGGTTACGGCAGTGATTACCGCCGAGAAAAACAAACGGCACGACAAATCTGCCGTACCGTTATTGCTTATTGCTGCGCTTTCGTCGCTGCGCCTGAAATCGCGTTACCGCCATCAGAGATGTCTTCACCAACGCCACGCGTGGTGTTGCAGGCGGTTAATACTGTTGAAAGCACCAGAACAGAAAAGATCGCTGCAATTGTCTTCTTAACCATAATGTCTTCCTTTTAGGTAATGTTATTTGTGTTTGCCTATAGCAAATTAATAATAGACAACATCACCAAAAATGACGGAAATCTGATGATTTTTAGGAAGTGAAGAATAAATTAGCTGGCAGCGCGGGAGATGGAATTACCAAGATGTTTGATGTCTTCGCCGAAACCCCGAGCGGTGTTACAGCCCGTAAGCAGCGTGCTGGCAAGCAAAACAAGAACGATAAGGCGTTTCATCATCTCTGACCTGAATAAGTGATGGTGCAGCCAGCAGGCCGCACCACAACCGCATTACTTCACGCGAGAGACGTATTCACCAGAGCGGGTATCCACTTTGATGACTTCGCCGATCTGTACGAACAGCGGAACTTTAACCACAGCACCAGTAGACAGGGTAGCCGGTTTGCCGCCAGTACCTGCGGTATCGCCTTTCAGACCCGGATCGGTATCAACGATTTCCAGTTCAACGAAGTTCGGCGGAGTAACGGAGATCGGCTGACCATTCCACAGAGTTACAATACACTCTGCCTGATCCAGCAGCCATTTAGCGTTGTCGCCAATTGCTTTCGCATCAGCAGACAGCTGCTCGAAGGTTTCGTTGTTCATGAAGTGCCAGAACTCACCGTCGTTGTACAGGTAAGTCAGGTTCATATCGACAACATCAGCGCCTTCAGCGGAATCAGTAGATTTGAAAGTTTTTTCTACGCGAGTACCAGTCAGCAGACGACGCAGTTTAACGCGAGCAAATGCCTGGCCTTTACCCGGTTTTACGAATTCACTCGCTTCAACCGCGTAAGGTTCGCCGTCTAACATGATTTTAAGACCAGCACGAAAATCGTTGCTATAGTACGTTGCCATAAGGCCCTCTGAAATTTGTTAATTGGTAGCTAAGCCACAAAATGGCGCATATTGTAACCCTAAATACCCCATCCAGAGAAGATTGGTTAACGCAACTTGCCGATGTTGTGACCGATCCTGATGAACTTCTGCGTCTTTTGAATATAGACGCAGACGAAAAACTGTTGGCCGGACGCAGCGCCAAAAAGCTGTTTGCCCTGCGCGTGCCCCGCTCATTTATCGATCGCATGGAGAAAGGCAATCCTGACGATCCGCTTTTGCGTCAGGTACTTACCTCGCAAGATGAGTTTGTCGTCGCGCCCGGATTCTCCACCGACCCGCTGGAAGAACAGCACAGCGTAGTGCCTGGTTTGTTGCATAAATACCACAACCGGGCGCTACTGTTGGTTAAAGGCGGCTGCGCGGTAAATTGTCGCTACTGTTTCCGTCGCCACTTCCCGTATGCCGAAAATCAGGGCAACAAGCGTAACTGGCAGGCGGCGCTTGAGTATGTTGCGGCGCATCCGGAACTGGACGAGATTATTTTCTCCGGCGGCGATCCGTTGATGGCGAAAGATCACGAGCTGGACTGGCTGCTGACGCAACTGGAAGCAATCCCGCATATCAAACGTCTGCGCATCCACAGCCGTCTGCCGATTGTGATCCCCGCGCGCATCACAGAGGCGCTGGTTGAACGCTTTGCCCGTTCTACGTTGCAAATCTTGCTGGTGAATCACATCAACCATGCCAATGAGGTAAATGAAACATTCCGTCAGGCAATGGCTAAGTTGCGCCGCGTGGGCGTTACTTTGCTGAACCAGAGCGTTCTGTTACGTGGCGTGAATGACAACGCGCAAACGCTGGCAAACCTGAGTAATGCGTTGTTCGATGCGGGCGTGATGCCCTATTACCTGCATGTGCTCGATAAAGTGCAGGGCGCAGCGCATTTTATGGTGAGTGATGATGAAGCACGGCAGATTATGCGTGAGTTGCTGACACTGGTGTCGGGATATCTGGTGCCGAAACTGGCGCGCGAGATTGGCGGTGAACCCAGCAAAACGCCTCTGGATCTCCAGCTACGCCAGCAGTAACTGATTAACAGGGAAGTTAAACAGAAAATTGCCTGATGCGCTTCGCTTATCAGGCCTACATCGCGCATTGAAACTCAATGAGCTGTAGGCGGGATAAGGCATTTACGCCGCATCCGCCAAGAGCAACGAATACGAGAACAGAGACAGGTTATTAAACAGGGAAGTTTAATCTTTGCCCGTTGCATAACCTTTAATTATTCATTTACGTTGCTATTTTTACTCTTTATATAGCCAACACCAATAATTAAGTTTTCTTTTCTGTTTATATATAGAGTGAGCACTGCTATTTATGTTATTTTAACAACTATTACTAGCAAGCCCATTTACCTGGCTTATTAATTAAAATTAATTATTTGATTGAAAAATGGTTAGGGAGAACCTACATGGCCATAAGCATCAAGGGTGTTAATACCGGTGTTATTCGCAAGAGTAATAATTTCATTGCACTGGCGCTGAAAATTAAAGAGCCTCGCAATAAAGAATCGTTATTCTTTATGTCTGTTATGGAACTACGCGACCTACTGATTGCGCTAGAAAGTCGTCTGCATCAAAAGCATAAACTGGATGCTGATACACGTATTCAGTATGAGCAGGCTCGCGATAAAGTTATGAAGAAAATGGCAGAGAATATCCCAGAAATTCTGGTTGATGAGCTTAAAAATGCCGATATTAATCGCCGGGTTAACACGCTGGAACTTACCGAAAATCAGGGCGAAAATCTTACCTTCGTATTAACGCTACATGACGGTAGCAAATGTGAGTTAGTCGTTAATGAGTTGCAGATTGAAATGCTGGCGCGAGCAATCATTCATGCAATTAATAATGCTGAAATGCGTGAACTGGCATTGCGTATTACATCGCTATTAGATTTCCTGCCGTTATATGACGTCGACTGCCAGGACAATGGCAATCTGGAATATGACACCTATTCTCAGCCGGAATGGAAACATAATCTGTTTAGCCATTATCTGGCGGTGCTTTATCGCTTTAAAGATGAAAGTGGCAAAGAACAATTTAGCGGCGCGGTGGTGAAAACGCGTGAAGCGAAAGCGGGTAAAGAAATTGAGGCTATCACACGCCGGATGCTTGATTTCAGTCCACGGCTGAAAAAACTCGCGGGTGTGCCATCTCAGGTTTACGTTCGTACAGTAGCAGCAAATAACGCCCAACCGCTGACTCAGGATCAATGCTTACGCGCAATACATCACTTACGAGTTCAGTCCATCAGCAAGGCCGCGCCACAGGCGAAATAATCTCATCTTTTTGAATGCGAGGCTGGAGCCATCCAGCCTGGAATTACTGATAACGTGATCGTTGATCATGCCGGATGCGGCGAAAACGCCTTATCCGGCCTACAAATTCTCGAATATTCAATCAGTTGCAATGCTCGATGTAGGCCTGATAAGCGAAGCGCATCAGGCAATTACACGTTTGTCAGCCAGCCTCTGAATCACATCAGTTCGGGCACTTATAAACCTGGCCGATAATCTGGCTATCAGTCGGAACAAAACTGGACAACATCCCCTGCGACGGGCTGCTGATACCATAAATCACATTACCGCCCATTGCTGCCGCCTGGTTGCGCAGATCGTTTGCTGCACCGCGCATAGAACCGCCTTCTTCACCGTGTTGCCCGGAAAGCCAGTTACTTTGCTTACCTGTCGCAGTACCAATCAGTTGGCACTCGGCACCTGGCTGCTCGTCAACAATGCGTACACTCTGACCGGCAGCACTCAATTCGTTGCTGGAGCTACAACCCGCCATCAGTAGCGCGGCACCGACAATCCCTGCTAAGTATTTTACGTGCATGTTATTCCCCATAATCAATGAGCTGGACGCAACTCGCGTCGTCCGTGTCTGAATCTTATACTAGAAAGATGACCAAAAGAAAAACCCCCAGACATTTCTGCCCGGGGGTTTCTTTATTTCTGCGAGGTGCAGGGCAATTACATCATGCCGCCCATGCCACCCATGCCGCCCATACCGCCAGCAGCGCCTAAGTCAGCTGCATCGTTTTTCGGCAGGTCGGTAACCATGCACTCGGTGGTGATCATCAGACCAGCCACAGAAGCTGCGTACTGCAGAGCAGAACGAGTTACTTTGGTTGGATCCAGGATACCCATGTCGATCATGTTGCCGTATTCTTCGGTTGCTGCGTTGTAACCGTAGTTGCCGTCGCCGCCTTTAACGGTGTTAGCAACAACAGACGGTTCTTCACCGCAGTTCAGGACGATCTGACGCAGCGGAGCTTCCATTGCACGCAGTGCAACTTTGATACCCACGTTCTGGTCTTCGTTCTGACCACGCAGGTCAGCCAGTTTAGACGCTACGCGGATCAGCGCAACACCACCACCAGCAACCACGCCTTCTTCTACCGCAGCACGGGTCGCGTGCAGGGCGTCTTCAACGCGTGCTTTTTTCTCTTTCATTTCAACTTCGGTAGCAGCACCTACTTTGATAACTGCAACGCCGCCTGCCAGTTTCGCTACGCGCTCCTGCAGTTTTTCACGGTCGTAGTCAGAAGTTGCTTCTTCAATCTGCTGACGGATCTGAGCAACACGGCCCTGGATTGCAGCTTCTTCACCCACGCCATCGATGATGGTGGTGGTATCTTTGTTGATCACAACACGTTTAGCCTGACCCAGGTCTTCCAGAGTCGCTTTTTCCAGCTCCATACCGATCTCTTCAGAGATTACAGTACCGCCAGTCAGGGTTGCGATATCCTGCAGCATTGCTTTACGACGATCGCCGAAGCCCGGTGCTTTAACCGCAGCGACTTTCACGATGCCGCGCATGGTGTTAACAACCAGAGTTGCCAGTGCTTCGCCTTCAACATCTTCAGCGATGATCAGCAGCGGTTTGCCTGCTTTTGCAACAGCTTCCAGAACTGGCAGCATTTCGCGGATGTTGGAGATTTTCTTGTCAGCCAGCAGGATGAACGGGCTTTCCAGTTCTACTGCGCCAGTTTCCGGCTTGTTGATGAAGTAAGGAGACAGGTAGCCACGGTCGAACTGCATACCTTCAACCACGTCCAGTTCGTCCTGCAGACCAGTACCGTCTTCAACGGTGATAACGCCTTCTTTACCGACTTTGTCCATCGCTTCAGCGATCAGTTTACCTACGGTTTCGTCGGAGTTAGCGGAGATAGTACCAACCTGAGCAATAGCTTTAGAGTCAGAGCACGGTACGGACAGCGTTTTCAGTTCTTCAACTGCAGCGGTAACGGCTTTGTCGATACCACGTTTCAGATCCATCGGGTTCATGCCCGCAGCAACAGCTTTCAGACCTTCAGTGATGATAGCCTGAGCCAGTACGGTTGCAGTGGTAGTACCGTCGCCTGCAGCGTCGTTCGCTTTAGAGGCAACTTCTTTCACCATCTGCGCACCCATGTTTTCGAACTTGTCTTCCAGTTCGATTTCACGAGCAACGGAAACACCATCTTTGGTGATGGTCGGTGCACCGAAAGATTTATCCAGAACTACGTTACGGCCTTTCGGACCGAGGGTAACTTTCACTGCATCTGCCAGTACGTTTACGCCGCGCAGCATTTTCACACGAGCGTCGTTACCGAATTTTACGTCTTTAGCTGCCATTATCTTTATTCCTTAAATTCGTATGTTCAGTGTCGTGCGCGGATTACGCTTCAACAATTGCCAGAATGTCGCTTTCGGACATGATCAACACTTCTTCATTGTCGATCTTCTCAGATTTCACACCGTAGCCATCGTTGAAAATAACGATGTCGCCAACTTTCACGTCCAGCGGCTTCACTTCGCCATTTTCAAGGATACGGCCATTGCCGACAGCCAGCACTTCGCCACGGGTAGATTTAGCCGCTGCAGAGCCGGTCAGAACGATGCCGCCAGCAGATTTAGTTTCAACTTCTTTACGCTTGACGATCACGCGATCATGCAATGGACGAATATTCATTGATAACTCTCCTTTGAGAAAGTCCGTATCTGTTATGGGTGACGCCGGAGCTTACGTGGTTTCCCGGCTGGTGACCAGAGAAATGGGGATGAGGCATCTCCCCTTCAAGGGGGAAAATGAAAAAAAATTCTGATCAGCACAAAATCGGGTGAAAACCCTGATTCACCTCACGTTTCATCGCAATTTCGACATCGCCGTCATAAGTGAATCTGATTGTGCTACCATCGAAAATCTACGCAGTTGCCCAAAATTTGGGCGCAATCGGACTTCAACCCATGAGTGGACTCAAACAAGAATTGGGGCTGGCCCAGGGTATCGGCCTGCTATCGACGTCATTATTAGGCACTGGCGTGTTTGCCGTTCCGGCGTTAGCTGCTCTGGTGGCAGGCAATAATAGCCTGTGGGCGTGGCCAGTTTTGATTATCTTAGTGTTCCCGATTGCAATTGTGTTTGCGATTCTGGGTCGCCACTACCCCAGCGCGGGCGGCGTCGCGCACTTCGTCGGTATAGCGTTCGGCTCGCGACTTGAGCGAGTCACCGGCTGGCTGTTTTTATCGGTTATTCCCGTGGGTTTGCCCGCCGCGCTACAAATTGCTGCCGGGTTCGGTCAGGCGATGTTTGGCTGGCATAGCTGGCAACTATTGTTGGCAGAACTCGGTACGCTGGCGCTGGTGTGGTATATCGGTACTCGCGGTGCCAGTTCCAGTGCTAATCTACAAACGGTTATTGCCGGACTTATTGTCGCGCTGATTGTCGCCATCTGGTGGGCGGGCGATATCAAACCTGCGAACATCCCCTTCCCTGCGCCAGGTGATATCGAACTTACCGGGTTATTTGCTGCGTTATCAGTGATGTTCTGGTGCTTTGTCGGTCTGGAAGCATTTGCCCATCTTGCCTCGGAATTTAAAAATCCAGAGCGTGATTTTCCGCGCGCTTTGATGATTGGTCTACTGCTGGCAGGATTAGTCTACTGGGGCTGTACGGTAGTCGTCTTACACTTCGACGCCTATGGTGAAAAAATGGCGGCGGCTGCATCGCTTCCCAAAATTGTGGTGCAGCTATTCGGTGTAGGGGCGTTATGGATTGCCTGCGTGATTGGCTATCTGGCCTGCTTTGCCAGTCTCAACATTTATATACAGAGCTTCGCCCGCCTGGTCTGGTCACAGGCGCAACATAATCCTGAGCACTACCTGGCACGCCTCTCTTCTCGCCATATCCCGAATAATGCCCTCAATACGGTGCTCGGCTGTTGCGTAGTAAGCACGTTGGTGATTCATGCTTTAGGGATCAATCTGGACGCACTCATTATTTATGCCAACGGCATCTTTATTATGATTTACCTGTTGTGCATGTTGGCAGGCTGTAAATTATTGCAAGGACGTTATCGCGTACTGGCGGTGATTGGCGGGCTGTTATGCGTTCTGTTACTGGCAATGGTCGGCTGGAAAAGTCTCTATGCGCTAATCATGCTGGCGGGGTTATGGCTGTTTTTGCCAAAACGAAAAACGCCGGAAAATGGCATAACCACATAATCCGGCGTTTTGACATTAATCCTGGCGATCGTCTTTATGATCAAGACAGTCGTGGTCATTATCCTTTCGCTGATACTCACCATCAAAAGTATTACCACCACCGGTCCCGGCGCTAAAACCGCCGCCCGGCATTCGGGAGAAACGCAGATGCGGCATCAGCTTCACTGTCAGATGCTTTTGCACCGGCGGTAATAAAAGCAGAAGCCCCAGGAAATCGGTGAAAAAGCCCGGCAATAAAAGCAGCAAACCGGCAATGATCAACGAAACACTTTTAATCATCTCCGCCGCTGGGTTTTCACCCGCCGCCATTTTTTGCTGCATCAGCACGAAATTCTTAAAGCCCTGGTTACGTACCAGTGACATACCGATAACTGACGTGAATATAACCAGCACGAGGGTCAGCAATACCCCCAATACATGGGCAACCTGAATAAAGATTGAAATCTCAATATAGACATAAAGGAAAATGGCAATAAAAGGTAACCAGCGCAAAGGTTTCTCCTGTAATAGCAGCCGGTTAAACCCGGCTACCTGAATGGGTTGCGAATCGCGTTCAGCTTATATTGTGGTCATTAGCAAAATTTCAAGATGTTTGCGCAACTATTTTTGGTAGTAATCCCAAAGCGGTGATCTATTTCACAAATTAATAATTAAGGGGTAAAAACCGACACTTAAAGTGATCCAGATTACGGTAGAAATCCTCAAGCAGCATATGATCCCGGGTATTCGGCCGATGCAGGGGATAATCGTCGGTCGAAAAACATTCGAAACCACATATATTCTGTGTGTTTAAAGCAAATCATTGGCAGCTTGAAAAAGAAGGTTCACATGTCAAACAACATTCGTATCGAAGAAGATCTGTTGGGTACCAGGGAAGTTCCAGCTGATGCCTACTATGGTGTTCACACTCTGAGAGCGATTGAAAACTTCTATATCAGCAACAGCAAAATCAGCGATATTCCTGAATTTGTTCGCGGTATGGTAATGGTTAAAAAAGCCGCAGCTATGGCAAACAAAGAGCTGCAAACCATTCCTAAAAGTGTAGCGAATGCAATCATTGCCGCATGTGATGAAGTCCTGAATAACGGAAAATGCATGGATCAGTTCCCGGTAGACGTCTACCAGGGCGGCGCAGGTACTTCCGTAAACATGAACACCAACGAAGTGCTGGCCAATATCGGTCTGGAACTGATGGGTCACCAGAAAGGTGAATATCAGTACCTGAACCCGAACGACCATGTTAACAAATGTCAGTCCACTAACGACGCCTACCCGACCGGTTTCCGTATCGCGGTTTACTCTTCCCTGATTAAACTGGTAGATGCAATTAACCAACTGCGTGAAGGCTTTGAACGTAAAGCTGTCGAATTCCAGGACATCCTGAAAATGGGTCGTACCCAGCTGCAGGACGCAGTACCAATGACCCTTGGTCAGGAATTCCGCGCTTTCAGCATCCTGCTGAAAGAAGAAGTGAAAAACATCCAACGTACCGCTGAACTGCTGCTGGAAGTTAACCTCGGCGCAACGGCAATCGGTACTGGCCTGAACACGCCGAAAGAGTACTCTCCGCTGGCAGTGAAAAAACTGGCTGAAGTCACTGGCTTCCCATGCGTTCCGGCTGAAGACCTGATCGAAGCGACCTCTGACTGCGGTGCTTACGTTATGGTTCACGGCGCGCTGAAACGTCTGGCTGTGAAGATGTCCAAAATCTGTAACGACCTGCGCTTGCTCTCTTCTGGCCCACGTGCCGGCCTGAACGAGATCAACCTGCCGGAACTGCAGGCGGGCTCTTCCATCATGCCAGCTAAAGTAAACCCGGTTGTTCCGGAAGTGGTTAACCAGGTATGCTTCAAAGTCATCGGTAACGACATCACTGTTACCATGGCAGCAGAAGCAGGTCAGCTCCAGCTGAACGTTATGGAGCCGGTCATTGGCCAGGCCATGTTTGAATCCGTTCACATCCTGACCAACGCTTGCTACAACCTGCTGGAAAAATGCGTTAACGGCATCACTGCTAACAAAGAAGTGTGCGAAGGTTACGTTTACAACTCTATCGGTATCGTCACTTACCTGAACCCGTTCATCGGTCACCACAACGGTGACATCGTGGGTAAAATCTGTGCCGAAACCGGTAAGAGTGTACGTGAAGTCGTTCTGGAACGCGGTCTGTTGACTGAAGCGGAACTTGACGATATTTTCTCCGTACAGAATCTGATGCACCCGGCTTACAAAGCAAAACGCTATACTGATGAAAGCGAACAGTAATCGTACAGGGTAGTACAAATAAAAAAGGCACGTCAGACGACGTGCCTTTTTTCTTGTGAGTAGTAACCTAAAAATAACAATCTAATATCAACTTGTTAAAAAACAAGGAAGGCTAATATGCTAGTTGTAGAACTCATCATAGTTTTGCTGGCGATCTTCTTGGGCGCCAGACTGGGGGGAATAGGTATTGGTTTTGCAGGCGGATTGGGGGTGCTGGTTCTTGCCGCTATCGGCGTCAAACCTGGTAACATCCCGTTCGATGTCATTTCCATTATCATGGCGGTTATCGCCGCTATTTCTGCCATGCAGGTTGCTGGCGGTCTGGACTATCTGGTTCATCAGACAGAAAAGCTGCTGCGCCGTAACCCGAAATACATCACGATCCTCGCTCCGATCGTGACTTATTTCCTGACAATCTTTGCGGGTACTGGCAACATCTCTCTGGCAACGCTGCCAGTGATCGCTGAAGTTGCGAAGGAACAAGGCGTTAAACCTTGCCGTCCACTGTCTACTGCAGTGGTTTCCGCGCAGATTGCGATCACCGCATCGCCAATCTCAGCGGCAGTGGTTTACATGTCTTCCGTAATGGAAGGTCATGGCATCAGCTACCTCCACCTGCTCTCTGTGGTCATCCCGTCCACCCTGCTGGCGGTTCTGGTGATGTCCTTCCTGGTCACTATGCTGTTCAACTCCAAACTGTCTGACGATCCGATTTATCGTAAGCGTCTGGAAGAAGGCCTGGTTGAACTGCGCGGTGAAAAGCAGATTGAAATCAAATCCGGTGCAAAAACTTCCGTCTGGCTGTTCCTGCTGGGCGTTGTTGGCGTGGTTATCTATGCAATCATCAACAGCCCGAGCATGGGTCTGGTTGAAAAACCGCTGATGAACACCACCAACGCAATCCTGATCATCATGCTCAGCGTTGCAACTCTGACTACCGTTATCTGTAAAGTTGATACCGACAACATCCTCAACTCCAGCACCTTCAAAGCAGGTATGAGCGCCTGTATTTGTATCCTGGGCGTTGCATGGCTGGGCGATACTTTCGTTTCCAACAACATCGACTGGATCAAAGATACCGCTGGTGAAGTGATTCAGGGTCATCCGTGGCTGCTGGCTGTCATCTTCTTCTTTGCTTCTGCTCTGCTGTACTCTCAGGCTGCAACCGCAAAAGCACTGATGCCGATGGCTCTGGCACTGAACGTTTCTCCGCTGACCGCTGTTGCTTCTTTCGCTGCGGTGTCTGGTCTGTTCATTCTGCCAACCTACCCGACGCTGGTTGCTGCGGTACAGATGGATGACACGGGTACAACTCGTATCGGTAAATTCGTCTTCAACCATCCGTTCTTCATCCCAGGTACTCTGGGTGTTGCCCTGGCCGTTTGCTTCGGCTTCGTGCTGGGTAGCTTCATGCTGTAATGACAAATCGCGGGGCGTTCACGCCCCGCTTTCTTTCCCGCCGACTAACATCCTTCCCTCGTCCGTTGTATAGTGACCTCTCTCTTGCGGTTCCATCTGTTCTTGCGAGGTGTTTATGCTTGATGATAAAAGTTCGAATACCGCGTCTGTCGTGGTGCTGTGTACTGCGCCGGATGAAGCGACAGCCCAGGATTTAGCCGCCAAAGTGCTGGCAGAAAAACTGGCGGCCTGCGCAACCCTGATCCCCGGCGCAACCTCTCTCTATTACTGGGAAGGTAAGCTGGAACAGGAATATGAAGTACAGATGATCTTAAAAACCGACAAAGCTCACCAGCAGGCGCTGCTGGAATGCCTGAAGTCTCATCATCCATATCAAACCCCGGAGCTTCTGGTTTTACCTGTTACACACGGAGACACAGATTACCTCTCATGGCTCAACGCATCTTTACGCTGATCCTGCTACTTTGCAGCACTTCCGTTTTCGCCGGATTATTCGACGCGCCAGGACGTTCACAATTTGTCCCAGCGGATCAGGCTTTTGCTTTTGATTTTCAGCAAAACCAACATGATCTTAATCTAACCTGGCAGATCAAAGACGGTTATTACCTTTACCGTAAACAGATCCGCATCACGCCTGAACAAGCGAAAATTGCCGACGTGCAGTTACCGCCAGGCGTCTGGCATGACGATGAGTTTTACGGCAAAAGCGAGATTTATCGCAAGCGGCTGACGCTTCCAGTGACCATCAACCAGGCTACGGCTGGCGCGACATTAACTGTCACTTACCAGGGCTGCGCTGACGCTGGTTTCTGCTATCCGCCAGAAACCAAAACCGTACCGTTAAGCGAAGTGGTTGCCAACAACGCAGCGCCACAGCCGATGTCTGTTCCGCAGCAAGAGCAGTCCGCCGCGCAATTGCCCTTTTCTGCGCTCTGGGCATTGTTGATAGGCATCGGCATCGCCTTCACACCCTGCGTACTGCCGATGTACCCACTGATTTCCGGCATCGTGCTGGGCGGTAAACAGCGACTTTCCACCGCCAGAGCATTGTTGCTGACCTTTATTTATGTGCAAGGGATGGCGCTGACCTACACGGCGCTGGGTCTGGTAGTTGCCGCAGCCGGATTACAGTTTCAGGCGGCGCTACAGCACCCTTACGTGCTCATTGGCCTCGCCATCGTCTTTACCTTGCTGGCGATGTCGATGTTTGGCTTATTTACCCTACAACTCCCCTCTTCACTGCAAACGCGCCTCACGCTGATGAGCAATCGCCAACAGGGCGGCTCGCCCGGCGGTGTGTTTGTTATGGGGGCGATTGCCGGTTTGATCTGCTCACCATGCACCACCGCGCCACTTAGCGCAATTCTGCTGTATATCGCCCAAAGCGGTAACATGTGGCTGGGCGGCGGCACGCTTTATCTCTATGCGCTGGGCATGGGTCTACCGCTGATGTTAATTACCGTCTTTGGCAACCGTCTGCTGCCGAAAAGCGGTCCGTGGATGGAACAGGTCAAAACCGCGTTTGGTTTTGTGATCCTCGCGCTGCCGGTCTTCCTGCTTGAGCGGGTGATTGGTGATATATGGGGATTACGCTTGTGGTCGGCGCTTGGCGTCGCATTCTTTGGCTGGGCCTTTGTCACCAGCTTACAGGCCAAACGCGGCTGGATGCGCGTAGTGCAAATAATCCTGCTGGCAGCGGCGCTGGTTAGCGTGCGCCCACTCCAGGACTGGGCATTTGGTGCGACGCATACCGCACAAACTCAGGCGCATCTCAACTTTACACCAATCAAAACGGTGGATGAGTTAAATCAGGCGCTCGTTGAAGCCAAAGGCAAACCGGTAATGTTAGATCTCTACGCCGACTGGTGCGTTGCCTGTAAAGAGTTCGAGAAATACACCTTTAGCGACCCACAGGTGCAAAAAGCGTTGGCTAACACGGTCTTACTTCAGGCCAATGTCACCGCCAACGACGCACAAGATGTGGCGCTGTTAAAACATCTAAATGTCCTTGGCCTGCCGACAATTCTCTTTTTTGACGAACAAGGCCAGGAGCATCCACAAGCACGCGTCACGGGCTTTATGGATGCTGAAACCTTCAGCGCACATTTGCGCGATCGCCAACCGTGAACGACACTTGCAGTGGGAAAGACGGAGGAAAATAGCGTGCAACGTGAAGATGTACTGGGAGAAGCCCTGAAATTATTAGAATTACAAGGGATTGCCAACACCACGCTGGAGATGGTTGCTGAACGTGTGGATTATCCGCTGGACGAGCTGCGCCGCTTCTGGCCGGACAAAGAGGCGATCCTCTACGACGCGCTGCGCTATCTTAGCCAACAGATAGATGTCTGGCGTCGTCAGTTGATGCTGGACGAAACGCAAACCGCCGAACAAAAGCTGCTGGCGCGTTATCAGGCGTTATCAGAGTGCGTTAAAAACAACCGCTATCCGGGCTGTCTGTTTATCGCTGCCTGTACGTTTTATCCCGATCCTGGCCACCCTATTCATCAACTGGCCGATCAGCAAAAAAGCGCGGCCTACGATTTCACCCACGAACTATTAACCACGCTGGAAGTTGACGATCCGGCGATGGTGGCAAAGCAGATGGAACTGGTGCTGGAAGGCTGTTTAAGCCGAATGCTGGTGAATCGTAGCCAGGCGGATGTCGACACCGCACACCGGCTGGCGGAAGATATTCTGCGCTTCGCCCGCTGCCGCCAGGGTGGCGCATTGACCTGACAAAAACACAGAAAAGAAGCAATTTGCCGCAATCTTAAGCAGTTGAATCGCTTTTACTGAAATTAGGTTGACGAGATGTGCAGATTACGGTTTAATGCGCCCCGTTGCCCGGATAGCTCAGTCGGTAGAGCAGGGGATTGAAAATCCCCGTGTCCTTGGTTCGATTCCGAGTCCGGGCACCAAAATTTATAACCCTCGCTACGGCGGGGGTTTTCTTTTTTGAGCCAACACGTTTTGGTTTATAAGTAGTTACCCTTTTTAAATTTCCTCCGACCCCGCTCCCCGGTGGTACAAAATGGGCCTTATTATAAAGCCTATCAAATACCGGAATGGCACCTGACACATCCGAAAAACAGTTCCTCAGATTGTAGTGATGTGACGCCCTTTCCTGGAGCAGTCAGTGCCATACTTTTACTGTCTGCGTTTGCTACGGGAGTAAATCACATGAGTACGATCAGAGTTGTTGGTATTGATATCGCCAAATCAGTTTTTCAGGTCTGTGTCTGGATGGTCAATGCCTCCGTCGCATGGAACACCACGCATTTCCCAGGCCATTTCCAGCGTTTTTATAGTCAGTCTGCTGTCCGGTGAGAACGACATTGCCCATCCCACAAGGCTTTCTGGCGAACAGATTAAGTATTACTGCGAGATATCCCCATCGTTTACCTGTCCAGATATACGTCACGTCGCCACACCACACTTGATTTGGCTCTGTCACGGCGAACTGCCGGCAACATGTTCATGACCGCCACGCTTGTACCGGCGAGTCGGATACTGGCAACTGACCAGCCCCAACTCTTTCATAGCCAGCGCCCCATCTGATAGCCTCTCTGGGTTGCCATTGTGGCGATGATTCTTACTCCGACCGAACCATGGCTGATGCCATGTAGCTCAAGTACCTGACTGCATAATACAGCCCGTCTGCCGTCTGGTTTTCCAGAACGTTTTTTCCAGTATTTGTAGCTACTGCGATGAACCCCGAATACATGGCAGAGAGTGACCACAGGATAACGCGCCCTGCGTTTCCCGATTATCGGGAACTGTTCAGGGAGTCCGACATCAAGAGCGTGGTAGCGTTTTTTAATATTTCGTTTCCATTTAAATTCGTTATAGCTTTTTCTTTTAAAGGTAAAAGCGACAGCGAAACCATCTGCGATGGCTGGCGTTAACGTTGCGTTCTGATCCAAAAGCCAGGGGATGTCTCCTGGCTTTTTCCTGCGAAGTACCTTAAAGGTATCGAAGCATGATTTAGGATATATTATCTATATAACTCATCATGACTGTTTTTTGACTTTCAAAGAAAATTGTTTCGGCGTAATGCCAAAGAACTCTTTAAAGTTACGAATAAAATAAGACGTACTGGTATAACCCACTTCATTGGCAATACTGTTTATATGCTTTTCGGTAGTCGTGATGAGTTTAGCCGCCTGATGCATGCGGATATCCAACACCAGCGAATTAAAATTATTACTCTCTTTCTCAAGCTTCTTACGAATCGACACCGCCGACATATGCAAAATGCCTGCAAGATCCACCAGCTTCCACGATTTTGTGAGATCGGCTTCAATGATTGTCTTTAATCGCTCAGTAAAGGTAGTATCCGTTGATACCGACAGAGAATAAACTAACGATTCAATGTCCCTGATTTTAGAAAGAAGATAAGTAATCTTATAAACTTGTCTGTGTTGAGGAACGTCACTCCCAATTAATCGTTTGAATATTTTAATATCTGTTTCATCAACAGAACAGGTGAATATTTTACGTCGCATCTGGCTGACATTTTGCGGTTCCAACAAAAGCGGCTCCATCACCTTACAGATACAACTGAGCACATCACTGTCAATGTGATAGATCTCGTAGGGTACACCTTGGCCTAATACTTTTAATGCAACATCAATCACTGTGTTTTTTTCGACATAACAAAGTGATTCAGGGGGTACATTAAAGGATTGCCCATCTTTCGTTTTTACAAGCAGTTGTGCATCGTGCAAATAAATAATAGCACAGTTGTAAAAGCGAATTTTCTTCAGCACTAACACATTGTTATGCGCATAACTTTCCTTAACCGGGAAAGTAAGGTTACTTAAAGCACTTTGACTATTCATACAGTCACCCCATGCTTTATATGCATATAATTTCACGGGTTATCAGCCATGTAAACTCGGAATTTTTTATTTATCGAAATATCTTATAATTTTAATTATTCATTTTTTAACTATACATCTCTTTAAAATACAAAGCATTACAAACTGGCCTTGTCGTGATTATTAACAATTTTAATATTTCAAAAAGAAAACAATACGTAAATGCAGCAATAACACATTTGGCAAAAGAAAAGAATTTTTAAGTAAGACTGGAAGCTTTCTGGTGGACTCCGCACCCAGTTTTAGTTTTATCGAACGTATTTTATAATAAATACTGTACTCTTTGAGCTGTGTTATCGTCGCTATCTCTCTAATTTTCTTCCTCTTAAAAAAATACAAATAGACTATTTTCCTCTCATCCTCCGTAAAGTTGTTAAACACCGAAACAGGCGAGGGACTACGACTCTCAAAAACACATAGTTTCTTCTGCCTCCAGGATATTTGCTCAAGGTATAAACATATGACTGGGTGTTTCTCCATAAGAAAGCAATAAGAGAAGTAATCATCCCTGTCGCAAATCAGGTAGACTTTACGATATTTATTACGCATCTCTTTGGCTGAATCAACATCTCTGTACTCGAAACATTTAATATCTGAATTATCGTCAGAGAGCAATGACAACCCATAATTAAAAAATGTATTTTTACTTGCCAACAAAAAAGCAACAGGCATAAGAACCCTTATTCATAAAATATATTAGGCGCCTTAACTAAAAGTGACTATAATGTATAGAAACGTCAAAAACCATCCTAAAAAATAACGCTATGCGATAAAATTATGTTAACCCAAAATGGTTGTAAATACATTTAATTCTCACTTACAATTAATTTATTAAAAAGTCTGAACTATCCGCTCAGACTTTTATGTTCTTAAAAATCAAAATCAGAATGAATAACGGACATTGGCATTAATTGCCTTATCAATATCGTAATGACCGAAAGCTGAACGCTCTACATTGAGACTAATCCTGGTGTTTTCTTTAATTTCAGCATTGACACCTAAATTAAAATTTACACGGCTATCTTTACCGTTTCTGATAGATGTTTCCCCGGCAAGATCACGAACGACCGTTTTCTCAGGATTAAACAGGTCATACTGATAATGAACGCCCGCTAGCGCAGTCAGCTTATAGTCTCCACCTGTAAAGGTTTTACCGAT
Source organism: Escherichia sp. MOD1-EC5433 (assembly GCF_002966005.1). Lineage (NCBI taxonomy): Bacteria > Pseudomonadati > Pseudomonadota > Gammaproteobacteria > Enterobacterales > Enterobacteriaceae > Escherichia > Escherichia sp. MOD1-EC5433. Next base: position 145,830 of record NZ_PTRL01000001.1, on the reverse strand, counting down.
TTCAACGCCAGTACGACCAATCAATGGGTTCTCCTGTTTACGCTGCATACTGATGTCATAACCTTCAGACTGCCAGGCAAAACGGTTTCCTGACACCGCGCCATAGACCAGTTCCGTCTGCGGCTCGATAAATGCCTCTCCCGGAAGCGAGAAGCGCCAGCCCGTTTCCGTACCCAGATACCAGGAGTGCGAGCTGTAATCCTGCTCCGACATCGATACTTCCGTTGCCGAGTAGTGGTTGTCGTGGCGAACATACTTACCGATCACATCTATATACAGCCCGGAATCAAACATTGTGGACGCATAGAGACCAATACCGGCTGATTTCGTCTGACCGGACCAGCCTGTGCCATGACTATTACTGTTAGTGAATGTTGCTGTCACACCGGTAAACAGAGAGCCACCGTTAAATGACTGTTTTCTGTCAGCCCCTATCTGCAGGTGCGTCCAGCTGTTGGAATAACCCGCATCTGCGGACCCCGTACCACTATAGATGCGCGCCCATGTGCCAGTATCTCCATGAGTATTACGCAGATCACCCATACGGTAGTTCAGATTGTTCATTTCCGTCAGGAAGCTTTTATATCCGACGTCCATTACGGATTTACCTGCCTGAAGCGCCGCTTTATCCTGCTGAACGTCAAATCCTTCCAACTGCCATTGCTTGCTGTTCTCCGTTTCCACCATACTCAGTTGCGGTGTATAGGTATGGAAACCCGTACGTTGTGTGATTGGCTTTAACATAAACACATCGCTTTCCGTGGCTTTCGGCGCGTTGACCAGTGGGAGAGTTGAAGTTGCTTCGCTGGCAGCAGAAAGCTTCGGTACAACAACCAGCGAGTTATTTTTCCCATTCAGCGACTGATTAACCGTTACCGTATCCGCTGTTTTACCGTTGGTATTGATGATGAACATGCTGTTATTGGCAGTCAGAGTATCCACATTCAGCGCACCGGCGGTGCCGGCATTGCTGAAGCTCACTTGCGACCCCTTCAGCTCGAGGGATTTCACAGCAGACTGACCCTCTGCCCGCCAGAGGGTATTCGTCATCATCACACGTGCCAGTGGCGCACTCAGGTTGCCACTATAAGCTGTGAACAGATTCTGATCGGCTTTATTCGTTACACCAAAATTCAAACTAGCAGCATCATTTGCCTGAATATTACCTGCCATTACGCTACCCGCGCCGGCATTCAGCGTTGAGCCCTGCCCGATAAAGCTCCAGCGCCCGGCGGTGTACTTTCCGGATAACATTGAAAGTGTTGACCCCGAACCGGCTGTCACTTCTCCGTCAGAGATCAGCCCCGATGTCGCCGTCAGATTCGCGCCATCCGCCAGCGCGAGTGCTGAGCGGGTGAAACGACTGAACACATTGAGGGTGGCATCGCCAGAGGTCACGGTCGTCGTACTGTCAGTGCTCTCTATACCGCCAGAAAAATGTTCATTAATAGTAAGCGTGGAACCATTTTTCAACGTTACCAGCCCGTTGAACCGGCTCTGGTCAGTCTCAGTTGTCGCTTTTGACTGACCCAGTGAGGGCGTAGTTTGTACACCATTCCCGTCATTAATATCGATGTAGAGATCTTCACTACCCAACGTCACGGTGGAGTGGTTCGCATTGATGTTCGTGCTGAGACTGGCGTTTCTCGCCAGGTCGAACGCTGCATTATTCAGGTTAAGCTGCTGCATACTGAAATGTCGTGTTTCCCAGTCATCCTGAGTAAAAGACACGGGCTGAGTCAGTACAGAATTGTCGCCAAGCGTCTTAAGTTTATCTGCCACGGCCTGAGTACTGACAGCATGAATAACTGGATGCCCCTGAATAAACAACCGGCCATTTTCTTGGGTGAAGCTTCCCTGCGTGTTCACTCCGCCATCCATTACAAAGTCGTTCTGCGTTCCGGGCGTAACGGTATTATTAACATCAATATTGCCTGTGAAGTGACCGTGCCAGATGTTAGCAACTGCCGTCGTGGCATCTGCCTTGTTAAAATCCAGATTCACCGAGGCCTGCGCTCCACTGTTAGTCAGCACTGCGCCTTCATCTGCGCCGTTGAGCTTATGGAAGGTGAGGTTGTTACCGTTGATATCGAGCTTACCGCCGCGGTAACCCCACTTCACATTGTCGGGATTCACCTGCTTAGCATCACTCAGTACCACCGTTGGCCTGCCGCTGACAATGCTGACATTTTCAAAGGCCTGAACGTTGCCATTGCTGTCAGGTCGTTGCGCCAGGATGACCGTCCCCTCACCGACATTCAGTCCACCTGGATTAAGGCCCGTACCGTTCACTTTCAGTGTTCCGGTTCCAAGCTTATGCAGGTTATCGCTCTGAACACCGTTCACCTGCCAGTCAACGGTACTATCGCCATTAATAATGATCCCGCCGCCTTTCCAGGTCTGAGAATCGAGGGGCTTAATACTATAATCATCATTAAACGTCAGCGTTCCCGCTCCCTGATCAACGGTGTTTTCTAACACCACAGAACCACCACTCTGGAAGGTGAGATCTTTACCACTGTTTAATGAAGCAGGTGACGTTGGGCCAGAATTGCCATGCATTGACCAGGAGGTCGCGCCCTGGGTTAATGTGCCGACCCCCGTCGTTTCATCATATGACCAGTGAATATCGCCTCTACTTTGTTGTGAATTGACCGGGGCATCAGCATCCTGCTTCATGATATTGTCAACGTAGCTAACGGGAACTATCGTATACCAGTTAGTTCTCCCGGTGACCTTCCTGTCCGCGGCATGTAGTACAGCCAAGACAACCCATTTGTTTTGTTGTGCATCCCAGGCAAAAAGCGGGGATCCACTGTCACCTGCCATCCCCCAGGAAGTGAGAGGCGAATTATCTATATTGGTCGTAAAACGTAAGTTTGAAGAAAAAGGCGGATTAACTATTCCTCCCGTTTTGTAGGCATACCCACCGGCAATACGGACAGGATTGCCATCTTTATCCATTACATATTGCGTGCCTGTACCGACACGGTAGAAAACGGGGAAACGCTCTTGATTCTGATATGTGCCATTTGCAGTTCCGGCATTGGTTATATCAAGCGGAATAACCTCAGTTACGATTTTGTTCAGCCGAGGCAAATGAAAGTCTAACCCCCCCTGGTAGTTATTTCGACTTACCAACGTATAATTCGTGTCATCTCCATAACCAAATCTTACATTTTTATATCCTGTATTATGTTTTACACTCACGATATATTGTGGAAAGGCCAATGTTGCAAAACCCGTTCTTGCATTGGAACTGAAGTCGATCATGGGTGCCTTATCTAACGTAGCAACGACTTTCCCAGATTTATCATACAATGGGATATCCATCGCACCAGGCTTGAAAAGTCCTTTATTTTCAGAAAAATCACGATAAGTCTGATAGGGTATATCATAAACCGCTCTGGAAGCGGTTGATTCGGCGGAATATAACACCCCAAACATACTGACTAAAAGGATACTCAGTGATATTCGTGAGGTGGCTCGTTTTCTTATACCCTCACTAACTTCTGAAACGACAACCACCTCGCCTTTGCTGTTCTTTTTTATTGCATATATTTTATTCATGTCATTCCCCGGGAATTACCTGCTTAAATAACAAACAGTCAAGCAACCAACGGCATCAGTCAATAAATAAATTAGTGGTTTGCTATTTTTTTATCTCGAAAAGACACCCTGAAAATAAACTAATAATAGCACTGTTTATTTTTCCCTTTACCTCAAAATAAAAAAAATATCACCAAAAATAAAATCAACATAAGCAATTACACCATGAATAAAAAAAAGAGATACAAAAGTAACAATCACTCATTTTAAGGTTTGCCTATAAATTTTCAGGGCAATATATTCTGTATCGCTCATTAAGATGGTTATGAGCTGACTTAAGAATTAAGCCTATTATTATGGAGTATAAAATGAAAAAACTGATTTTAGGTTCGGCAATTTTGGCAATTCTGGGTGTAGCGTCTAATGCTATGGCTGCGCCAAACACGGGGACCGTAAACTTTACGGGTAGTGTTTCTACTGCTACTTGTGAGTTTTCTGTGAAAGATAGCGCAGGCGGAAATATGACTAATGTTAATTTAGGTACATTGTCAACGGCGGCTACCGGTAATGGTACCCCCGTAGTATTTAAGCTGGTTCCTGCTGATAACGCATGTCTTGCTAAAACATCTGCAAATGTATCATGGTCTTCTCCGACTTTAAATGCTTCTGGTATTGCTAACTCTGCCGCTGGTGGAACAAATGCTTATCTGCAAGTTTCAGCAACAAATGCTACTCAAACAACTACTGCAGCACTTATTAAACAAGGTCAAACCTCATTCGATTATACTAATGCGAAAGGTCTGGCGTCATTTGATTACAGTGCTGTGCTTACCAAACCAGCAGCAGGTACTACCATGACGGCTGGTCCATTCAATGCATCTGCAAGCTATGTTGTAACCTATAAATAATTATCTTTTGATTAAAAGGGAGTGTTTACTCCCTTCTTAAATAAGTTACCCGTCGGCAAGGAATAAAAATGAAAATAAAAGTATTATGTGTCGCTATCATTTTTCATTTATGGTCGAATGAAATTCTTGCCGACGATTTTAACTATAGCTTTATCCGCGGCGGCAGCAAAGAGGTGCCCGTGGTGTTGAAAAACTCCGGGCAAAACATACCCGGAAAGTACGTTGTCGATCTGCTCTTTAATGGTTCTAAAACTGCGACCTCTGTAGATTTAGCGATCAGCAATGATGATGCAGAGCATATTTGTCTTTCTGATGAATGGTTGCAGGAAAAAGGCATTACTATCAATAAAGAATTTTATAAAGCGTATCTTAATCCGGCACGCAACTGCTATCTCATAGATAAAGAGAAGAACAGCCGAGTATTTTTTGATCCTTCCCTGCAAGAGTTGTCAATCGATATGCCGCAGGCGGGTTTTATCGATACCAAAAAAGAAGGCAACTCCTGGGATTATGGTAGTACCGGTTTTAAACTCGCCTATGATCTTAATACTTCAAAATCCAGCAACCAGGATCGGACAACATACGGTAACATTGAAGGCCAGATCAATATTGGCGAATGGGTCCTGCTTGGCAGGGGATACGCGTATAAAGGGGAAAAATTTCAGAGCAATAACCTGTTGTTAACACATGCAATTAAATCGATTAAATCAGATATTCTGATTGGCAAAACCCAGTCCTACAATACCCTGAATGACGGATTTACCTTTTATGGCGCACAGTTAAAGTCCAATCAGGATATGTATCCCTGGAACTCACAATCCTATGCCCCGGTTATCAACGGCATTGCCAGAACACATGCCCGCGTCACTGTCGAACAAGGCGGTTATACATTGAAATCGTTCGTGGTTCCGCCTGGTCCTTTTGTGATTAATGATCTGACAGGTGTGTATTCAGGCGATATTATTTTAAAGATCTATGAAGAAGATGGCACGGTCAAAGAACAACGCTTCCCGGTTGCTGTTCTGCCGAATTTATTGAAACCTGGCAATTATAATTACAATATTGCCATAGGTAGCAAAGTTGATCAGTACAGTGACAAGCGTGATGAGGACAGCTTATTCGCGCAAATGACCTATGATTACGGTTTTGTGCCCTTTACGCTCAATACATCTGCACTGGTGGACAAAAACTATACTAACGTTGGCCTGGGGTTCATCCGCTCCTTTGGCTGGTTTGGCGCAGTCGCGATGAGCGGCAATCTGTCGCAAGCCAAATATCATAATGGTAAAGCCATGAATGGTTTTAGCGCATCGGTAAAATATGCCCGCGCCTTAGGGGAAAACGCAAATTTACAGCTAATCGGTTATCGTTTTAACTCAGAGAATTATATTGATTATTCAGATTTCAACTATCGCTATTACAGCCTGTTAAACAACAGGCCTAAACAGCGGTATGAATCGATTATTACCTATCAATTACCAGAAATGAATGTCTTTTTAAATATGTCTGCCTGGAAGGAGGACTACTGGGATCGTTCCAGTGAGGTCGGTGCAAACTTAAATCTTAGCAAAAGCTTTAATAATATCTCGGTCTCTCTGAATGCCGGGTATTCCAGACTGCAAGGCATGGAAAACGATTATAACGCCGGGGTATCCCTTAGCGTGCCCTTTAGCGTGTTTGATAAATCGCACTATAGCTTCTCTGGTATAAACTATGATCGCCGTAACGGTACCAATTTCAACACCGGCGTTTCCGGAAGTATTAATTCACGTTTAAGCTATAACGCATCCATCAACCAGTCACGCAACACTACAGGAAGCGCAGTTTCTGCTTCTTATCTGTTTGATGGTGTGCAAACCTCGGCAAGCTATTCGCAAATGGGGAGCACGTCGAGTTCGTCATTCCAGGTTGGCGGCAGTATTATCGGAGTGCCTGATGCAGGTATCCTTTTTACCCCTGTGAAAAATGATGAAATTGCAGTTGTACAAATGGAAGATGTTCCTGGCGTTAGATTTAATGGTTCCATGCCTGGCGATAAAAAAGGACGCGCAGTGATACCGTTAACGGCGTATAACAATAACACCATCACGGTGAATGCGGACAATCTACCGCAGAGCGTTGAATTAATCGAAAACGCAATCAATGTAACGCCGACAGAAAACGCGATTATCTATAAAAAGGTGAAATACAGAAAAATCAACACCTATATTGTTAAAGTCATCAGCGGTAATGGTTTCGTTATTCCAATGGGGAGTATTGCTAAAAACGCGGAAAATCAGGAAATCGGCTACGTCAACAACGGCGGTATTTTATTAATGAATCTGGAAGAAAAAGATGAAGGGATAATTTCTGTCGGTGATTGCAAATTCGACTCTCGATCGCTGAAGAAAGATATGGGTAAAGTACAGGAGATTAAGTGTGGCTAAGAAAAATACACTACAGAAATTATTCACGTTCGCATCACTGTGTTTATTTACGGCATCAAGTCATGCGGCTTTCGTCCTTAACAGCACACGCTATGTTTTTGATGAAAAAAGAGAGAATATCTCTGTACAGGTTGATAACCAGTCTACTCAGGAATATGGCGGACAAATATGGATTGAAAATCAGGATCAGAACGATAAAAACGTCTATTTTGTGCCCAGCCCCACTTTTTTTAAAGTGACTGAACAACATAAACAAATTCTGCGTATCCTGAAAATTAATGATGCGCTTCCAAAGGACAAAGAATCGCTATTTTGGATCAACATCCAGGAGATCCCTAAAGCGCCGAAGGACGGTACTAATACCTTATCGATTGCGCTGCATACTCAGGTCAAAATGTTTTATCGTCCTGACACATTGAAAGAGAAAAGGGAAAACGCCGAGCAGAATATTAAGGCGATAAGCAGTGAGGGGAACACCGTTCTCTGGAACGACACCCCCTACTACTTTGCAATAATCAGTGTTAAACAAAATGGAACACCCATAAAAGTTAGCGAGGATATTAAAGATAAACTATCTGTGTTTGCTCCGGGTGAAAAAGTATCGCTGGGTAAGTCAGTCACCAGTAACAGCCTGAGTATTGTGGCATTCGATGATTATGGCGTTGATAAAGAGTATAAATTAAATAAATCCTGAAGCACATAAGGTTTTTGCTATGTATAGATCCATACTTGCTCTTTTATTTGCTTTTTTATCACTTAATTCTTTACCCGCCATGGCATCAAATTGTAGTGGAGGATCAATATATTTTAATACTGATCCCAGTGACCGTGGTTATTGGACTTCTGCTGGCTCTGGCTATACGCCAGCAAATAATGATCCATTGCTAATAATGCAAGTAACCGTACAAGGTGGAATGACTTGTGAGCCTGATTATATAGAGAATTCAACCAAGAAGAGTCAAATGCTCATGAGGATGACAGGTGGAGGAACTTGTAAAAACTCCACAACCATAACCACTTCCTATCCAGGAATTGAATGGAAACTTGAAGGTATGCAGTGTCAAGGTAATGATATTCGCTCTGACATTATCAAATCTGCTCCATGGGATGGAAACGTTACGTGGCCAGCAGGAACTGTTCTTGGTAAAGCCAAACTTATCGTGAACGATGAGTACTGGATGCAAAACACACAAACTGGTAGTTACAGCATTAATATCAAACCCCTATCCGTTGGAAATACTTTAGTGTATAGTCCAAATATATATGTCAGCAGCGCTTTTCCTGATGTGATTCCGTTTCGATTTCAGGATACTGCCACTTGTTCAATGAGTCTTTCTACAGAGAATTTAGATTTTGGTAGATTAACGCCAAGTGATGTCAATAATAACTCTTTATATAAAGAGTTATCAGTCTATTACTCATGTAAAAATAAAGCTCTTATTAATGGGTTATATGTTCGCTTTGACCCGGAGAACGTGGTTGACGCAGCAAATGGGTTGTTTAGTGCCAGTGATAGTAATGGACGAAAATTAAACTTCCAAATAACCAGACAGTATGGGAATTTATACACCATTCCCCTTAATGCGAATTATAAAATATTTGATCCATACAAATATAATCTTGATGCTACTGCAACATTCAGAATTAACGTCAAGCCTTCAACACCGTTTCCTGTCGGGAAGGTTTCAACGTACCTGAATGTTTCGCTAATCTACAGATAGGCTGAATGACGTTATGCATAGATGGCTACTATTTTTTTTGATACTTTTTTCATTTCACGACGCCTCTGCGTCGAAATCAGTACAGAAGAGAGTGATGATAAACGCCGAGTTAGCCGTAAATACGTGTGCATTGTCACTCTCTCCGGCAAACCTTAACTTTCAACAGGTCAGCTTTAGTCAGTTTGAAAATAGCGCAACAACGGCTCAGACCGTCGATTTGAATATTTCCTGCAGTTGGCCTGCAACGGGGATCTCCATAAAATTTTCGCCAGCCGCTGGCGTTGCTGCGAGCAGCACCAGTCTGATGAAAACGGGTTTATCTGGCGTTGGGCTTGCGTTGTCATGGAAAAATGCAACCGGTACGGATTTTGCGCCGCTTGAATTGAATAAGCCTTTTGCACCTGCATCGACGGCATTAAGTAAAAATAGTGAAACGCTTGGCCAGTTTCAGCTTTTACCCAAACAAATTCCCGGTGAAACGCTCCAGGCAGGGAATGTTAATACCAGTTTGACGGTCGAGGTGACCTATGATTGACAAGCGTTGTCTCCTTTTTCCCTTGCTTATGGGACTCTTAAGCGCATCCACACCGTTGGCGGGTTATGCTGCGCAAACAGCAAACGTTAGCTTACCCATCAACATGACCGTGACCAATCCACAATGTCAGATCAATAATGGAACTGGTCTGCCTGAAAATGTTCAGCTTCCCCTTATAACGACATCAGGCGCTTTATTAGGTGACAATAATGTTGAAGTCCCAATTTTAATAAATTGCTTAAGTAATATTACCAAATTTGAAGTGACGTTTACTGGAGGCAATAACTCTAAAATCACGACCTCCAACAATATGGTAGATCTTACGCTGTCATGGAAAAAAGGCGGGGGAGCCGTTACATTTGGCTCACCGGTTGAGTTGAGTAAAGCCCCTTTTCTTGTGAGTCCAAAACAGTTTGACGGAAGCTTACTGGTCAGAGTTTCACCACGTACAGGGACGATTCCTGCTGGAAGTTACACCGCCAGTTTGCCGGTTACATTTACCTATTATTGAGATGGTGCCGGGGAACGCTCCCCCGGCTTTTAACCAGGTTAATCAAACACACCGTTAATAATTGCGGTTACCACTGAGGTACTCAACCAATCAGTACCAGATTATCCCCTATGATCATCATGATAGAAGAAATCTTCGATTTCGAGTCCGGGCACCACTAATTCCTGAGAACCCGCCTACAAGGCGGGTTTTTGCTTTTGGGAATACGTCCTTCCTGCCTTCGCCCCATCAACTGCGAATATCATCATACTCACGCGTTTTATCAAATTCGTGTTTCGCAAACGGGCACAGTGGGATAATTTTCCGTTTTTCCTGGCGCATTTTTTCCACGACTTTCGCTACCAGCTGTTTACCAATCCCCTGCCCTTTCAGGCTTTCATCAACATCGGTATGTTCAATAATCGCTAAATTCTCTCCAGTCGGCACAAAGACAATTTCAGCTATTTGATTTCCCTGCGCATCATTGATGTAAAATTTATTATGACCCTCACGTATTTCCATTTTCCCCTCACTTATTTATGACGGTATTTCAGTGCACCGCTGGGACATGTATCAATAACATTCACGACGGTGGCGACGTCTACTTCATCCGGCATGATCCACGGCTTACGTTTGAGATTAAACAGTTTGCTATTACCGCGAACACAATTACCGGAATGCTGACATATTGCGGTGTTGAAATAGACATCGACCTTTTCGCCGGTATAGCAGCGATAACCAACATCCAGTAGTTCCTGATCCATGACCTTCTCTCCCTCATAAGTATGGTTTTCGCTATAAGCATAGCTCCCGAATCGCCAGACGACACCGGAAGTTTCAGTTACCAAATCCGCTTCCCCGGATGGCCAATCCCCTTACTCCCTTTGAATTACCCGCAGCATCAGAGATAATGCTTAGGAAATTTGTCATACAAGGAAGCTGATGAGACATTCACTGCCCTGCCGCATGTTACGCAAACGTCCGATGAAACTCAGTACCACGGTGATCTTAATGGTCAGCGCAGTGCTGTTCTCGGTGCTGCTGGTAGTGCATCTGGTTTACTTCTCGCAAATCAGCGATATGACGCGTGACGGGCTGGCTAACAAGGCGCTGGCCGTGGCGCGTACCCTTGCCGACTCGCCAGAAATTCGTCAGGGCTTGCAGAAAAAACCGCAGGAGAGCGGTATCCAGGACATCGCCGAAGCTGTACGCAAACGCAACGATCTGCTGTTTATTGTCGTTACCAATATGCAAAGCCTTCGCTACTCGCACCCTGAAACCCAACGCATTGGTCAGCTCTTTAAAGGGGACGACATCCTGAAGGCGCTCAACGGCGAGGAAAATGTCGCGATTAATCGCGGTTTTCTGGCACAGGCTTTACGCGTATTTACCCCTATCTACGACGAAAATCATAAGCAGATCGGCGTGGTGGCGATTGGTCTGGAGCTAAGCCGCGTAACGCAGCAGATCAATGACAGTCGCTGGAGCATTATCTGGTCAATTTTATTCGGTGTGCTGGTTGGCGGGCTGGGTACATGGATTTTAGTCAAAGTACTTAAGCGCATCCTGTTCGGCCTGGAGCCTTACGAAATCTCAACTCTGTTTGAGCAACGCCAGGCAATGCTGCAATCAATCAAGGAAGGTGTCGTTGCCGTAGACGCGCGCGGCGAGGTCACACTCATCAATGATGCTGCGCAAGAACTGCTTAATTATCACAAATCCCAGGATGACGAAAAGCTATCGACACTGAGTCAGGCATGGTCGCAGGTGGTGGATGTCTCGGAAGTATTACGTGACGGCACGCCGCGACGAGATGAAGAGGTTACCGTCAAAGATCGGCTATTACTCATCAACACCGTACCCGTACGCAGCAATGGCGTTATCATCGGAGCCATCTCCACCTTCAGGGACAAAACGGAAGTTCGTAAACTAATGCAACGGTTGGATGGGCTGGTCAACTATGCCGACGCACTTCGTGAACGCTCCCACGAATTTATGAACAAATTACACGTGATTCTCGGATTATTACATCTGAAGAGTTATAAGCAGTTGGAAGATTACATTCTAAAAACAGCCAACAACTATCAGGAAGAGATTGGCTCTTTGCTGGGTAAAATCAAATCTCCGGTTATCGCTGGTTTTTTAATCAGCAAGATTAACCGCGCGACCGATTTAGGCCATACGCTGATATTAAATAGTGAGAGCCAGTTGCCAGACAGCGGTAGTGAAGATCAAGTCGCAACGTTAATTACCGCACTGGGAAATCTGATAGAAAACGCGCTGGAGGCATTAGGGCAAGAACCCGGTGGTGAAATCAGCGTTACGTTGCACTACCGTCACGGCTGGCTGCACTGTGAAATTAACGATGATGGTCCGGGAATTTCCCCCGACAAAATCGATCACATTTTTGAAAAAGGTGTCTCGACAAAAGGAAGTGAACGAGGCGTCGGTCTGGCACTTGTCAAACAACAGGTTGAAAATCTCGGCGGCAGCATTGCCGTGGAATCGGAACCCGGGATTTTCACACAATTTTTTGTCCAGTTACCCTGGGATGGGGAGAGGTCGAGCAAATGATCAATGTATTAATTATCGATGACGACGCAATGGTGGCGGAGTTGAATCGCCGATACGTGGCGCAGATCCCTGGTTTTCAATGCTGCGGAACAGCCTCGACACTGGAGAAAGCCAAAGAGATTATCTTCAACAACGAAACGCCTATCGACCTGATCTTGCTCGATATCTATATGCAAAAAGAAAACGGGCTCGATTTACTGCCTGTCCTGCACAACGCTCGATGCAAAAGCGATGTGATTGTCATCTCCTCGGCTGCTGATGCCGCAACCATTAAGGATTCTCTGCATTATGGCGTCGTTGATTATCTCATCAAACCGTTCCAGGCATCACGTTTTGAAGAGGCACTCATCGGCTGGCGACAAAAGAAAATGGCGCTAGAGAAACATCAATACTATGACCAGACCGAACTGGATCAGCTAATTCATGGCAACTCATCTAACGAACAGGATACCCGCCGACTGCCGAAAGGCTTAACGCCGCAGACTTTACGCACGCTGTGCCAGTGGATTGACGCTCACCAGGACTATGAATTTTCAACCGACGAGCTGGCCAACGAGGTTAACATCTCTCGCGTTTCCTGCCGCAAATATCTGATCTGGCTAGTAAATTGTCACATCTTAGTTACCAGTATCCATTATGGCGTCACCGGTCGTCCGGTTTATCGCTACCGTATTCAGGCAGAGCATTACTCATTACTGAAGCAATATTGCCAATAACGCGTTATTAGTTATCTGGAAGTAACAATTATTGCAGTAATGCAAACCAGCACTGGCACAAGTTACATCAGCCATCAGTAAAACTTGTGCCAGATCAAATATAATTATCCCTCTTCATCCCCTGCGAATTAATATCAATTCGGATAAATAGAGTTTTTAATTTCAAAACGCTAACAAAAGTTAATTAACTATTATGTCACCCGTATTATGTGTATTTTTACCCACAAATAGGTAGATCAGAATAATCTATAAACTTGATGATATCTGTCTGTAGAACAAAAATTATACCAATAAATATCAACAAGATAGAGCAAAACAGATCTTTAACATCTGCGAAACACAAACTATAACCCCATCGCCAGAGAGTATTTTCCTCTGAAAAAGTCACTTATCACAGTGCATAAATTTACCGCTGTCTGAATCAGCCAATATTCACTGTGAAGTATTTACTCAAGCCAGTAACGACCAAACAGATATTTAGTCAGTCTCTGATAACAGTTCATCCAAAACAGAATGTGGCTGTGATCTATTTGGCAAGAATTTAAATGGGATTATCGCGAGGGTTTACACATGTTATTTACCATCCAACTTATCATAATACTGATATGTCTGTTTTATGGTGCCCGAAAGGGCGGTATCGCGCTGGGTTTATTAGGCGGTATCGGCCTGGTCATTCTGGTATTCGTCTTCCATCTTCAGCCGGGTAAACCACCGGTTGATGTCATGCTGGTTATCATTGCGGTGGTGGCGGCATCGGCGACCCTGCAAGCCTCTGGCGGCCTGGATGTTATGCTGCAAATTGCCGAAAAACTGCTGCGTCGCAATCCGAAATATGTTTCCATCGTCGCACCATTTGTCACCTGTACGCTGACCATTCTTTGCGGTACGGGTCACGTGGTTTACACCATCCTGCCGATCATCTACGACGTTGCGATTAAGAACAACATCCGTCCGGAACGCCCAATGGCGGCGAGCTCTATCGGCGCGCAGATGGGGATTATCGCCAGTCCGGTGTCGGTTGCCGTTGTATCGCTGGTCGCAATGCTGGGGAACGTAACCTTTGATGGTCGTCACCTTGAGTTCCTCGACCTGCTTGCGATTACCATCCCCTCTACCTTGTTAGGTATCCTGGCGATCGGTATTTTCAGTTGGTTCCGTGGTAAAGATCTGGACAAAGACGAAGAGTTCCAGAAATTCATCTCCGTACCAGAAAACCGTGAGTACGTTTACGGTGACACTGCCACGCTGCTGGATAAAAAACTGCCGAAAAGCAACTGGCTGGCAATGTGGATCTTCCTCGGGGCAATCGCGGTGGTCGCACTTCTTGGTGCTGATTCTGACCTGCGTCCGTCTTTTGGCGGCAAACCGCTGTCGATGGTACTGGTTATCCAGATGTTTATGCTGTTGACCGGGGCGCTGATTATTATCCTGACCAAAACCAATCCCGCGTCCATCTCAAAAAATGAAGTCTTCCGTTCCGGTATGATTGCCATCGTGGCGGTATACGGTATCGCGTGGATGGCGGAAACCATGTTCGGTGCGCATATGTCTGAAATTCAGGGCGTACTGGGCGAAATGGTGAAAGAGTATCCGTGGGCTTATGCCATTGTTCTATTGCTGGTCTCCAAGTTTGTTAACTCCCAGGCCGCTGCACTGGCAGCAATTGTTCCGGTTGCACTGGCGATTGGCGTTGACCCGGCATACATCGTGGCTTCAGCACCGGCTTGCTATGGTTATTACATCCTGCCGACCTATCCGAGCGATCTGGCAGCGATTCAGTTTGACCGTTCCGGAACCACCCACATCGGCCGCTTCGTCATCAACCACAGCTTTATTTTGCCAGGGTTGATTGGTGTGAGCGTATCGTGCGTCTTCGGCTGGATCTTCGCTGCGATGTACGGGTTCTTGTAATTGCACTCTGCGTGCTGCCCGTCGCTGTGCGGCACGCCATTTTCGTATAACAAATACAGAGTTACAGGCTGGAAGCTATGTCAAATAAAGAGTTTATTTATCAGGCGCCTTTCCCGATGGGGAAAGACAATACCGAGTACTATCTGCTCACATCCGATTACGTTAGTGTTGCCGAATTTAACGGCGAAACCATCCTGAAGGTGGAACCTGAAGCCCTGACCTTGCTGGCGCAGCAAGCCTTCCATGACGCTTCTTTCATGCTCCGCCCGGCACACCAGCAACAGGTAGCTTCTATTCTTCACGACCCTGAAGCCAGTGAAAACGATAAGTATGTGGCGCTGCAATTCTTGAGAAACTCAGAAATCGCCGCCAAAGGTGTATTGCCGACCTGCCAGGATACCGGCACCGCCATCATCGTCGGTAAAAAAGGTCAGCGAGTGTGGACCGGCGGCGGTGATGAAGAAGCCTTGTCAAAAGGTGTCTATAACACTTATATCGAAGATAACCTGCGCTATTCACAAAACGCACCGCTGGACATGTACAAAGAGGTCAACACCGGCACTAACCTGCCTGCGCAAATCGACCTGTACGCGGTAGATGGCGACGAGTACAAATTCCTCTGCGTTGCCAAAGGCGGCGGTTCTGCCAACAAAACGTATCTCTATCAGGAAACCAAAGCCCTGCTGACTCCGGGTAAACTGAAAAACTTCCTCGTTGAGAAAATGCGTACCCTCGGCACCGCAGCCTGCCCGCCGTACCATATCGCGTTTGTGATTGGCGGCACGTCTGCGGAAACCAACCTGAAAACCGTCAAGTTGGCAAGTGCTCACTATTACGATGAGCTGCCGACTGAAGGGAACGAACACGGTCAGGCGTTCCGCGATGTTCAGTTAGAACAAGAACTGCTGGAAGAGGCTCAGAAGCTCGGCCTCGGCGCGCAGTTTGGCGGTAAATACTTCGCTCACGACATCCGCGTAATCCGCCTGCCGCGTCACGGCGCATCCTGCCCGGTGGGTATGGGCGTCTCCTGCTCCGCTGACCGCAACATTAAAGCGAAAATTAACCGCGAAGGTATCTGGATAGAAAAACTGGAACACAACCCAGGTCAGTATATTCCTGAAGAGCTGCGTCAGGCGGGTGAAGGCGAAGCGGTGAAAGTCGATCTCAACCGTCCGATGAAAGAGATCCTCGCCCAGCTTTCGCAGTATCCGGTATCCACCCGCTTGTCACTCACCGGCACAATTATCGTCGGTCGTGATATTGCGCACGCCAAGCTGAAAGAATTGATCGACGCCGGTAAAGAACTGCCGCAGTACATCAAAGATCACCCGATCTACTACGCAGGTCCGGCAAAAACGCCAGCCGGTTATCCATCGGGTTCTTTAGGCCCAACCACCGCAGGCCGTATGGACTCTTACGTAGATCTGCTGCAATCCCACGGCGGCAGCATGATCATGCTGGCGAAAGGTAACCGCAGTCAGCAAGTCACCGACGCATGTCATAAACACGGCGGCTTCTACCTCGGCAGCATTGGCGGCCCGGCGGCAGTGCTGGCACAGCAGAGCATTAAGCATCTGGAATGTGTCGCTTATCCGGAACTGGGTATGGAAGCTATCTGGAAAATCGAAGTAGAAGATTTCCCGGCGTTTATCCTGGTCGATGACAAAGGCAACGACTTCTTCCAGCAAATCGTCAACAAACAGTGCGCGAACTGCACTAAGTAACTTCTTTGGCCCAGCGCCTGGCGGCATACTGCCAGGTGATCCCCCTGGGCCACCTCTTTTGCGATTGTAATTTCACGCTTGCTGGTGAATAGTCAGTATTTTCCCTGACTTGCGAACTCACCATGACCCGCACACTCAAGCCGTTAATTCTTAACACTGGCGCGCTGGCGCTGACGTTAATCCTGATTTACACCGGAATTTCGGCTCATGACAAACTCACCTGGTTGATGGAAGTGACGCCGGTAATTATTGTCGTACCGTTGCTGCTTACCACCGCCAGACGTTATCCGTTAACGCCGCTGCTCTATGCACTGATTTTCTTTCACGCCATCATCCTGATGGTCGGCGGTCAGTACACCTACGCGAAAGTCCCCATCGGTTTTGAAGTACAGGAATGGTTGGGGTTAAGCCGTAATCCGTATGACAAGCTGGGGCATTTTTTCCAGGGGCTGGTGCCTGCACTGGTGGCGCGAGAAATCCTCGTGCGTGGGATGTACGTGCGCGGACGCAAAATGGTGGCGTTTCTGGTCTGCTGCGTAGCACTGGCGATAAGCGCCATGTATGAGTTGATCGAGTGGTGGACGGCGCTGGCGATGGGTCAGGGAGCGGATGATTTTCTCGGCACCCAGGGCGACCAGTGGGACACGCAATCCGATATGTTCTGCGCGCTGCTGGGCGCATTAACTACGGTGATATTGCTTGCTCGCCTTCACTGTCGCCAGCTCCGGCGCTATGGCTTAATTACCAAAGCGCCGGAAGCGATTATCCCTTAACGATGCAACCAGCCTGGCAGCCAGTCGCCGTGGGCGGAAATCAGATCGTCAACAAGGGCATATATTTCGTCAATTCCCAACACGGCGGCAGTGTGCGGGTCCATCATCGCAGCGTGGTAAACACGGTCACGATTTTCGGTGAGAATGGCTTCGGTAAGCAGCGTCTGTACGTTAATATTGGTTTGCATCAGGGCTGCCAGATGCGACGGTAGCGTACCGACTTTGGTCGGCTGAATGCCATTTGCATCAACCAGGCAGGCCACTTCCACACAACATCCTTGCGGCAGGTTATCAATCAAGCCATCGTTACGGACGTTGCCATAAATCACGCTCGGTTCGCCGGTCCAGATAGCGTTCATGATGGTGCTGGCATATTCCCGTGACGGTTTAATATCAATCCGGGAGGCGTTCTTATACTCCTCCAGCTCTTTGTGCCAGTTCTCCAACTGCTCGACGCAGCGTTTCGGGTACTCATCCAGCGGTACTTTATAACGCTCAATCAAATCCTCACGGCCTGGCTTAATAAACCACGGCGTATATTCGGCAAAATGTTCTGACGACTCCGTGACGAAGTAGCCCAGCTTTTTGAACATTTCATAGCGCACAATATTCTGGCAGCGAGGATTACCATGAATATTCGGCTTCGGTGCCTGACCTGCGTCATACGCTGCCAGCAGTTCCGGGTAGAGATTCACGTAACTGCCGTCGGCGGTTTTGCGCTCCAGTTCCAGGTAAAACGCCATATGGTTGATACCCGCACAACGATAACGCAGCGTAGCGGGGTCAATATTGAGGTCACGCGCCAGCTCTTCCGCCGTTCCCTGCACCGAATGGCACAGCCCTACCTGTTTGATATGCGGATAGCGGGCATACATCGCCCAGGTATTCATCGCCATCGGGTTAACGTAGTTGAGCATGGTGGCATCGGGGCAGACTTCTGTCATGTCTTCGCAAATTTGCCACAGGTGCGGAATGGTACGCAGCGCGCGCATAATGCCGCCCGGCCCCAACGTATCGGCAATAGTTTGTTCCAGACCGTGGCGCTTACAGACCTCGAAATCAGTCACCGTGCAAGGTTCATAACCACCAATCTGAAATGCCACCACGACAAAATCGGCATCCTGTAAGGCTTCTTTCTGTTGCGTGTGGCAGGTGATTTTGCCGCTGGCTCCTGCTGAATCCATCAGCTTACGCACCACAATGTGCGACTCTTCCAGGCGAGTTGGATCAATATCCATCAGAGCAATATGCGCCGTTTTCAGCGCCTCGCGATGAAACACATCACCAAGAATATTTTTTACGAAAATTGTCGAACCAGCGCCGATAAAAGTAATTTTGGGTGCAGACATCATTCAGGTCTCCAGGCTTGCTTGAATGATTTCATCATGACAGGCGATTTCGCAGAAAGCCTCCGGCTTCCCGATTGAGCATTCCCAAAAACTCAGATCTGGGGTTACTTAGCAGTAAATCTGAGTTTTTGGGACTAAATTACCTGAAAAACAGAGTAATTAGCCCTTAGAAAATCCTCTCTCTTTACGTTTTGTGTCGTCATTCGCAGTCATCCTCAGCCACTCATGCCATAATTCTGATAATCCAGGAAAGAGAGCCATCCATGAATACAGATACCTTTATGTGTAGCAGCGATGAAAAACAGACCCGCAGCCCGCTGTCTCTGTACTCAGAATACCAGCGGATGGAGATAGAGTTTCGTGCACCGCATGTCATGACCACCAGCCACTGGCATGGTCAGGTTGAGGTAAATGTGCCTTTCGATGGCGATGTGGAATACCTGATTAACAATGAAAAAGTGAATATCAATCAGGGGCATATCACGCTGTTCTGGGCCTGTACGCCACACCAACTAACCGATACCGGAACCTGTCAGAGCATGGCGATTTTTAATCTGCCGATGCATCTGTTTCTCTCCTGGCCTCTGGATAAAGACCTTATAAACCACGTCACTCACGGCATGGTGATTAAATCGCTGGCGACACAGCAACTTAGCCCCTTTGAAGTGCGCCGCTGGCAGCAGGAATTGAACAGCCCGAATGAGCAAATCCGCCAGCTCGCCATTGATGAAATTGGCCTGATGCTCAAGCGATTTAGCCTCTCCGGCTGGGAACCGATTCTGGTCAATAAAACCTCGCGCACGCACAAAAACAGCGTCTCGCGCCATGCGCAATTTTACGTCAGCCAGATGCTGGGCTTTATTGCAGAAAACTATGACCAGGCGCTGACCATCAACGACGTGGCTGAGCACGTCAAACTAAACGCCAACTATGCGATGGGGATATTTCAGCGAGTCATGCAGTTGACGATGAAACAGTACATTACCGCGATGCGCATCAACCACGTTCGCGCGTTACTGAGCGATACCGATAAAAGTATTCTCGATATTGCCCTGACGGCAGGTTTTCGTTCGAGCAGTCGTTTTTACAGTACTTTCGCCAAATATGTCGGTATGTCGCCGCAACAATACCGCAAACTTAGCCAACAACGCCGCCAGACACTTCCCGGTTAAAAACGATATCAGTATCAGCCAAAAAAATAATTTAGCTGTCGATAATAAACATTGAAAATTAATTGAAAAATTAATATAAGCTTCTGTTTATAATAACAAAAAATTAAAACCGCTTATTTTTCAATCGCTTTACAGCCTGAAATGCCCGGAAGATACTTGCCCGCAACGAAGATTCCTTCACAACCGGGTAAACAATGATGAAAGTATTAATTGTTGAAAGCGAGTTTCTACATCAGGACACCTGGGTCGGTAGCGCCGTTGAACGTCTGGCGAATGCCTTGAGCCAACAAAATGTTACCGTCATTAAATCAACCTCATTTGATGATGGTTTTGCCATTCTCTCTTCAAATGAAGCTATTGATTGTCTGATGTTCAGTTATCAAATGGAGCATCCAGACGAACATCAAAACGTCAGAGAATTGATCGGTAAACTTCATGAACGCCAGCAAAACGTGCCGGTATTCCTGCTAGGCGATCGGGAAAAATCAATCGCCGCGCTGGATCGCGACCTGCTGGAGCTTGTCGATGAATTCGCCTGGATTCTGGAAGATACTGCCGATTTTATTGCCGGACGCGCCATCGCCGCGATGACCCGCTACCGTCAACAGCTGTTACCGCCACTGTTCAGCGCGCTGATGAAATATAGCGACATCCATGAGTATTCCTGGGCCGCGCCGGGTCACCAGGGCGGTGTAGGGTTCACTAAAACGCCAGCCGGACGTTTCTACCATGACTATTATGGTGAAAACCTGTTCCGCACCGATATGGGTATCGAACGAACTTCTCTCGGTTCTTTGCTTGACCATACTGGCGCATTTGGCGAAAGCGAAAAATATGCCGCGCGCGTATTTGGTGCCGATCGCTCCTGGTCAGTCGTTGTCGGCACTTCAGGTTCTAACCGCACCATCATGCAAGCCTGCATGACCGATAACGACGTGGTCGTTGTTGACCGTAACTGCCACAAATCCATTGAACAAGGCTTAATGCTGACTGGCGCGAAACCGGTATACATGGTGCCAAGCCGCAACCGCTACGGTATTATCGGGCCAATCTACCCGCAGGAAATGCAGCCTGAAACCTTGCAGAAGAAAATCAGTGAAAGTCCGCTGACTAAAGACAAAGTCGGGCAAAAACCGTCTTACTGCGTGGTGACCAACTGCACCTACGACGGCGTGTGTTATAACGCCAAAGACGCGCAGGATCTGCTGGAAAAAACCTCTGACCGTCTGCATTTCGACGAAGCCTGGTATGGCTACGCACGGTTTAACCCGATCTATGCCGATCACTATGCAATGCGCGGTGAACCGGGCGATCACAATGGCCCAACCGTTTTCGCTACCCACTCCACACATAAACTGCTGAATGCGCTGTCGCAGGCGTCTTATATTCATGTACGTGAAGGTCGGGGCGCGATTAACTTCTCCCGCTTTAATCAGGCATACATGATGCATGCCACCACTTCCCCGCTGTATGCCATCTGCGCATCAAACGATGTAGCTGTATCAATGATGGACGGCAACAGCGGTCTGTCACTGACTCAGGAAGTGATCGATGAAGCGGTCGATTTCCGCCAGGCAATGGCACGGTTGTATAAAGAGTTTACTGACGAAGGTAGCTGGTTCTTTAAACCGTGGAATAAAGAAGTGGTTACCGATCCGGAAACCGGCAAAACCTATGACTTTGCCGACGCGCCGCGCAAACTGCTGACCACCGTTCAGGACTGCTGGGTAATGCATCCGGGCGAAAGCTGGCACGGCTTTAAAGATATCCCGGACAACTGGAGTATGCTCGACCCGATTAAAGTCAGCATCCTCGCACCGGGGATGGGTGAAGACGGTGAACTGGAAGAGACTGGCGTACCTGCCGCACTGGTTACCGCATGGCTTGGTCACCACGGCATCGTGCCAACTCGCACCACCGATTTCCAGATTATGTTCCTGTTCTCAATGGGCGTGACCCGAGGGAAATGGGGAACTCTGGTTAACACCCTCTGTTCCTTCAAACGCCACTACGACGCCAACACACCACTGGCGCAGGTGATGCCGGAACTTGTTGAACAATATCCTGACACTTACGCGAACATGGGGATTCACGATCTGGGCGACAAAATGTTTGCCTGGCTGAAAGAAAACAACCCAGGTGCACGGTTAAACGAAGCCTATTCTGGCCTGCCGGTGGCTGAAATCACTCCGCGTGAAGCGTACAACGCGATTGTCGACAACAACGTCGAGCTGGTATCCATTGAAAATCTGCCAGGACGCATTGCGGCGAACTCAGTCATCCCGTATCCGCCAGGAATCCCGATGCTGCTGTCTGGTGAAAACTTCGGCGATAAAAACAGTCCACAGGTAAGTTATTTACGCTCGCTGCAATCCTGGGATCATCATTTCCCTGGATTTGAACACGAAACTGAAGGTACTGAAATTATTGACGGTATTTACCACGTAATGTGTGTGAAAGCGTAACCACTATTCCGCTGAAGGCGTAATTGTTTTAATAACATTACGCCGCCTGGCCTGAGGCCTTTTGAGTATGGCAACGTTTTCATAAAAATTGCTGCAAACAAAAATGTCATACTTTTTGCGCGGTCCCACCCCGCGCTTTTTTTGTTTATTATTTACCCTTCACCACTCTGTAAAAATTTTTGTACATGAGAAATTACTATAAAAATTTGTAATATTAGTAAAACACGTTATTTTTATGCATGTTTTGATTCGTCATACAATTATATAACCAGTCCCCGGTATCTCTCTATGTTGGCGAGATCCACTATTTTTCTTTGCATTTCAGGAGTACATGTATGAGGATTTGCAGCAACCAACCTTGTATAGTTTTATTAACTGAAAAAGATGTCTGGCTAAGAGTGAATGGGAAAGAGCCTATAAGTTTGAAGGCTAACCATATGGCGTTATTAAGTTGTGAAAATAATATTATCGACGTCTCCTCTCTGAATAACACTTTGATTGCGTATATTAGCCTCGACATCATCAAAGATTATCTCCGTTTTCTGAATAAAGATCTCTCGAAAATACCGGTCTGGCAACGTAGCGCCACACCGATTATTTCCCTGCCATGCCTTACACCAGAGGTGTTTCGCGTTGCGGCGCAACATAGCACAGCGCCTGCTGAAACAGAGTCGGAAAAAGAACGAACACGTGCATTATTATTCACTGTGCTCTCTCGCTTTCTCGACAGTAAAAAATTCCTTTCTCTACTTATGTATATGTTACGTAATTGTGTTAGCGACAGCGTTTATCAAATCATTGAAAGCGATATCCATAAAGACTGGAATCTTAGTATGGTAGCCAGTTGTTTATGTCTTAGCCCAAGTTTGTTAAAGAAAAAGCTGAAAAGCGAAAACACCAGTTATAGCCAAATAATAACCACCTGCCGGATGCGTTATGCTGTAAATGAATTAATGATGGATGGAAAAAATATCTCACAGGTGTCACAGTCCTGTGGCTACAACAGCACGTCTTACTTTATTTCTGTATTTAAAGACTTCTATGGCATGACGCCACTCCATTATGTTAGCCAACACAGAGAACGTTCTGTCGCCTGATTTATAACCTTTACGAAGAGATATATTAATAACGGCATCAGCGATAACCCGACTGACGATAATTCAATGCGCGAATGCAGGCGTATGATATGACGTAATTTATTGTCACGAAGCTCGCCTTCGCAGGAGTTTAATTATGTCTTCGGATGCTGATGCTCACAAAGTGGGCTTAATCCCCGTTACTCTGATGGTGTCGGGGAATATTATGGGGTCAGGTGTATTTCTGTTACCTGCAAACCTGGCCTCAACTGGCGGTATTGCCATATATGGTTGGTTGGTGACGATTATCGGTGCTTTGGCTTTATCGATGGTCTACGCCAAAATGTCGTTCCTCGATCCCAGCCCTGGCGGTTCATATGCCTACGCGCGCCGCTGTTTCGGTCCTTTTCTCGGATATCAAACCAACGTTCTCTACTGGCTGGCCTGCTGGATTGGCAATATCGCCATGGTGGTCATTGGCGTCGGCTATTTGAGCTATTTCTTCCCGCTCCTGAAAGATCCGTGGGTATTAACCATCACCTGCGTGGTGGTGCTGTGGATCTTCGTTCTGCTTAATATCGTCGGTCCGAAAATGATCACCCGCGTGCAGGCCGTCGCTACCGTGTTGGCGCTGATCCCAATCGTCGGGATTGCCGTATTCGGCTGGTTCTGGTTCCACGGAGAAACCTATATGGCGGCATGGAACGTCAGCGGCCTGGGCACCTTCGGCGCGATTCAAAGCACCTTAAACGTTACGCTGTGGTCATTTATCGGGGTGGAAAGTGCGTCTGTTGCAGCGGGTGTGGTTAAAAACCCGAAACGCAACGTCCCTATCGCCACCATTGGCGGGGTATTGATTGCCGCCGTTTGCTATGTGCTCTCGACCACCGCGATTATGGGGATGATCCCCAACGCCGCACTGCGCGTTTCCGCCTCACCTTTCGGTGATGCTGCACGGATGGCGCTGGGTGATACCGCAGGGGCCATTGTCTCCTTCTGTGCGGCGGCTGGTTGCTTAGGTTCGCTGGGCGGCTGGACATTACTGGCCGGGCAAACGGCGAAAGCCGCTGCTGATGACGGTCTGTTCCCACCGATTTTTGCCCGCGTCAACAAAGCTGGCACACCGGTAGCTGGGTTGATTATCGTCGGTATCCTGATGACTATCTTCCAGTTCAGCAGCATTTCGCCAAACGCAACCAAAGAGTTCGGTCTGGTCTCTTCCGTATCGGTAATCTTTACCCTGGTGCCTTATCTTTATACCTGTGCAGCTTTACTGCTTTTAGGCCACGGTCACTTTGGTAAAGCGCGTCCGGCGTATCTGGCCATCACCACTATCGCCTTCCTTTACTGCATCTGGGCGGTGGTCGGTTCTGGCGCACAAGAGGTTATGTGGTCATTCGTCACGCTGATGGTGATTACCGCAATGTACACGCTGAACTACAACCGACTGCATAAAAACCCCTATCCTTTAGATGCACCAATAAGCAAAGATTAAGCCCCCTTAATCCAGCAAACATAAAAGCCAACCTTAAGAACTTAAGGTTGGCTTAACTTTGCTTTGCGAGCATATGCGCACTTTGTTCGATGGAAACACCGTGATGTTGAAGCGCCTTCTAAAAAGACCCTCTTTGAATTTACTCGCCTGGCTATTGCTGGCCTCTTTTTATATTGCTATCTGCCTGAACATTGCCTTTTTTAAACAGGTGTTACAGGCGTTACCGCTGGATTCAATGCATAGCGTACTGGTTTTCTTATCGATGCCGGTCGTCGCGTTCAGCGTGATTAATATTGTCCTGACGCTAGGCTCTTTCTTATGGCTTAATCGTCCACTGGCCTGCCTGTTTATTCTTGTCGGCGCGTCTGCACAATATTTCATAATGACTTATGGCATCGTCATCGACCGTTCGATGGTTGCCAATATCATGGATACCACACCTGCGGAAAGCTACGCGTTAATGACACCGCAGATGTTATTAACCCTGGGATTAAGCGGGGTTCTTGCTGCACTGATTGCCTGCTGGGTAAAAATCAAACCCGCAACCTCACGCCTGCGTAGCGTTCTTTTCCGTGGGGCCAATATTCTGATTTCTGTACTGCTGATTCTGCTGGTCGCCGCGTTGTTTTATAAAGACTACGCCTCGCTGTTTCGCAACAACAAAGAGCTGGTGAAATCCTTAAGCCCCTCCAACAGCATTGTTGCCAGTTGGTCATGGTATTCTCACCAGCGACTGGCAAATCTGCCGCTGGTTCGCATTGGCGAGGATGCACACCGCAACCCATTAATGCAAAAAGAGAAGCGTAAAAATCTGACCATCTTGATCGTCGGCGAAACCTCGCGGGCAGAGAATTTCTCACTCAACGGCTACCCACGTGAAACCAATCCGCGTCTGGCGAAAGATAACGTGGTCTATTTCCCCAATACCGCGTCTTGCGGCACGGCAACGGCTGTCTCTGTGCCATGCATGTTCTCGGATATGCCGCGTGAGCATTACAAAGAAGAGCTGGCACAGCACCAGGAAGGCGTGCTGGATATCATTCAGCGAGCGGGCATTAATGTGTTATGGAATGACAACGACGGTGGCTGCAAAGGTGTCTGCGACCGCGTACCACACCAGAATGTCACCGCGCTGAACCTGCCCGGCCAGTGTATCAACGGCGAATGCTATGACGAGGTACTGTTCCACGGGCTGGAAGAGTACATCAATAACCTGCAAGGTGATGGCGTGATTGTCTTACACACCATCGGTAGCCACGGACCGACCTATTACAACCGCTATCCGCCGCAGTTCAGGAAATTTACCCCCACCTGCGACACCAACGAGATCCAGACCTGTTCCAAAGAACAACTGGTGAACACTTACGATAATACGTTGCTCTACGTCGACTATATTGTTGATAAAGCAATTAATCTGCTGAAAGAACATCAGGATAAATTTACCACCAGCCTGGTTTATCTTTCTGACCATGGTGAATCGTTAGGTGAAAATGGCATCTACCTGCACGGCCTGCCTTATGCCATCGCACCTGACAGCCAAAAACAAGTACCGATGCTGCTGTGGTTATCGGAGGATTATCAAAAGCGGTATCAGATTGACCAGAGCTGCCTGCAAAAACAGGCACAAACGCAGCACTATTCACAGGACAATTTATTCTCAACCCTGTTGGGATTAACCGGCGTCGAAACGAAGTATTACCAGGCTGCGGATGATATTCTGCAAACTTGCAGGAGAGTGACTGAATGAAAATTCTGATTGTTGAAGACGATACACTGTTATTGCAGGGGCTGATTCTGGCGGCACAAACCGAAGGCTACGCGTGCGATGGCGTTACGACCGCGCGAATGGCGGAGCAAAGCCTTGAGGCCGGTCATTACAGCCTGGTGGTGCTGGATTTAGGGTTACCCGACGAAGATGGGCTGCATTTTCTCGCCCGTATCCGGCAGAAAAAATATACCCTGCCGGTACTGATCCTCACCGCTCGCGACACCCTGACCGACAAAATAGCGGGGCTGGATGTCGGTGCCGATGACTATCTGGTAAAACCTTTTGCGCTGGAAGAGTTACACGCCCGCATCCGCGCTCTGCTGCGACGCCATAATAATCAGGGCGAAAGTGAGCTGATTGTTGGCAATCTGACGCTGAATATGGGTCGCCGTCAGGTATGGATGGGCGGCGAAGAGTTGATTCTGACGCCCAAAGAATATGCTCTGCTCTCGCGGCTGATGCTCAAAGCAGGCAGCCCCGTGCATCGGGAAATTCTCTACAACGATATCTACAACTGGGACAACGAACCCTCGACCAACACCCTGGAAGTGCATATCCACAACCTGCGCGACAAAGTGGGCAAAACACGTATCCGCACCGTGCGCGGCTTTGGCTATATGCTGGTCGCGAATGAGGAAAACTAATTGAATCTGATGCGTTTTCTGCGCCGCCCAATGTCGCTGCGTCAACGGCTGATATTGACCATCGGCGCCATTCTGCTGGTTTTTGAGCTGATTAGCGTCTTCTGGCTATGGCATGAAAGTACCGAGCAAATTCAGCTCTTTGAGCAGGCGCTACGTGACAATCGCAACAACGATCGCCACATCATGCGTGAGATCCGCGAAGCGGTCGCCAGCCTGATTGTTCCCGGCGTATTTATGGTCAGCCTGACACTATTTATCTGCTATCAGGCGGTGCACCGCATCACACGCCCGCTGGCGGAACTGCAAAAAGAGCTGGAAGCGCGCACCGCTGACAACTTAACGCCCATAGCCATTCACAGTGCCACTCTCGAAATCGAAGCGGTGGTTTCTGCATTGAACGATCTGGTCAGTCGCCTGACCAGCACGCTGGATAACGAAAGGTTGTTTACCGCTGACGTCGCTCACGAACTGCGAACGCCGCTGGCGGGGGTGCGTTTGCATCTGGAACTGCTGGCGAAAACGCATCACATTGATGTAGCGCCGTTAGTCGCACGGCTTGATCAGATGATGGAGAGCGTCTCCCAGTTGTTGCAACTGGCACGCGCCGGACAGTCATTTTCTTCCGGTAATTATCAACATGTAAAACTGCTGGAAGATGTGATCCTGCCCTCCTATGACGAACTCAGCACCATGCTCGACCAGCGTCAACAAACCCTGCTGTTACCAGAGAGCGCCGCCGATCTCACCGTTCAGGGCGACGCGACCCTGCTGCGGATGTTATTGCGTAACCTGGTAGAAAACGCCCATCGCTATAGTCCAGCAGGCAGCAACATTATGATTCAGCTGCAAGAAGATGGCGGTGCGGTAATGGCGGTTGAAGATGAAGGGCCTGGCATTGATGAGAGTAAATGCGGAGAGTTGAGCAAAGCGTTTGTACGAATGGACAGCCGTTATGGCGGGATTGGTCTGGGATTAAGCATTGTCAGCCGCATCACACAGTTGCATCACGGGCAGTTTTTCCTGCAAAACCGGGAAGAGGCTTCCGGCACGCGCGCCTGGGTACGGCTGAAGAAAGATCAGTACGTGGCAAACCAGATATAGAGAAAGCTGCTGACGACCAGCACGCTAAACACAGTCGTTAAACTTTCATAAACACGGTTTTTCATTGCACTCTCCTCCGTTGTCCTGGAGGAGAGTATGCGCGTCAGAGATTAAGTGAACCTTAAGAGTTCGATTGTTGGCCTGATAAGAGAGTGCCGCATCAGGCAATCCGTTTCAGCTTACTCATCAATTCGCGGATGTTGCTGCACCAGGCGGGTACGTTTCGCCTGCAAATCGGCAATCTCCTGGTCAATATCCTCGATTTTCTGCTCGATATTATCGTAATGCTCGACGAGAATTTCCTTCGCTTCCTGCAAATCTGACGCCGCTGGCGTCGCACCTTTCAGTGGACGATTCGCCGTCTCTTTCATGGTCACGCCGGTAATCAAACCAATCACCGCCACTACCATCAGGTAATAGGCAGGCATCATCAGATTATGCGAGCTTTCCACCAGCCAGGCTGCCAGCGTTGGCGTCAGACCGGCAACCAGCACCGAAATATTAAATGCCGCCGCCAGCGCACTGTAACGGATATGCGTCGGGAACATCGCAGGCAGCGTTGAGGCCATTACGCCAGTAAAGCAGTTAAGGATCACCGCCAGCATCAGCAACCCGGCGAAAATCAGGCCGATAATATTACTGTTAATCAGGATAAACGCCGGGATCGCCAGCGCAAACAACGCAACACTGCCGAGGATCACAAACGGACGACGGCCAAAACGGTCACTCAGCAAGCCCATCACCGGCTGAACAAACAGCATACCGATCATAATCGCGATAATAATCAGCACCCCGTGGTCTTCGGAGTAATGCAGGTTATGCGACAAATAACTCGGCATATAAGTCAGCAACATGTAGTAAGTCACGTTGGTGGCAATCACCAGACCAATACATGTCAACAGACTGCGCCAGTGTTTGGTGGCAATCTCTTTAAACGAGACTTTCGGGCCATCCTGCAAACCTTCGCGGTCACCCTGTTCCAGTTTCTCAACATGTTGCTGGAACGCTGGCGTCTCTTCTAAAGCATGACGAAGATAAAGCCCAATAATTCCCAGCGGCAGCGCGATAAAGAACGGAATACGCCAGCCCCAGTCAAGGAAGTTCTCTTCACCGACAATGGTCGAAATCAACACCACCACGCCCGCACCCAGCACAAACCCGGCAATAGAACCGAAATCCAGCCAGCTGCCCATAAAGCCACGTTTACGGTCAGGTGAGTATTCCGCAACAAATATCGACGCTCCGGTATATTCGCCGCCGACCGAGAAACCTTGTGCCATCTTACAGATCAACAGCAAAATCGGCGCCCAAATACCAATAGAGGCGTAGGACGGTATTAAACCGATACAGAACGTACTGATCGACATAATCACAATAGTGATAGCGAGGATCTTCTGGCGACCATATTTATCGCCCAACATACCAAAGAAGAGTCCGCCAAGCGGTCGAATCAGAAAGGGAACGGAAAAGGTGGCAAGTGCAGCAACCATCTGCACGCTGGGGTCAGCCCCTGGGAAAAATACTTTACCTAATGCGTAAGCAACAAAGCCATAAACACCAAAATCGAACCATTCCATTGCATTACCCAGCGATGCTGCAGTAATGGCTTTTCGCAGTTTACCGTCATCAATAATGGTGACATCACGAAGGGTTATCGGTTTTACTTTTTTCCTTTTCAGCATAGCTTTCCTCGCAGAGTAAGCCCATTTCCGCACGCGTCAGGCAAATCGACGCGGCGCCCGCAAAAGGGGAGCGGGAATTGCAGGGTGCAATCTCTGTAACAAGCGTAGCTGGTTTGCTTACACGATCCGATTAAGGATTGTACAATCAAACCTGTTGACGCCTGAATTGGGCAGTTAATGACCTTTTTACCCTACCAGTGTTTAAATTTGTGATCAACTTCACACATGGATTTCGTTGAGCACTCATTGATGTAACTGATCATTTACAGTCAATTTACAGAGAAGATTTCCTCAACCATCGCGCCCGCCAGACGCTGTGCTGAACAGAGCCGTGGCATCCCCAGCGCGACGGTTTGCCAGCGTTGGGTTACTGACCAGCAAACGGGCTGCTTATCGGCATCGGACCACTTGCCAAGCCAACTTAAAAAGTCAGCATGATCCCCGCCAGTCGGGGTAGTAGGAGAGGAAAACCACTGATGGTAATAATGGCGAGTAGTCGGTGCCGCATTGATACTTTCAGCCAGATATTGCGTCGCTTTCACGCGTAAATCGTCAAGCAACAACGCCGCTGCTTGTGGGTTTCCCAGACGGCAGGCATCACCAAACGCCCCCCAGCGCAGCTCTTCCAGAGCAATAAAACAACGTCCCGGCAGCGACCAGGCGTTGTACGCACCAGCACACCAGCGGGTAAAAATTTGTTCACTCTGCTCACCTGCCTGAACCAGTAACCCTCGTTGCATTAACGCTTTTTCCTTCCAGCGACAGCGGGCAGAAAACCACTCATACAAGGCGGCAATTTGCTGGGGAAGTTCCGGGAAAGCGGAGTGCGAGCGGTGATCCATTTTTTGCAATAGCGCCAGATGTTGCGTGATCTGCGTCAGCGCCAGATGGCCGGGATCCAGCATCGCCGCCAGTTTTTCCACCAATGTCAGGCGCAGGCTAAGTGGCGCATTTAACATTCCGACATTCGCCCACGCCTGAAGCTGTGCGCGCGCAAGGATCTCCTGCATCAGTCGTTCACGAAACTGCTGCTGATGGGCTTGTGGATAGCGGGCATCATCGCCCTGCGCCAGATCCACCAAAAAGCGGGGATAAACCGACTCCAGTACGCGACCGGAGCCGTCCAGTAACGTCTTTGTCAATACTGTTCTGCCATGAAAAGAGTTTGAATATCATCGCGTAACAACTGAGAGTCCGTATAAATCCAGCCATGAATCATCACGGTCTGTTGCAATTGCTGCTGCATCATCCTGACCACGGATTCATTTTGTTGACGCAGAGCCAGACTATCGCGTAAACGCGCCTGTAATTCCGTCAAACATAACGCGAAATCAGCGAAAAAAGTGTTCATGCCTGCCGTGACAGAATCATCGACCTGAACCGCCAAAGCTTTAGCCATTTGTTGGCAATAAAGGTCTACTTCTTCGGTTAACGTTCGTTGTAGCGCACTGTAATCAACGGCCTCTGGCGGGGATTTCTCACCACCCCGTCCCCAGTCAGGCTGATTCAGCCAGCGCGAGAACGTCTCACGCACAATGCCAAAACGGCTGCTCTGCTCATCCGTTGCTTCCTGGTGGGATATTGCATCGCTGAACAACTGGCGAGTATTGAAGTGTGGGACTGCGCCATGAAAAGCAGGAAAATGAAAGCCGGGGCGAAACCCGGACTCATTCAATTCTGTTTTTACCCGCTGCTCGATGGGGTGAATAACATCGGTTAACACCCGGCAAAGGGTTGATTCCAGTTCAGCAAAACGCAGCGTAAAATCACGGCTGATTTTGGTCTGCGCCGCCTGTAACAGCGTCTCGCAGCGGGTACGAATCTCGCTTAACGACCATGAATCATGTTGAAAAAGTACAGCTAACTGGGTATTCACCTCATCTTGCTGCTGACGCAGAAAGTCGTTGGCTGATACCAGAGCCACCTCGATTTCATGTTTAATCTCGCCACTCACCTGCACCTGATTGAGCTGCAATAGCTGCATATTTTCTTCAACCTGGCGGATATTTTGCCGCAATTGCTCGCAGACGACGTTCAGCCCGTGTGCGCGAAAATCAAGGTATTCCCGCGCTTGTTGGGCATAATTCAACAACTTATGCGAGGCAGAT
The DNA here is from genome assembly GCF_002966005.1 of Escherichia sp. MOD1-EC5433. Classification (NCBI taxonomy): domain Bacteria; kingdom Pseudomonadati; phylum Pseudomonadota; class Gammaproteobacteria; order Enterobacterales; family Enterobacteriaceae; genus Escherichia; species Escherichia sp. MOD1-EC5433. Next base: position 113,643 of record NZ_PTRL01000001.1, on the reverse strand, counting down.
CGCAGAGCATATAACGACGCGTTGGCGTAGGCAGCATGGAGTAATGCCTGAACCGGTTGCGCGAACAGCGAATCTTCCCACAGTTGATCGGCGGCATGACGAATACGGTCGATATCTGCCAGATCGGCATTGCGCCAGCGCCTGCCAAGCGCGGCATGGGCAAAATCCTCCACCCAGCGTTGTTGCTCCGGCGCAGGCAACTTCCCATTGTTAGCTAACTCATGACGTGCCCGATTCGCCAGATAGCCCCACATCGACGATACCGGAAATATCTGCCCTGGCGTAACACAGCCTTTCATCAGCGTTCCGGAAATCAGCGCCCGCACCTGTTCGGCATCGTCACTGTTACGATCCTGCTGATCGAACTTATTGACGAGCACATACAGCGGTACTGATTTCCCCACCGCTAAAACCGCCTCACGCACCTCTTCATCGGAGATTGACTTCAGTTGCGTATAGTCCAGCACCGCCAGCACTGCGGAGGCGCGCGCCAGTTGCTCGTTAAGCATTTTTTGCAGATGCGGTTGTCCGGCTTCATTCGGTCCGGGGGTATCCAGCAACGTCAATTGACCGGGATAACTCTCCAGCCCCGCCAGATGGACAAACTCCACTTCAATTACTGGAATATGCTCAATGGCGGCGTAAGCAGAAAAAGGAAAATCGACGTCCAGCGCCTTCGCCAGACGCACCAAATCATTCAAACTTTTCAGACAATGAAAAATTGGCTGGGCACCAAGATAATATTTTTCAAAAGCAACGCCATTTTCGATCCGCTGCATAAGCGCACGCATATCTTTATCTATTTCCAGCAGTTCGGTCAGATGCTCAATATCGCAATCGCGCAGGCGTTGTTGTAATTGTTGGATTAAACAGTCGATTGGTGCGACATGTGAAAAATGCAGCACCGGTTCTTTTTGCCCCGGCGTATGGCGAATAAGCGTCGGCAGCGCAGTCATAGGGCGATTGCGATTAGGCAGAACTTCAGTGCCAACAATAGCGTTAATGGTGGTTGATTTCCCTGCTTTCATGGTGCCAATAATCGCCAGCACCATTTCCAGACGGGAAATTTTACGCAGCTCATTATTCAGCATCGCATGACGCTCGGCGATATTAGGCTGACTCCAGGGTAAAGTCAGTGGTGGTGCATCTTCTCCGGGCACAGAGAGCGGCATTTTTTCCAGTAACTGCAACTGTTGTCGGGAAAGCTGTAACAGACGCTCAGCCTCCTGACTTAATTCATATATTGTCTGTGTGTACATGGAAAATTCTTCCTTAAGGCAAATTTCATTATTTTTTATTTAGCCAGATCGTTTTTTAGTTCTGTTGTCGGCTTTTATAATTACTGCAGGAAATAATTTTTATATTTAATATATTGTTTTTATTAGGATGAATAAATCTCTTCCGACAAGTTAAAAGTCAGAAAGATAAAATAACAATTTAATTAAAAAAAGAACAAGAAGAGAGTTAACCTTAACTTAAATAATAAACAGAGGCAAAAAGATTATTTTCTTTTTGCGTTGTCTTTCAAATGAAAACGATCGTCGACTAAAATCAGCAGTACCCCCGACAAACTCAGGGATTTTGTGTATAATTGCGGCCTTTTTCGGCAATCTGCCGTTTTTTGGCGCTTTTGCCCTGCTGACTTTTGAGGAAATCCACATGTCATTACCACACTGCCCGAAATGCAACTCCGAATACACCTACGAAGATAACGGCATGTACATCTGCCCGGAATGCGCCTACGAATGGAACGACGCCGAACCTGCACAGGAAAGCGACGAGCTGATCGTTAAAGATGCTAACGGCAACCTGCTGGCTGACGGCGACAGCGTTACCATCATTAAAGATCTGAAGGTGAAAGGTAGCTCTTCGATGCTGAAAATTGGCACCAAAGTGAAAAACATCCGCCTGGTTGAAGGCGACCATAACATCGATTGCAAAATCGACGGTTTTGGTCCGATGAAACTGAAATCTGAGTTTGTGAAAAAGAACTGATTTCGAATGCCGGGTGCGATACATCCGGCAACGGTGCCAAATGCCTGATGCGACGCTTGCGCGTCTTATCAGGCCTACTCTTCATCTGTACAAAATTCAAACTACACTTAACTGACTTCTCTTAACTGAGGTCACCATCATGCCGTTAAGTCCCTATATCTCTTTTTCCGGTAACTGTGCCGACGCGATAGCCTATTACCAACGCGCGTTAGGCGCGGAACTGCTCTATAAAATCAGCTTTGGGGAAATGCCGAAACCCACGCAAGAAAGCACCGAAGGCTGTCCCTCAGGGATGCAATTTCCCGATACTGCCATCGCCCATGCTAACGTGCGCATTGCCGGAAGCGACATCATGATGAGCGATGCCATACCGTCAGGAAAAGCCAACTACTCCGGCTTTACGCTGGTGCTCGATTCGCAACAGGTCGAGGAAGGGAAACGTTGGTTTGACAACCTTGCCGCCAACGGAAAAATCGAAATGGACTGGCAGGAAACCTTCTGGGCGCATGGCTTCGGCAAAGTTACCGATAAATATGGTGTGCCGTGGATGATTAATGTCGTTAAGCAGCAGTCAACACAATAGCCGGGCTTTAATAGCTGATGGGGAGAATTAGGGGGAGGGGCGATGCCTGCTCCACACCCAACATCACCGCCCATACTCATCTTCCATTCTCCGCTCTTCATCTTCCAGCTGCCGACGCTCCTGATCAAGCTGGCGCTGGCGGTCGTCAAGCTGCCTGCGGCGATCTTCAAACTGGCGGCGGCGGTCGTCATATTGTCTGCGACGATCGTCGCTCACTTGACGCTGCCAGCCGTCGTCGCGCGAATCTTCATAGTCACGCCCACGGTCAGGGTTATAAGCGTCGTTAATCGCCTGCTGAATATTACCAATCGTGTCGTCAATAATATCGGCCTCAGCCGGAACGGTGGTCAGCGTGAGCAGGGTGAAAAGAAAGAGCGTGGAGTAAGGTTTCATAAGTCAGTCTCTGTGATGGACTGGCTTAACGTTAGTTGAGTGTGAATAACCGGAGTAGCGGAGTAATCTCAAATACGGTAAGGCGCAGACTCTTCCATTAGCTGGATAGCTCGCCGTTTATTTTCCGCCACCAGCACAATGCTATGACATTTTTGATCCGGAGAAATACTCCAGATACGTTCTTCCGGAATGCAGCCACCATCGTAGATCACTTTCGTGCCATCGTAAGGCCAAAATGTCTCTTGTTCAGTGTCTAATATAAACACTGAAATCTGATCGGACTCGCGCGCGATCTTCTGCCAGAGCATCTTCCCGCCATCATACTGATCAAAATCGCTGATGAGTGTGATTCCGCATTGCAGGATTAACGCTTCATACAGTCGCGTTGCCAGACCTTTATCGCGTTCACCTGGGGAGACGCAGATACCTTCCACTTGTACCAGATCCGAGTCTTCCCACCAGCGTTCAACGGCAATAATATCGCTGCCGAACTCTTTTTTACGCTGCAGGTCGAGAGCGGCAAGTACCCGATGACGTGGCACGCCTGCAAAAACTTCAATGTCCGCTTCAATGATGGCCGCTCTTGGCGTCTGGCTGTCATAAATCACCTGTAACAGACGCCCGGAAAGCTCGATCTCTTCCACCACGCGAAAAGAACGAGCAACCGTCATTGGGCTATAGGTGGTTGGCATCACGATCATATGTGAATCGCCTCTTGTCAGTACTGGCATAATTCCTTTTATATCCCATTCAGAGCAGAATTGCTCACAATAGCAGCACATTTGCTCCAGGCCTCTTGATAAATTCTGAAAATCATCCCTCAATTTGCCCCAATGCCTGCGCCAGTTGCACGCGGGTAAAAGGTTTGCGCAGCAGCGCCACTTCTGGCAACGCGGGGTTATAGCTGGGGCGTAAATCCTGACCGCTGATAAGCAACAGCGTCAGGTGTGGGTAGCGTTTGCGTGCTGCATTGACCACTTCTGCGCCGCTCATACCGCCTGGGAGCATTAAGTCGCTGATAAAGATATCGATTTCCGCTGATGCCGCCAGCAGATCCAGCGCCTGTTCGCCGCTGCTGGCTTCCAGCGTCAAATAGCCCAGTAGGTGCAACTGTTCGCAGATTGTCTGGCGTACCGCAGCTTCATCTTCCAGCACCAACACCAGCTTATCGCCGCTGACGGCTGTCTGTTCTACCACCGCTGACGATACATTTTTCGCCGCCAACAACGCACGGGGAAGCTGTAGTCTGACTGTCGTTCCCTGCCCCGGCGCACTTTCGATTTCCACCCTCCCGCCGGACTGACGCACGAAACCATAGACCATCGACAAGCCCAGCCCGCTGCCGCTCCCCGTCTGTTTGGTGGTAAAGAACGGTTCGAACACCTGGTCTTTCACCTCCTGCGACATTCCACAGCCATGATCGATAACCTCCAGAGCCACCATGTCCTGACGCTGCCCACCGCTACGGGTGACACGCTGGTTCCAGGTGCGGATTTTGAGGGTTCCCGTCAGCCCTTCCATCGCATCACGAGCGTTCATCACCAGGTTGATGATGGCATTTTCCAGTTGGCTGACGTCAATCCACGCAGGCCACGCCGGAGACTGCGCTTCAATCTCCAGCGTCAGCGTTGCCGGTAAGGAGTGGCGCATCAATTCGCTTAACTCTTCCAGCAGTGTTTTCAGTTCAATGGCTTGTGGATGTAAGGACTGCTTGCGGGAAAATGCCAACAGCCGTTGGGTCAGTAGCGCGCCACGTTCGGCGGCTTGCTGCGCCCGCTGTATTCGCGGCGCGTCGGGCGAGTCCGTGTTCACCAGCTCCAGGCTGCCAATAATCACCGCCAACAGATTATTAAAATCATGCGCCAGTCCCCCCGTCAGTTGCCCGACCGCTTTTAGCTTCTGGCTGTGCAATAGCGCCTCTTCCAGCCCCTGCCGCTCGGTTTGGGCAATCTCCATCTGCGTGGTTTTCTCTTTCAGCAGCCGTGACGTCCGTTCAAGCGATGCGGTATTACGGGCGAAGACGTTAAAGGCGCGTGCCAGTTCCCCCAACTCATCGCGCCGCTGTAACGCCGGAAAGCTGACGTCTGCTTCACCGTGCGCCAGACGACTCATGGCGCGAGAAATCGCCGTCAGGTTTGAGCCAAGATTGCGATAGATGTACCAACCTGCAAACGCGGTGATCACCACCGCTAACAGGGCAAAGATCATGATCACTCTCTCGCCGGAGCGCAGATCCTGGTAACTTTGCGCTACCCGCTGACCTGAAAGCATCGCCACCTGTTCGGCATAATGGTTAATATCGCTGTTAAGGATCGCCACCAGAGCTTTGATGTGAAACATATACCAGCTAATCGCCAGATCGCTTTGCTCCAGAGCGGCAGAAAGCGGCGCGAGTTTACGTAGTTCATCATTGAAATCAGTAAGTAGCGTATTTACTAACGGCGTATCACTATGAGTCGGCAGCGCAGACATCACTTCAACCAGTTGATGAATAATCGCCTGCGGTGCTGGAGTGGCAATGGCGGCAACAATCAGCCGGTTCATCTCGTTAAGCAAAAGATCATCTTCCGCGTAAGCGACTTTTTGCAGATGCCGCAGATAACTTAAGTTTTGATATAGCGAACTTAACAGCGCGTTACGCTCCAGATGCCGCCTTTGCCCCCGCTCCAGCATTCCGCCGACGCTGGTTTGCAGTTCATTGCTGCGCTGGATGATTCGCGCCACCAGCCCGGCGTCCTGCTGTGCTAAAGGCGCTGTCGCCAGTTGCTCAAGTGAGTTTTTTAACGCCCGCTGTGTCTCCAGCAATCGCTCGGCTTCGCCTTTATATTCCAGCGCCCCCACCACCTGTGACAATCGCACCGCCGCCGTCGCCACGTTTGCCGTGTCGCGCGCCAGATTCAGGCTGCCGGTCATATCATCTACCGTTTGCTGCTGCACCTGCTCCTGCATCTGGCTGGCATGACGAAAGCCCATTACCGCCACGCCGCTGACCATCAGCGTCACTGCCACCACCAGCAAATTCAAAAGCAGCAATCGCCCGCGCGCGCTGGCAAAAAAGTGACGTCCGGGGTGCGCCATATCACGCTCCGTGAAGAAAATTCGCAATATGACAAATATGAACGGCTTCTGACATTTTGCATTTACTTTCCTGTGATGGAGTGCTGATATCGACAACCTCGCAGGAGTCCACCATGAACAGCACGCCAGTTCTGGAGATGCGCAATATTGCCAAAGCCTTCGGCAAATTTTATGCGCTCAAAGGGGTGGATTTGACGGTTTACCCTGGCGAGATCCATGCCCTGATGGGGGAAAACGGCGCAGGAAAAAGCACGCTGATGAAGGTGCTGGCAGGGGCTTATACCGCCACCAGCGGCGAGATCCTGATTGATGGCAACCCCTTTCACATTCGCACGCCAAAAGATGCCTTAAGCGCCGGTATTACGCTGATTTATCAGGAGATGCAGCTGGCACCCAATTTGACGGTGGCAGAGAACATTTTCCTCGGCAGCGAGCTTTCCCACGGCGGGCTGGTGCAGCGTAAAGAGATGCTGGTACAGGCGCAAAAAGTGATCGACCGCCTTGGCGCGCAGTTCAAGGCCAGCGATAAAGTCATGACGCTGACCATTGCCGAACAACAGCAGGTCGAAATTGCCCGCGCGCTGCATCGCAACAGCCGCATTCTGGTGATGGACGAACCCACCGCCGCCCTCTCCTCCCGCGAAACTCACCGCTTGTTTGAACTGATTATGCGGCTGCGCGATGAAGGGATGGCGATTATCTACATCAGCCACCGCATGGCAGAAGTGTATGAGCTTTCCGATCGCGTCAGCGTGCTGCGCGACGGGCAATACGTTGGCAGCCTGACCCGCGACAACCTCAACGCTGCTGAACTGGTGCGGATGATGGTTGGCAGGCCGCTGAGCGATCTGTTCAATAAAGAACGCGATATCCTGCCCGGCAAAGCCCGCCTGAACGTTCACCACCTGACCGACGGCGGCAAAGTGCAGCCGAGCAGTCTGCTGGTGCGTTCCGGCGAAATTGTCGGCCTCGCAGGGCTGGTGGGTGCCGGACGTTCCGAACTCGCGCAGTTAATTTTCGGCGTGCGTAAAGCAACGGGCGGAATGATTGAAGTGGATGGCGAACCGGTGGTGATCCACTCCCCGCGCGAAGCCATCGATCTTGGCATTGGATTTCTGACCGAAAACCGTAAAGAACAGGGGCTGTTCCTTGAAATGGCGGCAGCCGAAAACATCACCATGGCAACCCTGGAGCGCGATGCCAGCTGGGGGATGCTCAACCGCAAAAAAGCGCAAACCATCTCCGATGACGCCATTAAGTTGCTCAACATTCGTGTGCCACATTCCCAGGTGCGAGCGGGCGGGCTTTCCGGCGGTAATCAGCAAAAACTGTTGATCTCCCGCTGGGTGGCGATTGGCCCGCGCATTTTACTGCTCGATGAACCCACGCGCGGCGTGGATGTCGGCGCAAAAAGCGAGATCTACCGGATCATGAACGAGATGGCGCGCAAGGGCGTGGCGATCCTGATGATCTCCAGCGAACTGCCGGAGATAGTCGGGATGAGCGATCGCGTTTATGTAATGCGCGAAGGCAGCATTGCCGGTGAGTTAAACGGCAACAACATCACCCAGGAAAACATTATGACCTTAGCGACCGGCGTCAACGACGCCCATTCCCAGGCGGTGCGCTCATGACAACATCTGCAAAGACCTCTGCCAAAAAAATGTTAATGAGCGATCTGATGCAAACGGTCGGCATTTTGCCGATTCTAATCCTGATCGTGGCAGTTTTTGGCTTTATCGCGCCAAACTTTTTTACCGAAAGCAACCTGCTGAATATTACCCGCCAGGCGTCAATCAACATTGTGCTGGCGGCGGGAATGACCTTCATTATTTTGACCGGCGGGATCGATCTTTCTGTAGGTTCAATTCTTGGCACCACGGCGGTAGCGGCGATGGTCGTCTCCCTTAGCCCGGAGTTCGCCATGCTGTCGATCCCGGCTGCGCTGATGCTCGGCCTGCTGCTGGGGTTGTTCAACGGCGCGCTGGTGGCCTTTGCCGGATTACCGCCGTTTATTGTCACACTCGGCACCTATACGGCGCTGCGCGGGGCAGCGTATCTGCTGGCGGATGGCACTACGGTTATCAACTCCAACATTAATTTCGAGTGGATAGGCAATAACTATCTTGGGCCGATCCCCTGGCTGGTGGTCATTGCGCTGGCGGTAATCGTGCTGTGCTGGTTTATTCTGCGCCGTACCACGCTTGGCGTTCATATCTACGCCGTCGGCGGCAATATGCAGGCGGCACGTCTTACCGGCATAAAAGTCTGGCTGGTGCTGCTGTTTGTTTATGGCATGAGCGGCCTGCTTTCAGGGTTGGGCGGGATTATGAGTGCCTCGCGACTGTACAGCGCCAACGGCAACTTAGGCATGGGTTACGAACTGGACGCCATTGCGGCGGTGATCCTCGGCGGCACCAGTTTTGTCGGCGGCATCGGCACCATCACCGGCACGCTGGTGGGGGCGCTGATTATCGCCACGCTAAACAACGGCATGACCTTAATGGGCGTCTCTTACTTCTGGCAACTGGTGATCAAAGGGGCGGTGATCATCATTGCGGTGCTGATCGACAAATACCGTACCCGACACCATCAAAGCGCATAACAACAATACCCTACATATGAGGAATACAGCATGAGATTGAAGCCCTTAGTGACCGCGCTCTGTGCAGGCGCGCTGCTGGTCGCAGCACCGTTCGCCCAGGCGAAAGAACTGAAATCGATAGGCGTGACGGTGGGCGATCTGGCGAACCCGTTCTTCGTGCAGATAACCAAAGGCGCGGAGTTGGAAGCGCGCAAACTGGCAGGCGATAACGTCAAAGTGACGCTGGTGTCCAGCGGCTACGATCTGGGCCAGCAGGTGTCGCAAATAGACAACTTTATCGCCGCCAACGTCGATATGATCATTTTGAATGCTGCCGATTCAAAAGGGATCGGCCCGGCGGTGAAACGGGCGAAAGACGCCGGGATCGTGGTAGTGGCGGTTGACGTAGCGGCAGAAGGTGCCGATGCCACCATCACCTCCGATAACACCCAGGCGGGCGAAATGGCCTGTAAATACATCACCGATCGCCTGAAAGGCAAAGGCAACGTGGTGATCATCAACGGGCCGCCGGTGTCCGCCGTGCAGAACCGCGTCGAAGGCTGCCAGACCGAATTTAAACGCCATCCTGACATCAAGGTGCTCTCTGACAACCAGAACGCCAAAGGCAGTCGTGAAGGTGGGCTGGAGGTGATGACCGGGCTGCTGGCGGCGAATCCGAAGATCGACGGCGTGTTTGCGATTAACGATCCCACCGCGATCGGTGCCGATCTGGCAGCAAAACAGGCACAACGTAACGAGTTCTTTATTGTTGGCGTGGATGGTAGTCCGGACGCCGAAGAGGCGCTGAAGCGTGAGAACTCGTTGTTTGTCGCGACTCCCGCGCAAGACCCACAGGTGATGGCGGCGAAAGCAGTTGAGATCGGTTATGACATTTTGCAGGGCAAACCCGCGCCGAAAGAGCCGGTGCTAATCCCGGTGACGATGATCGACAAAGACAACGTCGGCAATTACAAAGGCTGGACGGTGAAATAAGTCCGAGGCCGGGCGGCGACGCTGCCCGGCGGTAGCGCATTAGCTAATCCAGGAGCTGGCATGATGGAACGTAAAGGTATTATCGCAGCAGGAAATATGTTGGTTGATCACGTCCACCAGATTATCCAGTGGCCGGAGCGCGGCTGGCTGGCGGAGATCACCCACAGCGAACGCTCTACCGGTGGCGCACCGCTTAACGTCCTGCTGACGCTGGCGAAAATGCGCGCCGGGCTGCCTTTGCAGGCGGTCGGACTAATCGGTCAGGATAGCGATGGCGATTACATTATGGCAATGCTGGAGCAATATCACGTCAACCGCCAGCATGTGCAGCGCACCACCTTTGCGCCGACGTCGATGTCGCAGGTGATGACCGATCCCAGCGGACAGCGCACATTTTTCCATTCACCGGGCGCTAACCGGCTGCTGGATCTCCCGGCGTTCGACCAGCTTGATAGCAGCATGAAAATCTTCCATCTCGGCTATCTGCTCCTGCTCGAAAGCCTGGATATGCCAGACGATGTTTATGGCACTCGCAGCGCCCGCCTGCTGGCGCAGATGCATGACGCTGGCTATGAAACCTGTCTCGATCTGGTTTCCCGCAAGGGCGATCCGCGCTATCAGCCGCTGGTATTGCCCGCGTTGCGTCATCTGGATTATCTGGTGATTAACGAACTGGAGGCTGGGGAATTTAGCGGGCTGGAGATTCGTTTGCCTAACGGCGAGCCACATATCGCGCATATTGCCGCCGCCGCGCGCGAACTGTTAGATGCGGGCGTGCGCCAGCGCGTGGTGATTCACTGCGCGGAAGGCGCATGGGGAGAGACGCCAAAACAGGGCGGCATGTGGATACCCTCACGGAAATTAGAACCGCGCGAGATTATCGGTAGCGTCGGCGCGGGTGATGCGTTTTGTGCCGGATTTTTGTATGGCTGCCACGAACGCTGGACGCTTACCGAGAGCATCAAACTGGCACATGCCTGCGCACGCGCGAGCCTGTTATGCGCCAACGCCATCGACGGGGCAAAAACACTGGAAGAGCTGCAAACAGAAATGTCGGATTAATGCACGTCGGCAGCGAAGACATAACCCAGACCGCGCAGAGTTTTAATCAACATTGGCTGATGCGGGTTCAGTTCGATTTTGCGTCGTAGTCGCATGATTAATACGTCGATGGTGCGATCAAACACCTCTATGCTGTCACTATGGGTAAACTCCAGCAACTGCTCGCGGCTCAATACCCGACGGGCGTTTTGTGCCAGAGCCAGCAACAAGCCATATTCGCCCTGAGTCAGCTCAACAAGTTGCTGTCGCGGATTGTGTAGCTGGCAGCGTGTGGTATCGAGATACCAGCCATTAAATGACAGCCCGGCATTTTTCTCCTCATTGACCGCCAGCACGCCAACGCGCCGTAACACCGCTTTTAGTCGCGCGACCACTACCCGTGGGGTAAATGGCTTGCAGATGTAATCATCCGCGCCCATTTCCAGCCCGACCACCACATCAGACTCACTGCCCAGACCGGTCAGCATCACCACCGGCAATGCAGGACGCATTTTCTGTAGTTGTTGTAATACCATCAGGCCGTTGGTATCAGGCAACATCATATCCAGCACCACCAGCGCAATGTCAGGATCGCCTTCACTACACGATATTGCCTCCTGTCCGGTATGGCAGACTGAAACCGTAAAGACATGTTCGCTTAACACGTCCTGCAACAGTGCACAGATAGCCGCGTCATCATCCACCACCAGCACCACGGGTTTCATGGTTACACTCCGCATTATTCACCTGATTAATCATTGTGCGTACTTCCTGGCGAAGTGAAAGAGGAAAGCAATATATATAATGAAAATATAATTCATGTCACATTATTGATATTATTAATAGATATGCCGTACTTTTTCACCTTCAGCACAAATGCCTAATAAAATGGCTCGTTCCGCTCACACTTCCGTTTATTAAAGTCGTCGTTTCCCAATTATGATAACGCCAGCTTTAAATGACGTATTTTGCATGGATTACATATTTACGACATAAATGATAAATGGAGATTTATATGAATAACTCTCAGTTATTCCGTTTGAGCAGGATTGTTATTGCCTTAACCGCCGCCAGCAGCATGATGGTAAATACCGCTTACGCAACAGATGAAGCGAAAGCCGCCACTCAATATACGCAACAGGTAAATCAGAATTACGCCAAATCATTACCGTTTAGCGATCGTCAGGATTTTGACGATGCCCAGCGTGGATTTATCGCCCCGCTGCTCGATGAAGGTATTCTGCGTGATGCGAACGGCAAAGTTTACTACCGCGCGAACGATTACAAATTTGATATTAATGCCGCTGCGCCGGAAACGGTAAACCCCAGCCTGTGGCGTCAGTCGCAGATCAACGGTATTTCTGGCCTGTTCAAAGTCACCGATAAAATGTATCAGGTGCGTGGTCAGGACATCTCCAACATTACGTTCGTGGAAGGCGAGAAAGGCATTATTGTTATCGACCCGCTGGTGACGCCACCAGCCGCAAAAGCTGCACTTGACCTTTACTTCCAGCATCGTCCGCAAAAACCGATTGTTGCGGTTATCTACACCCATAGCCACGCCGACCATTATGGCGGTGTGAAAGGCATTATCTCTGAAGCTGATGTTAAATCGGGAAAAGTTCAGGTGATCGCTCCGGCTGGCTTTATGGACGAAGCCATCAGCGAAAACGTACTGGCGGGTAATATTATGAGCCGCCGTGCGCTCTACTCTTACGGCCTGTTACTGCCGCACAACGCGCAGGGTAACGTGGGTAACGGCCTCGGCGTGACGCTGGCAACCGGTGACCCAAGCATTATTGCGCCAACCAAAACTATCGTCAGAACTGGCGAGAAGATGATTATCGACGGTCTGGAGTTTGACTTCCTGATGACCCCTGGCAGCGAAGCGCCAGCGGAAATGCACTTCTATATTCCGGCACTGAAAGCCCTATGTACCGCCGAGAACGCTACTCATACCCTGCACAACTTCTACACTCTGCGCGGCGCGAAAACCCGCGACACCAGCAAGTGGACCGAGTATCTGAACGAAACGCTGGATATGTGGGGTAACGAAGCGGAAGTCCTGTTTATGCCGCACACCTGGCCGGTATGGGGCAATAAGCATATCAATGATTATATTGGTAAATATCGCGATACCATCAAGTACATTCACGATCAAACCCTGCACCTGGCAAACCAGGGCTACACCATGAATGAAATCGGCGACATGATTAAGCTGCCGCCAACGCTCGCCAATAACTGGGCCAGCCGTGGCTATTACGGTTCTGTCAGCCACAACGCCCGTGCGGTATATAACTTCTATCTCGGCTATTACGACGGTAACCCGGCAAACCTGCATCCGTATGGACAGGTGGAGATGGGTAAACGTTATGTGCAGGCGCTGGGCGGTTCCGCACGCGTCATCAACCTGGCGCAAGAAGCGAACAAGCAGGGTGATTATCGCTGGTCGGCAGAACTGCTGAAACAGGTGATTGCCGCCAATCCTGGTGATCAGGTAGCGAAGAATCTGCAAGCCAATAACTTTGAACAGCTCGGTTATCAGGCAGAGTCCGCCACCTGGCGCGGTTTCTACCTGACTGGCGCGAAAGAGCTGCGCGAAGGGGTACATAAGTTCAGCCACGGCACCACCGGTTCCCCGGATACCATTCGCGGGATGTCGGTCGAAATGCTGTTCGACTTTATGGCTGTTCGCCTCGATAGCGAAAAAGCCGCCGGGAAGAATATCAGCCTGAACTTCAATATGAGTAACGGCGATAACCTCAACCTGACCCTGAACGATAGCGTGCTTAACTACCGTAAAACGCTGCAACCGCAAGCCAACGCCTCTTTCTACATTAATCGTGAAGATCTGCACGCCGTGCTGACCGGACAGGCGAAAATGGCGGATCTGGTAAAAGCGAAGAAAGCCAAAATTATTGGCAATGGTGCGAAACTGGAAGAAATTATTGCTTGTCTGGATAATTTTGATTTGTGGGTGAATATCGTAACCCCGAATTAATTCCACTCATTTTCGGGGGCATTCAAGCCCCCGAAAGCATTTATATTAAAAATATATGCAGCAAATTAATACACAATATATATAAGTTATGAATGCGGTGGCTGAATAAAGCTATTTTTATTCATCAAGAAAATAGCCATACTGACGCCTTCAATGGATATTGATATTCACTACAGATATTGTTCGCAGCAGACAGGATGTATTTAATATGCCAACAGTTCTCTCTCGCATGGCGATGCACCTCAAAAAAACAGCCTGGATAGTTCCCGTCTTCATGGTTTCGGGATGCTCATTATCTCCGGCAATCCCGGTGATCGGCGCTTATTATCCCAGCTGGTTTTTCTGCGCCATTGCCAGCCTTATTTTGACGCTCATCACGAGGCGAATTATTCAGCGGGCAAATATCAATCTGGCATTTGTCGGAATTATTTATACCGCCCTTTTTGCTCTCTACGCCATGCTGTTCTGGCTGGCATTTTTCTAATCTATTTGAGATGCGCTCATGGAAAGTACGCCGAAAAAAGCTCCTCGCAGTAAGATCCCTGCCCTGCTGGTCGTTGCGCTGGCGCTGGTTGCCCTTGTTTTCGTTATCTGGCGCGTAGACAGTGCGCCATCAACCAACGACGCTTATGCTTCTGCCGATACCATCGATGTGGTGCCGGAAGTCAGCGGTCGTATTGTGGAACTGGCAGTCACAGACAACCAGGCAGTCAAACAGGGCGATTTGCTGTTTCGTATCGATCCTCGCCCTTACGAAGCGAATCTGGCGAAAGCCGAAGCCTCCCTCGCCGCACTGGATAAGCAAATTATGCTCACCCAGCGTAGTGTTAACGCCCAACAGTTTGGCGCCGACTCAGTTAACGCCACGGTAGAAAAAGCCCGCGCCGCCGCTAAACAGGCCAGCGATACATTGCACCGTACCGAACCATTACTGAAAGAAGGTTTTGTTTCTGCTGAAGAAGTTGACCGTGCGAGAACTGCACAGCGCGCTGCAGAGGCCGACCTTAATGCCGTATTGTTGCAGGCGCAGTCAGCCGCCAGCGGCGTCAGCGGCGTCGATGCACTGGTCGCCCAACGTGCAGCGGTGGAAGCGGATATCGCGCTGACCAAACTGCATCTGGAGATGGCAACCGTTCGCGCGCCGTTTGATGGTCGGGTCATTTCCCTCAAAACCTCGGTTGGACAATTTGCCTCCGCAATGCGCCCTATTTTCACGCTAATCGACACCCGTCACTGGTACGTTATTGCCAACTTCCGCGAAACCGATCTGAAAAATATTCATGCTGGTACGCCTGCGACAATTCGCCTGATGAGCGACAGCGGCAAAACCTTCGAGGGTAAAGTGGATTCCATTGGCTACGGCGTGCTGCCGGATGACGGCGGTCTGGTGCTTGGCGGCCTGCCGAAAGTGTCTCGCTCTATTAACTGGGTTCGCGTCGCCCAGCGTTTTCCGGTCAAAATCATGGTCGATAAACCTGACCCGGAAATGTTTCGCATCGGCGCGTCGGCAGTCGCTAATCTTGAGCCGCAATAATGAGCGCCCTCAACTCCCTGCCATTACCGGTGGTCAGGCTGCTGGCGTTCTTTCATGAAGAGTTAAGCGAGCGGCGGCCTGGTCGTGTGCCGCAGACCGTGCAGCTCTGGGTTGGCTGCCTGCTGGTGATTCTGATCTCAATGACCTTCGAGATCCCCTTCGTGGCGTTATCACTGGCGGTGCTGTTTTACGGTATTCAGTCGAACGCGTTTTACACCAAATTTGTGGCGATCTTGTTTGTGGTCGCCACGGTGCTGGAGATCGGCAGCCTGTTTTTGATCTACAAATGGTCATACGGCGAACCGTTGATCCGATTGATCATCGCAGGTCCTGTCCTGATGGGCTGTATGTTTTTGATGCGCACCCATCGGCTGGGACTGGTCTTTTTCGCCGTCGCCATTGTCGCTATTTACGGGCAAACCTTCCCCGCCATGCTCGACTATCCGGAAGTGGTCGTGCGTTTAACGCTGTGGTGCATCGTTGTCGGCCTCTATCCAACCTTGCTGATGACGTTAATCGGCGTGCTGTGGTTTCCCAGCCGCGCCATTACGCAGATGCATCAGGCGCTTAATGATCGGCTTGATGACGCGGTACGTCACCTGGCAGAAAGTCTTGCGCCGCTACCCGAAACGCGGATTGAAAGAGAGGCGCTGGCGCTGCAAAAACTGAATGTCTTTTGCCTCGCGGACGACGCCGACTGGCGAACCCATAGCGCATGGTGGCAAAGCTGCGTGGCAACGGTAACCTACATTTACTCCACGCTGAATCGCTACGATCCCACCTCTTTTGCGGATTCGCAGGTAATCATTGAGTTTCGGCAAAAATTAGCCTCTGAAATCAACAAGCTGCAACATGCTATTGCCAAAGGGCAGTGCTGGCAAAGCGACTGGCGGCTTAGTGAAGATGAAGCGATGGCGGCACGGGAATGTAACCTGGAGAATATCTGCCAGACACTGTTACAGCTTGGTCAGATGGACCCGCACACGCCGCCAACGCCCGCCGTCAAACCGCCGTCAATGGTCGCCGATGCCTTTACTAATCCGGACTATATGCGTTACGCGGTAAAAACACTGCTGGCCTGTTTGATCTGTTACACCTTCTACAGCGGCGTGGACTGGGAAGGCATTCACACCTGTATGCTGACCTGCGTGATCGTCGCTAATCCAAATGTCGGTTCGTCGTACCAGAAGATGGTGCTGCGTTTTGGCGGAGCTTTTTGCGGTGCAATTCTGGCGTTGCTGTTTACGCTACTGGTCATGCCATGGCTGGACAATATTGTCGAATTGCTGCTCGTACTGGCACCGATTTTCCTGGTGGGCGCGTGGTTCGCCACCAGCTCTGAGCGTTCTTCTTATATCGGCACGCAGATGGTGGTGACCTTTGCTCTCGCCACGCTCGAAAACGTCTTTGGTCCAGTTTACGACCTGGTGGAAATACGCGATCGTGCCATCGGCATTCTTATCGGTACGGCGGTATCGGCGGTGATTTACACCTTTGTCTGGCCTGAAAGCGAAGCGCGCGCGCTGCCGCAAAAACTGGCTGGCGCGCTGGGTATGTTAAGCAAACTGATGCGTATCCCGCGCCAGCAGGAAGTCACGGCTCTGCGCACTTATCTGCAAATTCGTATAGGTCTACATGCGGCGTTTAATGCCTGTGAAGAAATGTGCCAACGCGTGGCGCTTGAACGTCAACTGGACGGCGATGAACGCGCCTTACTGATTGAACGCTCGCAAACAGTTATTCGTCAGGGACGCGACGTTCTTCACGCCTGGGATGCCACCTGGAACTCGGCTCAGGCGCTGGATCACGCGCTCCAGCCGGACAGAGCCAGCCACTTTGCCGATGCACTGGAGAAATACGCTGCCGGTCTGGCAACCGCGCTCAGCCATTCTCCCCTGATAACGCTTGAAGATATACCCGCCTCGCAGGCCATCCTGCCCACCTTATTAAAACAGGAGCAACACGTCTGTCAGCTCATCGCCCGCTTGCCAGACTGGACAGCCCCGGCATTAACGCCCGCCACGGAACAGGCACAAGGAGCCACTCAATGATCAATCGTCAACTTTCACGCTTGTTGTTGTGCAGCATTCTCGGCAGCGCGACGCTGATTTCCGGCTGTGCGTTAGTGCGTAAGGATTCAGCCCCTCATCAACAGCTTAAACCAGAGCAGATCAAACTTGCCGATGATATTCATCTTGCCAGTTCCGGCTGGCCGCAAGCGCAGTGGTGGAGACAGTTTAATGATCCACAACTGGATGCGCTGATCCAACGGACGTTAAGCGGTTCTCACACCCTCGCCGAAGCGAAATTGCGGGAAGAAAAAGCGCAGTCGCAGGCAGATTTGTTAGATGCTGGTTCACAATTGCAGGTGGCGGCATTAGGGATGCTCAACCGCCAGCGCGTCTCTGCCAACGGCTTTTTAAGCCCTTATGCGATGGATGCGCCCGCACTGGGAATGGATGGTCCGTACTACACCGAAGCCACCGTAGGTTTATTTGCCGGATTAGATCTCGATTTATGGGGCGTACATCGCTCAGCGGTTGCCGCTGCCATTGGAGCGCATAACGCCGCGCTGGCAGAAACCGCAGCGGTGGAGCTATCGCTCACAACGGGCGTGGCGCAGCTTTATTACAGTATGCAGGCCAGCTACAAGATGCTCGATCTGTTAGAGCAAACCCGCAGCGTGATTGATTACGCAGTGAGAGCGCACCAGAGTAAAGTGGCGCACGGCCTGGAAGCGCAAGTACCGTTCCACGGCGCGCGGGCGCAGATTCTGGCCGTCGATAAACAAATTGCTGCCATCAAAGGGCAAATCACTGAAACACGAGAATCTCTGCGCGCATTGACTGGCGCGGGCGCCAGCGATATGCCGGAGATCAAACCAGTGGCATTACCGCAAGTCCAGACCGGTATTCCGGCGACACTCTCTTATGAGTTGCTCGCCAGACGTCCGGATCTGCAAGCCATGCGCTGGTATGTTCAGGCGTCATTAGATCAGGTGGATTCCGCACGGGCGCTGTTCTACCCAAGCTTTGATATCAAAGCGTTTTTCGGACTGGATTCCATCCACCTGGATACCTTATTCAAAAAAACCAGTCGCCAGTTCAACTTCATTCCGGGTCTGAAATTGCCGTTGTTTGACGGTGGGCGGTTGAATGCCAATCTCGAAGGCACTCGTGCTGCCAGCAACATGATGATTGAACGTTACAACCAGTCCGTGCTGAACGCAGTGCGCGACGTTGCAGTCAATGGCACGCGTCTGCAAACGCTGAATGACGAGCGGAAGATGCAGGCAGAACGCGTAGAAGCGACCCGCTTCACCCAGCGCGCCGCCGACGCCGCCTACAAGCGCGGTTTAACCAGCCGCTTACAGGCAACCGAAGCCGAATTGCCGGTGCTTGCCGAAGAGATGTCACTACTGATGCTGGATAGCCGCCGCGTGATCCAAAGTATTCAGTTGATGAAATCGCTGGGCGGCGGGTATCAGGCGGCTCCCATCACCGAGAAAAAATAAAATGTCTGCCGCGTGATGGCTGTCACGCGGTATTTCGTTTCGTCACGTCAAAACTGACGACAGCCTGTTTTTCGTCAGAGTTTTGAATAAATAGTGCCCGTAATATCAAGGAATGTCCCCAAATAAAATGTGGCATAAAAGATGCATACTGTAGTCGAGAGCGCGTATGCGTGATTTGATTAACTGGAGCGAGACCGATGAAAAAAGTCGTCACGGTTTGCCCATATTGCGCATCAGGTTGCAAAATCAACCTGGTCGTCGATAACGGCAAAATCGTCCGGGCGGAGGCAGCGCAGGGGAAAACCAACCAGGGTACTCTGTGTCTGAAGGGTTATTATGGCTGGGATTTCATTAACGATACCCAGATCCTGACCCCGCGCCTGAAAACCCCCATGATCCGTCGCCAGCGTGGCGGCAAACTCGAACCTGTTTCCTGGGATGAGGCACTGAATTACGTTGCCGAGCGCCTGAGCGCCATCAAAGAGAAGTACGGTCCGGATGCCATCCAGACGACCGGCTCCTCGCGTGGTACGGGTAACGAAACCAACTATGTAATGCAAAAATTTGCGCGCGCCGTTATTGGTACCAATAACGTTGACTGCTGCGCTCGTGTCTGACACGGCCCATCGGTTGCAGGTCTGCACCAATCGGTCGGTAATGGCGCAATGAGCAATGCTATTAACGAAATTGATAATACCGATTTAGTGTTCGTTTTCGGGTACAACCCGGCGGATTCCCACCCAATCGTGGCGAATCACGTAATTAACGCTAAACGTAACGGGGCGAAAATTATCGTCTGCGATCCGCGTAAAATTGAAACCGCGCGCATTGCTGACATGCACATCGCACTGAAAAACGGCTCGAACATCGCGCTGTTAAATGCGATGGGCCATGTCATTATTGAAGAAAATCTGTACGACAAAGCGTTCGTCGCTTCTCGAACAGAAGGCTTTGAAGAGTATCGTAAAATCGTTGAAGGCTACACGCCGGAGTCGGTTGAAGATATCACCGGCGTCAGCGCCAGTGAGATTCGTCAGGCGGCGCGGATGTATGCCCAGGCCGAAAGCGCATCCATTCTGTGGGGCATGGGGGTTACCCAGTTCTATCAGGGCGTGGAAACCGTACGTTCTCTGACCAGCCTCGCAATGCTGACGGGTAACCTCGGTAAGCCACATGCGGGCGTTAACCCGGTTCGTGGTCAGAACAACGTGCAGGGTGCCTGCGATATGGGCGCGCTGCCAGATACGTACCCAGGCTACCAGTACGTGAAAGATCCGGCTAACCGCGAGAAATTCGCCAAAGCCTGGGGCGTGGAAAGCCTGCCTGCTCATACCGGCTATCGCATCAGCGAGCTGCCGCACCGTGCGGCACATGGCGAAGTCCGTGCGGCGTACATTATGGGCGAAGATCCGCTGCAAACTGATGCGGAACTGTCGGCAGTACGTAAAGCCTTTGAAGATCTGGAACTGGTCATCGTCCAGGATATCTTTATGACCAAAACCGCGTCGGCGGCGGATGTTATTTTACCGTCAACCTCGTGGGGCGAGCATGAAGGTGTCTACACTGCGGCTGACCGTGGCTTCCAGCGTTTCTTCAAGGCGGTTGAACCGAAGTGGGATCTGAAAACGGACTGGCAAATCATCAGTGAAATCGCCACCCGTATGGGTTATCCGATGCACTACAACAACACCCAGGAGATCTGGGATGAGTTGCGTCATCTGTGCCCGGATTTCTACGGTGCGACTTACGAGAAAATGGGCGAACTGGGCTTCATTCAGTGGCCTTGCCGCGATACATCAGATGCCGATCAGGGGACTTCTTACCTGTTTAAAGAGAAGTTTGATACCCCGAACGGTCTGGCGCAGTTCTTCACCTGCGACTGGGTAGCGCCAATCGACAAGCTCACCGACGAGTACCCGATGGTGCTGTCAACGGTGCGTGAAGTCGGTCACTACTCTTGTCGTTCGATGACCGGTAACTGTGCGGCGCTGGCGGCGCTGGCTGATGAACCTGGCTACGCACAAATCAATACCGAAGACGCCAAACGTCTGGGTATTGAAGACGAGGCATTGGTTTGGGTGCACTCGCGTAAAGGTAAAATTATCACCCGCGCGCAGGTCAGCGATCGTCCGAACAAAGGGGCGATTTACATGACCTACCAGTGGTGGATTGGTGCCTGTAACGAGCTGGTTACCGAAAACTTAAGCCCGATTACGAAAACGCCGGAGTACAAATACTGCGCCGTGCGCGTCGAGCCGATCGCCGATCAGCGCGCCGCCGAGCAGTACGTGATTGACGAGTACAACAAGTTGAAAACTCGCCTGCGCGAAGCGGCACTGGCGTAAATCAGTCCCTCTTACAGCCTCCTTTCGGAGGCTGTTTTTTTATCTATTCGAACTCTTTATACTGGTTACTCCCTACCCAATCGTATTATCAAAATGAAAAAAATTATCGCATTGATGTTATTTTTGACATTCTTTGCCCACGCAAACGACTCCGAACCCGGCAGCCAGTATGTAAAGGCAGCAGAGGCCGGAGATAAACGCGCACAATATTTTCTTGCCGATAGCTGGTTTAGCTCCGGCGATTTGAGCAAAGCCGAATATTGGGCACAGAAAGCCGCTGACAGCGGTGATGCCGATGCCTGCGCGCTGTTAGCGCAGATCAAAATCACTAATCCGGTCAGTCTGGACTATCCACAAGCAAAAGTTCTTGCCGAGAAAGCGGCACAGGCGGGCAGTAAAGAAGGTGAAGTGACGCTGGCGCATATTCTGGTAAATACTCAAGCGGGTAAACCGGATTATCCAAAGGCGATTTCGCTGTTAGAAAACGCCTCGGAAGATTTAGAGAATGATACTGCCGTTGATGCCCAGATGCTGCTTGGCTTGATTTACGCCAACGGCGTGGGCATTAGGGCCGACGATGACAAGGCAACCTGGTATTTCAAACGCAGCTCTGCAATTTCCCGAACCGGTTATTCCGAGTACTGGGCGGGAATGATGTTCTTAAACGGTGAAGAAGGTTTTATCGAGAAGAACAAGCAAAAGGCGCTGCATTGGTTGAACCTGAGCTGTATGGAAGGGTTTGATACCGGGTGTGAAGAGTTTGAAAAATTAACCAACGGCTAAGCCAGGCCTGATAAGACGCGTTAAGCGTCGCATCAGGCATCCACACATTGCCGGGTGGATATGACCTCCCGGCAATCTTCAATTACTGATCCGCAGTCTTATCAAATTTGCCCAGCATTTCACGTTCATAGGCCATCGCCTTTTTGCGGTCAAATTTGTGTTCCCACTTGGCAATCACCAGCACCGCCAGCGCATTACCCACCACGTTCAGCGCGGTACGTGCCATGTCGAGGATACGGTCAACACCGGCAATAAACGCCAGGCCTTCCAGCGGAATACCCACGCTCCCCAGCGTTGCCAGCAGCACCACAAACGACACGCCCGGCACGCCTGCAATCCCTTTCGAGGTCACCATCAGCGTCAGCACCAGAATGATTTCCTGCCAGATGGAAAGGTCAATGCCATACAACTGCGCGATAAAGATAGCGGCAATACTTTGATACAGCGTCGAACCATCGAGGTTAAAGGAGTAACCGGTCGGCACCACGAAGCTGGTGATCGACGCCGGTGCACCGTAGGCTTCCATCTTTTCAATAATTCGCGGCAGCACGCTTTCAGAGCTGGCAGTGGAGTACGCCAGAATCAGCTCATCTTTCAGAATGCGAATCAGGATCCAGACGCTCAACCCGCACAGACGCGCCACAATTCCCAGCACCACCAGCGCGAAGAACAAAATAGCGAAATGCACCAGCAGCACCAGTTTCGCCAGTGGCCACAGAGAAGAGAAACCGAAGTTAGCCACCGTCACCGCAATCAGCGCAAATACACCCACCGGTGCATAACGCATCACCATGTGAGTCACTTTAAACATGGTTTCAGAGATGGAGCGGAACACAGTCACCAGCGGTTCACGATGCGTCGCTGGCAGGGAGGAAAGCCCCAGACCAAACAGCACCGAGAAGAAGATGATCGGCAGCATTTCACCTTTCGCCATCGACGCCACAATGTTCGTCGGCACCAGCGACAAAATCGTGCCCATAATGCCGTGGGAACTGCTTTGTACCGCTTCCGTAGTGCTCTGATATTTCGAGATATCAACGGTCGCCAGCTGCGACATATCCACCCCGGCACCGGGCTGGAAGACGTTTGCCAGAGTGATCCCCAGAATGATGGCGACGGTGGTGATCACTTCAAAGTAGATAATGGTTTTCGCGCCGATACGCCCGAGCTGTTTAGCATCACCAACACCTGCAATCCCAACCACCAACGTGGAGATAACAATCGGCACAACAATCATTTTGATCAGGTGGATGAAGATATCACCCGCCGGAGAGAGCAAATTGACGACCAGCCATTCTCGACTGTCGCTATGGTAGTGCAGGTAACTTCCCAGGAGAATGCCCAGCACCATAGCAAACAGAATCTGCCAGGCCAGGCTGAATTTTATATTTTTCATATGAATGACTTCCTCAATGGAGCGCCGTTCCCCGCTCAGAAACGCGAGAACGTGACATACTGCCAGGGCATGAATTGTGTTGCGTTGGTTTGTAGATTTTTTTAACGCTTATGATCAGTATCATTTGCGCGGTATGTTGCGCAACCCTTTAACAACAGAGCTTTTCGCTGCATTAATGCATAATAACGCGAGTTTATGACAGGTTATATGAATAACCATTTGTTATGGAAAGATTTTTATTTGTTTAATCTGCAATAATACTGATTGGTGATTATTTTTTACATGTGTTCATTCGATTATTTTTTACGCAGCTCAATAACATAATCTGCAATACCGAATGATTAGTCCGATCGCCGTTGAAGGAGTTTTGCCATATTAATCGACTCAACCAACTGTGTCCGGTTGACCCTGGGTGAATTGAGATCCATCACTTTTTGCCATAGTTCGATGGCTCGCGCGTAATTCGCCTGCATAAACGCATCGGAAGCCAGCAGCATCAGGGCGGTGATTTCGTTTTCGTCCAGCGCGAGAGCTTTGTCGATCATCGCGCGAGTCTGGGCGGTCATATGCTGGCTGGCCTGGTAATAAAGCACCGTCGCCAGCGCCGCGTACAGTTCTGCATTTTCACCACGCAGCCGTAGCGCCTGACGGTACGCCAGCAGCGAATTACTGTAATCGTTTTGCCACAGGTAATACTCGCCCAGCAACGCCCATTGTTCGCTGTTTTGCGGGTTGGCGCGGATTTTATCTTGCAATGCCAGAAGCTGTGTCTCTGGTGTTTGCTGGCTGGCAAACTGATGCAACGGATCGCGCTGACGCTGATACTCCGCATGTACCGCCTGCCATTTTGGGGTTAACAGATAACTGCCAATACAGACAAATACCATCAAAATCGTGAGTGTTACCAGCATTTTTACCGGCATTTTAGGCTTTTTCATCGCTTCACCCTCACCCGCCAGAGGATCAGCACCATCAGCAGTAACAGCACCACTGGCAGCGCCCAAAGGAGCAAAGTCTGACCGGTCAGCGGTGGGTTATAGCGAACAAAATCACCGTAGCGTTCGGTCATCCAGCCAATGATTTCAGCTTCGCTTTTCCCCTCCGCCACCATGCCGTAAACCTGATGACGCATACTGACTGCCACCGGCGCATTAGATTCCAGTAAGTTCTGATTCTGGCACTGCGGACAGCGTAACTGACTGGCAATACTTAACGCCTGTTCCTGTTGTTGCGGATTGGCGAATTGCCAGGTGTCTACGACCTGAGCGTGCACAAAACAGGCGAACAGCAGCAGCAAAGTGAGAAGCCCTTTATTCATCGCGCTTCCTCCCCCGCCATCCGCTTAATAACGCGCCCGCAATCATCAACAATCCTCCCCCCCAAATCCAGCGCACACCGCTTTGTACATACAAACGAAATGCATAGCGATCCGACCCGGTTTTTTCTCCCATGACCGCATACCAGTCATGGATGCCGTTCCAGCGAATTGACGGCTCCATCATTTGCTGGCGACGAGCTTCATAAAAACGCCGCTCCGGCGTTAATTCACCAATACGTTGCTGATGGTCAAACAGCGCCACTATCGCTTTTTCGCTGGTGTAATTGCCTTTGGCTTGTAGATCGAGGCGTTCAAAACGGAAGGTGTATCCTGCCAGCGTCACCTGCTGACCCGGCTGTAAATTCAGGCTGATCTCCTGACGGCTGACGCTGGAGACCACAATCCCGGCGGCAAACAACAGCACGCCCGCATGTGCCAGCAGAGCCGGAAGCTGCGCGCGTTTGCCAGAGACAAGCGTCGCCAGCACAATCACCACCAGCATCAACAGGCCAAATGGTAACGTCGCGCGGTTAAAATACGGCGCGCCAACGGAGAGGCGTCCCCAGCCCAGCAGGCCGTAAATCATCGGATAAAGCGTTCCCACCAGCACGATCAGTAGCACCGCGCAAAACAGCAGCAGCGTTGCGAGGATTAACATTTCTCGCGATAACCCCGAAAAACGCCCCGCCGGCTCACCGTCCCGCGCTCGCCAGCCATATAGCGCCAGAGACGCAAGGCTAATCAGCGCAAACAGGCTAAACAGCGGCACAGCGCGGACATTATCCAGCGCGAACGCATGAACCGAAACCAGAATGCCAGAACGGACAATCAACGTGCCCAGCAAGGACAACATCAGGGTAACTATCGCCAGCAGCAGCGACCAGTGGCGGAAAATCCCCCGCTGGCGTGTCAGGGACAAACTGTGCAGCAGCGCAGTGGCAGAAAGCCAGGGTAATAAAGAGGCGTTTTCCACCGGATCCCAGAACCACCAGCCGCCCCAGCCCAGTTCGCAATAGGCCCACCAGGAACCGAGGATGATCCCCGCCGTTAATGCGCTCCAGCCAGGTAGTGCCCAGCGCCAGCAAATTCGGGCGCTGGCCGCATCAAACTCGCCGCGCAGTAAACTCGCCAGCGCCACGCTCGCCGCCACCATCAAACCGCCATAGCCGAGATAAAGCAGCGGTGGATGAAAGATAAGGCCGGGATGTTGCAGCATCGGATTGAGATCGCGACCTTCAATTGCTGGCGGAAATATCCGTACAAAGGGATCGGACCACAGCACCACAAACAGCAACAGTGCGGCGAGCATGAGAGATAAAACGGCTAACGTCAGCGGAAATAACGGATCGGTTTGCTGCCGATAATGCCAGGCAAACAGCGCGCTCCAGGCGGAAAGTAACAACACCCAAAGTAGCAACGAACCTTCATGACCGCCCCACACCGCCGCCAGTTTGAGTTCCCACGACAGCAGGCTGTAGCTATGTTGGGCGACATAAATGACCGAGAAATCGCTGATGAGAAAACAATATGTCAGCACGCCAAAGGCGAGCAGCAGGAGCACGAACTGCGCCAGAATGCCGATGCAAGTGAGTCGCATCATGGCAGGCCAGCGCAACCGCACTCCCGCGAAGGTCGTCAACGGGGTCAACACATTGACCCCAAGACTTAACAACAACGCCAGAAAACCGACTTCAGGAAGGAATACGTCCAGAAACCACCTCTTTTCTGGTTTACGCCACCGTCAACTGTCCGGCGTAGAGAATGAAAAAGCGCAGCATCAATACACCGACCAGGCTGGCTCCACACGCCGCCAGCACGGCAGGAATGCCGGAACTGCGATTCACCCACGGTTTGAGCAGCATTGGCACAATCAGCCCCAGCCCGGCAACACCAAGCCAGAACCACCACGTCCAGAAACCGCCGCCCAACGCCGCCACCAGCGCACGCACTTTACCGTCATCGCCCAGCGCCAGACCGACGAAAAACGCCACCAGCAGGAAGATTTCACCCCATACCACGGGAATTTCCATACGGTGAACAAAGTGCGCTTCCGTAGAATGCGGATTACTGCGCTGGCGTATCGCCATGGCGATCAGCGCCACCGCCGCACCGGACGAGATACCGGAGAACAGGAACAGCACCGGCAGGATCGGGTTATTGAGGAACGGATACGATTTCAGCGCCGACAGCAGAAAGCCGGTATAAGCCCCCAACAACACCGCCAGCACCAGCATCAGCGTTTCCAGTCCGCGATGAACGGGCGTCAGCAGGTTCAGAACCTTTTGCACGATCCCCAGCTTCGGCAACCAGCGTTGTTGCAGGGCAAGCAAATCGTGTTCAAAGATTTTCGCCAGCCACAGCACCAGCACCACCATGTAGAGCTGAAACAGCATTACCCCCATCGACATCACCGAGGTAAAACTGTAGTGGAACATCAGCTTCCAGAAGGTCCACGGCCTCGTCAGATGGAAGACGAGGATCAACAGACCGAGGATCACCGCGCCAGGCCCGACAATCAGCGTGGTTCGCAGCAACGTACTGTCTGCGCCGCCCGCCTGCGGGTAGAAGCGACGCAGCAACACCGCCAGCGTCACCAGCCCGGCAGAAATCCCCACCAAAAACAGATAGATGGCAATCGGCCAGTCCCACACCAGCGATTCAAAATGAAATGCGGAAGCCTGCGTCATTGGCTCACCTCCCCGTATTTAAACGGTACGCGGTACAGCTTCGGTTTGGTTCCCAGCGCCAGCTTGTAGCGGTAAGTGGGCTTCTGGCGCAGCAGTTGCGAAATCTCACTGTTGGGATCGTCCAGATTGCCAAACGTCAGCGCCTTCGTCGGACAAGCCTCGACGCACGCGGGCAGCTTACCGGCCTGCAAATTGGTCTTACGGCAGAAATCACATTTGTCCGCCGTCTTCGTGACCGGATGGATAAAGCGCACGCGGTACGGACAGGCGGCGATGCAGTACTGACAACCGACGCAGAGATCCGGGTTAACATCGACAATCCCGCTGGCAGCATCGCGAAAAGACGCACCTGTCGGGCAGACGTCAACGCACGGCGCATGGTCGCAGTGCTGGCAAGATTTACGGAAGAAGCGATATTTCACATCAGGAAATTCGCCCTGTGGCTCGCTACGAATAATCGTCAGGCGCGAGACACCTTCCGGCACCTTGTTCACTTCCCGACAAGCATCCATACAGGCGGTACAGCCGATGCATAACGACTCGTCATGCACCATGCCGTAACGCACGCCATTAATATTCAACGTTTTCGCCACCACGCGCCCTGCGGTGCCGCTGACGGCTGCCAGCACGCCGACGCCGGTGAGAAACTGGCGACGAGACCAGGTCATGGCTGCTCCTTAAGCAACGGAACAGACGCCGGGTTAAAGTTCGGATTGGTGCGCTGATCGCTGTGGCAATCGACGCAAATCTTAATCCGTCCTTTGTCACTTAACGTCTGCATCGTATCTTGCTGTGGATGCAGGGAATGGCAGCTGGCGCACGCCACTTTGGTCACGTGGACATCGTGCGGCCAGAACGCTTTTTGCAACTGTTCCGGCAGATGGCAGGACATACAGACGCTGTTCTGCTCTCCAACCTTGTACATCGGCTCGTTAAAGCGCATCACATCTTTCACCCCTTCGCGGTGTTGCGGTGATGGCTGGCCGTGACAGTTGGTGCAGGTGACCGGCAGTTTGTTATTCGGGTTGATAACGGAAGCATGTTTACCATGCATACCTTCGGTATCTGGTTTATGACAGTCCAGACAGGCGGCATCCGGGTTACGCTGCTGGGTAACTTCGTAGCGATCTTCCGATGCCTGCGCCGCAGGGGTAGCGGTAATTCCGTTCAGGCTCCACAACAGGCCCGACGCCAGCACCCCGGCAGTTAATAACGAACGTAATACGCTCATATTCACTCCATTGTGTTTTCCGCCCCTTGCGAGGCGGAACGGGGGTTATTGGCTTAACAGACCGTTTTTACGTGCCTGCTCTTCCCACTGCGGGATCACCGTTTTGATGAAGTCCTGCTTCTCGGCCTTGATTTGCTCCATGTTCAGGCCAATTGCCTGCTGGGCTTTCTCTTTGGTCGAGATATCCGGGATCTGGATTTCATGGGTGATGCCTTTGGTCGCCAGCAAACGCGCCAGTTTGGTACGCGCATCCGCCGCTTTATCCATCGCCGTGCCAAGCATCCGCAGACCTTCTTCCGGCGCGTGCATATGAATGCCGTGGGAAGCGATCGCCAGATCCCAACGCCACTGAGCATGACGGATATCGTCCTGAATCGGCTTCATTTCGGCTTCCGTCGCGCCTGCATCCAGCGCCGCTTTCGCTTCGAAGTGGGCGTGAACCAGTTGATCTTCGACCTTGATTTTCAGGTCGTTAATCGACTGTTTACGCTCCGCGACCACTTTTTGCAGCGTGGCTTTGTCCTGGGTATGGCAGTTCGCACAGGTCTGGGCAAAGTTATCAAACGGATTGCCAATTTTATGGTCGGTGTAGAGTTTGCCTTCGGCGTTCTGCACTTTCGGCATGTGACAGTCGATACAGGTCACGTTATTTTTGCCGTGAATGCCCGCACTCCAGGTTTCATATTCCGGATGCTGCGCTTTCAGCATTGGCGTTTTGGACAGGGAGTTAGTCCAGTCAGAGAAGGCAATTTTGTCGTAATACTGCTCCATGTTTTCGACTTTCATGCCGTTATCCCACGGGAATTTAACGGCCTTATCTTTACCGTCAAAGTAATACTCCACGTGGCATTGACCGCAGACCATTGACTGCTGGTCGAAGCGTCCGCCTTTCTCAAAAGGTTTACCAATCGCTTCCATCGCACGAGCCGCATACGGACGTGAAAGGGTTAACTCCGGTTTGCCTTTGGCGAACTCTGGTGAGGCGGTGTTATGGCAGTCAGCACAACCCAAGTTGTTGACGATTTCCGGGCCGCCGCGCGCCCATTTACCGTGGAAGTAGCCATCTTCGCCGTCTTTCTGGATCAGACGCGCCACATCCGGGCTTTTACAACTCCAGCAGGCCATTGGCATCGTGCCATCTTCGGCATTTTTCGGTGCACCGGTACGCAAAGTTTCACGCACATCGGTCACAGCAAAGGCATGTCCGCGCGGCTTGTTGTAATCGCGTGAGAAGGGATATCCCGCCCACAGGATCACCAGACGTGGATCTTCCGCCAGTGCGTCAACACGCTCTGATTGTTCCGAGGTGGCTTTCCAGGAGAGATATTGATCGGGGTGCTGCGGGGCAAAGGTTTCATTCTTCGCTTCCACAGTTACAGGTTTCGCGGGAGCGGCCGTTTGTTCAGCGTGAACAGAAGTGAAAAAGAAAAAAGGAATCAATAAGCTGAAGATACGGCGTGCGTTTATTTTTATCCTTGTCATAGGGGCTTCATCCAAATTTTGCCATTGAGGAAATGGCAGTTTTTATTGTTTTTTCATAACAGTAACCGCACATACACTGTTATGACATTGCTCGCCCCTATGTGTAACAAATAACCACACTCAGAATGTTGTCTTTAATCAATTGTAAGTGCATGTAAAATACCACTTTAGAGTTAGCCGGTATCTTCCTCGTTTTCAACAGCATGCATAACTGCATGTTCCTCAAAGAATTAATCAACTTTTGTTGGTGACCTTCAAAAATTACCCTGCCGTTTATTTGCACAATTCTACTTTTGCGTGATCTGTCGCCCAAATACTAAACAAAACTGCCAATACCCCTACATTTAACGCTTATGCCACATATTATTAACATCCTACAAGGAGAACAAAAGCATGAGTCAAATTCACAAACACACCATTCCTGCCAACATCGCAGACCATTGCCTGATAAACCCTCAGCAGTACGAGGCGATGTATCAACAATCTATTAACGCACCAGATACCTTCTGGGGCGAACAGGGAAAAATTCTCGACTGGATCAAACCCTACCAGAAGGTGAAAAACACCTCCTTTGCCCCCGGTAATGTGTCAATTAAATGGTACGAGGACGGCACGCTGAATCTGGCGGCAAACTGCCTCGACCGCCATCTACAAGAAAACGGCGATCGTACCGCCATCATCTGGGAAGGCGATGACGCCAGCCAGAGCAAACATATCAGCTATAAAGAGCTGCACCGCGACGTCTGCCGCTTCGCCAATACCCTGCTCGAGCTGGGCATTAAAAAAGGTGATGTAGTGGCGATTTATATGCCGATGGTGCCAGAAGCCGCAGTCGCGATGCTGGCCTGCGCCCGCATTGGTGCGGTGCATTCGGTGATATTCGGCGGCTTCTCGCCGGAAGCCGTTGCCGGACGCATTATTGATTCTAACTCACGGTTGGTGATCACTTCCGACGAAGGTGTACGCGCCGGGCGCAGCATTCCGCTGAAGAAAAACGTCGATGACGCGCTGAAAAATCCGAACGTCACCAGCATTGAACATGTGGTTGTACTGAAGCGTACTGGCGGGAAAATTGACTGGCAGGAAGGGCGAGACCTGTGGTGGCACGACCTGGTTGAGCAAGCCAGCGATCAGCACCAGCCGGAAGAAGTAAACGCCGAAGATCCGTTGTTTATTCTCTACACCTCCGGTTCTACCGGTAAGCCGAAAGGCGTGCTGCACACTACCGGCGGTTATCTGGTGTACGCGGCGCTGACCTTTAAATATGTCTTTGATTATCATCCGGGCGATATCTACTGGTGTACCGCCGATGTGGGCTGGGTTACCGGACACAGTTACTTGCTGTACGGCCCGCTGGCCTGCGGCGCGACCACGCTGATGTTTGAAGGCGTACCGAACTGGCCGACGCCTGCCCGTATGGCGCAGGTGGTAGATAAGCATCAGGTCAATATTCTCTATACCGCGCCAACAGCCATTCGCGCACTGATGGCGGAAGGCGATAAAGCGATTGAAGGCACCGACCGTTCGTCGCTGCGTATTCTCGGCTCCGTGGGCGAGCCAATCAACCCGGAAGCGTGGGAGTGGTACTGGAAGAAGATAGGCAACGAGAAATGCCCGGTGGTTGATACCTGGTGGCAGACCGAAACTGGCGGTTTCATGATCACCCCGCTGCCTGGCGCTACCGAGCTGAAAGCCGGTTCGGCAACACGTCCGTTCTTCGGCGTGCAACCGGCGTTGGTCGATAACGAAGGTAACCCGCTGGAAGGGGCCACCGAAGGCAGTCTGGTGATCACCGACTCCTGGCCGGGTCAGGCGCGTACGCTGTTTGGCGATCACGAACGTTTTGAACAGACCTACTTCTCCACCTTCAAAAATATGTATTTCAGCGGCGACGGCGCGCGTCGTGATGAAGATGGCTATTACTGGATCACCGGGCGCGTGGACGACGTGCTGAACGTCTCTGGTCACCGTCTGGGAACGGCAGAGATTGAGTCGGCGCTGGTGGCGCATCCGAAGATTGCCGAAGCCGCTGTCGTCGGTATTCCGCACAATATTAAAGGTCAGGCGATTTACGCCTACGTCACGCTTAATCACGGGGAGGAACCGTCACCAGAACTGTACGCAGAAGTCCGCAACTGGGTGCGTAAAGAGATTGGCCCGCTGGCAACGCCAGACGTGCTGCACTGGACCGACTCCCTGCCTAAAACCCGCTCCGGCAAAATTATGCGCCGTATTCTGCGCAAAATTGCGGCGGGCGATACCAGCAACCTTGGCGATACCTCGACGCTTGCCGATCCAGGCGTGGTCGAGAAGCTGCTTGAAGAGAAGCAGGCTATCGCAATGCCATCGTGACCCACAATTGCCGGATGCGGCGTAAACGCCTTATCCAGCCTACGTTCGGTAACGGCTGTAGGTCGGATAAGATGCGCCAGCATTGCATCCGACAACAAGCGCCGGATGCGGCGTAAACGCCTTATCCGGCCTACATTTGGCAACGGCTGTAGGCCTGATAAGACGCGACAGCGGCGCATCAGGCGATGGGTTACCTGAGCGTTAACCTTCTCCCATAAGGGAGCAGGAATTAAAACAATCCCTACATTACCTCTGGAGAATCTGTGATGAATGGCACTATTTATCAGCGGATAGAAGACAATGCGCATTTCAGGGAGTTAGTCGAAAAACGGCAACGGTTTGCCACCATCCTGTCGATTATTATGCTGGCAGTTTATATCGGCTTTATTTTACTGATCGCCTTCGCGCCCGGCTGGCTGGGCACTCCGCTGAACCCGAACACCAGCGTCACACGCGGGATTCCAGTCGGTGTTGGAGTGATTGTGATCTCCTTTGTTCTCACTGGTATCTACATCTGGCGGGCGAACGGCGAATTTGACCGTCTTAATAATGAAGTCCTGCATGAGGTACAAGCATCATGAAAAGAGTTCTGACGGCGCTTGCCGCCACACTCCCTTTCGCAGCTAACGCGGCGGATGCTATTAGCGGGGCCGTAGAGCGCCAGCCAACGAACTGGCAGGCGATTATTATGTTCCTGATTTTCGTCGTGTTTACGCTCGGTATTACCTACTGGGCGTCAAAACGCGTACGTTCTCGTAATGACTACTACACCGCAGGCGGCAATATCACCGGTTTCCAGAACGGGCTGGCGATTGCGGGTGACTATATGTCTGCCGCCTCATTTTTGGGGATATCCGCGCTGGTGTTTACTTCCGGCTATGACGGCTTAATTTACTCGCTGGGCTTCCTGGTGGGCTGGCCGATTATTCTGTTCCTGATTGCCGAACGTCTGCGTAACCTCGGTCGCTATACCTTTGCAGATGTAGCTTCTTACCGTCTGAAGCAGGGGCCAATCCGTATTCTTTCGGCCTGTGGTTCTCTGGTAGTTGTGGCGCTTTATCTCATCGCCCAGATGGTAGGCGCAGGTAAACTGATCGAACTGCTGTTTGGCCTTAACTATCACATTGCGGTGGTTCTGGTCGGCGTACTGATGATGATGTACGTCCTGTTCGGCGGAATGCTGGCGACCACCTGGGTACAGATTATCAAAGCCGTACTGTTGCTGTTCGGTGCCAGCTTTATGGCCTTTATGGTGATGAAACACGTCGGCTTTAGCTTCAACAATCTGTTCAGCGAAGCGATGGCGGTACACCCGAAAGGTGTCGACATCATGAAGCCTGGCGGACTGGTGAAAGATCCGATCTCCGCGCTGTCGCTGGGGCTGGGACTGATGTTTGGTACGGCTGGCTTGCCGCATATTCTGATGCGTTTCTTTACGGTCAGCGATGCCCGTGAAGCGCGTAAGAGCGTGTTCTACGCCACCGGATTTATGGGTTACTTCTATATCCTGACCTTTATTATCGGTTTTGGCGCGATCATGCTGGTCGGTGCGAATCCGGCCTATAAAGACGCGGCAGGGGCGCTGATTGGCGGTAACAACATGGCGGCGGTTCACCTGGCCAATGCGGTAGGCGGTAACCTGTTCCTCGGCTTTATTTCAGCGGTTGCTTTCGCCACCATCCTCGCGGTGGTTGCGGGTCTGACGCTGGCAGGTGCATCGGCGGTTTCGCATGACCTGTACGCCAACGTCTTCAAAAAAGGCGCGACCGAACGTGAAGAGCTGCGGGTATCGAAAATCACCGTGCTAATTTTGGGTGTGATTGCCATTATCCTCGGCGTCCTGTTTGAGAATCAGAACATCGCCTTCATGGTGGGTCTGGCGTTTGCCATCGCGGCGAGCTGTAACTTCCCAATCATTCTGCTTTCTATGTACTGGTCGAAACTGACCACGCGTGGTGCGATGCTGGGCGGCTGGTTAGGATTGATTACTGCGGTGGTACTGATGATCCTCGGCCCGACTATTTGGGTACAGATCCTCGGTCACGAAAAAGCCATCTTCCCGTATGAATACCCGGCGCTGTTCTCGATCACCGTGGCATTCCTCGGCATCTGGTTCTTCTCGGCAACCGATAACTCAGCGGAAGGAGCGCGTGAGCGTGAACTGTTCCGTGCGCAATTTATCCGTTCCCAGACCGGCTTTGGCGTTGAGCAAGGCCGCGCGCATTAATCTCTACCCTTCCCCGGTCGCCTGATCGGGGAATTCCTTCAGAACATCATCCAGGCCACCAGCGGCGACACCAGTACCATCAATACGCCAGAAAGCATCATGACCAGACTGGCAACCACTCCCTCTTGTTGACCCAGTTCATACGATCGCGCAGTCCCGGCGCCATGAGACGCCGCGCCAAATCCGGCGCCTTTCGCCATCCCTTCGCGAATAGATAGACGTAAAAACAGCACGTCGCCAATCGCCATACCAAATACGCCGGTGACCACAACAAACAACGCCACCAGATCGGGCTGTCCGCCGAGCGACTGGCTCGCTGCCAGAGCAAATGGCGTAGTGACCGAACGCACCGCCAGGCTCCGCTGGATCTCATCCGGCAGGGTAAATAATCGCGCCAGCCACACCGAGCTGGTCACTGCCACCACCGTTGCCGTCAGTACGCCCGCCGTCAGCGACATCCAGTGACGTTTAATGATCGCCCGATTGTCATATACCGGCACCGCAAAGGCGATGGTTGCCGGGCCTAATAGCCATAGTAGCCAGTGCGCTTCGCCAATATAGTTTTGCCAGGAAATATTGCCAAAAACCAGCAGCATAACCAGTAGCGCAGGCGTCAGCACCAGAGGCATCAACGGCAGTTTACGAAAGCGGCGATAAAGGCGTTTGTTAAGAAAATAGATAACCAGCGTAATCGCCAGGCAGAGCATACTTAGCTGAAAATTAGTCACGGTTTAACCTGCGCATTTCATAGCGATAGACTTTTTCCACTACCCAGGCGGTCGTGCCCAGAACCATCACCGTGCTCAACGCGATCACCGCAAAAATACGCCAGCCATCTGCCAGTAATAGTTGTGCATAGTTCACCACCGCCACCACGGCAGGGACAAAAAACAGCAGCATTTCGGCCAGTAACCAGCGCGCCCCGGCACGTACCCATTGCAGAGGAATAATGCGGCAAACAATCAGCGCCAGCATCAGGATCATCCCCACCAGATTGGCGGGTAGCGGCAAATGCAGCCAGGAGACGAGATATTGCGCAAAAATAAATAAACCTGCATACAGCACAACCTGCACAAATACCTGCATAGATTGCACAACGGCAGGGGTAATGCGGCGAAGCGCCACGGACATGAGGGGATATCCTGAAAATAAAACAGAACGCTAAGTATAGAGAGCCTCATGCCGCTACTGAAATGAATTAAAATCATTGCAGGTATAGTCAAAGGGAATAGTTATGGATATCAGAACGCTGCGTTATTTTGTCGAAGTCGTGCGCCAGCAGAGCTTCACCCGCGCAGCGGAGAAGCTGTTTGTGACCCAGCCCACCATCAGCAAAATGCTGAAGAATCTCGAAGACGAGCTGAACTGTATATTGTTGATCCGCGATGGCCGTCGGCTGCTTCTCACTGATACTGGTCGCGTCGTGTTTGAGCGTGCACTGGCAATTCTTGCTGAGTTTCGGCAACTGGAGGCCGAGCTGGATGATATAAACCAACTCAATAAAGGCATATTGCGGCTGGGAATTCCGCCAATGGTTGGCATGTTAATGGCTGGACCTGTGGGGCTGTTCCGCCAGCGTTACCCCGGCGTGGAACTGAAGATTTCGGAGTTTGGTGGTCTGACGGTACAACAAGCGGTAATGAACGGCGAACTGGATATGGCACTGACCGCCCTGCCAGTAGAAGAAAGTGGCCTGACAACGTTATCGCTGTTTAGTCATCCGCTTTGTGTGCTGGCGCCGCGTTCAGGTAAATGGCTTGAGCGTGATGCCGTCTCACCAGAGACACTGGCGGAACATCCTCTACTTATCTATAACGAAGATTTTGCCTTAAGTAAGCAATTAATGGCGTTATTCGATGAACATGGCGTTAAGCCGAGGATTGCGGTTCGCAGCGGGCAATGGGATTTTCTCGCCGCGATGGTTCAGGCCGGTGTCGGAATAGCCATTTTGCCGGAACCCATTTGCCAGCGATTAGATAAAAACACCTTAAAATGGCTGCCGCTGGAAAGCGAACTACGCTGGAAATTAGGCATGATTTGGCGTGAGGGCGTTTACCTTTCCCACTGTGCCCAGGCGTGGCTGACCTGTTGTGAAGGATACTGGTTAACCACAGAGTAAGGCAGGTTGGCGGACTCACCCGCCAACCATGCAGATTATTGATTTTCCTCAATCAACAACGCTTCCAGCAAATCGAGATCGTGCAGTAATTTTTGCAGCGTTTCGTTGCTGATCTCCCGCGTGGCGCGCAGGTGGTAGAGTTCAGCGCGTTCAGAACGCAGCGCCGCCAGACGGAAGCGACGCTCCAGGTTCTCTTCCTGAACTGAACTTTCGACGTCGTTGCGACCATCGGCGCGACGGCGCAGATTACCAATGACGCGAGAGCTGACTTCAGTGAGCAACTGGTTGTCGATATTCTCTTCGGTGTCCGCCGCCAGACGCTCCTCCATTTTCTGGATCGCCACAATCGCCACTTCAGCGGTTGCTGCACGCGCGATTCGCTCCTCTTTCAACTGTTGAGAGTGGTCCGCGACTTCAATGTGTTGCAGCAGAACAGGCAGCATCACTACGCCGACAAACAGCGAAAAGAGAATGACGCCAGCCGCCAGGAACACCAGTTCATAGCGCGCCGGGAAGACATTTCCATCCGGCAACAGCAGAGGGATAGAGAGCACACCAGCAAGAGTGATTGCCCCGCGCACCCCAGCGAAAGACGCGATCAGAATTTCTCGTGTAGTCCACGAACCAAACTCCATCGGCTTCTTCTTCAGGAAACGGTTGCTGAACTTTTTCATCGTCCACAGCCAGCCAAAACGTACCAGCATTAGCGCCGCATAAATCAAGATGATGTCGGTAAACAGCATCCAGATTTCGACGTTAGGGTCAATTTCCGCCGCAACCAGCGACGTTTCCAGAATCCCTGGCAGTTGCAGGCCCAGCAGCAAGAACACCATGCCGTTAAAGACAAATTCCAGCATCGCCCAGGTGCTGTTCGCGCGCAATCGCATCGCCAGCGGCGCACGGCGCATCACGCCGGAACGGGTGATGGTCATCCCGGCGGCAACTGCTGCGAGGATGCCGGAAACGCCAATATGTTCGGCAATCAGATAAGAGGCAAACGGCAGCAGGAACAGCAATACGATCTGCGTCGCGGGTTCATCGCCGCCCCAGCGACTGAGGAAACGCAACGAGCGACCATACAGCCAGCTCACCACGAAGCCCGCCAGAATGCCGCCAATGGCCACTTTCATAAATTCGACCGTCGCACCGCCAACGGTGAAGATCATCGTCCCCATCGCAACTGCTACAGCAAACTTCAGCGACACCAGGCCGGAGGCGTCATTCATCAACGCTTCGCCCTGCAAAATGCCCATGATTTTTTTCGGAATGCGCCCTTCGCCAACAATCCCGGAGAGCGCCACGGCATCGGTCGGAGAGAGCACCGCCGCCAGCGCAAAGGCGGGTATCAGCGGGATACCCGGCACCACCCAGTAAATAAGGAAGCCAATGCCGACCACGGTGACCACCACCAGCGCCAGCGCGAGGCCGAATATTTCCCGACCATGTTCGAGAAATTCGCGGGTTGGTGTTTTCCAGCCATCAGCAAACAGCAACGGCGGGATAAACAAGACTAAAAAGAGTTCAGGATCAAACTCCACATGCAAACCAAACGTCGGCCACGCCAGTAGCGCACCGATGGCAATTTGCATAAGCGGAAGCGGGATCTGAAAGGGCATGACACGAGTGACCACCCCGGACAGCGAGACCACGAGGGTCATTATCAGTATGGTGAAGAAGATTTCCATGCGTTCCCTGTTTGCAATGTTTTTTATGATTTGAGAAAGGCGTTATGCCCGGACTCTCAGTTTTTCAGAATATCGCAAAAGCTCACACAATGTACGGAGAAAAATAAAAACGGGCAGCTATTGCCACCCGTTTTCAGAATCTTATTAAGCTTAGATGGCCCAGCCTCCGGCATAGAAGGTGACCAGTGCCACGGCGATAACGACCGTACCGATGTTCAGCTTACGCCATTCGCCAGAAACCAGACGACCAATCACCAGGGTCGCGAAGCCGATCATGATGCCAGTTACGATATTACAGGTCAGCACGATGAATACTGCCGTTACCAGACCCGCCATTGCATCGACGAAATCAGCAAAGTCGATTTTCGCCACGTTGCTCAACATCAACAGGCCAACGTACATCAGCGCCGGAGCTGTTGCGTAACCCGGAACGAGGTAAGAGAGCGGAGAGAGGAACAGAATCAGCAGGAACAGCACGCCAACCGTGATTGCCGTCAGACCGGTTTTACCGCCCGCCGCTGTACCCGCCGCAGACTCAATGTATACCGCAGCCGGAGCCGCACCGACCAGGCCAGAAAAAACACTGCTCAGGGAGTCGGTGGTCAGAGCTTTGCCGCCGTCGATAATCTGCCCGTCTTTATCCAGCAGGTTCGCCTGACCGGCTACCGCACGGATGGTTCCGGTGGCATCGAAAACAGCAGTCATCACCAACGCCAGTACGCTCGGCAGTACCACAGGGTTCAGCGCCCCCATAATATCCAGGCTACCAATTAGCGAATTACCGTTCTCATCGCTCAATGAAGGCATGGCGAAAACGCCAGAGAAGTGGACGTTAGGATCAAAAAGCAGACCCACAATCGAGATGCCGATAATGGTTAACAGGATACCGCCTGGTACTTTCAGTTTTTCCAGGCCGATAATCACCGCCAGACCTACCAGCGACATAATCACCGGGAAGGTCGCGAAATCACCCAGCGCCACTGGCAGACCATCGAGCGGGTTTTTAATCACCAGACCGACACCATTAGCGGCAATCAGCAGCAGGAACAGACCGATACCAATCCCCGTGCCGTGCGCCACGCCGTGCGGTAAGTTGCGCAAAATCCAGCTACGGATACCCGTGGCAGATATTACCGTAAACAGCACACCCATCAGGAACACGGCACCCAGCGCGACAGGTACGCTAATATGTTGCCCCAGCACCAGGCTGAATGCGGTAAACGCCGTCAGAGAGATGGCGCAGCCGATAGCCAACGGCAGATTGGCCCATAACCCCATCGCGATAGAGCCAATCCCGGCAACCAGACAAGTCGCAACAAAAACTGCCGCTGGCGGGAAGCCCGCTTTACCCAACATACCTGGAACGACGATAACCGAGTAAACCATCGCCAGAAACGTTGTTAACCCGGCAACCACTTCCTGACGGACGGTGCTTCCGCGTTGTGAAATTTTAAACCAGGCGTCGAGTGAACCGCCGGTACGCGCTGATGGCGTAGACATAAGAAAACATCCCCTGAGAGTTTATTTTTCGTCAAGATGCGTGGCGGACAATCCCCTGCCAGCGAAACGTTATCTTCCTGCTTCAGGTTTGCGACAATCTGGGGCGTCGCAAAAAAGCAAACGTTTAGCTCCGCGCATACAAAACGGGTGGTAAAAAAAAGCAAACGATTATCCGGCGATCATAGCGGCTTTTTCAACCGAAGTTTGCTGCTTTTTTCCCTTTTCTTGTGCTGACGATGAAAAACCAGGCAATTGATGCGCAAACGTTATCGTTGATGCGCAAAATTACGGCATTTGTAGGCAACTTGTGGCGAAGGTTCGCGGTAAAAAATCACGCAAGATGACAAAAATATTGCGGCTAAAAAGGATCACTTTGCACTGGCGAAGAAACAGCGGTGACATACAATTAAAGTATCAACACTAACCGGAACCTCCACCACGTGCTCGAATGAGGTGTGTTGACGTCGGGGGAAACCCTCCCGTGTACCAGCGGGATAGAGTGAAAGACAAAGACCGGAAAACAAACTAAAGCGCCCTTGTGGCGCTTTAGTTTTGTTCATCTTCCAGCAAGCGTGCGCCGGTGCCTTCTTCCCCTAAGCGGTCGCCGGGGTTACGCAACGGGCAGTCGCTACGCGAAAGGCAGCCGCAGCCAATACAACCGTCCAGTTCATCACGCAGCGCGACTAAGGTATGAATGCGCCGATCCAATTCTTCTCGCCATTGCGAAGATAGCTGTTTCCACTCTTTCGCACTTAACGTATGCCCTTCGGGCAACACACCAAACGCTTCACCAATGGTCGCCAGCGGAATGCCAATGCGTTGAGCAATTTTGATAATTGCGACATATCGCAACACATCACGCTTATATCGCCGCTGATTACCGCTATTGCGGATACTGGTAATCAATCCTTTGCTTTCATAGAAGTGCAGCGCCGATACCGCCACGCCGCTACGTTTCGCCACTTCGCCTGGAGTAAGCAAGGCTTTAATGCGGGGTAATTTCTTTTCCATAAATCGCTTTACCTCAAGTTAACTTGAGGAATTATACTCCCCAACAGATGAATTAACGAACTGAACACTGAAAAGAGGCAGATTTATGTCCCATCAGAAAATTATTCAGGATCTTATCGCATGGATTGACGAGCATATCGACCAGCCGCTGAACATTGATGTGGTGGCGAAAAAATCAGGTTATTCAAAGTGGTATTTACAGCGGATGTTCCGCACAGTGACGCATCAGACGCTTGGCGATTACATTCGTCAACGCCGCCTGCTACTGGCTGCCGTTGAACTGCGCACCACCGAGCGCCCTATTTTTGATATCGCGATGGATCTGGGTTACGTCTCACAGCAGACCTTTTCCCGCGTTTTCCGTCGGCAATTTGATCGCACTCCCAGCGATTACCGCCACCGGCTCTAGGGTTACTGCCCGCGCATGGCGTCATGCGCGGGTAATTGCTCTGCCCATGCCATAAAAACCTGCGGCGGCATCGCCTTTGCAAAGTACCAGCCCTGACAATAGCGCACGCCGCGTTTGCGCAGCCAGTTGACCTGATCCTCAGTTTCCACCCCTTCTGCAATCGTTTTTAGACCCAGACTGTGTGCCAGTTCGATGATGTGTTCCGCTATCAAATGGCTGGTTTTATGCGTGGTCAACGTCTCAACAAACGATTTATCGATTTTCAGGATATCAATATTCAATGAGTTAAGGTTATGCAGGTTGGAGTAGCCAATACCAAAGTCATCGATCGCCACTTCGTAACCAGCCTGACGGAAAGCCAGAATAATCGGCGTCATTTTGGCAACATCAAGAAATGCATGTTCAGTGACTTCAAATTTAATTTGCTGCGGACGCACCGTGAATTGCTCTATTTTTTGATTAGTTAAGGCAATCACCCTTGAAGTATGAAAATCGGAGGCAGACAAATTAATTGAAGTAGATAATTCAGGGTGTTTTTCCAGCCAGGAACCGAGATCGTCAAACACCATATTAATGACATAATCTGTCACCTGCGCAATTAGCCCCTCTTGTTCCGCCAGCGGAATAAACTCTGCTGGCGTCATTACCTGTCCCTGATTCCCCGGCCAGCGTAGCAATGCCTCAGCGCCAATACATTTATTCGTTTTAATATCAATAATCGGTTGGTAATAGAGACAAAGCTGCCGTTTTTCGAGGGCACGTTGCAATTTACGCTTAGGTGACTGGTACTTCTGGTTTATACGCAGCCAGAGTAAAAGCAGCACCAGGCTGCCCATAATGCCTGCCGGTAAGGCAAATACAAGGTGATTATAAAAATGTGACAAAATGCGCTGAGTTGAGGTTGCAACGATAGCAGCAATGGGACGTTTTGTTGAATGGACTATCGCATATAAATAACCGTTATGCTGTACGGTTATTTCCCTTTGATGAATCAATGGTGAAAATTTTTCTGCTGAGGCTTGTTTGCTTAAAGAGAAAAAGGTTTTCGTCACCGTATCATATACCCCCCATTGCAGCGTTGGATCGTCAGACATCACCTCGCTCCAGAATAAAGGGTTAATTACCGCGACATAGTTTCCTCGCTGCATATAAGTCATTTTATAACCGGCAAAAAAAGGAGTGTCGCGATAATAATAGATTGAGACATTAGGTTCACGCTTATAGTT
Source organism: Escherichia sp. MOD1-EC5433 (assembly GCF_002966005.1). Lineage (NCBI taxonomy): Bacteria > Pseudomonadati > Pseudomonadota > Gammaproteobacteria > Enterobacterales > Enterobacteriaceae > Escherichia > Escherichia sp. MOD1-EC5433. The sequence continues at coordinate 71,156 of NZ_PTRL01000001.1, read as the reverse complement.
CGCTGGCGGCATCGTATAGCCGTTAACGGGAGCCATTAATGTTGAGCATAAAAAAAGGTTATCGTGGGCATAGATCAATTCGTTGATATAAAGATAACCACGGATAATATTCAGCATTTGTTGTTGATGAGAGGGAGTACAAATTTGTCCCTGATAGCGTTCCGCATCGTCGCTTGCTAAATCTGCCTGGCGAATGACCAGCTCGGATTTCTCCAGTGCCAACAGAGCAAAAGCACGAAGTTGATTATTCGCTTCCGCTTTAGCCCAAAGAAAGGCAATCCATAGCGACAGAATGATGGGAAGGAGGACTACAAAGATAATACCCGGCAACGCCAGCAATTTGTGTCGCACACTATGGCTCATTTCTATCAATTCCCTGCCTGGTTATACCTGGTCATTGCAAGGTGAAAACCCTGACTGCCGACGACGTTAGATAAATCTTACGGTATAAATAGCACTTTTGCCTGATTTGAAATTGATACCTTTATAATTGTTGTTTAAATGAAAATAACTCGCTGATATCAAAAGGGCTTTGTTGAAAAAACGCAGGTCAGGCAGGAAGTTACAATATTTCTTTATTGTGCATTGTCTCGATTTCACTGAAAAACCACATAATTAGTGCAGCAATAAAAGTAGCTGCATAATCTGGCTAACAAACGAGCAATTGTGATATAGTTCACAAAAATTTATGAAACAAACTAAGTGTTTCATTTTATGTTCTGAAAGTCCCGCGATAGCCAGAGTGTACCACGCCCCCCGTGAGTAATGCCGCGCTATCCAGGGCTTGGTAATTTTCAGAGGAAATGTTTGATGGCTACCCTCACCACTGGCGTGGTTCTTCTTCGCTGGCAGCTTCTTAGCGCCGTATTGATGTTTCTGGCCAGCACGCTCAACATCCGCTTTCGGCGCTCTGATTATGTCGGGCTGGCAGTGATCAGTAGCGGTCTGGGCGTGGTTTCCGCCTGTTGGTTTGCAATGGGGTTGCTTGGCATCACAATGACCGATATTACCGCCATCTGGCACAACATTGAGTCGGTGATGGTGGAAGGGATGAGTCAAACTCCACCACAGTGGCCGATGATTTTGACCTGATATGCAGAAGCCTCCATAACGGAGGCTTCTTTTTTATGACTGGCGGATGCTTTAATCATCCACCTTAAAACAATATAACCTATTGTTTTAATGACAAATCAGAACGGAATGTCGTCATCGAAATCCATCGGCGGCTCGTTAGACGGCGCTGCCGGTGCGGACTGCTGCGGGCGAGACTGAGCACCGCCGCTGAACTGATTGCCACCCTGCGGCTGCTGAGGCTGACCCCAACCGCCCTGCGGCTGGCCGCCGCCGACGTTACCGCCTGCCGGTGCGCCGCCGCCCTGGCGACCACCCAGCATCTGCATGGTGCCGCCAACGTTCACCACCACTTCTGTGGTGTAGCGATCCTGACCGGATTGGTCAGTCCATTTGCGGGTACGCAGCTGACCTTCGATATAAACCTGAGAACCTTTACGCAGATATTCGCTGGCAACTTCCGCCAGTTTGCCGAACAGCACAACACGGTGCCATTCAGTCTGCTCTTTCATCTCGCCGGTCGCTTTATCACGCCAGGATTCGGAAGTAGCCAGCGTAATGTTGGCAACTGCGCCACCATTTGGCATATAGCGTACTTCCGGGTCCTGGCCCAGATTACCAACGAGAATAACCTTATTTACGCCTCTGCTGGCCATGTCGTGTCTCCTGAAAAAAACGTTCTAATAAGTGTAAACGCGCGATTGTAGCATTACCAATAGCGGTTTTACCACGATGTGACCTCGGTTCCGGTAAACAAACATGGCCCGACATTGTTACACAGCACTCCGGGTTTTGCATTCCAATACTGTATATTCATTCAGGTCGATTTGTGTCATAATTAACCGTTTGTGATCGCCGGTAGCGCCATGCCGCCGGGCAAAAAAGTGTTTAATCCGGGAAAGGTGAATGGATAAGATCGAAGTTCGGGGCGCCCGCACCCATAATCTCAAGAATATCAACCTCGTTATCCCCCGCGACAAGTTAATTGTCGTCACCGGGCTTTCGGGTTCTGGCAAATCCTCGCTCGCTTTCGACACCTTATATGCCGAAGGGCAGCGTCGTTACGTTGAATCCCTTTCCGCGTACGCGCGGCAGTTTCTGTCACTGATGGAAAAACCAGATGTCGATCATATTGAGGGGCTTTCTCCCGCCATCTCAATTGAACAGAAATCGACGTCGCATAACCCGCGCTCCACAGTGGGGACCATCACTGAAATCCACGACTATTTGCGTCTGCTGTACGCTCGCGTCGGCGAGCCGCGCTGCCCGGATCACGACGTTCCGCTGGCGGCGCAAACCGTCAGCCAGATGGTGGACAACGTGCTGTCGCAGCCTGAAGGCAAACGTCTGATGCTACTCGCGCCCATCATCAAAGAGCGCAAAGGCGAACACACTAAAACGCTGGAGAATCTGGCGAGTCAAGGTTATATCCGCGCGCGCATTGATGGCGAAGTCTGCGATCTTTCCGATCCGCCCAAACTGGAACTGCAAAAGAAACACACCATTGAAGTGGTTATCGATCGCTTCAAGGTGCGTGACGATCTGACCCAGCGTCTGGCGGAATCGTTTGAAACCGCACTGGAGCTTTCCGGCGGTACAGCGGTTGTTGCGGATATGGACGATCCCAAAGCGGAAGAACTGCTGTTCTCCGCGAACTTCGCCTGCCCGATTTGCGGCTACAGTATGCGCGAACTGGAACCACGCCTGTTCTCGTTTAACAACCCGGCGGGTGCCTGCCCGACCTGTGACGGCCTCGGCGTACAGCAATATTTCGATCCCGATCGCGTGATCCAGAATCCGGAACTGTCGCTGGCTGGCGGTGCGATCCGTGGCTGGGATCGTCGCAATTTCTATTATTTCCAGATGCTGAAATCACTGGCAGATCACTATAAGTTCGACGTCGAAGCGCCGTGGGGCAGCCTGAGCGCAAATGTGCATAAAGTGGTGCTGTACGGTTCTGGCAAAGAAAATATCGAATTTAAATACATGAACGATCGCGGCGATACCTCTATTCGTCGTCATCCGTTCGAAGGCGTGCTGCACAATATGGAGCGCCGTTATAAAGAGACGGAATCCAGCGCGGTACGTGAAGAGTTAGCCAAATTTATCAGCAATCGCCCGTGCGCCAGTTGTGAAGGGACGCGTCTGCGCCGTGAAGCGCGCCATGTTTATGTCGAGAATACGCCGCTGCCTGCAATCTCCGACATGAGCATCGGTCATGCGATGGAGTTCTTCAACAATCTTAAACTCGCCGGACAACGGGCGAAGATTGCAGAAAAAATCCTCAAAGAGATTGGCGACCGCCTGAAATTCCTCGTTAACGTTGGGCTGAATTATCTGACACTTTCCCGCTCGGCAGAGACACTTTCCGGCGGCGAAGCCCAGCGTATCCGTCTGGCGAGCCAGATTGGCGCAGGCCTGGTTGGCGTTATGTATGTGCTGGATGAGCCGTCTATCGGCCTGCATCAGCGCGATAATGAACGTCTGCTGGGTACGCTTATCCACCTGCGCGATCTCGGTAATACCGTGATTGTAGTGGAGCACGACGAAGATGCGATTCGCGCCGCTGACCACGTTATCGACATCGGTCCGGGCGCAGGTGTTCACGGTGGTGAAGTGGTCGCGGAAGGGCCGCTGGAAGCGATTATGGCAGTGCCAGAATCGTTGACCGGGCAGTACATGAGCGGTAAACGCAAGATTGAAGTACCGAAGAAACGCGTTCCGGCAAATCCGGAAAAAGTGCTGAAACTGACGGGCGCACGCGGCAACAACCTGAAAGATGTGACGCTAACGCTGCCGGTGGGTCTGTTTACCTGCATTACAGGGGTTTCAGGTTCCGGTAAATCGACGCTGATTAACGACACACTGTTCCCGATTGCCCAACGCCAGTTGAACGGCGCGACTATCGCCGAACCGGCACCCTATCGCGATATTCAGGGGCTGGAGCATTTCGATAAAGTTATTGATATCGACCAAAGCCCAATTGGTCGTACTCCGCGTTCCAACCCGGCGACCTATACCGGCGTGTTTACGCCTGTGCGCGAACTGTTTGCGGGCGTACCGGAATCCCGCGCGCGCGGTTATACGCCAGGACGATTCAGCTTTAACGTCCGTGGCGGGCGCTGCGAGGCCTGTCAGGGCGATGGCGTGATCAAAGTTGAAATGCACTTCCTGCCGGATATTTACGTACCGTGCGACCAGTGCAAAGGTAAACGCTATAACCGCGAAACGCTGGAGATAAAGTACAAAGGCAAAACCATCCACGAAGTGCTGGATATGACCATCGAAGAGGCGCGTGAATTCTTTGATGCCGTACCGGCGCTGGCGCGTAAACTGCAAACGCTGATGGATGTTGGCCTGACGTACATCCGCCTCGGGCAGTCCGCCACCACGCTTTCCGGTGGTGAAGCCCAGCGCGTGAAGCTGGCGCGTGAGCTGTCAAAACGCGGCACCGGGCAGACGCTGTATATTCTCGATGAGCCGACCACCGGTCTGCACTTTGCCGATATTCAGCAACTGCTCGACGTGTTGCATAAACTGCGCGATCAGGGCAATACCATTGTGGTGATTGAGCACAATCTCGACGTGATTAAAACCGCCGACTGGATTGTCGATCTTGGCCCGGAAGGCGGTAGCGGTGGCGGCGAAATCCTCGTCTCCGGTACGCCAGAAACCGTCGCAGAGTGCGAAGCTTCGCATACAGCGCGCTTCCTCAAGCCAATGCTGTAATCACAAAGGCCGCTTTCTGAGCGGCCTCAGACTGATGACAAAGCTCGGACAGTCCCCTCGCCCCTCCGGGGAGAGGGTTAGGGTGAGGGGAACAGACCAGCACTGGCGTGATTATTTACCCTCACCCCGGCCCTTTCCCTAAAAGGGCGAGGGGGAAAACCGTGCCGCTTTTGACTTTTAAGCCAGTTTTTCAGCAATATCAGGCCGCTTTCTGAACGGTCTTTTCCTTTCAGAGTTGCACCAGCAATTTACGTTTTTCTTCCGGCAGCAAATTCACTGCCTGCTGATACGACGCATCGACCAGATAATAGATTTGTGAATCCGGCAACGATCCGTCGAGATATACGGTACTCCAGTGCGCTTTATTCAGATGTCGGCTGGGACGTACATCGCTGTGCTGCTGACGCAGAAGATCCGCCAGTTCCGGGCTGGTTTTCAGCGAAACTGCCGGGCGATTTTCCACTTCTTTCACCATCGCAAACAGCACATCTTCCACTTTGATTTGCGTCGCTTTCCAGTCGCTGTGAACGCTCTGTTCAGCGCCAGGTTTTGCCATGCAATATTGTAGCAACTCCGATATGGTCATTTTTTACTCCCCTTGTAGTGTCGCGATGATGCGACGCGATCCGCCGTGGACACGATGTTCCCCCAGCCAGATACCCTGCCAGGTGCCGGTCTGAATACGTCCTTTATGCACTGGCAAAACAAGCGATACTCCCAGCATGGAAGATTTGATATGTGAAGGCATATCGTCTGCCCCTTCATAATCATGCTCATAGTTTCCGTTATCGGGAACAGTGCGGAGGAAAAAACGCTCCATGTCCTGGCGTACCGTGGGGTCGCAATTCTCATTAAGTGTCAGAGAGGCGGAAGTGTGTTGCAGCAACAGGTGCAGTAAACCGACATTAACACGCGGCATATCAGCCAGTTGATTCAGAATTTCATCCGTTACCAGATGAAACCCACGAGATTTGGCGCTAAGCGTGAGCGTCTTTTGATACCACATGTGCTGCTCCTTGATAAAACTCTCTTATTCAGTTTGCAGCAAGACAGCGAAAGGATAAAGGTGTGATTAAAAAAACAGCATTCGGGAGAGTGAAACACTCTCCCGCACTATCAGTATTCTGAATTAACGATCACCTCTTCACCAAAAGCACCCGCTTGTGGCAAGGGTTTGTAGGTAGAGTTGGAGGCACGCAGAATACGGATACCACGAATGCCGACATCACGCGCGGCAGTCATATCATTATCGGAATCGCCATAAAACATTCGGATATTTTTATCCTGCAACCACTGCGTTTTCGTGTTTTGTCCCGGTTTATCACCCGCAAAAATTACCGGATTCATACTGCTTGCCGGAATGTGGAAATCATCGGCTAATGTTTTCGAAACCGTTTCTGTTTTCGTTGGGCTACGGCCAGTCACAAAAAAGATGGTATCGCCACGGCGGACATGTATATCAATTAGCTGACGTGCGACCTCTTTTGGAATGCTGAATTCATCCCAACCGTTGTTCATCTTTTCCCAGAATGCTGGGTTCTTCAGATAATCTTCGCTTTCTGGTGAGAATATTTTCTTGCCGCGCCAGAATCCGGGGCTGGAAAACAAAACGGTATCATCGATATCAAATCCAACCGCCATCGGTGGGCGACCGGCAAGGCTATTTTCAATTTGTGCGACTGATACCCAATGGACAGGTGCCTGTTCAGCGAGTCTGGCAACATTAGTGCCGGGATTAAGCGGTGAAGGTGAAGAGGCCAACGCAACAGCAGAACTGTTTAGAGCGAACAATAAGCAAACGGCACTCAATGCCTGTGTGATCTTGCGCATATTTTTCCCTAAATAGTCAGTAAGTTGAAACTTTTTATTATGAAGTTTGTTGAAAAAGCCATCCGACCATAACGCCAGCAGCAAGGGAAAGGAAGGATTATCTGCGGCTTTTGTGAAGAAAGGGAGAAGGATCACATGAGACCAGCCCGTGTTTGTGACTATTTAATAACTTAATATATTTCCATGGTATAAAAATGTTCGGAAATAAAACGCCTATTTTATTCACTTTTATAAGAAATAAGTCTTCATCTCCTTCGTACTATTTGCCTGGATAATACATAGCCCCCCTTATTTATAATAGAGCAGGCGGCTTTTCAACCGCCTGCTGGTTAACCTTACATCACGGCAGCAAACGCCTTTGCAACGCGCTGCACGTTCGCAGAGTTAAGCCCGGCAACACACATACGACCGCTGGCGATCAGGTAAACGCCAAACTCCTCGCGCAGGCGATCGACCTGGGCGGCGCTTAAGCCGGTATAGCTGAACATGCCGCGTTGCTTAAGCAGGTAATCAAAATTGCGCTCCGGCATCTCAGTGCTCAACACCTGTACCAATTGCTGCCGCATTGCCAGAATACGGGTCCGCATTTCTTCTACTTCCGCCAGCCAACTGGCTTTCAACGCCTCATCGTTCAGCACCGTTGCCACTACCTGCGCACCAAAATTCGGCGGGCTGGAGTAAATACGGCGCACAGTAGCTTTCAGTTGCCCCAGCACGCGACCTGCGGCTTCAGCATCTTCACACACCACCGAAAGACCGCCGACACGCTCGCCGTACAGGGAGAAAATTTTTGAGAATGAATTGCTTACCAGTGCAGGTAATCCGGCGCTGGCAATGGCACGAATGGCGTAGGCATCTTCATCCATACCGGCACCAAATCCTTGATAGGCGATATCGAGGAATGGGATAAGCTCGCGTGCTTTGAGAATTTCAATGACCGCGTCCCATTGGTCGTTGGTGAGATCGGCGCCCGTTGGGTTATGACAGCACGGATGCAGCAGCACAATACTGCGGGCAGGCAATGTTTTCAGCGTCGCCAACAGATCGTCAAAGCGCACACCGTTGGTCGTTTCATCATACCAGGGGTAAGTGCTCACTTCGAATCCAGCCCCGGCGAATATTGCTACGTGGTTTTCCCAGGTGGGATCGCTGACCCACACACCTGAATCCGGGAAGTAGCGTTTCAGGAAGTCAGCCCCCACTTTCAATGCCCCTGAACCGCCAAGCGTTTGAATAGTCGCCACGAGCTGTTGTTGTAACACCGGATGATTAGCGCCAAACAGCAGTGGTGCAATAGCATGACGATAGCTGTTAAGCCCTTCCATCGGCAGATAAAGTGAAGCGCCATGAGGCTGCGCATTCAGGCGCGCTTGCGCTTCTTCGACGGCTTTTAATTGTGGAATAATCCCGTCTTCGTTGTAGTACAGACCGATACTCAAATTCACTTTGTCGCTGCGAGGGTCTTCTTTAAAACGCTCCATAAGCGAAAGAATCGGGTCGCCAGCGTAGGCGTCAACTTTTTGAAACACGCGATGGTTCTCCAGGTTTACGGGCAGGTGGTTAAAACACAATAAACCGGAAGATGGGGAAGATCGAGAGGATGTTTAGCAATGAGCGGCAATTAATAACGCAGCGAGGCTGATAAAAAACGCAAAACCTTCAGAGGTACGAACGACAAGAGTGTATCAATTTATTGAATTTACATAGCTTTGCAGGCCGGATAAGGTTTTCACACCGCATCCGGCACAGACAATCAACTATTGCAGAACGATTAATCCACGTACTTCATCGCCACCCTTGACGTCAGGCGCGTGATAAGTTCGTAAGCACTCACTTTTGTCATTTCTGCGATACGCTCTACGGGCAGACCTTCGCCCCATAAAATGACCTGATCCCCGGCTTTATCCTGCGCCTGTGGACCTAAATCTACGCAGATCATGTCCATCGCGACTCGCCCAACAATCGGCACTTCGCGACCGTTCACCAGCACTGGCGTACCGGACGGCGCGGCGCGCGGGTAGCCATCGCCATAGCCCATCGCCACCACGCCAAGGCGGGTATCGCGCTCGCTAATCCAGGTGCCGCCATAGCCTACCGGTTCACCTGCTTTATGCTCACGCACGGCAATCAGGCTGGAGGTCAGTGACATCACTGGCTGGCAACCGAAATCGGCACCGGTGGAGCCATCTTCCAGCGGTGACACGCCATAAAGAATGATGCCTGGGCGCACCCAATCAAAATGCGACTGCGGCCATAACAAAATTCCGCCCGATGCGGCGATTGAACGCTTGCCAGGTCTGCCTTCGCAAAAGGTATTGAATATATCGAGTTGTTTCTCAGTCGCACCACATTTTGGCTCATCGGCACGAGCAAAGTGGCTGACAATATTCACCGGCTGGCGAACATTTTTACATTGCGTAAGACGTTGATAAAACGCCTCAGCTTGTTCCGGTAACACGCCCAGCCGGTGCATACCGGTATCGAGTTTCATCCAGACGGTAACTGGCTCCTCCAGATTGGCCTCTTCCAGAGCAGCAAGCTGTTCTTCGTTATGCACGGCGGTATGCAGATGTTCAGCGGAGATCGTCGGCAGATCGTCAGCTTCAAAAAAGCCTTCCAGTAACAAAATAGGTTGCGTGATGCCCCCCGCCCTAAGCCGCAGGGCTTCTTCGAGACGGGCAACGCCAAAGGCGTCGGCATCGGGGAGCGTTCGCGCGGTCTCAATCAGACCGTGACCGTAGGCGTTCGCTTTCACCACCGCAACCAGTTTACTGGCAGGTGCCAGTTCACGCAGACGTTGCAGGTTGTGTCGCAGAGCGCGGCGGTTAATCACAACAGTTGCCGCTTGCATTTGTGTTCCTTGATAAGTGTTTGCTTTAATTACCTAATTCATAAAATAATTATTATTCGTCGTCGTACTGTGGTCCCGCGTAGTTGTCGAAACGCGACCATTGACCGTTAAAGGTCAGGCGTACCGTCCCGATTGGGCCGTTACGTTGTTTACCGATAATAATTTCCGCGATGCCTTTTAAGTCACTATTTTCGTGATAAACCTCATCACGATAGATAAACATGATCAAGTCCGCATCCTGCTCGATGGAGCCGGATTCACGCAGGTCGGAGTTGACCGGGCGTTTGTCGGCACGTTGTTCCAGAGAACGGTTCAACTGAGACAGCGCCACCACCGGCACATTCAGTTCTTTCGCCAGGGCTTTTAGCGAGCGGGAGATTTCTGCAATTTCCAGCGTACGGTTGTCTGAAAGCGCCGGTACGCGCATCAATTGCAGGTAGTCGATCATGATGAGTCCGATGCCACCGTGTTCTCGGGCAATACGGCGTGCACGGGAGCGCACTTCCGTTGGCGTCAGACCGGAGGAGTCATCAATATAGATATTTCGTTTTTCGAGCAAAATGCCCATCGTGCCGGAAATGCGCGCCCAGTCTTCATCATCCAGTTGCCCGGTACGGATTTTGGTCTGGTCAACGCGCGACAACGATGCCAGAGAACGCATCATAATCTGTTCCGATGGCATCTCCAGCGAGAAGATCAATACTGGTTTATCCTGCAACATCGCCGCATTTTCAACGAGGTTCATCGCAAATGTCGTTTTACCCATCGACGGACGCGCGGCGACGATGATCAAATCCGACGGCTGCAAGCCAGCGGTTTTTTTGTTGAGATCGTCATAGCCGGTATTTACCCCGGTAACGCCATCGTGTGGCTGCTGAAACAACTGCTCAATACGCGCCACCGTGGCGTCGAGCACATCGGCGATGTTCTTCGGCCCTTCGTCTTTATTGGCACGGCTTTCGGCAATTTTAAAGACGCGGGATTCAGCAAGGTCGAGCAAGTCTTCGCTGGTGCGCCCTTGCGGATCAAAACCGGCTTCGGCAATCTCATTCGCAACAGAGATCATCTCGCGGACAACGGCACGCTCGCGCACGATGTCGGCATAGGCACTGATGTTCGCTGCACTTGGCGTATTTTTTGACAGCTCCGCCAGATAAGCAAAACCACCAACACTATCAAGTTGCCCCTGACGTTCCAGCGATTCCGCCAGGGTGATCAGGTCAATTGGGCTACCGCTTTCCTGCAAACGCGCCATTTCGGTAAAGATATGGCGGTGCGGACGGGTGTAGAAATCATCTGCCACCACTCGCTCGGCCACATCGTCCCAGCGTTCGTTATCCAGCATTAAACCGCCCAACACCGACTGCTCCGCTTCGATCGAGTGCGGAGGCACTTTCAGCCCGGCAACTTGTGGATCGCGATCGCGGGGTTCAGCCTGCTGTTTGTTGAAGGGTTTATTTCCTGCCATAGTGAATGGAGTTACCGAGATAAAGAATGGGTCGAAACTTTACCATATGAAGCAGACCCTGACGATACGTTCTGGAGGACACATGGCAACACGAATTGAATTTCACAAGCACGGTGGCCCGGAAGTACTTCAGACTGTGGAATTTACTCCTGCCGATCCGGCAGAGAATGAAGTCCAGGTCGAAAATAAAGCCATTGGCATCAATTTTATCGACACGTATATCCGCAGCGGCCTTTATCCGCCGCCATCGCTACCCAGCGGATTAGGCACCGAAGCGGCTGGCATTGTGAGCAAAGTCGGCAGCGGCGTGAAACATATTAAAGCAGGCGATCGTGTGGTTTATGCGCAGTCAACGTTAGGGGCTTACAGCTCTGTGCATAACGTCAATGCCGATAAAGCGGCAATTCTGCCAGCGGCGATCTCTTTTGAGCAAGCTGCCGCGTCGTTCCTGAAAGGCTTAACGGTTTATTATCTGCTGCGCAAAACGTATGAAATCAAACCTGACGAACAGTTCCTGTTCCATGCGGCTGCTGGCGGCGTGGGCTTAATTGCCTGCCAGTGGGCAAAAGCCTTAGGGGCAAAACTTATTGGCACTGTGGGCAGCGCGCAAAAAGCGCAAAGTGCATTAAAAGCGGGAGCGTGGCAGGTAATTAACTATCGCGACGAAAATCTGGTCGAGCGATTAAAAGAGATCACCGACGGCAAGAAAGTGCGCGTGGTGTACGATTCCGTAGGCAAAGATACCTGGGAACGGTCGCTGGATTGCCTGCAACGTCGCGGTTTAATGGTCAGTTTTGGTAATTCATCAGGCGCGGTGACGGGGGTGAACTTAGGCATTCTCAATCAGAAAGGCTCGCTGTATGTGACACGCCCTTCCCTGCAAGGCTATATCACCACGCGGGATGAGTTAACCGAAGCCAGTAACGAACTGTTTTCATTGATTGCCAGCGGCGTGATTAAGGTCGATGTCGCAGAGCAGCAGAAATATCCGCTGAAGGATGCGCGGCGTGCGCATGAGATTCTGGAAAGCCGGGCGACACAGGGTTCCAGCTTACTGATCCCATAAAGAAATTGGGCTTCCACCTGGGAAGCCCTTTCTTTTATAGTTCGGCTGTATGTAGGGTACAGCACGATGAATCTGTTAGAGGCGCAATAGTGACAGATTTGATAATCAATTCCTATTTTGTTCTAAGGATAAAACCTTAGGTTGTGATCATCCGCACAATCCCTTAGTAACGCCAGCGGTCATAACGCTGATATTTCGGCACTTTTGGTGCTTTAATCGCCTTTATTACCCACACTACTGCAATCGCCAATAGCAGCCACGGCAGCAACTTGATCATCAACGCCAGCATACCACCGAGGAACATAATGGCCGTCGCCACAACCAGCGCGGCGATAATGCCCAGCAACGAAACGCCGGTGACCATCAACATGACAAAAAAGCCAATCACAAAAAGTAGTTCCAGCATGATGTTCTCCCAAAAATGAAATCTCTTGCAGCCATTACAAGAATCATGCCAAAACCTAACTTCATGATTTATCAAAAAATATGCCCCGCGACGGTGCGCAGGGCATAGTGAATTTGACTACTTTGTGGTGAAAAATTAACGCTTATCCGCCACCAGTTTGAGCGCATGTTCCAGCACGTTAATGTCAGCACCCGCTTTATGGGCATTTTCACTTAAATAACGACGCCACTGCCGCGCACCAGGAATACCCTGGAACAGACCCAGCATATGCCGGGTAATATGACCGAGATATGTCCCCTGGCTAAGCTCACGCTCAATGTATGGGTACATAGCGCGCACCACCGCCACCGGATCGGCATCGGTATCCGAGGAACCAAAGATCTCTCGATCTACCGCCGCCAGAATCCCCGGATTCTGGTACGCCTCGCGCCCAACCATCACACCGTCCATATGTTGCAAATGCGCTTTAGCCTCTTCCAGCGACTTGATGCCACCGTTAATCGACATCGTCAGATGCGGAAAGTCACGCTTCAGTTGATAAACGCGCGGGTAATCGAGCGGCGGGATTTCGCGGTTTTCTTTCGGGCTTAAACCAGAAAGCCAGGCTTTACGCGCGTGGATGATAAACATCTCACATTCGCCTTTACCGGAAACGGTGTTGATAAAATCACAAAGAAATTCATAGCTGTCCTGGTCGTCAATACCAATACGCGTTTTCACCGTGACTGGAATCGACACTACATCGCGCATCGCTTTCACGCAGTCGGCTACCAGTTGTGCATTACCCATCAGGCACGCGCCAAACATCCCGTTCTGTACCCGGTCAGACGGGCAGCCGACATTCAGGTTGATTTCATCGTATCCACGCGCTTCCGCCAGCTTCGCACACTGCGCCAGCGCCGCTGGATCGCTACCGCCCAACTGCAACGCCACCGGATGCTCTTCTTCACTGTACGCCAGGTAATCACCTTTACCGTGAATAATTGCCCCCGTGGTCACCATTTCGGTATAGAGAAGCGTATTACGGGAAAGCAGACGCAGGAAATAACGGCAGTGTCTGTCCGTCCAGTCGAGCATCGGGGCAATGGAGAAACGGTATGCGGGATAAGCGGTTTGTGATTCTGCTGACATGGCGTTTTTTTAAGCACCTGGTGAATTGGGGGCGCTACTATAGCATAACGAATATGCGATCAGGCAATACGGCAGCTATGACGCCCTGTTCTCGGCGTTTAAGTGAGAACTATGGTAAAGTAAGGACATTCTTAACCCCACTTTGAGGTGCCCAATGGAAAAGACCACAACGCAGGAGTTATTAGCGCAGGCTGAAAAACTCTGTGCGCAGCGTAATGTGCGCCTGACCCCGCAACGCCTTGAAGTGTTGCGCCTGATGAGTCTGCAGGAAGGAGCAATCAGCGCCTACGATCTGCTTGATTTACTCCGTGAAGCAGAGCCGCAGGCCAAGCCGCCAACGGTTTATCGCGCGCTCGATTTTCTGCTTGAACAAGGTTTTGTGCATAAAGTTGAGTCCACCAACAGCTATGTGCTCTGTCACCTGTTCGATCAACCAACGCATACTTCAGCGATGTTTATTTGCGATCGCTGCGGCGCAGTGAAAGAAGAGTGTGCGGAAGGTGTGGAAGACATCATGCATACGCTGGCGGCAAAAATGGGTTTTGCCCTGCGGCATAATGTGATTGAAGCGCATGGATTATGTTCAGCATGTGTAGAAGTAGAAGCGTGTCGTCATCCTGAACAGTGCCATCATGACCACTCTATTCAGGTGAAAAAGAAACCTCGTTAAGAGGGCGTACATCCTTGTACACGTCGGGCAGGAGGGATTAATTACCAGCGGTATTCATTGCGGGTTTCCCAGTCCACGACCTCTTTCTCTGCCTGATCTTTCTGGTAACCGTAACGTTCCTGGATTTTACCCACTAACTGATCACGTTTACCTTCAATGACCGTCATATCATCATCGGTCAGTTTGCCCCATTGCTCTTTCACTTTACCTTTGAACTGTTTCCAGTTACCGCCGACTTCGTCTTTATTCATATTCAAGTCCTCATCGTTAGGTGGTGAATGAGAGTACGCTCGCTTTTCTTCTGAACGTGGGATTAAGTGTAGTCAGGAATTTGGCTTAGGATTATTTATTCAGAATATTTAACCGTCACGCTCCGGCAAACCAGGTTCCGTTGCGCCAGTGACGCCGCCAGATAGCCGCCAGAGAAAGCCCGCGCAGCGCCAGAAAGACGGTTAACGCCAGCCACAAACCATGATTACCCAACCACGGCAGCGTGAGGAGCGTAAGAGCAAACCCTGCTGCTGCCACCGCCATACTGTTTCGCATTTCGGCGGCGCGCGTTGCACCTATAAACATGCCGTCCAGTAGATAACACCAGACACCAACCAGCGGTAAAATGACCTGCCAGATAAGATAGCCATCGGCCAGCTGCTGAATCTGGGTTAATGACGTCAGCAACGCAATAATGTGTTCCCCTGCCAGCAGATAACTCACAGAAAACAGCAACGCTACGATCCCCGACTGGCGGCACGCTGCGCGCCAGACATCCAGTAACTGGCTCCCGTCGCGCGCACCGTACGCCTGACCTGAATGCGCTTCAACCGCGTAGGCAAAACCATCCAGCGCATAGGCGGTAAAGGTGAGTAGCGTCATCAGAACCGCGTTAACGGCGATTATGTCACTCCCCAGTCGCGCGCCAAGTACCGTTATTGCACCAAAACAGAGTTGCAACAGCAGTGAGCGCAGCATGATGTCGCGGTTAAGCGCCAGCAAGCGACGGAAGTTCCCCCGCCAGGCTGTTTTCAGCATTTCGCCAGAAATTCCGCGTAGTTTGAGGATTTTACGCACCATTAGCAGACCGATCAGCAACGTCGCATATTCTGCGATGACCGTTGCCAGCGCCGCGCCCTGCACGTTCATATGCAGCCCCATCACCAGCCAGACATCCAGCACAATGTTGAGGATATTACCCACCACTAACAGGACAACCGGCGCACGGGCATATTGCACGCCGAGCAACCAGCCAAGTAATACCAGGTTTGCCAGTGACGCCGGTGCGCTTAGCCAGCGAATTTCAAGAAAGCGCCGCGCCTGTTCCAGCACGGCTTCGCTGCCACCAACAATATGCAGCGCCAGATCGATAATCGGTGTACGCAATAGCGCAATTAACGCCCCAGCCCCCAGCGCCAGCAGCAACGGCTGCACCAGCGCACGGGCTAATGCCTGAGGATTTTTGGCACCATACGCCTGCGCAGTAAGCCCGGTGGTGCTCATGCGCAAAAATAGCAACAGCATAAAGAGAAAGCTGGTCGCCGTTGCGCCAACCGCCACGCCGCCCAGATAAACCGGACTGTCAAGATGACCAATGACCGCCGTATCAACCAACCCCAGCAACGGAACGGTGATATTGGAGAAAATCATAGGTAAGGCGAGATGCCAGAGAGCTTTATCAGATGAAGTGAGGAATGCCATGCAGACAAGCCTGATGAAGAGAGATGAAAAACAAACCGCGACGCCAGGCGGCATCGCGGTATCAGAGATCTGTTACAGCCAGTCGCCGTTGCGAATAACCCCAACCGCCAGCCCTTCAATGGTGAAGCTCTGCTGACGAAGGTCAACGACAATCGGTTTAAACTCGCTGTTTTCTGGCAATAATTCGACTTTATTGCCCTGTTTTTTCAGACGTTTAACGGTAACTTCGTCATCAATACGTGCGACAACGACCTGACCATTACGTACATCCTGAGTTTTATGCACTGCCAGCAAGTCGCCATCCATAATGCCGATATCTTTCATCGACATTCCGCTGACGCGCAGCAGGAAATCGGCATTCGGCTTGAACAAGGAAGGATCAACCTGATAATGACCTTCAATATGCTGCTGCGCCAGAAGCGGTTCACCGGCAGCCACACGACCTACTAATGGCAACCCTTCTTCCTCTTCCTGCAACAGACGAATCCCACGCGATGCGCCGGAAACAATTTCAATCACGCCTTTGCGTGCCAACGCCTTCAGATGTTCTTCAGCCGCGTTTGGGGAACGGAACCCCAAACGCTGCGCGATTTCCGCACGCGTCGGCGGCATACCTGTCTGGCTGATGTGATCACGAATGAGATCAAACACCTCTTGTTGCCTGGCCGTTAACGCTTTCATTCCGCCCCCTGGGTGTATATACAGTTATGCTGTGAGTATATACAGCAAAAGGCGATTTTGGAACCATAAACTACACAATAAACCAGAGATTTATCGAATTCTGGAAGGGTTATCCAAAATGTGACCATAACAGAATGACCCAGGTTGCCACAGCGACGATAATCGCGATCAGCACCGCTGCGGAACCCATATCTTTTGCCCGCCCGGAAAGCTCGTGGTATTCAGAGCCAATACGATCAACCACCGCTTCGATGGCGCTATTGAGAATTTCCACAATCATCACCAGCATCACGGAGCTGATAAGCAGCACGCGGGTAATCGCGTCCACATCCAGCCAGCAAGCGATGACCACCGCCAACAATACCGCCACGCCTTCCTGACGGAATGCCGCTTCGTTGATCCATGCAGCGCGTAAACCTTTCCAGGAATAGCCAGCGGCTTTGATAATTCGAGTGAATCCAGTGGTATTATTGGCCATTGAAAGAACCTTTTTACATTATGAGCGTCAATATCAGTGTACCGTTGAATCCGATGATTCCGGTAGCGTAGCGCCGCGCGAAACATAAGCGGATACCACAGAATTTCCCATGACTTTCTGCTATCCTTCCCGCGCATTTGCATTATTAACCAGAGGCTTTACATCGTTTATGTCCGGCTGGCCACGAATTTACTACAAATTACTGAATTTACCATTAAGCATCCTGGTAAAAAGCAAGTCTATTCCGGCAGATCCTGCCCCGGAATTGGGGCTCGATACCTCTCGTCCAATTATGTACGTTTTACCGTACAACTCAAAAGCGGATTTGCTGACGTTGCGCGCCCAGTGTCTGGCGCATGACCTGCCTGATCCATTAGAGCCGCTGGAGGTAGACGGCACGCTACTGCCGCGCTATGTGTTTATTCATGGCGGGCCGCGTGTTTTCACCTATTACACGCCGAAAGAAGAGTCTATCAAGCTGTTCCACGACTATCTCGATCTGCACCGTAGCAACCCAAATCTGGATGTGCAGATGGTGCCGGTATCGGTGATGTTTGGTCGTGCGCCAGGACGTGAAAAAGGCGAAGTAAACCCGCCACTACGTATGCTCAACGGCGTACAGAAATTTTTCGCCGTACTGTGGCTTGGTCGCGATAGCTTTGTGCGTTTCTCGCCGTCAGTTTCGCTACGCCGCATGGCTGATGAACACGGCACAGATAAAACTATCGCCCAAAAACTGGCGCGTGTGGCGCGTATGCACTTTGCCCGTCAGCGTCTTGCTGCCGTGGGTCCACGCTTGCCTGCTCGTCAGGATTTGTTCAATAAGCTACTCGCCTCACGTGCAATTGCCAAAGCGGTAGAAGATGAAGCACGCAGCAAAAAAATCTCCCATGAAAAAGCGCAGCAGAACGCGATTGCGCTGATGGAAGAGATTGCGGCGAATTTCTCTTACGAGATGATCCGCCTGACTGACCGTATTCTGGGCTTCACCTGGAACCGGCTCTATCAGGGCATCAACGTCCATAATGCCGAACGCGTTCGCCAGCTGGCTCATGACGGTCATGAGCTGGTGTATGTGCCATGCCACCGTAGCCACATGGACTACCTGCTGCTCTCCTACGTGTTGTATCACCAGGGGCTGGTGCCACCGCATATCGCCGCCGGGATCAACCTGAACTTCTGGCCTGCCGGGCCGATTTTCCGCCGTCTGGGTGCGTTCTTTATTCGCCGTACTTTTAAAGGCAATAAACTCTACTCTACTGTCTTCCGTGAATATCTCGGCGAACTGTTCAGCCGTGGTTATTCCGTTGAGTACTTTGTGGAAGGCGGTCGTTCGCGTACAGGGCGTTTGCTTGATCCGAAAACCGGCACGCTGTCGATGACCATTCAGGCGATGCTGCGTGGCGGTACACGTCCGATTACGTTGATTCCGATCTACATCGGTTATGAGCACGTCATGGAAGTGGGTACTTACGCCAAAGAGCTGCGCGGCGCGACGAAAGAGAAAGAGAGCCTGCCGCAGATGCTGCGCGGTTTAAGCAAGCTGCGTAATCTCGGTCAGGGGTATGTCAACTTCGGTGAACCAATGCCGTTGATGACCTATCTCAACCAGCACGTGCCAGACTGGCGTGAATCTATTGATCCCATCGAAGCTGTACGCCCGGCCTGGTTAACGCCGACAGTCAATAACATTGCTGCCGATCTGATGGTGCGCATTAACAACGCAGGCGCGGCTAACGCCATGAACCTGTGCTGTACTGCGCTGCTGGCGTCACGTCAGCGTTCACTCACTCGCGAGCAATTGACTGAGCAGCTTAATTGTTATCTCGATTTGATGCGCAACGTGCCTTACTCCACGGACTCTACCGTTCCTTCAGCCAGCGCCGGTGAGCTGATTGATCACGCGCTGCAAATGAACAAGTTTGAAGTCGAGAAAGACACCATCGGCGACATTATTATCCTGCCGCGCGAGCAAGCGGTGCTGATGACCTACTATCGCAACAACATTGCGCATATGTTGGTTCTGCCTTCGCTGATGGCAGCAATTGTCACCCAGCATCGGCACATCTCCCGCGAAGTGTTGATGGAGCACGTCAATGTGCTTTACCCAATGCTAAAAGCGGAGCTGTTCCTGCGCTGGGAGCGTGACGAGTTGCCGGGCGTTATTGATGCGCTGGCGAATGAAATGCAACGCCAGGGGCTGATTACGCTGCAAGATGATGAGTTGCATATCAATCCGGCGCACTCCCGCACGCTTCAGTTGCTTGCCGCAGGTGCGCGCGAAACGCTGCAACGTTATGCGATTACTTTCTGGCTGTTGAGCGCCAACCCGTCGATCAATCGCGGTACGCTGGAGAAAGAGAGCCGCACTGTGGCCCAACGTCTTTCCGTACTGCACGGCATCAACGCGCCGGAGTTCTTCGACAAAGCGGTGTTCAGTTCTCTGGTGCTGACGCTGCGTGATGAAGGGTATATCAGCGACAGCGGCGATGCAGAACCGGCAGAAACGATGAAGGTTTATCAGTTGCTGGCGGAGTTGATTACGTCCGATGTGCGCTTAACGATTGAGAGTGCGACGCAGGGCGAAGGGTAACTGGTGAGCGTTGCCGGATGTATCCGGCCTACCATGGCCTGCAAATTCAATAAATTGCGATGTGTTATGTAGGCCTGACAAGCGCAGCGCATCAGGCAGCTTTTCCCAGAAAAAAGCCGGATGACCATGACCATCCGGCTTTTTTACATCATCAGAAATGCCAGTAACTCATTGCCAGCCCTAAAAACAGTACCAGGCCAACATAGTTATTATTCATAAACGCTTTAAAACAGGCTTCACGCTCGCGATTGGCAATCAGTTTTTGTTGATAAACAAACAGCGCGCCCGCGACCAGAATTGACCAGTAATATCCCCAGCCTAATCCATTTAACTCACCAATAATTGCCATCAGTACCAGTACGCCAACCTGCAAAATGCCAATAATCAATTTATCGTATTGACCAAACAGAATCGCAGTGGATTTAATGCCAATCTTCACGTCGTCGTCACGGTCAACCATCGCATACTGCGTGTCGTAAGCCACCGCCCACAGAATATTGGCGAGGAACATTAACCAGCAGCTTAACGGCACCGATTCACTCACAGCGGCAAAAGCCATTGGAATCGACCAACCAAACGCCGCCCCCAGCACTACTTGCGGTAGATGGGTGTAACGCTTCATAAACGGGTAAACCCACGCCAGCACCAGCGCGGCAATCGACAACAAAATAGTCATCGTATTCAGCGTCAGCACCAGTAAGAACGAAATTAGCACCAGCACGACAAACAGCGCGCGCGCCTCTTTCTCCGTCACCGCGCCACTGGGAAGCGGTCGGTTTGCCGTGCGCTTAACATGACCATCAAACTTACGGTCAGCATAGTCATTCACTACACAACCGGCGGCACGCATCAGCCAGACGCCAGCGACAAACACCGCCAGGATCCAGAGTTGAGGAACACCGGGGGTCGCCACCCATAGCGCCCATAAAGTTGGCCAGAGCAGCAGTAACGCACCAATTGGCTTATCCGTACGCATTAAGCGGTGAAACGCCAGCAGCTTATTTTGCGTCAGACTCCACTCCATATTTTTTTCCTCTTAGTACAACGGTGATGCCGGTAAAAACAGTTCGGTCAGCAGCAGCGGCTTACCGCTTAATCGCAGGCGGGAACGTCGCCCCCACAGTCCGGCATCACGGCCTATCTCAATAAAGTCCCGGGTTAATGTCGATGATGTGAACAGATAGCGACCTAACGGCGTTTTACCCAATTTTTGTAACGCCAGCTCAGGGCCGCTTAACGTTGACACAGGAACGACGGTACGCCCGGCGAGCCAGGGTTCTCCATCAGCGCATAACAAAATCTCACGTAACCAGTAACGGGATTCTTTCGGCAACAGCGGTAATTCTTCGGGGATTTCATTCTGCTCGACAAACCCTTCGCGGATCATCGTCACGCTCACCGTTTTTCCCTGCTGTTCAAAACGTTTGGTCATGGAATCTTCCAGCAACAACCAGTCGAGCAGTTGCGGTTCCAGCGCAGGGATCTCTGCAAAATAGCGCAGCGCACGCAGTTGCGTTAACGCGGGGTGTGACATGCCGAACTCTCCGTTACATAACGTAAAGGCATTGTATCGCAGAAAAGCGTTAACGGGAGATGTAAAGCATATTAAGTGATCTAATACGCAACAATAACGCAACAATCACAGGAAGGAGAGAAAAAAAGGTGCGCCCGAAGACGCACCAGTTGTTGCAAAATCAGCACTGTGGGGCGTAATTACCCCTTGCCTTTTACACTGCTGATAAAGGTGGAACGGGCAGATGTCGAGCCCAGGCGTTCAGCTTCATCAAGCAGTTTTAACGCCTTATCAACATCACCTTTCGCGACAGCGTTTTTAATCGCGGTATTAAAATAACTTTCCGTGTCGTTGAGCATAGGTTCACTTTTCTTCGCCGGTGCCGGAGCAGGTACGGCTGCGGCTGGTGCCGCCGTGTTGCCTACCGTAACCGGAGCCGGAGCGGAAGAACCAAATAGAGGCCCCACCAACACGCTGGAGCTGGAGTTGGTTTTCACTTTCAGTTTCAGCAGACCATCAGTGGTATGACGGGCAACCGGGTCTGGAATATCCGGCACCGAGTTACCGACGCCTTTGGCATAGGCTTTTGCCGGATCGAGCAGTTGCGTCGTCTGCTGGAGATCTTTTTCAGTGGTAAAGACCAGTACATAAAGTTTCTGCTGCCCCAACGCCGGTGTCAGGCGCATAACGCCTTCCAGACGATCTGCACTCATCACACCAGGTTCCTGGTAGGTGAAATAACTGCTGGGAAAGAAGGCCGATGGTGTCATGTTCTGATCAAGAATCAGCACGTTCGGTGCAAATACGCTGGTTTGTTTGTTCACTTCACTGGTCAGAGTCAGGGTCAGCTCGCCAATGTTTGCCGGGACGCTGTATGCGGCGACTGGACCGCTGATGCCAGGGACGTTCAGTTGTTGCCCGCCAGTCGCCAATTGGGTGGTCTGGGTTTTAGATTGATCGACTGGCGTCCAGGTTAATTGTTGCAGCGCGGCAGATGGAATGGCTGGCGCATCGCTGGTGTTTTGCGGCACGTAGTTAACATCGGCAAGGCTGATTCCAGGCGCGCTTGCCAGCAACCCTGCTGATAAACAGAGGGCGATGAGACTTTTATTCATTTTCATTGTTTTTACCTCAAAATCTGGAGTTCAGCGGTAGCCAGGCAATAGCGCGCTTAACCCGATAATCAGAGGGGCTTACGCCCCTTATAGATAATGACAACCTATTTTTATGCCGGATGCGGCGTGAACGCCTTATCCGGCCTACACATTGCTATTACCACCAGATTTCCATCTGGGCACCGAAGGTCCACTCATCGCTATCACCGCGACCGAAGCTACCGCCTTCGAAATTCGCCGGAACAGCTTTGCCGTAGTTCGGGTTGGAAGAGGAGCTACCGTTGTAGTCATAACCCCATTTCTCATCCCACTTGGCGTAGGTTGCGAAGACACGAATAGCCGGGCGTGACCAGATGCTGTCGCCAGCCTGCCATTGTTGTGCGAGGGTGATTTTGTACTGATTGTTCTTGTCGCCAGTACGCTGGGATTCGACGTTGTCGTAGCCCACTTCCAGCAAGGTACTCATGATAGGCGTCCACTTGTACATTGGACGAATACCGACGGTCCACCATTTGGTGCCGTTGTCGTTATCCCAGTTGATATCCTGGTACATACCCACGTACATCATGTCCCAGTTGTCGCCCATGGAGATCGCACCGTGATCGAGGATACGCAGCAGGTGACCGTTATTGTTGATATTGTAGGCAAATTTTTCGTTATCAAACGCAACGCCAGAACCCTGCGACAGACCTTTACCCTGCGAGGTCATCGAGTCAGTAGCGTACTGAACAACAAACTTGTTGAAGCCTTTCAGGATGCTCTGGGTATGCTCGGCAGTGAACATCCAGCCATCTTTCGATGCGCCATCAACCAGACGATAGTTATCACGCAGGTTAGCGCGACCGTAGTCAACACCCAGCTCCAGGGTGCCGCCGGGGTTAATTTCCATCTGCGCTAAACGCACGTCGAAGACGTCGTTCGCAGTCTCATTGGTATAGTCATAGATATTGTTGCTGGCGAAAGAAGAAGAACCGCCCGCTTCAGAAGAACGCGTTGCTGCCAGAGAAAGTTTACCGAAGCCAACGTCGATGTTTTCCAGACCGGCACCAGGACCAGAAATATCCCAGTAGTAGAAGTCGATCATATGAACGTCATGACGCTGATAGAAACGCTTACCGGCCCAAATGGTGGCACCAGGCAGCCATTCAATCAGGTTTTTCCCCTGCACGTTCGCTTCACGGAAGGCCGGATCGGTGGCTTCCCAGTCATTCTGTTGTGCTACGGAATAGGCCACGTTAGTGTCGAAATAGAAGCTCTTATCGCCCTCTTTCCACACTTCCTGACCCAATTTTAATTCAGCATAAGTTTCACATTCGTTACCAAGACGGTATTTACTTTGAGCGCCAGTGGTCTGGAAACACTGTTGTTCACCGCCGCTCCCTGTCCAGCCGATCCCGGAACGAGCGTAACCGTGGAAATCCACGGCCATTGCCTGAGCAGACATTACGCCTGCTGCGACGGCAACCGCCAGAGGAAGTTTGCGCAGAGTAATCATCATTCTATCTCCTGAGTCATTGCTTTTCTTTTTTCACATCGCCTGTTACAGGCTTTGTGTCTTTTGTAGGGGTGCTTAAACGCCCGGCTCCTGATGCAGTCGACGACATGCAGTGCCATCCTCACGGAACAGATGGCAACGCTCTGGCGGCAGGCCGATAGCGAATGTGGCACCTTCTTCTACCAACACCACGTCAGACTGGCGGTACACCAGGTTTTGACGAATGGAAGGGATCTGGATATGAATTTGCGTTTCGTTGCCGAGCTGCTCGACCACCTGAACTTCACCCTCAAGGATGACGTCGGCGATATCGCTTGGCAGTAAATGTTCTGGGCGAATGCCCAGCGACATGTTGGCGCCGACCTGAACGTTATGGCTTTCAACCGGCAGCCAGACCTGCTGGAGGTTTGGCATCGGCAGCTCAACCTGGACTTGATCGATTGCAACGGCGGTTACTTTCACCGGCAAAAAGTTCATCTTCGGTGAACCGATAAAACCGGCGACAAAGCGGTCGGCCGGATAGTGATACAACTCAAGCGGCTTCCCGACCTGCGCCACGCGACCGGCGTCCAGCACCACGATTTTGTCGGCCAACGTCATCGCTTCGACCTGATCGTGGGTGACGTAAATCATCGTGCGCCCCAGGCGTTTATGCAGACGGGAAATTTCGATACGCATCTGTACACGCAGCGCAGCATCGAGGTTGGAAAGCGGTTCATCGAGTAAAAACACGCTTGGCTCGGCCACCAGCGTACGACCAATCGCCACACGTTGACGCTGTCCGCCGGAGAGCGCCTTCGGTTTGCGATCCAGCAAATGCGCCAGTTGCAGCACTTCCGCCACCTGGTTAACACGCTGGTTGATGACCTCTTTCTTCGCGCCTGCCAGTTTCAGGCCAAAAGACATATTTTCTGCCACAGACAGATGGGGATAGAGCGCATAGGACTGGAACACCATGCCGACGCCGCGTTCTGCTGGCGGGGTGTCATTCATTCGTTTTTCATCGATGAACAGGTCGCCGCTGGTGATCGTCTCAAGACCGGCAATCATGCGCAGTAAAGTAGATTTACCGCAGCCAGATGGTCCGACAAACACCACGAACTCACCTTCGTGGATGTCGAGGTTGATATCTTTCGATACCACCACATCCCCCCAGGCCTTCGTTACATTTTGTAGCTGTACGCTCGCCATGCCCTTCTCCCTTCGTTACAACCTGTCATCGACAGCAACATTCATGATGCAGTGACTATGCGTCATCGGAAGATGGCTTAAATCCTCCACCCCCTGGCTTTTTTATGGGGGAGGAGGCGGGAGGATGAGAAGATGGGCTCTGCATACTAATCCGAGGGAAAGTAAGGAAATTCGTGATATTGCTTGCAAAAAACATGGCAATTTTGTGTGCGCCTTCCCGCAATACTGCTGTTTCTGCGATGCAGATCACATAAAACGAAGGTGGGGCGTAGGGGCAAGGAGGATGGAAAGAGGTTGCCGTATAAAGAAACTAGAGTCCGTTCAGGCGTTTTCACAAGCACTTCACCAACAAGGACCAGAGATTATGAAAATAAAAACAGGTGCACGCATCCTCGCATTATCTGTTTTGACGACGATGATGTTTTCCGCCTCGGCTCTCGCCAAAATCGAAGAAGGTAAACTGGTAATCTGGATCAACGGCGATAAAGGCTACAACGGCCTCGCAGAAGTGGGTAAGAAATTCGAGAAAGATACCGGAATTAAAGTCACCGTTGAGCACCCAGATAAGCTGGAAGAGAAATTCCCTCAGGTTGCGGCCACTGGCGATGGTCCGGACATTATTTTCTGGGCGCACGACCGCTTTGGCGGCTATGCCCAATCTGGCCTGTTGGCTGAAATCTCCCCAGACAAAGCGTTACAGGACAAGCTGTATCCGTTTACCTGGGACGCTGTACGTTATAACGGCAAACTGATTGCTTATCCGATTGCCGTTGAAGCATTATCGCTGATTTATAACAAAGACCTGCTGCCGAACCCGCCAAAAACCTGGGAAGAAATCCCGGCGCTGGATAAAGAACTGAAAGCGAAAGGTAAGAGCGCGCTGATGTTCAACCTGCAAGAACCGTACTTCACCTGGCCGCTGATTGCTGCCGACGGTGGTTATGCGTTCAAGTATGAAAACGACAAATACAATGTGAAAGACGTTGGTGTGGATAATGCTGGCGCGAAAGCGGGTCTGACCTTCCTGGTTGATCTGGTTAAAAACAAACACATGAATGCGGATACTGATTACTCCATCGCAGAGGCGGCCTTTAACAAAGGTGAAACGGCGATGACCATCAACGGTCCGTGGGCATGGTCCAACATTGACACCAGCAAAGTGAACTACGGTGTGACGCTGCTGCCGACCTTCAAGGGACAACCTTCCAAACCGTTCGTTGGCGTTCTGAGTGCAGGCATTAACGCTGCCAGCCCGAACAAAGAACTGGCGAAAGAGTTCCTCGAAAACTACCTGCTGACTGACGAAGGGCTGGAAGCGGTAAATAAAGATAAACCGCTGGGCGCCGTGGCGCTGAAGTCTTACCAGGATCAGCTGGCGAAAGATCAACGCATTGCCGCCACTATGGATAACGCCAAGAACGGTGAAATCATGCCGAACATCCCGCAGATGTCCGCCTTCTGGTATGCCGTGCGTACCGCAGTGATCAACGCCGCCAGCGGTCGTCAGACTGTTGATGCCGCGCTGAAAGATGCACAGGGTCGTATCACCAAGTAATGCTGCTAAATGCCGGATGCGGCGTGAACGCCTTATCCGGCCTACGAAACCGAAACATATGTAGACCTGATAAGACGCCTCAGCGTCGCATCAGGCGGTTATTGTCGGGTACGGCGTAAATGCTTCATCCGACATACAAAACTAAATGCCGGATGCGGCGTGAACGCCTTATCCGGCCTACGAAACCGAAACATATGTAGGCCTGATAAGACGCGTCAGCGTCGCATCAGGCGGTTGTTGTCGGAGCGGCGTAATGCTTCATCCGACCTGGAAAAACGAACTGTACGTAAGCCTGATAAGACGCGCCAGCGCCGCATCAGGCAGTTGTTGCCGGATGCGGTGTAATCATTTATCCGTCCAGGAATGAGGAAGAACCCCATGGATGTCATTAAAAAGAAACATTGGTGGCAAAGCGACGCACTGAAATGGTCAGTGTTAGGTCTGCTTGGCCTGCTGGTGGGTTACCTTGTTGTTTTAATGTACGCACAAGGGGAGTACCTGTTCGCCATTACCACGCTGATTTTAAGTTCTGCGGGACTGTATATTTTCGCCAACCGGAAAGCCTACGCCTGGCGCTATGTTTATCCGGGAATGGCAGGAATGGGGCTGTTCGTGCTCTTCCCTCTGGTGTGTACCATCGCCATTGCTTTTACCAACTACAGCAGCACTAACCAGCTAACTTTTGAACGCGCCCAGGAAGTTCTGTTAGATCGTTCCTGGCAAGCGGGCAAAACCTATAACTTCGGGCTTTATCCGGCAGGTGATGAGTGGCAACTGGCGCTCACCGATGGCGAAACCGGTAAGCATTATCTCTCCGACGCCTTTAAATTTGGCGGCGAGCAAAAGCTGCAACTGAAAGAAAGCGCCACACAGCCTGAAGGCAAGCGTGCAAATCTGCGCGTGATTACCCAAAATCGTCAGGCACTGAGCAACATTACCGCCATCCTCCCGGATGACAACAAAGTGATGATGAGCTCCCTGCGTCAGTTTTCTGGCACTCAACCGCTCTACACACTGGGCGATGACGGTACGCTGACCAATAACCAGAGTGGCGTAAAATATCGTCCGAATGACCAGATCGGCTTTTACCAGTCCATCACCGCCGATGGCAACTGGGGCGACGACAAACTCAGCCCGGGTTATACCGTGACTACCGGCTGGAAAAACTTTACCCGCGTCTTCACCGACGAAGGCATTCAGAAACCGTTCCTCGCGATTTTCGTCTGGACCGTGATGTTCTCACTGATCACTGTCTTTTTAACGGTTGCAGTCGGCATGGTGCTGGCCTGTCTGGTGCAATGGGAAGCGTTGCGCGGCAAAGCTATCTACCGCGTACTGCTGATTCTGCCCTACGCGGTGCCATCGTTTATTTCAATTTTGATTTTCAAAGGATTGTTCAACCAGAGCTTCGGTGAAATCAACATGATGCTGAGCGCGCTGTTTGGCGTGAAGCCCGCCTGGTTCAGCGACCCGACTACCGCACGGACGATGCTGATTATCGTCAACACCTGGCTGGGTTATCCGTACATGATGATCCTCTGCATGGGCTTGCTGAAAGCGATTCCTGACGATCTGTATGAAGCCTCAGCGATGGATGGCGCAGGTCCATTCCAGAACTTCTTTAAAATCACGCTGCCGTTGCTGATCAAGCCGCTGACGCCGCTGATGATCGCCAGCTTCGCCTTTAACTTTAACAACTTCGTACTGATCCAACTGTTGACCAACGGTGGCCCGGATCGCCTTGGCACCACCACGCCAGCCGGTTATACCGACCTGCTCGTTAACTACACCTACCGTATCGCCTTTGAAGGCGGCGGAGGTCAGGACTTCGGTCTGGCGGCAGCAATTGCCACGCTGATCTTCCTGCTGGTAGGCGCGCTGGCGATAGTGAACCTGAAAGCCACGCGAATGAAGTTTGATTAAGGGAGATAACAAAAATGGCAATGGTCCAACCGAAATCACAAAAAGCACGTTTGTTTATTACTCACCTGCTACTGCTACTTTTTATCGCGGCGATTATGTTCCCGCTGCTGATGGTCGTCGCAATCTCGCTGCGCCAGGGGAACTTCGCGACAGGCAGCCTGATCCCGGAACAAATCTCGTGGGATCACTGGAAACTGGCGTTAGGCTTTAGCGTTGAACAGGCCGATGGTCGCATTACGCCACCGCCATTCCCGGTACTGCTGTGGCTGTGGAACTCGGTAAAGGTCGCCGGGATTTCCGCGATTGGTATCGTGGCGCTCTCCACCACCTGCGCCTACGCCTTCGCCCGTATGCGCTTCCCTGGCAAAGCGACGCTGCTGAAAGGAATGCTGATTTTCCAGATGTTCCCGGCGGTACTCTCACTGGTGGCGTTGTATGCGTTGTTTGACCGTCTGGGTGAGTACATTCCGTTTATCGGTCTGAATACCCACGGCGGCGTTATCTTTGCTTACCTGGGCGGGATTGCGCTGCACGTCTGGACGATTAAAGGTTATTTCGAAACGATCGACGGCTCGCTGGAAGAAGCGGCGGCGCTGGACGGTGCGACACCGTGGCAGGCCTTCCGCCTCGTACTGCTGCCGCTGTCAGTACCGATTCTGGCGGTGGTGTTCATCCTGTCGTTTATCGCTGCCATTACTGAAGTTCCGGTCGCATCGTTGTTACTGCGTGACGTGAACAGCTACACCCTGGCCGTGGGAATGCAGCAATACCTCAACCCGCAAAACTACCTGTGGGGCGATTTTGCCGCCGCTGCCGTAATGTCTGCATTACCGATCACCATCGTCTTCTTGCTGGCTCAACGCTGGCTGGTCAACGGCCTGACGGCAGGTGGTGTGAAAGGTTAAAGATGTTGTTCTGCCAATGTTATGCCGCTGCACCCTCAACTTACGTTATCCCAACTTGTGACTGTTATTCGGCGCTCCCTGGAGCGCCTTTTTTTACTCCCGCTTCAGCCGTTTCGAATTACACAACCACAGGGTGATCACCAGTAGCAGGATCGCTGCCGAGTAGATCAACACATCCAGTGGCGATTTATGATCGACGATGATCAAGCGCACAATGGCGGTGATCCCGATATAGACAAAGTAACGTAGCGGGAAGTGAAAACCGGACTGGAAGTACTTCACAATCAGGGCGATAAATTCGAAATAGAGAAAGTAAACCACCAGCCCTTCCACCAGCTCATATTTGCTGGTGTGTTCTGGCGCGAACAGCACATCAGCCAGATGCACCGTTTCTTTGCCGAGGAAGACAACCAGAATCAGGCCGAGGCACAACAGGCCAAGATTGAGTACGGTCTGCAAAATGGTGGAGATAAACTCCACGCGCGGACGAGATAACGACGTCATAACAGCTCTCCAACTCAGTGGCGAGCTTCCTGTATAACGCAAAAATGTGACGGGGATCTATATTTTTTGTGTATGTTTTGTTCAACCTGGTGTTAGGACGCCCCCACCAACATCGGATGTGCCTACCCGTAGGCTGGATAAGCCGCGCCTGGCGGCGCATCCGGCAAGACAAACCGCACCATAGCCTGTACTGCAAAAATCACCCATTCTGGTGATTCCCAGCCACCAGCAATACGCGAAAAATCGACAATGTTCCTCTGGAACAAATGAAACGTAACCTGATAAAGGTGGTAAAAATGAAGCCTTATTTTGCTGCTTTGTTGTTATCAGCCTCTGTTCTTCCTGCTTTTGCCGGTCCGCTCGGTACTGCTGATAAAGCCGACCTACCGCAAAGCAATGTCTCCAGCCCAATGATGGCCCAGTCGCTCAGGCAACCAGACCTGCAACCAATATCGACGGACAGGAAGACAGAATGTTTTCGCCTTTACACACCAGATCGCAAACCGGGGGTGAACTGCGTTCCTGATGGCTCGACAGGCCATTAAGAATAAAGGTGCCAGTGAGTGCGAAAACTGGCACCTTTCCCATGACTTAGCGGAAATTGACGCTACGGTCGCTGGTCATGTCATACAACTGGAACTTACGCCCAAGTTGCTGACCACCGTCACGCGTCAGCGGCGTCCAGCCAATTGCCGCACGGCTGCGTGTCGGGCCAGACGAGAAGAGATCCAACGGTATAGAGACATACACGCCTTTGGTGAAGTCCCCTTCGCCGTACTCCTCTTTCGAAACATTCGTGATCGTGGCATAGCCACCCACCACCACGCCGCTATCAAAGCGTTTGGCGATCTCCAGCGTGCCGCCTTTATCCCCTGCCAGATACTGCCCGACGCTGGCTTTCACTAACACATCCTGAGCGAAAGATGGCGTCCAGTATGCGGTCAGATGTCCGGTTTTCACGCTGTAATCAGTAAACTTCATCATATCTTTCGCACTACGCCAGTCGCGCTGTTTAACGTAGTTGGCATCCAGACCAAACGCCCAGTTGCTGTCCAGCGGGCGATACAATACTTCTGCCCCCGCACCGCCAAACATGGTTTCGAGATAACCGCCATAAACCTGCCCGTAGAAGCCGTTGCCCAGATGCTGGAAGTAGTTGGCTTGCAGGTTATTCACATAGACATCGTTCTGCACATACTCGCGCACATGGGTACGAACGCGCGGTAAGTGTGAGTCCTGCGGTGGATTGGTGTAGTTAAACTTGTCGTAATTGTTGGCAAGGTTAGCAAACAGGCTGCCGGTGGTGAGCAGATGGTCCGTCAGCCACAAATCCGCCGTTCCCATCACGCCCAGTTGGTACATGTAAAAGTTTTCCGGGCCACCGACTGACTGGTTCAGCACAGGATCGATATGGAAATCAAAGCGCGATTTGTCGATATACCAGCCCTGCTCGGTGGACTGCGGAACCACCGGCTCGACACGTTTTTGCGCCAGCTTCGTTTCATGCCCAAGCGGCTCGCCGGCGAGATGGTTTTTCAGGCTGGCGACATCGGTTTCCGTCGTCACCTGCGGCATGTTAAGGCGATTTTCCGTAATGCGGATCGTTTTGATCCCATCCGGCAGATCGTTCATCACGATCCGATTAGCACGGATGATCCCTTCGCGCGAATCACGATATTTCACCTGCTCGCCGGTAACATACAGCGTATCGCCTTTCGCCTGGATCTGCGGATCGGCAAGTCCGGCGTTATATTTCAACAGCGTTAACTGATTCGCCACCACCGAATGCTGCAAAATGGCATCCTGCGGCTGCGGTTGATATTGCGGTCGGGCGTTATCGTTGTACGAAGGACGTAGATCGTTAAAGTTGGTGCGCAGCGTAACGCCAAACATAAAGGTGTTACCGCGTTCATAGCTAAGGTTAACGTCGGCCCAATCGGTAACGCGATAAATCGCCCCGACGTTAAACTTACTTTTTTGCTCCAGCTTCCCGGCAAAATCCTGCTGATAATTATTGCCTTCATACTCCAGTTTCAGGCGCAGCGGCTGCCAGGGGGTCTGGTATTCCACGCCGCCAAACAGTGAGGCTGGGCCGTGGAACATCTGGCTGCCGTCGATAGATCCCGCCTGTTTATAGCTGTTATCGCGATAGCAATATTTATCACTGGCTGAACAGAGCGGATTTTTCACATTACCGCTGGTGCCCAGATATCCCCAGCCCAGGCCGAGTGTAAAATCGAACGGCCCCCAGGCTTTGCTGGCGACCAGATATTCCGCATCAAACAGCCCCGTACCGCCGATATCCCGCGCACCAACCGCCACTTGCGGCAGCCAATAACTCTCTTCCCACAAACGCAGTTTGAGATCGAAGGCTTTATCTTTATATGTTTGATCACCAGAGAACGCTTCGACGCTGCTGTACTGCCGGGTGCGCACGTCGGTGTAGCGCAGCGTTGTTTCCAGCCACGGGAAGAGTTGCACTGAAGCAGAGTAATAACGGTACTGATCGTTATCACGATAGTTCAAACTCAACTCCCCTTCCCGCGCCATACGGGCGGTAGGCGTTTGTAACAGACCGACGCCGCCGAAGTCCGATTGCGATGGGCCAATAGGCGCAGGATACGTTTCGCCGTAGCAGGCCGTGCTAATGCCCAGCGCCAGTAAGCTAAGCAGATGTCTTTTTTTCATTATTGCGGTATCCGCTGCGTCAGGGTCTGAAGAATGTCGGCGTTCAGGGCATCAGGCGTCTTACTCCAGGCGGAGTCCGCCAGGCCAACATAAATAATGCTGCCGGGCATCGGCTCTACGTGACGCTTGTTCCAGTAAGCCACCGGCGCTTTTTGCGTGCGTCCATCCGGGTAAACCACCCACGCGTAGCTGCGATCTGCACTGCTAAGCAGCTTCTGACCGGAGAGATAGCTCGCCACATCGCGACCTGGAGTGAATGGCTGCTTGCCAGGACGGCTGATAAGCCCGAACAACGTGACCGTGGACGGCGCGGAACCCACCCACAGCGTGTAATTACCCTGCAACGGCGGGTTGCCGCGTTCGGCAACGCGGACGATATCGGGATCAAGATTGATTTTTTGCCTGCCCGTCACTTTCAACGCCTGAATTTGCTGGCGTAAGGCGTTGATCGCGGCTGCATCGTCGGCGCTGGAATCTGCGGCCTGTTCTGCCAGCCGCGTCAACAACGCCTGCTGCTGCCGCAATGCTGCCGCCGTTGCCCGCTCTTCGCTAATCACCGCACCAGGCCACCAGCTATTCGCCAGCCGTGGTTGGCCTACCAGATCGATTAAATGCTCCGCGCCCGTCAGCGTTTTGGCCTCACTACTACCATTGCTGAACACCTTGACGGTGCCTGCCGCAAAGACCGATGACGCTCCCACGCTCAAAAGCAACGCGACAATAGTTTGTTTAATCATTGTTTTGCCGCCTTGATGAGAGTGGTTTTCACCGGGAAGTAATCCGCGCCGAGATACTGTTCCGACTGGCGAATTTGCCCTTCGCTGTCGATCCAGTAGCGGTTATGCCATCGCGCCTGGTCGGTGGAGACTTCTTCGTCCAGCACGCGAACCGGGGTTTCATCGCTGCCGACTTTGACGGTATCGGTGCCAGCCCATTTGAAGACCGAGCGTGCGGTGGCGTAGCGCACCTGCTGGTACTCGGTCCAGCCCATCGTGCGCGTCCAGGTTGCGCCATCAACGATTTGTGCAGGTTTGAGCAGCGGATCGGCAGCAAGGTTATTCACCTCAATCAGGTTGTCGCCGCCGAGCAGAGTCTTCACCAGACGGCCATGTTGGGTAACGAGAGTGGCCTGATCCTGAGTGACCCATTTTTGTTGTCCGTTTTCAGCGAAGGCCAGCACCACAAATAACTGCGGCCCGCCATTAAGCTGCATGTACTGGCTGGCGTAGGGCATATTTTGAATATCATCGTCAGTCAGCTGTACGCCTGGCGTGCCGAACAGACTGTCCCACAGTGAATTGCCCAGCTCTTTAGTCGTGGCTGAACACGCCTGTAATAACAGGCAGATAAGAATGAGTGCAGGTCGCTTCACGACTCTTCTCCAGAGGGGCAGAATAACCACACCGGAGTGTGGTTATGGTAAATCCCTTCATACTTCAAGCCACAGATGCAATGACTCGAATTATTTTGGGGATACATACGTTATTACTGGGTACTGGTGGTCGTGGTTGTGGTGGTCCCGGTATTAGAACCATCGCCGCCACCGGTTGCCGCGAGCGCGACACCCACCGCCGAGCTTACGGTGCTGACGCTGGTCGCGGAGGAACTACCCGCCGAAACCGACGTTGCTGCCGACCCTGCCGCTTCGCCCACCTGTACAGGTGCAGCCCACGCAGAAGTCGCCGCAAGCGCAGATATGGCAAAAATGCCATACAGAACTTTTTTCATAACAATTTCCCTTCATTGAATGAATGGAGATTTACCCAAAAACATTTCGGGCGGAATCGAGTATACACAACTAAAGCATGTGGATTACGGCGTGGGGAATTAGTTATGGGGTTTTAGGATAATTGGAATGAATAGCAATTATATATTTTTTATTATATATAAATAATCATGTTAATCATGAGGTTAAAATAAATACAAAAGCGATTAACCTGCGTATATTCCGAAATGATTACAGACTGAAAATCTATTTTAGGATTAACCTCACGGTATGATTTTCGTTAAATCACAGACAAGAGGATTTATCTGATAAAACAATGCCGACTTATAGTCGGCATTGTTATTAAGGTTATTTAATCAATCGTGCTATGTATTAATTGCCGAATACGATGTACATATCGGCATCGACCTGTAGGCCTGATAAGACGCGACCGCGTCGCATCAGGCACCGGTTGCCGGATGCGGCGTAAACGCCTTATCCGGCCTACGTAGCGACATCAGGTATGCACGATGATTAACCGCGCCACGCTTTATAGCGGTTAATCAGACCATTGGTCGAGCTATCGTGGCTGCTGATTTCTTTGTCATCTTTCAGCTCCGGCAGAATGCGGTTAGCCAGCTGTTTACCCAGCTCCACGCCCCACTGGTCAAAGGTGAAGATGTTCAGGATCACGCCCTGAGTAAAGATTTTGTGCTCATACAGCGCAATCAACGCCCCCAGGCTGAACGGGGTGATTTCGCGCAGCAGGATGGAGTTGGTCGGACGGTTACCTTCGAACACTTTAAACGGCACTACATAGTCGAGCGTCGCCGGATCTTTACCCTGATCGCGATATTCCTGCTCTACCACTTCGCGGGATTTACCAAAGGCCAGAGCTTCGGTCTGAGCGAAGAAGTTAGACAGCAGTTTCTGGTGGTGATCAGAGAGCGGGTTATGGGTGATAGCTGGCGCGATGAAATCGCATGGCACCATTTTGGTTCCCTGGTGGATCAGCTGGTAGAACGCGTGCTGACCGTTAGTACCTGGCTCACCCCAGATAATCGGGCCAGTCTGGTAATCCACGACGTTACCGTTACGGTCAACGTACTTACCATTAGACTCCATATTGCCCTGCTGGAAGTACGCCGCAAAACGGTGCATATACTGGTCATACGGCAGAATCGCTTCAGTTTCTGCGCCAAAGAAATTGTTGTACCAGATGCCAATCAGCGCCAGCAATACAGGCAGGTTTTTCTCTGCTGGAGTAGTGGAGAAATGCTTGTCCATGGCATGTGCGCCGGAAAGCAGTTCAACGAAGTTATCAAAGCCGATGGAGAGAACAATCGACAGGCCAATCGCTGACCACAAAGAGTAACGACCGCCGACCCAGTCCCAGAACTCGAACATGTTGGCGGTATCAATACCAAACTCGCCAACGGCTTTCGCATTGGTGGAAAGCGCCGCAAAGTGTTTCGCAACGTGCTTCTCATCACCTGCCGCTTTCAGGAACCAGTCACGTGCGCTATGGGCATTGGTCATGGTTTCCTGAGTGGTGAAGGTTTTAGACGCCACCAGGAACAGCGTCGTTTCTGGGTTCACTTTTTTCAGCACTTCTGCGATGTGAGTTCCGTCAACGTTAGAAACAAAGTGCATGTTCAGGTGATTTTTGTACGGACGCAGTGCCTCAGTCACCATGTACGGGCCGAGGTCAGAACCGCCGATACCGATGTTCACCACGTCGGTGATTGCTTTGCCGGTATAACCCTTCCACTCACCGGAAATAATCGCTTGCGAGAAGGTTTTCATCTTCTCCAGCACCGCGTTGACTTCCGGCATTACGTCTTTGCCATCAACCAGAATCGGCGTATTGCTACGGTTACGCAGTGCCACGTGCAGCACGGCACGGTTTTCGGTGCGGTTGATCTTCTCGCCAGAGAACATCGACTTAATCGCGCCCGCCAGATCGCACTCTTTCGCCAGATCCTGCAATTTCGCCAGCGTTTCTTCGGTGATGCGGTTTTTGGAGTAATCCACCAGCATCTGATCGTCGAAGGTTGCGGAGAACTTAGAAAAACGATCGCCATCTTTAGCAAAAAGATCGGCGATCGTAACGTCTTTCATTTCATCGAAGTGTTTCTGTAGTGCCTGCCAGGCAGCGGTCTGCGTTGGATTGATGTTTTTCATTAGCAATACTCTTCTGATATTGAGAATTGTGACTGTGGAAGATTGTAGCGCCAGTCACAGAAAAATGTGATGGTTTTAGTGCCGTTAGCTCAGCTAACTACTGAAGAGGATAAAAAGTATAGACGTTATAAGCACAATTTCTGACCACGCCCGCTGCATGAATAATCCGCATAATCCCAGCGTTGACACACTCCCCTACACCTTTTATTTATAAATACGGTCTGCGCCTGCACCGGTTTCTATTTTGCCTTTGTGCCAAGGTCGCTTCTTTCATTCCCTGACACGAGGTTGTTATGCCCGATATTGTTGTCTCCAAATTTGGTGGTACTAGCGTGGCTGATTTCGACGCCATGAACCGCAGCGCCGACATTGTGCTTTCTGATGTGAATGTTCGTTTGGTTGTGCTTTCTGCTTCTGCGGGGATTACTAACCTCCTTGTCGCACTGGCTGAAGGTCTGGAACCGGTTGAGCGTTTCGAAAAACTCGATGCTATTCGCAATATTCAGTTCGCCATTCTGGAGCGTCTGCGTTACCCGAACGTCATCCGTGAAGAGATTGAACGTTTGTTGGAGAACATTACTGTTCTGGCCGAAGCGGCGGCACTGGCAACATCTCCGGCACTGACGGATGAACTGGTCAGCCACGGCGAACTGATGTCTACTCTGCTGTTTGTTGAAATCCTGCGCGAACGCGATGTCCAGGCGCAGTGGTTTGATGTGCGTAAAGTGATGCGTACCAACGACCGTTTTGGTCGTGCGGAGCCAGATGTTGTTGCACTGGCGGAACTGGCTGCGTTGCATCTGACTCCACGGCTCAGTGAAGGTTTAGTCATCACCCAGGGCTTTATTGGTAGCGAAAGTAAAGGGCGTACAACAACACTTGGACGTGGCGGCAGCGATTATACGGCAGCCTTGTTGGCGGAAGCCTTACACGCATCTCGCGTTGATATCTGGACTGACGTCCCTGGCATCTACACTACCGATCCACGCGTGGTGCCGGCAGCAAAACGCATTGATAGAATCGCTTTTGAAGAGGCCGCTGAAATGGCGACCTTTGGCGCGAAAGTGCTGCATCCAGCGACGTTGCTGCCCGCAGTGCGCAGCGATATTCCGGTGTTTGTCGGTTCCAGCAAAGACCCACGTGCTGGCGGTACGTTGGTGTGTAATAAAACCGAAAATCCACCGCTGTTCCGTGCACTGGCTCTGCGCCGTAAACAAACGCTATTAACCCTGCACAGCCTGAATATGCTGCATTCCCGTGGCTTCCTCGCGGAAGTTTTCGGTATCCTCGCGCGGCATAATATTTCGGTGGATTTAATTACTACGTCCGAAGTGAGCGTGGCATTAACTCTTGATACTACTGGTTCAACTTCTACCGGCGATACATTGTTGACGCAATCACTGCTGATGGAGCTTTCAGCACTGTGCCGTGTAGAAGTGGAAGAAGGCCTGGCACTGGTGGCGCTGATTGGTAATGACCTATCCAAAGCCTGCGGCGTCGGCAAAGAAGTATTTGGCGTACTGGAACCGTTCAACATCCGCATGATTTGCTACGGCGCTTCCAGCAATAACCTGTGCTTCCTGGTGCCAGGTGCTGATGCAGAGCAGGTAGTGCAGAAATTGCATAGTAATTTGTTTGAGTAAACGACCAGTACAGGTGAATAGCGACCCACGTCGCTATTCACCAT
Source organism: Escherichia sp. MOD1-EC5433 (assembly GCF_002966005.1). NCBI lineage: Bacteria > Pseudomonadati > Pseudomonadota > Gammaproteobacteria > Enterobacterales > Enterobacteriaceae > Escherichia > Escherichia sp. MOD1-EC5433. The sequence continues at coordinate 33,025 of NZ_PTRL01000001.1, read as the reverse complement.
GCCGGATCAATTACGAATTACTACGGCGCTGTTGCTTTTCCGCATGTACGCGTTTCACTATCTTATAAATCCATTGCAACGTCAGATTATATTTCTTCGCTAATTCGGCGTAGTTGCGACCATCGCACTCGCTATAGATTTGGTAGTCACGCTCCGACGCCCGTCCGGAGATCCCTTTCGGGAAATAAATGCTTTGCCCACCCCAGTTACGCATCATTCGGTCGGCAATGGCAAAGCCCACATTTTCCGCCGATGAACTGTCGAGATTGATGCTCTCAATCAGAACTTGCGATGCATGAAACGCCAGGTCGTTAATGATCTCCGGTGTCCGGGCCATCTCTTTTGATTTTCGTATCATTTTTCATCTCCATATATCTTGCATCCTGTATAAGACCCGATGCGTGTAAAACCACGGATATACGCTAAGCAGTTGTCATTACTGCTACTCAATACATTCAACAAACAAATAAACAATCACCAAAAATATAAATTTTTAATATCAATGAACGTCATAAATTCACAAAATAAATATATTGTTTGCGTTATGTTTCTTGTCAACTGGAGTATCATTTTACACGATACTGTATGTGCATACAGTATTATTTTTACCTGTAGTGTAAAAAGATCGTTTCCCTCACAGTCGCTGACTTTCTTAAACAAACTTTAAAAATCAAATGACTATGGGCTATTCCTACGATTCACCATCCTCTTTTCCCTGCATAATGACGCGCTTATTCTCCAGGACACCTTTTGCTCTTTTATTAATGGGTGGATTTATTAGCAAGCATGTTCATTTATAGAGGATCTATTTTTTAAAGTTATTTATTAAAGCTTTTTTCATTCTTCACTGGAGGGATCTGGCAACACTAAACGCTCACTTATCAGGAGATATCGTATGAAAAAAGTCACTTTTCCCCGTCTTTCCGGCTGGCTGGTCGCTTCCGTCGCGCTGTTTGTCGCGATCGGCTGGACATCTTCCGCACAGATCCCGGTTGTCATTTATAAACTAAGTCTGGTTTCGCTCGCCGCTGTGCTGGGATACTGGCTCGATCGCAGTCTGTTTCCCTGGGCGCGGCCTGACTCATTTTGCCCCTGGGAAGAGGCGCGATGCTGCGCGGCGGCAATGATTCGTCGGGCTATCATCGTTGCAGCCGTCTGCCTTTCCGTCGCGTTAGGACTTTAGTGATGCAGGTAAAATTTCTCGCGCTAATTACTCTGTTCGCGTTCTTCCCGCTTAACGCATCTGAACCGCCGCGAGCATCTCTGGCATGGCGAAACGAACTGATTCGAACTGCACGAGAAGTCTGGGGACTGAACGCCCCGGTGGCAGACTTCGCCGGGCAGTTGCACCAGGAATCAGCCTGGCAGCCAATGGCGCGTTCCCCCGTCGGCGCACAGGGTATGGCGCAATTTATGCCTGCCACAGCGACATGGATAAGCCAGTTGTATCCACAGCTACGTGAAAACAAGCCCTATAACCCAACCTGGGCGATTCGCGCATTGGTGCAATATGACCAGCATTTGTGGAAAAACATCTCGGCGAAAAATGGCTGCCAGCGTATGGCGTTTACCCTAAGCGCCTATAACGGTGGTCAGGGATGGGTTAATCGGGATAAAAAACTGGCCGCATCCAAAGGGTTAGATGCCACCATCTGGTTTGGTCATGTTGAGCACGTCAACGCCGGGCGTAGTGCCGCAAACTGGCGAGAAAATCGTCACTATCCGAAGATGATCCTCTATCAACATGCCGCCCGCTACTTACTCTGGGGGCAGGCAAGCTGTCTTCACTAATCAGAGGGGCCGATGAAACTCAGTATCGATTTTTGGGAAGTGATCTCCCTTATGCTTTCCTTCGTTGGATTAATGTTTGCTGCCGGAAAATTGCTGTTAGCGCAAATTGAAAAAAGACTTAATGAGCGTTTTGAATCTCTGGAAAACGCGCGCCGGGAATCAGAAACAAGCTGGTCGAAACTGGAAAGAGAATTTCTCGAATTTCGTGCCGAGCTTCCGCTGCATTATGTCCGCAGAGAAGATTATCTTCGTGGCCAGGCAGTATTAGAAGCAAAGCTGGATGCCTTATATAGCAAAATAGAGCTATTACAACGTGGCAGCTATTAAATACATCCCCACCTTTACGTAAGTGTGGGGATTTTTATAGCCATTCAATTTTTTCTCTAAATCACATTAAAAGATTCTTCACCTTCACTGCTTCAGAATACATTTCAACGATAACGAAGTGAGCAGTAATTAAGGAACACCCTATATGGAAATTTTATCTGTAATTAATTCTGTTGTGACCAGATTACGTGAACAGAATCCCGAAATGGACGTATTTATTTCATCGGTTGATGCCAATAAATATATTCCGCAGACGCAGCAAGTTACAGTGATTATTAATTATAGCGGTTCTCTATTTGCCATGCCTGAAAGCAGTGATGCCCTCGTGCAACAGCAAACGCTCCGTTTAACTGCCACCGTTATTGTTGGCAAAAATTGTGGCGCGTTAAACGCACTGGATCGCATACGCAGCGCATTGGGGGGGATCCAGCTTCCTGATTGCGAGCGTCTTCTTTGGCTTGAAACAGAAATCAATGCAGGCGAGAGCGGTGGTTTCTGCCGCTACATCATGGAAATGGCGACCAGATCGCTGTTTATCGCAAAACGGGAAAGCACGGACCTTACCCTGCTTACTGAAGTTAATTACGAGGAAACTGAATGAAATACATCTACAACGGCCCGGCAAGCGGCGTCACCCTTGCCGACGGACAAGAAATCTTATTGTGGCCGAACAGTGAAATTGATCTGCCAGAAGAAAACGAGTGGGTTATGACCATGATTGCCCGCAATCACCTGACTCCTGTCATCACTCAGGAAGAACAAAATAACGGAGAGGAAATTGTACATGGCAGCTAATTACCTGCACGGTGTAGAAACCATTGAAATTGAAACCGGTCCGCGCCCGGTTAAAGCGGTAAAATCCGCTGTAATCGCTTTAATCGGTAGTGCACCATGCGGTCCGGTAAACAAACCAACATTGTGCCTTTCTGAAAGCGATGCCGCGCAGTTTGGCTCGACTCAGGCTAACTTTACTATCCCGCAGGCGCTGAAGGCGATTTATGACCACGGCGCCGGTACGGTGGTGGTGATTAACGTACTGGATCCGGCAAAACATGGCTCCAGCATCAGCAATGAGAGTATCACTTTTGATTCCAACAACCAGGCAAAACTGGCTCATCGTGCGGTGCGCAATGTCGTCCTGAAACCCTCTTCAACATCAGCCACTACGTATAGCAGCGCAGCGTTTCATGTTGATGAACAAACAGGAATAATCACTCGTGCAGAAACTGAGATCCCTGCCGGAGCGAAAGTTTGCGCCTATTACTCATGGGCCGATCCAACAAAAGTTACCGCAGCCGATATTATTGGCGCCGTTAATACCGCAGGCGATCGCACGGGGATGAAACTGCTACAGGATACCTATAACCTGTATGGTTTCTACGCCAAAATCCTGCTTGCTCCCGTTTTCTGTACGCAAAAATCGGTCACCACCGAACTGATTGCTCAGGCGGAAAAACTCGGTGCTATCGCCTACATTGACGCCCCAATCGGTACTACATTCCAGCAGGTACTGGCTGGTCGCGGCTCGAAAGGCGCAATCAACTTCAACACCAGTTCTGACCGTGCGCGTTTGTGCTATCCGCACGTCAAAGTTTATGACGGCTCAACCAACCAAGAAGTTCTCGAACCGCTATCTTCACGCGCTGCCGGACTGCGTGCCAAAGTAGACCTGGAGAAAGGTTTCTGGTGGAGCAACTCAAACCAGGAAATTCAGGGCATTATCGGTATCGAACGTTCACTTTCCGCAATGGTTGATGACCCGCAAAGTGAAGTGAATCAGCTCAACGAAAACGGCATTACCACAGTTTTCAATAGTTACGGCTCTGGTCTGCGTTTATGGGGCAACCGCACTGCGGCATGGCCAACCGTGACCCATATGCGTAACTTTGAAAACGTTCGCCGCACGGGTGATGTGATTAACGAGTCGATCCGTTATTTCAGCCAGCAGTATATCGATATGCCGATTAATCAGGCGCTAATTGATGCCCTGACCGAGTCGGTAAATACCTGGGGCCGTAAGCTGATTGCCGACGGCGCACTGCTTGGCTTTGAGTGCTGGTACGATCCGGCGCGAAATTCACCGACCGAACTCAGTGCCGGGCATTTATTGCTGAGCTATAAATTCACCCCGCCACCGCCGCTGGAACGTCTGACGTTTGAAACTGAAATTACCTCTGAATATTTAGTCTCTCTGGAGAGCAATAGCTAATGGCTGGAAAAATTCAAATTAACCGTATTACCAATGCCAATATTTATCTCGATGGTAATAACCTTTTAGGTCGTGCAACCGAAATTAAATTACCGGATGTCAGTTTAATTATGCAGGAGCATAAAGCACTGGGCATGGTCGGCAAAATCGAACTCCCGGCAGGTTTCGATAAACTGGAAGGGGAAATTAAATGGAACTCCTTTTATCAGGACGTCATGCGTAAAACGGCAAACCCGTGGCAGGCGGTAGCATTACAGTGCCGCTCCAGTATTGATTGCTATAACTCCCAGGGGAAAGCGAATCAATTAGCGTTAGTCACTCATTTGACTGTCATGTTTAAAAAGAATCCATTGGGAACATTTAAACAGAATGAAAACCCGGAATTCAGCAGCGCCTTTGGTTGTACCTATATTAAACAGGTGGTCGATGGTGAAACGCTGCTGGAACTGGATTACCTGGCGAATATTTTCCGCGTTAACGGCGTGGATCAATTAAGTACCTATCGCAATAACATCGGTGGCTAAGTTATTCGGGGCTACGGCCCCGATTTCCGCATGACCAATAAGGATACAAAATGAAAGAACATTATACCTTACAGTTCCCGTTTACTTCAGCGGCGGGAGACGTAATTAACACTCTGCAATTACGTCGCCTGAAAGTAAAAGATATGCGCAACGCGCGCCGGATCAGCGAAAAACCAGAAGAATGGGATGAACCGCTAATGGCTGCAATGACCGGACTGGTGCCAGAAGATTTAGCTGAAATGGATTTGCTGGATTACCAGGCATTGCAGAAACGATTTCAATCCATGCTTAGCGTGGCTACAGAATCCGCCACTGTTATGGCAAGCGATGGCGTTACTGGCGAGATGGTTTCGCTTTCCGCCCAGTGAGATAGACGCCCTTACCGTCGATGACTTTAGCAACTGGCTGGATGAAGCCAACGCCCAAATAAAAATCGAATATGACTCGCAGACCTGATGTCTGCGAGTTTCCCAAGCCCGTCAGGTTTATTTCTTCCCTGCCCCTTTTTTTTAGAAAAATAACCAGCGGGCCATTATCAATATTTAAAGAGAAACAATTTTGGCCAACGATATTATTACCCAGCTTCAGGCGCGTAATGAGACGTTGACGCAGGCAATAGCCCGTTACGGCTCACTCAACGCCAGAACATTGTTAACTCTCTCTACTCAGCAAGCGACAGTTATCAAACTAACGCAGCGACTTGCCGATTCCGCTCTCCGCCTGGAGGAAAATAGCCGCAGCCGCGCTAATCTGATGGAGAAAACCCAAACATTTGCCGGGCAATTTAGCAAAGTATTCAATGTTGAAGCCCCCGACTGGAAGTTGCCGTATGAGTTTCAGGACAATATGGTCAATATGGCGACCAAAGGTGGGATGAGTGATGCCACTCGCGAGACGCTCAGCCTGAATCTGCGCGACTGGAGTATGGATTTTAACCAGCAGCAGACCACGTTACAGTCCGCCGCTCTGACCTTAGTTGAAGGCAACATATCGTCCTTGCAGGATCTCAACCGCTATATGCCGGAGATCGCCAAAGCCGCCACCGCCACGCGCGACAGCGCCGAAACATGGGCGAAAGCCGCGCTCGCGACTCATGATCGACTGAATATTGCCCCGGAAAATTTCCACACTGCGCAAAACATGATGTACAGCGTTACCAAAAGCGGTGGGCCTGCCATTGCCGAACAAACGCAGTGGATAGAGAAATTTGCAGGTAAAACCGGCGCTCAGGGTCTGGAAGGTATGGCTGAACTGACCGCCACCATGCAGATCGCCATGAAAAACGGTGCCAGCGCCAGTGCAGCGGCGGAGAATTTCGACCATTTTCTACAAACCACCTTTTCGAAAAAAACCGATAGCTGGTTCGCCAGCCAGGGCGTCGATCTGCAAGGTTCTCTGCTTGAGCATCAGCAAAACGGTATGGGTGTTAGCGAAGCTATGACTCATATCGTGCAAATGCAGCTTGAGAAGATGAATCCGGCGATCCTCGATACCTTCAAACGCACCATGCAGATTGAAGATTTATCTGCCCGCAGCACTGCGCTGCAATCGATGGTGACGCAGTTTAATCTGGGCGAAATGTTCGGCGATGCGCAAACGGTGGAATTCCTGGCCCCTATGCTGGCGAATATGGAAGAGTATCGCCAGCTAAAAGCCTCTGCCATGCAAGCCACCAGCAAGAATCTGATTGATGCCGACTTTTCTGCGCAAATGGCTTCGCCCATTGAACAGACTAAAGCGTTACAACTGGCGTTAAATGATTTATGGCTCAGCATTGGCTTGCAGCTTATGCCGGCGATTGGCGAGCTGGCGCAAAGCCTTGCGCCGGTTATTCGCCAGTTCAGCGCCTGGCTACGCGAACACCCGGCACTAGTGCAAAACATTGCGAAAATCGTCGGGGCGATTTGGCTGTTTAACGGTGCGCTGAATGTTTTAAAGCTGGGCGCGAACTTCATCGCCTCGCCGTTTATTCGTCTGGTCGATATCTTCCTGAAAGTCAGGGCAAGTCTGGCGCCCGGAGGCGCAGCGAGTAAGGTGCTATCGGCGGTTAAGTCATTGGGTGGCGGCGCAAAATGGCTAACGCAACTGCTTGGTCGTGGCCTGAGCGGAGCATTGAAACTGGTTGGTCGGACCGTTCTCTCACTAGGCCGGGTGCTACTGATGAATCCCATTGGTCTGGTCATCACTGCGATTGCGGGCGCGGCTTATCTGATTTATCGCAACTGGGAACCTATCACCAGGTTCTTTTCCGCCATCTGGAAACGTATTACCACGGCCTTTGACGGTGGCATTGCAGGTATTAGCCGGTTGATTCTCGACTGGTCGCCACTGGGGCTGTTCTACAGCGCCTTTTCCGGTGTGATGAATTGGTTTGGTGTTGAGATGCCTGCGAGTTTTAGCGAGTTCGGCAGCAATATACTGGGTAGCCTGGCCGACGGCATAATGAATGCTTTCCCCGCTCTGAAAGGCATTATTGATCAGGTCAAAAACGCCATGCCAGACTGGCTAAAAGCCACAATGGGGATCGGCACAGAAGCATCGGCTGCGACTGTTACAGGCACGACTAATACCGCATCAGTCTCCCCCGCGACCGTTGTTCCAGGCGTTGCCGGTGCGCTTTTAACGCCGCCTGTGGGCAAACAACTCGCGCCATCCAGCAAAACGACAACGCCGTCATCGGCGCCAGTGGCAAAACCCGCGTCGGCCTCTTTACCAGGTAAATCCGTAACCAAACCGGCGACGCTACCCTCCCGTTCCCCAGGAAAAGTCCAGGTGAATTTTTCGCCACAAATTACCGTGCAGGGTAACGGACAAAACACCACTAAAGACATTCAGAACGTATTGACGATGAGTAAACGCGAACTGGAAAGAATGATTAACGACGTAATGGCGCAGCAACAGCGCCGGGGGTATGCCTGATGTATGCCGTTTTAGGTGAGATTGAATTTAAAGTTGTCACATTCTGGGATGGCTTTAAAAGCACAATGGGCGTGGATTACGCCACACATGCCCGTATTGAAGGCAAACCTGGCGTGCAGTTTATTGGCGATAAGCTGGACATGCTGGCGCTGGAATTTTTCCTGCACAGCCAGTTTTGCCAACCCACAACAGAGCTGAATCGACTGCGTGAAGCCATGCTTGCCCACAAAGCAATGGCGCTGGTGTTTGGCAACGGTGATTATCGCGGCTGGTTTGTAATTACAGAGTTAACCGCCACTCACCAGCACACCGATCCCTGGGGCAATGTGATTGCCCAAAGCGGAACAATGTCGCTCCAGGAGTATACCGGCGATCCGAAAAACCCACTCCTGCCCCCGGCGATTACCACCCAGGAGCCTAATATTGACGAAAAGGCGAGCGATTTTCCGGACAAGGTGGAGTCCTGGTTGGATCAGATATTGAACGCCATTGAAGAAGGTATGCGCAAAGCCAAAGAGATGCTCGATGAACTGGCGCAATCCATTGAAGATATTAAAAAAACAGTGGCAAAGGTCAAAGCACTGATTAAAGAGGCCAAAGCGTTAAAAGAAAAGTGTGAAAAGATAATTAAGTCGTTGAAAAAGACTATCGATGCCATCGAAACCCTGTTTAAACAGCCGATGGATCTGCAAACGCTGGCAGGATTACCAAAAGCGTTGTCGGCGCAGATTAAAGCATTGCTGGGTAGCCTGCCGGGTATCCGCGACTGCGCCAAAGACGCCGGGACACTGGTTGACCATGCACAAGAACTGTTTGGCAGCATCACCAGCGCCATCGCCGAAGCAACTTTCGATAAAGCCACAACGTTGGTTGAGCAGGCGCGTACAACGGTACAGCAAACCACTCCCGCAGTGACTCAGCTCGCTGCCGCGACCATTACGAGGAGCTGGTAATGCGATACCTTGAACATATCACCACCGACGGCGAACGCTGGGATAACCTGGCATGGCATTACTACGGTGATGCACTGGCTTATGAACGCATTATCGCCGCCAATCCACATGTCGCCATTTACCCGGTACTGCCTGCCGGTATTCAGCTCATTATTCCGGTCATTACCGTCAACAAGACCGTATCGGAGATCCCACCATGGCTGAGATAAGCGTAACTGGCGGCGTCTTTGCCACGCTCGCGCCCATTTTTACCCTGTGGTATGGGCATAAAGATATCACTTATGACATCACGCCTTATGTCACCAGCATCAGTTACCAGGACAGTATTAAAAACGAGTCGGATACCATCGCGATCACACTGGATGACACCGATGGACGCTGGATAAAAGAGTGGTATCCCGGCAAAGGCGATACGCTGGCGCTACATATGGGTTATCAGGGGGAAAAACTGCTCGATTGTGGTCAATATATCATTGATAAAATTGACATTTCAGCACCACCTTCCACGGTAAATATTGATGGCATCGCCACTTCCGTCAATCAGGCGCTGCGCACCCGTAACAGTCAGGGCTTTGAAGAGACAACGCTTTCAGCCATCGCCAGCCGTATCGCGCAAACTCACGGCCTGACGCTGGTGGGCAAAATCGAGCCGCTGACGATTGACCGGGTGACACAGTACGGCGAAACCGATGTCGGATTTCTCAAGCGCCTGGCCAGCGAATATGGCTATGCGGTAAAGGTGACCACCAAAGAACTGATTTTTTCGCATTTACCCACGCTGCGCTGCCTGGCGCCGGTGAAAAAGATCGACCGCAAAGACGTTTCGCATTTCACCTTCAAAGATACCATTAACCGCATCTACAAAAACGCCACCGTACAGCATCAAAATAGTAAGAAAAAAGAACTGGTTATCTACACTCACGACAGCCAGCAAAAGCCGTCTGCCCGTGGAGTCGGCACCAGTGCCGACACGCTGAAACTGAACAGTCGGGCGCCGGACGTTGGCGCGGCACAGGCAAAGGCCAACGCCGCGCTCGACAGCCACAACGAATATCAACAAACCGGAACGCTCAGGATGATGGGCTGCCCGGAACTGACGGCAGGCAATAAAATCGAGCTAACCGATTTTGGTGTGCTTTCCGGTCAGTGGCTGATTGATAAATCTACTCACAGTTTTGTGCGCAGCGGCTATACCACTGAAATCGACGTTTCACGCGGGCCAGCGACCAGCCAGTAAGGAGGCAATATGAAAGGAGTAACCCGGCAAACGGGGATTATCAGCGATATTGACGAAACCAGCGTTCGGGTGCGGGTCACGCTACCAGAGTGTGACAATCTGAAGAGTAACTGGCTTGCGGTGCTGCAGCGCAATTCTCAGGACAATAAGGATTACTGGCTACCGGATATGGGCGAACAGGTGGAAGTTCTGCTGGATGATAACGGTGAAGATGGCGTGGTGCTGGGCGCAGTATATTCAACGGTAGATACCGCGCCAGTAGCATCGCGCGACAAACGCTATGTCCAGTTTTCTGATGGCGCAGCGTTTGAATATGACCGCAGCACCCACCAGCTTACGATTAATGGTGGCATCGAAAAAATCGTGATTGAGGTTATTGACCGTACCAGCCTGACATCGCCCAACGTTGAGGTTAAAGCCCAACACGTCACCGTGACTTCCGACACTGTTGATGTGAAAGCCACCGATGTCAGCATTGAAGCCAGTAAGGTCGATGTTAAAGCGGCAGCAGTGACGGTAGATGCGCCCATGAGCACCTTTACCGGCAACGTCACGGTGATGAAAAAACTCACCTGGCTTGGTGGCATGGCAGGAAGTGGAGGCATCGGCAACGCCGCCACGATAACTGGCAATGTTAATGTGATTGGTAACGTTCAGGCCAGCGGCACATTGCAGGACAGCGGTGGCAACTCCAACCACCATTCACACTGACGTTTAACCCGCCTGATGGCGGGTTTTCTCTTTTTAATCAATCAGTTTTTTAAATCGCTTTAATATCCCCGCCGCCTGTTCAGGGCGAAAATACCCTCATGAACACGACAACACGCCCCTCTACGCTGCACTGGCAACCAGCCTTGCAGCGGCCTGAAGAATACGTCTGCGGACTGGATGATATTCACCAGGCAATACACATCATTCTGCGCACACCGCGCGGCAGTGATCCCCACAGACCGCTGTTTGGCAGCAACTTGTGGCACTACATCGATTATCCCATCGAGCGGGCGATTCCGCATGTGGTAAGGGAGTCGGTAGAGGCCATCCGCCAGTGGGAACCGCGCTGCCGGTTGCTGAAGGTGACACCGGTAATCGACGGGGAACATCTGACGTTACGTGTGCAATGGCGCGCCGCTGACGGCGTAATCAACTCAACGGAGGTGTTATGGCGATAGCCGAACCCGATTTTATTGACCGCGATCCTGCGCAAATTACCAGCGAGATGATTGCGCAGTATGAAGATGCCAGCGGCAAAAAGCTCTACCCGGCACAGGCCGAGCGGTTGCTGATTGACCTTTTTGCCTATCGTGAAAACCTTGTACGCATCGCCATTCAGGAAGCGGCGAAACAGAATCTGGTCGCGTATTCCCGCGCGCCAATGCTGGATTATTTAGGTGAGCTGGTGGGCGTTCACCGCTTACCTGCACAACCGGCAAAAACCACGTTGCTGTTTTCGGTAGCCAGTAAGAATCGAAATAACATTCTAATTCCACAAGGAACACGTGCCAGCGCCTCTGACAGCGTGATGTTTGCTACCGATGAAGATGTTCTGATTCCGGCGGGAAGTTTGCATATCGCCGTTCCCGCCACCAGTCTGGCAACAGGCGAAGCGGGCAATGGCTGGCAGCCTGCACAGATTAGCGCCCTTGTTGACAGGATTGGTTATTACGATATCAGCGTGACCAACCTGACGGCCTCAACCGGCGGCTGCGGTGAAGAGAGTGATGACGCACTACGCCAGCGGATCCAACTGGCGCCGGAAAGTTTCAGCAATGCGGGCAGCTATGGTGCCTACCGCTTTCATACGCTTTCCGTAAGCCAGTCGATTATTGACGTCGCGGTACTGGGGCCGGACGAAGGATTGCCAGAAGGCTGCGTGGAGATCTACCCGCTAACGCTGAATGGTCTGCCGGGCGTGGAACTGCTCGCGCAAATTGAACTGGAGGTTAGCAAGGAGAAAAAACGTCCGCTGACCGACAAAGTAAGTGCGAAATGCGCCGTTAGGGTGCCGTATGAAATCCGTGCGCAGCTCACACTGTTTACCACTGCCGATCAGGAGACAACGCTGGCTGCGGCGCGTAAAGCGATTAGCCTCTGGACGCAACAGCGGCAGAAACATCTGGGACGGGACATTGTGCCAAACCAGATAATCAAAGTGTTACAAGTCGATGGTGTCTATGACGTTGCGCTGAATATGCCTACAAAACGTATTTTGCAGGCGCATGAGTGGGCGGAATGCACCGCGATAGACGTCACGATTGCCGGAGTCAGCGATGGATAAATTGCTGCCGCCACCGCCGCTTGCCAGCGATGAGCGTTTTTCAACTCTGGCAAATATCGCTGCCGAGCGTTTTGCCCAACTCGATCTGACAGCGTTGATGGTTTATCTGGTAGACCTGGTTGATGCTTCGGCATTACCTGCCCTTGCAGAACAATTTCACGTTCAGGGGCTGGAAGGTTGGTTATTTACCACTGATGAACGGGAGAAGCGCGAGTTAATTAAGCAAGCCATTGAGCTGCATAAATATAAAGGAACGATTTGGGCGGTACGGCGGGTGCTGGAAATACTTTCGCTACCAGGAACTATTTCAGAATGGTTTGAATATGGGGGGAAGGCTTATTTTTTTAAGGTTGATATAGAGCTGGTGGATAAAGGCATGGATGAAAACCTTTTCAATAATCTGGTAGAACTCATTCATGAATATAAAAACACACGTTCAAAACTGGAAGCATTAATTGTCTGGATCATTAACCAAAGTGCTATTCCTGTTATTGGCTGTGCACTTTATGGTGGTGAACTGACGACGGTTTTACCTTTCCAGATACGGGAAGTACAGCAAAACACATCAATCTATTACGGAACAGGGCAATGGAGCCTTGAAATTACATCTATTTACCCGGAGTAATTATGGATAATGAGTTTTATACTCTACTCACCGACAGAGGGATGGCAAAAATTGCTAATGCTCTGGCGGATAAAAAACAGCTTCATCTACAAAAAATGGCTGTTGGCGACAGCGGAGGGCAATATTATGAACCCACCGTCAGCCAAACTAAATTACGTCATGAAGTCTGGCGAGGTGATTTAAATACATTAACAGTTGCGCCCAATAATCCTAACTGGTTAATTGCGGAACTTGTACTGCCCGAAAATATCGGCGGCTGGTATGTACGTGAAGTCGGTGTTTTTGATACTGACGGTGAACTCATTGCTATCGGTAAATTCCCGGAGTCGTATAAACCGCTATTACCCGGCGGCAGCGGTAAGCAAGTTTGCATTCGTCTCATTATGGAAGTTTCCAACACGGCAGCGGTAACACTCACCGTTGACCCCAGTATTGTGCTGGCAACACGAGATTATGTTGATTCGCAACTGGATGAACATGAACGTTCGACTAATCACCCTGATGCTACGTTATCGCAAAAAGGCTTTACGCAGTTAAGTAATGCCACTGACAGTGATGACGAAACCAAAGCGGCTACGCCAAAAGCGGTGAAAGCGGCGATGATTGAGGCACGAAATCATCGTCATACCTGGAGTCAGATTACTGATATTCCGGATGGTACGCTGACGCAAAAAGGGATTGTGAAGCTTAGTAACGCGATTGATAGCACCAGCACGACAGAGGCGGCAACACCGAGCGCGGTGAAGGCGGCGTATGACCTGGCGAATAGTAAGGCTGCGGGAAACCATACTCACCCATGGGGACAGATTACGGGTGTTCCAGACGGCACCCTGTCGCAAAAAGGGATTGTGAAGCTTAATAATGCGACGGATAGCAACAGTACGACGGAGGCGGCTACGCCGAGTGCGGTGAAAGCGGCGTATGATAAGGCTGGTGCTGCATATAGTAGGTCAACGAATTCTCACATCCAGTTCTTTACCACCAATGGAACGTTTACTGTTCCTGATGGGGTGTCCTTACTTTTTATAGAAATGCTCGGTGGCGGTGGCGGTGGCGGTGGCGGTGGATACGCAAAAGGAAACTCTGGTTTTCCATATAGTACACAGGGTTTTGGCGGTCAATGCGGAGAAACAAAATTATCAATAGTCACAGTCATTCCAGGAACAAATTACGCTGTCACTGTCGGAGCGGGAGGTGTAGGTGGTCAAGGGGGAAAATTAGAATCAAAGATGGGATCAACTGGAGGTATTCTTTGGAATGTTCATGGCTCAGATGGCATGCAAGGCGGGAACTCATCATTTGCTGACAGCGTAGCTTACGGGGGAACAGGTGGAAACGGTAGTGGGAATACCATGGTTGACCAACACTCTGCTCCTGGTGGGAATGGAATGAATTCACTATATGGCCTAGGGGGGATTGGTTTAGCCCTTTCTAACGGAGGTAATGCCGTTGGTTATGGTGCCGGTGGTGCTGGTGGTAGTGCAGCAAATAATCAAACATCAGCATCTTTTTCCGGCGGACGCGGCTCAGATGGCTTTGTAAAAATATCATGGTGAAAATATGGCACGATATGCGTATTACCATCCAGTAACTTTTGAAGTTATTGACTGGATAGATGATTCTTTATTAAATGTTGTGTTACCGAACTCGGTAATACCAGTAAATGATGAACAATGGAAATTAAAGGATAATATCTGCTGGATATGTCTTGACCCATTCAAAATTATCACCACACCACCGCCGGGTGATTTTTACATCTTAGAGAATGATAAATGGGTATATGACAAAACATTATTTACCATTGCACTTGAGAATACCAAGGCACAGGTTACACAGGAAATAAAAAATCGACGTGATGAAATAACGGTAGATTACATCATCATCAACAACCATCACTTCCACAGTGATACAAGCAGCCGTATCCAACAGCTTTCACTCACTAAAATGGGAGCGGAGAAAAAAATCCCTCCAGGTTTAATGTGGAAAACTAAAAATAACGGTCTGATTGAGTTAACCAACGAAATCGCCGCTCAGTTTGAATCGGTAACAATGGATCACGATATGCGCCTGTTCGCCAACGCTCAGCGCCATATCGCGGCGGTGAAAGCACTGGACGATATTCAGGCGGTGCTCGACTACGATTACTCCACAGGCTGGCAACCATGAGTAAAACCACTGTCTGGCTCGCTTGTTATAAGGGCCGAACAGAACACCTTGGTATTGCCCGACTGGCTGACTGGCTTACCCGTAAAATCACACGCGGTAGTTATTCCCACTGTGAATTAGCCGTTAAGCATGGTGAAAAGAGTTACCTTTGTTACTCTGCATCACTGCGCGATCGCGGTGTACGCGGAAAGATAATGCCGTTACCTGCGGATAAGTGGGATATGCTGCCGCTCCAGGCCAGCCTTCAGGATGTGGAAACTTTTTTCCGTAAACATGATGGCAAGAAATATGACTGGCGCGGAGCATTAGGAATTATTACCGGTAATAAAGAACAGCGCGATCGCCTGTTTTGCAGTGAATTTTGTGCTGAATTTCTGCAACTGAAGGAAAGCTGGCGCTATTCTCCAAACCACTTGTACGCTTTAGTCAGCAGTTGGCAATACCAGCAATAAATCACGCCGGGCTTTATGCCCGGCGCAATACTGTTTGATACAGCAAATTATCTAGCTCCCGAACATCGCCGTCTCTGCTGTCCGGTAAAATCGGTGGAATTTCTCCACGCACCAGTTCTGCACGAATAAACGCATGTAGCAATGGACGGCGCGGACCATATTCCGCTTCTCCTGCGCGCTGTTTACGTTCCAGCAATTCGTCTATTTCTGCGCGTAACGGCGCATCAAGTTCGCTTCCCGCCAGTAGCTCGGCAAAGCGCATTGGCGGCACACCTTTACCCGATTCGACCCAGCGCACAGCCAATAGCGGGCGCAGTACGTAAAAGTATTTTTTCAGCCGAACTTCGTCGCCCTGCAAATAACCGCGAAAGTTTTTTCGCGCCATCGAATAATAATGCCAGCGCGCACGTAGCGGAGAAAACCACTTCGGCGTCATCGCTTTTAGCGCCGTTATCGTTTCTTCGTCTTGCTGATAGACCACCGGTGAGTCCAGCCATTCAATCAGCGTCGGGTTCGCGCCTTTCAATAATCCCAGCGCCTTACGCCACTCCCAGCCTGAAACATCCAACTCGTCGTCGATGGGCAGTTCGATAACATCGCGCGGCGACTCCACCCGCAGATACCATTCCAGCGGATGAACATACAAAAAACGCACATCATAATCGCTGTCTGGCGAAGCAAAACCCCAGCCGCGACTCCCTGATTCGCAGGCGTACAGCACTTTCACACCATACCGCCGTTCAATTTCCTTTAACTGCTGCGATACCCGTTCACGCATCGCAGCACTGACTCCATTTAAGGACATTTTCCTCATCCTTTGATATTGACTAACCCGTGCAGAACCTGGTTAAGACCACCAAATACAGAGATGTAATCGATCCACTCAGCCACTCTCTCCAGCGTTTCCAGCTCTTTTAAGCGCAACGCCACCGGGTTGTTTTCCATGACTTTGGCGGTGTTCAGCAACGAACGCGTGGCGGCGGTTTCTTCACGCCGACGAATCACATTTGCCTGCGCGGATTTCTCCGCTTCAACCAGTTGCGCAAGAATATGTCAGTATCGCATCTCGGCCTTTAATAGCCCCTTTGCGCCGTGGCTGCAATACCGTGTTCATCACATCCGTTTGTATCTGGACTTGCTGCGTATTCATCCGTATCAGCGCCAAATCTGGTGTGCCAACGGGGTTAAATCCCCTGTATCATTCAGTATCAACGCGAAAGTTTTTTGCTAAAAGTGTGCCAAAAGTGAAATTACACACTTAATTAATTGAATGATAAAGATTTAATTAAATTAGTTAACTTGCTGGATAATAATTTCCGTTAAATTTTTATCTGCATTTATCACTAATTATCGAGAGAGATAAATATTTAAGAGACGGCAAAATGAATATTATCAGTTCTGCTCGCAAATGAATTCCCGTACACTGAACCCTCTGGCTCAATGAGGGCACCATCATGGCACTCCCCCGTATTACACAAAAAGAGATGACTGAGCGTGAACAGCGCGAATTAAAGACGTTACTGGATCGGGCGCGTATTGCGCATGGTCGCGTGTTGACCAATGCCGAAACCAACAGCATTAAAAAAGAGTACATTGATAAGCTGATGGTTGAGCGTGAGGCTGAAGCGAAAAAAGCCCGCCAGTTGAAGAAAAAGCAGGCTTATAAACCGGACCCCGAAGCGTCATTCAGTTGGTCGGCAAATACATCGACGCGCGGCAAACGCTGATTAGCGCCCTTTTTTCTTCCGCCCCGGCGAGGTGAAACGCTTACCGTTTGATGCCGGGCGACTACCTTTTTCCGCCGCCTTTTCCATCTTCACCACCGGGCGCTTGATACCCGCCGTTTTCGGTTTGGCCTTCGCTTTGGGTTTTGCCTCGGAAGAGGAATTTTCAATGAGCTTAAAGAGGTCGATTAACTCATCATCAGTTAAATCGCGCCACTCCCCCAGCGGAATGCCGCTTAAGCTGACGTTCATAATCCGTGTACGTTCCAGCTTCTTCACTTCGTAGCCAAAGTGCTCGCACATGCGACGAATCTGTCGGTTCAGCCCCTGCACCAGGGTAATGCGAAAGACAAATGGCGCTTCTTTTTTGACTTTGCATTTTTTGGTCACCGTCCCGAGGATCGGCACACCTGCGCCCATGCCACGAATAAATTCATCGGTAATCGGTTTATCCACCGTCACCAGATACTCTTTCTCATGGTCATTACCCGCACGGAGGATCTTATTCACCAGATCGCCGTGATTGGTGAGGAAAATCAGCCCCTGGGAGTCTTTATCAAGGCGACCAATCGGGAATACGCGTTTACTGTGGTTAACGAAATCGACAATGTTGTCGCGCTCACCATCTTCCGTGGTACTGACAATCCCCACTGGCTTATTCAGGGCGATAAGCACTAAATCTTCGGCTTCCCGAGGCTCAATCAACTGACCGTTTACTTTCACAACGTCGCCGGGTTTCACCTGATCGCCAATGGTGGCACGCTTGCCATTAAGGAACACATTGCCTTGCTCGATATAGCGATCCGCTTCGCGGCGTGAGCAAATTCCGCTTTCGCTGATGTATTTATTTAAACGGACTGATGAGTCGGGCAGCATAAATTCTCCTGTAAAACGCGGAATATACCGTACCTCTTCCTCCCAAAAAACAGGATTTATGCGGGATGCGATAAGTTACGCGTCTGCATTAATAGCCGTTTAATAGAAAATCGATAGCATCACGCAGTACGATTCGCTGTTGACTAACGTTCTCCCAACTCTTTTAGCGATATTCCTGTCATCATGTGTGCCATTACCATGTGATCCAGGCCTGCAATTGAAACCACCGGACAAACTTTTACCGGCGATCAAGCCTGACCGCCGGAGCAACAATGGTATGCTTTAATACATTGGCGACAGGATGCTGGAGATTGATGAGATAAGGATAAACGTGCCGCCCACTCCCCAGGTTCTCATAAGCACAATATTGATCCATTAGAATGACCTTTGGTAATCGCTAAATGAACCGTTCTCATCCACCCACTGATTAACAGCGTCGACAGATTCTTTGTTTTCTCGCAACCAGGTTTCTCTCTGATTCTGACGGATTTTTTCCAGTAACGCTTCGGTTAATACCGCCGAGAGATTGAGTTTGAGTTTACGAGCTTCTTCCAGAATCTCTGGTGGCAGCGAGGCATTAACAGATTTTTTCACCTTCGATATTGTGCGCATAATTCCCTCCATCATGATGCGCATACTCTGTCTAAAAGTAGCGTAATTAGCGAGCATTTTTCCTCCAGTTCCCTTAGAAATTTGTCGAAAAATACATCTACTACGAATACCTGTCACGCCTGATCATTCAAACTTGCGAGGCGCTTTCCAGAAGCAATACGCGACATCGTGAGCCATGTCAGTAAGCAGTTAAAATCACAGTGGTAGCATGGCTCCCGTGATTTCTTACTAACCGGAGAAGTAATGGAACTGCTTTTATTGAGTAACTCGACGCTGCCGGGAAAAGCCTGGCTGGAACATGCGCTGCCGCTGATTGCTGAACAGTTGCAGGGGCGCCGTTCAGCGGTGTTTATTCCTTTCGCTGGCGTAACGCAAACCTGGGATAATTACACCGCCAAAACGGCTGCGGTTCTCGCTCCGCTGGGTGTTTCTGTCACCGGTATTCATAGCGTTGCCGATCCTGTTGCCGCAATTGAAAATGCGGAAATCGTGATTGTCGGCGGTGGCAACACTTTCCAGTTACTGAAGGAATGCCGTGTGCGCGGTCTGCTGGCACCAATTGTTGACGTGGTGAAACGCGGCGCGCTGTACATTGGCTGGAGTGCAGGCGCTAACCTCGCTTGCCCAACTATCCGCACCACCAACGATATGCCAATTGTCGATCCACAAGGTTTCGATGCGCTGAATCTGTTCCCGCTGCAAATCAACCCGCACTTCACCAACGCGCTGCCGGAAGGCCATAAAGGTGAAACGCGCGAGCAGCGTATTCGCGAACTGCTGGTGGTTGCGCCAGAGTTGACGATTATTGGTCTGCCGGAAGGTAACTGGATCACGGTGAGTAAAGGTCACGCTACACTGGGCGGCCCGAATACCACCTATGTGTTTAAGGCTGGTGAAGAAGCGGTTCCGCTGGAAGCCGGGCACCGTTTTTAAGTGAATTGCCGGGGGCAGCGCCGCCCGGCATCCCATGCACAATATTAATACTCGTCCCGCCCCTCATCTTCATCTGGTTGTTCCAGCACGCTGTAAGCGACTGAACAAAACAGCGAGTTCAGACGCTGCATATCTCCCAGCAAGCCTAAATGTAGCGAACTGGTTTCAATACTCTGCACGTTCTGCTGATGCAGGCGATCTACGTGAGCGTGGGAATAACGGCGATTAAGAATACGAAAACGATGCTTGCTGCGGCGCAAACGACGGGCGCTGGTGACATCGCCAGAGAAGAAAACCGACATCGCCAGTTTTAAATTGCTGAGCAATTGCTCATAGAGCGCATCCAGTTCTTTCAACCCATCAATCGAAAATGCCCGCCGCGCTGCCAGCGATTTGTCAGCAATTTCACTACCCATACGCTCAACGATATCGGAGGCCTGTTCCAGATTGAGCGCCATTTCAATGATTTCCGCCCAGCGTCGAGACTCTTCTTCTGCCAGCTCCTCTTTTGGCATCCGCGCAAGGTAAAGTTTAATCGCGGTATACAACACGTTGATATCATCCGCCAGCTTGCGCAGCTCTTTCTCTTCACGAGGCGCGCCGTGCATCACTTTATTCAGCCCTTCCATCATCTGTTCCATTGCGTCACCGATGCGCAATGTTTCGCGCGCCGCATTGGCCAAGGCGAGCGTTGGCGTATCCAGCGCGCTAACGTCCAGATGTTTTGGTTTCAGATGGGCATCCAATTCGGGTTCATCGCGAATAATCGTTTTGCAAAACCGCGCCATCGGGTCAACAAATGGCAGCATTACCAGACAGCGCACAAGGTTGTAGAAGACGTGGAAATAGATTACCAGTTCCGCTTTCGGCAAAGGCAGTTTATCCATGGATTCAGCCAGAACATGGACAAACGGCAGGATAATCAGGCTTCCCACCAGCTTAAACAGCAGGCTACCCAGCGCCACACGGCGGGCTGCGGCATTGGCGGCACTGTTGTTAAGCATCGCCAGCAGGCCGGAGCCAAGGTTAGCACCAATCACCAGACACAGTGCCACCGGGAAGGAGATTATGCCTGCGGCGGTCAGAGTGGCGGTCAGCAGTACGGCGGCAAGACTGGAGTAGCTGATAATGGCGAACATCGCGCCAATCAGCGCATCCAGCAGAATGTCACCCGTCAGCGAGGCAAAGATCACCTGAACGCCGTTTGCCTGGGTGATCGGCGTTACGGCCTGCACAATCAATTCCAGCGCCAGTAAAATCAGCCCAAGACCAATACCGACGCGGCCCAGTTGCCCGGCGCGTGACTGTTTGCGTCCGAGGAAAAAAATCACGCCGATAAAAATAAGTAACGGTGACAGCCAGGATAAGTCGAAGGTGAGAATACGCGCCATTAGCGCCGTCCCGACATCTGCACCCAGCACAATCACCAGAGCCGGTGCGAGAGCAACCAGATCCTGGGCGACAAACGAGGTCACCAGCATGGTGGTGGCATTACTGCTCTGC
This sequence comes from Escherichia sp. MOD1-EC5433, assembly GCF_002966005.1. Taxonomy (NCBI): domain Bacteria; kingdom Pseudomonadati; phylum Pseudomonadota; class Gammaproteobacteria; order Enterobacterales; family Enterobacteriaceae; genus Escherichia; species Escherichia sp. MOD1-EC5433. The sequence goes on along the minus strand of NZ_PTRL01000001.1, from coordinate 11,899 downwards.
ACCAGTGCGGTAACGCCGATCCCCGCGCAAAAGGCAAGCGGCTTCTTTTCGACGCTTCGGCTAAGAACAGTACGCAGACGCGCGCCGAAGACGCGCATTACGCCTGTTCGAACAATATGCGTCCCCCAGACCAGCAGGGCGACGGCAGAAAGCAGGTGAAGCAGTGTTAACACGAGTTCAGGTTCTCCTTATCGTTATATGCTCCTGAAACAGATACCGAAGGGGGCGAGCTGCGCTTTTCCGGTCTGATATAAGACCAGTATAAGTGTTTCATATTAATAAAGAGACAGGGCACTCATTGAGCGCCCTGTTTGTTGTAAGGAAAAGTGACAGATTTGTGAATCAGTCCGCGTCATACCCCAGATTCGGCGCCAGCCAGCGTTCAACATCAGCAACGCTCATTCCTTTACGGCGAGCATAGTCTTCGACCTGGTCGCGCTGAATTTGCGCCACGGCGTAATACTTGCTATCCGGGTGGCTGAAATACCAACCCGAAACCGAAGCTCCAGGCCACATCGCGAAAGATTCCGTGAGTTTCATGCCGGTGTGTTTTTCCACTTCCAGCAGCTCCCAGATGGTGGCTTTTTCCGTATGTTCCGGGCAGGCCGGGTAGCCGGGTGCCGGGCGGATACCCTGATAGTTTTCGCGGATCAGCTCTTCATTGCTGAGATTCTCGTTCGGCGCATAGCCCCAGTAGACTTTACGCACACGCTCATGGAGATACTCCGCAAAGGCTTCAGCCAGACGGTCGGCAAGGGCTTTCACCATGATTTTGTTGTAATCATCGTGCTGCGCTTCGAATGCATCAGCCAGCGCGTCTTCTTCCAGCCCGCCAGTCACGGCAAATGCGCCGATGTAATCCGCCTTGCCGGAGAGCTTCGGTGCCACGAAATCCGCAAGGCAGTAGTTGGCGAAGCCGGTTTTTTCCGTCTGTTGGCGTAGATGGTGGCTGACGTTGATCACATGGGTGCGCGTTTCGTCGCGGTAGATTTCAATGTCGTCGCCCACACGGTTTGCCGGGAACAGACCAACCACACCGCGTGGATTCAGTGTTTTCTCGGCGCTTAATTTATCCAGCATGTCATTGGCGTCTTTAAACAGGCGTTTCGCCTCAACGCCTACCACTTCATCTTCCAGAATGCGCGGATACTTCCCGGCCAGCGACCAGGTCATAAAGAACGGCGTCCAGTCGATGTAATTACGCAGGGTTTCGATGCTGGCTTCGACTTCCTGCACGCCGAGACGGTGCGCCACCGGCGGCGTGTAAGCCTGCCAGTCAAAAGCGAAGTCGTTATCACGCGCCGCTTCCAGCGTGACCGGCGGTGTGCGCGGTTTCTTGCGCCCGTGCTGAATACGCACGGTTTCGTACTCTTTGCGGGTACGAGCGACAAAGTCGTCACGCTGAGTGTCGGAAAGCAGCGCCGCCACAACGCCAACGGTGCGCGAGGCGTTTTGTACATACACCGTCGGGCCACTGTAGTTCTGCTCTATTTTCACCGCCGTGTGCGCTTTTGAGGTGGTCGCACCGCCAATCAATAGCGGAATGGTGAAGCCCTGACGCTCCATCTCTTTCGCCACGTTAACCATTTCGTCCAGCGACGGCGTGATCAGCCCCGAAAGGCCAATCAAATCGGCATTCACTTCTTTGGCGGTGCGGAGAATTTTTTCCGCAGGCACCATAACGCCGAGATCGACAATTTCGTAGTTATTACATTGCAGCACTACGCCAACGATATTTTTACCGATATCGTGCACATCGCCCTTCACGGTGGCGATCACCATCTTGCCGTTGGTTTTGCCCTGCTCTTTGCTGGCTTCGATAAACGGTTCGAGATATGCCACCGCCTGCTTCATAACGCGCGCCGATTTCACTACCTGCGGCAGGAACATTTTCCCTTCGCCAAACAGATCGCCGACCACGTTCATGCCGTCCATCAGCGGGCCTTCAATCACTTCAATCGGGCGCGTAGCCTGCTGGCGCGCTTCTTCGGTGTCTTGTTCGATAAATTCAGTAATGCCTTTAACCAGCGAGTACTCCAGGCGTTTTTTCACATCCCATGAGCGCCACTCTGCCTGCTGGGCGTTAGCGGTGTCGTCTGTTTTACTACCGCGATATTTCTCGGCAAGTTCCAGTAAACGCTCGGTGCCATCGTCGCGCCGGTTGAGGATCACATCTTCCACCGCGTCGCGCAGTTCAGCGGGCAAGTCGTCGTAAATCGCCAGTTGCCCGGCGTTGACGATCCCCATATCCATACCGTTACGAATAGCGTAGTAGAGGAACACCGCGTGAATGGCTTCGCGCACCGGATCGTTGCCACGGAACGAGAAGGAAACGTTGGAAACGCCGCCGGAGATCAGCGCGTGCGGCAGTTCGCGTTTGATGTCTTCACACGCGCCGATAAAGTCCTGCGCGTAGTTATTGTGCTCTTCAATGCCAGTTGCGACCGCGAAGATGTTCGGGTCAAAGATGATATCTTCCGGCGGAAAGCCAACCTCTTCGGTGAGGATTTTGTACGCCCGACGGCAAATCTCGATTTTCCGTGCACGGGTATCGGCCTGGCCCTGTTCGTCAAAGGCCATAACCACCACTGCCGCACCGTAACGACGCAACAGTTTTGCGTGATGGATAAAGGCATCGACCCCCTCTTTCATCGAGATGGAGTTAACAATGCCTTTGCCCTGAATACACTTCAGCCCTTTTTCAATGACGTCCCATTTTGAAGAGTCGATCATAATCGGCACGCGGGCAATATCCGGTTCACCCGCAATCAGGCTGAGGAAACGCACCATCGCCGCTTCGGCGTCGAGCATTCCTTCATCCATATTGATATCGATAATCTGCGCGCCGTTTTCCACCTGCTGACGCGCCACATCCAGCGCCTCGCTGTATTTCTCTTCTTTGATCAGGCGTTTGAATTTGGCAGAACCGGTGACGTTAGTCCGCTCGCCGACGTTCACAAACAGGCTATCGTCGCCAATATTCAGCGGCTCCAGGCCGGATAAACGGCAGGCTATGGGGATCTCAGGCAATTTGCGCGGCGCTAATCCTTCCACTGCACGGCTCATAGCCGCAATATGTTGTGGCGTGGTGCCGCAGCAACCGCCGACGATATTCAGGAAGCCCGCTTCCGCCCATTCGCGAATCTGTTTTGCCATCGTGTCGGCGTCGAGATCGTATTCACCAAAGGCGTTAGGCAGCCCGGCATTCGGGTGAGCGGTGACGTAGCATTCTGCTATTCGCGACAGCTCCTGCACATACTGGCGCAGTTCATCTGGCCCCAGCGCACAGTTGAGGCCGAAAGTCAGGGCTTCGGCATGGCGCAGAGAGTTGTAAAACGCTTCGGTGGTTTGCCCGGAGAGCGTGCGGCCGGAGGCGTCGGTGATGGTGCCGGAGATCATAATCGGCAATTCCACGCCCAGGGCTTCAAACTCCGTTTTCACCGCAAAGACCGCCGCTTTAGCGTTGAGGGTGTCGAAGACAGTTTCAATCAGAATCAGGTCTACACCGCCTTCCACCAGTGCTTTAGTGGATTCGCGATAGGCTGCCACCAGCTGATCAAAGGTAATGTTACGGAATGCCGGGTCGTTTACGTCCGGAGAAATAGATGCCGTGCGGTTGGTTGGGCCGAGAACACCAGCAACGTAGCGCGGTTTCTCTGGCGTGCGGGCGCTCCATTCGTCGGCACAGGCACGCGCCAGTTTCGCCGCCGCAAAGTTGATTTCCGCTGACAGGGATTCCATCTGGTAATCCGCCATCGCAATGGTCGTGGAGTTGAAGGTGTTGGTTTCGATGATATCCGCGCCCGCTTCAAAGTAAGCGTTGTGGATAGCAGCAATCACGCCCGGTTTACTGAGCACCAGCAGGTCATTGTTGCCTTTGAGATCGCACGGCCAGTCGGCAAAGCGTTCACCACGAAAATCGGCTTCGTTCAGTCGATAACTCTGGATCATGGTGCCCATTCCGCCGTCCAGCACCAGAATACGTTCATTTAACTGCGCACGCAGTTGTTCCACTTTGCTGCTCACACTTGCTCCCGACACGCTCAACCCAGATTTAATAAAAATTCAACAAACCATACTGGCATAAACGCATCTGTGGTAAAAGCGACCACTACGCAACATGAGATTTGTTCAACATTAACTCATCGGATCAGTGCAGCAGCTATTGCATTAGTTAACAATAAAAATGAAAATGATTTCCACGATACAGAAAAAGGAGGCTGTCATGGTCGCACCCATTCCCGCAAAACGCGGCAGAAAACCCGCCGTTGCCACCGCACCTGCGACCGGACAGGTTCAGTCTTTAACGCGTGGCCTGAAATTACTGGAGTGGATTGCCGAATCCAATGGCAGCGTAGCGTTAACCGAACTGGCGCAACAAGCCGGATTACCCAACTCTACCACCCACCGACTGCTAACCACGATGCAACAGCAGGGCTTCGTCCGTCAGGTTGGCGAACTGGGTCACTGGGCGATCGGCGCACATGCCTTTATGGTCGGCAGCAGCTTTCTCCAGAGCCGTAATTTGTTAGCCATTGTCCATCCTATTCTGCGCAACCTGATGGAAGAGTCTGGCGAAACGGTCAATATGGCGGTGCTGGATCAAAGCGATCACGAAGCGATTATTATCGACCAGGTACAGTGTACGCATCTGATGCGTATGTCCGCTCCTATCGGCGGTAAATTACCGATGCACGCTTCCGGTGCCGGTAAAGCCTTTTTAGCCCAACTGAGCGAAGAACAGGTGACGAAACTGCTGCATCGTAAAGGTTTACATGCCTATACCCACGCAACGCTGGTTTCTCCTGTGCATTTAAAAGAAGACCTCGCACAAACGCGCAAACGAGGTTATTCATTTGACGATGAGGAACATGCGCTGGGACTGCGTTGTCTCGCGGCGTGTATTTTCGATGAGCATCGCGAACCGTTTGCCGCAATTTCGATTTCCGGGCCGATTTCACGTATTACCGATGACCGCGTAACCGAGTTTGGCGCGATGGTGATTAAAGCGGCGAAAGAAGTCACGCTGGCGTATGGTGGAATGCGGTAACTTTTCGCCTCCGATTTATACAAACCGCACGCTAAACCGCTGCCTGCGCCGATACGCATAGACATCTTCCACATGCCCTTCACGGATACGGTTTTGTAGCGCGCGCCAGTAGTCGGCGCGGAACAGGTCAGCGTGCATTTCTTCAAACAGCGGGCCAATGCGCGGGTCAGCGCATAGCCAGTGACGGAACTCTTCCGGGAAAACATCGCCGGGCGAGACGCTGTACCAGGGTTCGCTGGCGAGCTCGTCTTCCGGGTAGCGCGGTGGCGGTATGTCGCGGAAATTCACTTCCGTCATGTAGCAAATTTCATCGTAATCATAAAACACCACGCGCCCGTGACGGGTGACGCCAAAGTTTTTAAATAACATATCCCCAGGGAAGATATTGGCAGCGGCAAGCTGGCGAATGGCGTTGCCATACTCTTCAATAGCGTCGCGCAGTTGCTGCCCTTCAACTTGCTCAAGCCAGATATTGAGCGGCACCATTCGCCGTTCGATATAGAGATGGCGAATCACAATCTGTTCGCCGAGATCGGTAATTTTTTCCGGTGCTTCCTGGAGCAGTAATTCCATTAATGCCGGGGAAATATGCCGCTTCTCCAGTACAAAGTTTTCAAACTCCTGGGTATCTGCCATTCGCCCTACGCGATCGTGTTCCTTAACCAGTTGATAGCAGGCGCGGACGTGAGCAGCAGACATCTCTTTCTGCGGCGCGAACTTGTCTTTGATCACTTTGAATACTCGATCAAAACCCGGCAGCGTGAACACCAGCATCACCATTCCACGAATGCCCGGCGCTTCAATAAACTGTTCATTACAGCCCTGTAGATAAACGAGATATTCGCGGTAACTTTCGGTTTTAGCGTGTTTCTGGCAGCCGATAGCCATATACAGTTCTGCGGTGGTTTTGCCCGGCAGAATTTCCCGTAACCACTCGACCAGCGCAGCTGGCAGCGGCGCGTAAACCATAAAATAGGATCGCGCAAAGCCAAAGACGATGCTCGCTTCGGCGGTCGTCGTCAGGCAGGTATCAATAAATAACTCGCCATTGTCCGTCTGATGGATCGGCAGCAAAAAGGGCAACGTGCCGGAAGGCGTGATCAGTTTGCCCACCAGCCAGGCGGCTTTATTGCGGTAAAACAATTCGTTCGCCACCTGTAAATGACTTTCGGCGAGGTTGTCTGTCCCCAGCGTCTCCGTCAGATGGCGAATGATGTAGTTGATATCGCGGCTTTTATTCTGCCAGCGCAGACGCAGCGGCAGGTCGCTGAGAACGCGCATCAGCAGAGATTCCCAGCCATGATCGGGATAAAAATCTTTTGCCAGCGGGCGCGGAATAGTACGAAAGCGGCGCTCCGGCTGGGAGCTAAAGATAAAAAGCCGCTCGGGAGTAAGCGAGCGGTGGTCAAATAACCGGCAGTATACGGAGTTGAAAAAACTCTCCGCAATCTCGAAGCGCGGGTAATCCGGCAACAGCCGGGTGTAATGTTCTTTGACGTGTAGTAAAAATGCGGCATCCGTGCTTTGACCGTTGGTAATGCAGCGCAGTTGCTCCACTACCAGCCCCACGTGATGATCGTAAAGATGGATACGGTTTTTCATCGCCTGCTGGACAGCGTGCCAGTCGGCTTGTTCGAAACGCTGCTGCGCCCCGGAAGTCACTTCGAGGAATCGACCATACTGGGCGTCGAAACCTTGTAAAATGGTTTGTGCAATCAGTAATTCCAGGCCACGCGGCATTTGTTGCCCTCATCAGGAGCAGAGAATTGCCGGAAAAGACGCGTCAGCGTCGCATCAGGCGCTGATTGCCGGATGCGGCGTGAACGCCTTATCCGGCCTACAGTCAGCAACGTTTATAGGTTGCTTAGAACTGCGATTCTTCGGTGGAGCCAGTCAGCGCAGTAACTGACGACGTGCCGCCCTGAATAATGGTTGTCACTTTATCGAAGTAACCCGTACCCACTTCCTGCTGATGAGAAACGAAGGTATAGCCATCTTTCGCAGCAGCAAATTCTGGCTGTTGCACTTTCTCAACATAATGCTTCATACCCTCGCCCTGTGCATAGGCGTTTGCCAGGTCGAACATGTTAAACCACATGCTGTGGATCCCCGCCAGGGTGATGAACTGGAATTTGTAGCCCATATCCGACAGCTGCTGCTGGAAGCTGGCGATAGTTTTGTCGTCGAGATTTTTCTGCCAGTTGAACGATGGCGAGCAGTTATAGGCCAACAGTTTGCCCGGGTATTTCGCGTGGATAGCTTCCGCAAAGCGACGTGCCAGTTCCAGATCCGGTGTAGAAGTTTCACACCAAACCAGGTCGGCATACGGCGCATACGCCAGGCCACGGCTGATCGCTTGTTCAATGCCTGCGTGAGTACGGAAGAAGCCTTCGCTGGTACGCTCGCCGGTAATAAATTCGCTGTCATACGGATCGCAATCAGAGGTGATCAGGTCTGCTGCATCAGCATCGGTACGTGCAACCAGCAGAGTTGGAACGCCCGTCACGTCGGCTGCCAGACGCGCTGCGACCAGTTTCTGAATAGCTTCCTGAGTTGGCACCAGCACTTTGCCACCCATGTGACCACATTTCTTCACGGACGCGAGCTGATCTTCGAAGTGAACTGCCGCTGCACCGGCTTCAATCATCGCTTTCATCAGTTCAAAGGCATTCAAAACACCGCCAAAACCGGCTTCCGCATCGGCGACGATCGGCAGGAAGTAATCGACATAACGCGGATCGCCCGGTTCAATACCAGCAGACCACTGGATCTGATCGGCACGACGGAAGGTGTTGTTGATCCGTTCCACCACGGCTGGCACCGAGTTTGCCGGGTAGAGAGACTGATCCGGATACATGCTGGCCGCGAGGTTAGCGTCTGCCGCGACCTGCCAGCCAGACAAGTAAACCGCTTCAATACCCGCTTTCGCCTGTTGCAGTGCCTGACCGCCAGTCAGTGCACCGAGGCTGTTGATGTAGCCTTTTTTCGATTCACCATGCAGCAGGCGCCACATTTTCGCCGCGCCCAGCTGCGCCAGCGTACATTCCGGATTGACCGAACCGCGTAATTTCACCACATCTTCCGCGCTGTACGGGCGAGTAATGCCTTCCCAACGCGGTTGAGTCCACTCTTTCTGTAATTCTTCAATTTGTTGTGTACGGGTTTTCATGTGCAGATGCTCCATAGTTATGTGGTGGTTTACGCTAACAGGCGGTAGCCTGGCAGGGTCAGGAAATCAATTAGTTCATCGGATGTAGTGATCTGTTCCATCAGGCGTGCGGCGTCGTCAAAACGCCCCTGGGAGAAACGTTCTTCGCCCAGTTCGCTGGCAATGACTTTCATCTCTTCGCCCAGCATCTGACGGAACAAGGCTTTGGTCACCGGTTTGCCATTACTCAACGTTTTTTGATGATGGATCCACTGCCAGATGGAGGTACGGGAAATTTCAGCCGTCGCCGCATCTTCCATCAGGCCATAAATCGGCACACAACCGTTGCCAGAGATCCACGCTTCGATGTACTGCACAGCCACGCGAATGTTGGCGCGCATACCTTCTTCGGTGCGTTCACCGTCACAAGGTGCCAGCAGCTGATCGGCAGTAATCGGCGCGTCTTGTTCGCGCATCACCTCAAGCTGATTTTTACGGGAACCGAGGATGTCGTTGAAAACCGCCATTGCCGTGTCAGCAAGGCCAGGATGGGCGATCCATGTGCCATCGTGACCGTTATTGGCTTCCAGCGATTTATCCGCTTTCACTTTGTTGAGCACCTGGTTATTGCGCTCTTCATCTTTGCTCGGAATAAACGCCGCCATGCCGCCCATCGCAAATGCGCCGCGTTTATGGCAGGTTTTGATTAACAGGCGTGAGTAGGCATTAAGGAACGGTTTGTCCATTGTCACAGCCTGGCGGTCTGGCAGGACACGGTCGGGATAATTTTTCAACGTTTTGATATAGCTGAAGATATAATCCCAGCGACCGCAGTTCAGACCAACAATATGGTCGCGCAACGCGTGAAGGATTTCGTCCATCTGGAACACAGCGGGCAGCGTTTCGATCAGCAACGTCGCCTTGATAGTGCCGCGCGGCAGATTAAAGCGATCTTCGGCATAGCTGAAAACTTCGCTCCACCATGCTGCTTCCTGCCAGGACTGGGTTTTCGGCAGATAGAAATAAGGGCCGCTGCCTTTTGCCAATAGGGCCTGGTAGTTGTGGAAAAAGTAGAGTGCAAAATCAAACAGGCTGCCAGGGATGGCTTCACCGCGCCAGGTGACATGTTTTTCCGGCAAGTGCAGACCGCGTACCCGACAAATCAAAACCGCCGGATTGGGTTTGAGTTGATAAATTTTGCCGGCTTCGTTGGTGTAACTGATGGTGCCGTTAACCGCATCGCGCAGATTAATTTGCCCGTCGATCACTTTGTTCCAGCCCGGAGCCAGTGAATCCTCAAAGTCAGCCATAAAGACTTTCACATTGGCGTTGAGCGCGTTGATCACCATCTTGCGCTCAACCGGCCCGGTAATCTCTACGCGGCGATCTTCTAAGTCCGCAGGAATCCCGCGAATTTTCCAATTGCCATCACGAATGGAAGCTGTTTCCGAAATAAAATCAGGCAACGTTCCGTTATCAATATCCTGCTGTTGCTGAATGCGCGCTGCCAGAAGTTTATTGCGTTGTGGCGTAAAATGCGTCACCAGTTCAGTCAGAAATTCTACCGCTTCGGCAGTAAGAATTTGCTTCTCCTGCTCGCCATACGGCCTTGTGAAAACCAGTTCATCGGTTGTTGTTGCCTGTTCAGTCATCGTGCTGCTCCTCGTCATGGATCCGAAAACTTCCCCACTGTGAACGAAGGATCGTTGTGCGCTTTTCGTTCAGCACAACTAAGACTACTCATTTAAAATGCAAAATCAAAAACAATTTCCATTTTTAATTTAAATTTAATTTAACTTATTGATAACAATGGGGATAAAATTTATTCACCTGTTGAGGTGTGTTTCGGAAATAAAAAAGGCACCCGAAGGTGCCTGATTCAAGGTGCTGAAACGCTTAACGATCCTTTGCCGCAGACGATTAATCCAGCGTTGGATTCATATGGCGTAGATCGTATGGAGTGATCTGATAGACGTAATAGTTGAGCCAGTTGGTAAATAGCAAGTTGCCGTGGCTGCGCCAGCTCGCTCGCGGTTTGTTTTGCGGATCGTTGTGCGGGAAATAGTTATACGGTACATCCGGGTTTAGCCCGGCTTCAACATCACGGAAATATTCCTGCGCCAGCGTTTGCGCATCGTATTCCGGATGCCCCGTTACAAAGGCAATACGCTTATCTTTGCTGGCAAACAGATATGCGTCCCCTTCTTCCGTCTCTGCCAGAATTTCCAGATCTGTGTAATCACGAATCAACGCTGCCGGAAAGTCAGCATAGCGCGAATGCGGTGCCAGGAATGAATCATCAAAGCCACGCGTCAGAAGCGCATGAGGATGGAGAATGTGATGCTCGTAAACGCCAGAGAGTTTGTCCGTGCGAGTTTGCTTAGGAATGCCGTAAAGAATATTGAGTGCGGCCTGAACCGCCCAACAGACAAACAGCGTTGAGGTGACGTGATCTTTCGACCACTCCAGCACCTGTTTGATCTGCGGCCAGTAAGCGACGTCATTAAACTCCACCAGACCCAGTGGCGCGCCAGTTACAATCAGACCATCGAAGTTCTGCTCCTGAATGTCTTCAAAGTTGCAGTAGAAGTTGTTCAGATGCTCTGCGGGCGTGTTGCGCGACTCGCGGGAATCGATGCGCAACAGCTGAATATCGACCTGTAAGGGCGAGTTTGAAAGCAGACGCAGAAACTGATTTTCAGTTTCGATCTTCTTCGGCATCAGGTTAAGGATCAGAACCTTAAGCGGACGAATTTCCTGACCAGACGCGCGAGAAGTTGTCATCACAAAGACGTTTTCTTCACGCAAGAAATTGACGGCGGGCAGCTCGTCCGGCACACGAATCGGCATAACCTGATTACCTCTTTATATACGCTTATACGTTTAGACATCCAGATAGCTGAAGATAACCAGAAAATTTGCCAATGTCGAGCCTGCATGTTGAAGGTGAGAAAGTTTCAAGGAAAAGATTGCGTTAGGATATAAGCACCAATAAAAGGAGAGAAAATGGTTATTAGTATTCGCCGCTCACGGCATGAGGAAGGGGAAGAGTTGGTTGCGATTTGGTGTCGTTCTGTCGATGCCACCCATGATTTTTTATCAGCAGAGTATCGGGCTGAACTGGAAGAGCTGGTACGTTCGTTTCTGCCGGAAGCGCCATTGTGGGTCGCGGTTAATGAGCGGGATCGGCCGGTTGGGTTTATGTTGCTAAGCGGGCAGCATATGGATGCGCTGTTTATCGATCCTTATGTGCGTGGCGCTGGCGTGGGTCGAATGCTGGTGAAACATGCGCTCTCAATGGCACCGGAACTGACAACCAACGTTAATGAGCAAAATACGCAGGCGGTTGGGTTCTATAAGAAGATGGGGTTTAAGGTTACAGGACGCTCTGAGGTGGACGATTTGGGGAAACCGTATCCGTTGCTGAATCTGGCGTATGTGGGGGAATAATGCGCTGTTGCCCCCTACCGTAACTCTGCGTAGGACGGATAAGACGCGCCAGCGTCGCATCCGGCATTTATTCCGCACCAGCAACGCAAAAAGGCCATCCTTCCGGATGGCCTTTCGCTTTATCTGATGCCTGGCAGTTCCCTACTCTCGCATGGGGAGACCCCACACTACCATCGGCGCTACGGCGTTTCACTTCTGAGTTCGGCATGGGGTCAGGTGGGACCACCGCGCTACGGCCGCCAGGCAAATTC